>CAYQTE010000098.1:0-13905 GCA_964420285.1 uncultured Tepidisphaeraceae bacterium
CCGGTGCGAACATGTGGGGCGCCTGGGGCCGCGGCCGGGCGACCACCTGGACGGTCAAGTTCAACATGGACAAGGCGGTGCAGGGCACGGCGACGTTGCGTGTGGCGTTGGGTGGCTCTGACAGCACGACGCTGAGCATCGGTATGAACGGCAAGCCGGCCGGCGCGATCCGGCCGATCTCGACCAATGCCCTGCGGTACAACACTGACCGCGGCGTATGGCGTGAATATTCCCAGCCGTTCGATGCCTCGCTGATGAAGGCGGGCGAGAATACCATGACGCTGACGGTTCCGGCCGGCGATTGCACGTCGGGCGTCTGCTACGACTACCTGCGACTGGAGCTACAGGAGAAGTAACGAAATCACATCAGTAGGAGCGTGCGATGAAGACGTTGATGTCCATCGGCCCGAGTGGCCGCGTTGCTCTTGGGTTCATCGGTCTGGCACTGGTCTTGCCGTCGCCGCGGGTGCGTGCCGTCGACTTGCCGCCGGTTGAGAAACCGACGGTCAATGCACCGGTGACCATCACGGATCAGGGCGCGACCTGGACGATGGACAACGGCATCATCAGAGCCATCATCAACAAGGGCAACAGCCACATCACGCAGATGTTCTATCACAACGTGCAGATGATGGGCCCCGGCGGCATCTGGGAACAAGTGCCGCATGGTCAGGTGAAAACGGCCATTACCATCGATCCTGCGAAGAACGGCGGCGATCGCGGCGAGGTCGACATGAAGGGCGTGAGCAGCCCCATGGATATCGAAGTTCGCTATTGCCTGGAGCGGGGCTCCAGCGGCATATACACATACGCGGAGTTCTCACACCCGGCCAGTTATCCCCGCGCCGGCGAGGGCGAAAGCCGCTTCATCTGCCAGCTCAACGGCGTGTTTGACTGGCTTACAGTTGATGCCGACCGCAACATGCTGATGATTGCCGGCGCCGACCAGCGCGGCGCCACCGTCATTCACGCCAAGGAGCAGAGCATCATTGCCACCGGCAATTACAAGAATTCCGTCGAGCACAAGTACAGCTACTGCGGCGTGATGTACCGGCAGCCGGCGTACGGCTGGTCCGACACCAAGGACCACATCGGGTTCTGGTTCATCAACCCCACCACCGAATACATCGGCGGCGGCGCTGAGAAGCTGGACCTCGATTGCCACATGGGCGCGACGATTCTGGACTACTGGACATCGGGCCACTATGCCGGCGGGGCTGGCTGCAATATCCCGGCCGGCGAAAACTGGAACAAGGTCATCGGCCCGATTTTTGTCTATTGCAACGCGCTGCCCGCGCCGTTGACCGCCAGCGCGGCCGATCTGGCCACGCTGCAAGCCACGCAGGGCAACCCGACGTTGCCGCCGGCGTGGAAAGCCAACGCCACCGCTCTGTGGCAGGATGCGATGGGCCGGGCCAGGGTCGAGACGGCCCGCTGGCCTTACGACTGGGTCAGCGGAGTGGACTACACGCCAAAGGCGCAGCGAGCCAACATCACCGGGCAGCTTGTGCTGGATGATCCGCAAGCCGCCTCGAGCAAACTGCCGAATCTGACCGTCGGTTTGTCTCATCCGGATTACACCAGCGGCGCCGGAGGTTTTGTATCGCGGTCGGGCAATGGCAATATTGTCACCTGGGCCCACGACGGGAATTACTACCAGTTCTGGACCAACGGCACCGAGGACGGCAAGTTCGACATCACCAACGTGCGCCCCGGCGCCTACACGCTGCACGCCTTTGCCGACGGCGTACTGGGTGAGTTCGCCAAGACCAACATTACCGTCGAGCCCGGCAAAGACATCGATCTTGGCAAGCTCACCTGGCAACCCGAACGTTACGGCAAGCAGGTCTGGGAAATTGGCTATCCGGATCGCACCGGCGACAAGTTCTACAAGGGCGACGCCGCCAATTACTGGCTGTGGGGCTGGCCGCTGCGGTATGCCGATCTGTTCCCCAACGACATCACCTACACCATCGGCAAGAGCGACTATCACAAGGACTGGTTCTTTGAGGAAGTGCCGCACGCTTTGTCCGACGCCTGGCAGAATCCCGCGGCCAAGGATCCGCTCAACCAGCCCTTTGGCTGGGTGCAGATTCCGCCGCCGGGCCAGGACATGTGGAACCAGTGGGGCATGGGCCGCTCGACCACCTGGACCGTCAAATTCAATATGGACAAGGCCGAGACGGGTCAGGCCGTGATGCGCATCGCGCTGGCCGGCTCGGACAGCACGGCCGGCCTGTCCAATCCGGGCGCCATGGGCAAGTTTGATGTTGGCGTCAACGGCAAGAACGTCGGTACGGTCCAGATCATCTCGACCAACGCGATTCGCTACAACACCAACAAGGGAGTTTGGCGGCAGTACGCCCAGCCGTTCGATGCATCGCTGCTGAAGCAGGGTGAAAACTCCGTGACGTTCACCGTCCCGGCCGGGGAAGTCACCTCCGGCGTCGTTTGGGATTATCTGCGTCTGGAGCTCAACGAGAGCGCCA
The DNA here is from genome assembly GCA_964420285.1 of uncultured Tepidisphaeraceae bacterium. Classification (GTDB taxonomy): domain Bacteria; phylum Planctomycetota; class Phycisphaerae; order Tepidisphaerales; family Tepidisphaeraceae; genus CAYQTE01. The sequence continues at coordinate 2,490 of CAYQTE010000098.1, forward strand.
CCCCCGGCAGCGCCTTGGCGCCGCTCAGGTAGCCGCGCAGGGGCGATGGCATTTGCAGGTTCCCAGCAGTTGTTCCCATTCGGCCGCGCGAACCGGCCATGTGAACCGGGTGGTCATTGCCTGAACCTGTTCCCAGCGTGCCGACCAGTGCTGTTGGGGATGGCGGGCGATTTCCTGCATTGTCGCCACCAGCCGGTCACGGTAATTGCGGGCGAAAACCTCCAGGTCGCCCGGATGCCGCGGGCCGGGAACCAGCACGCCCATCTCCATCGTCGTTTCCGGCAGCGCGCCCAGGTCGCTGGTCACGACGAGCAACCCGGCCGCCATCGCTTCCATCACCGCGATGCAACTGGTCTCGGCGAACGTGTTCGGATAGGCCAGGATCATGGCCGGCTTCAGGGCAGCGGCCAGGTCCGATTGCACGAGCGATCCGTGGTATTCCACGCCCTGCGACGATCGGCATGTGGCATAGAGCCGGACGTAAGGGTCGCCGTCTTCATCCTGGCCGTAGACTTTCAGGCTGGAGTACACGTGCAGACTCGCGCGCGGGTCGTGCCGATGCACATCCGGGAAGACGCTCAGCAGCACATCCAGTCCGCGAAACGGCGTGCTGGTATAGGTCAGCACGGCCTGAGCGGTTTTGGCCCGGGCCAGTTCGGCCGCATCGGCGTACAGGTTCACAAACGCCGGGGCGATCGCGTTGCGGATCACCGCGATGCGATGGGGATCCAGCCCGTATTCCCGCTGCATGGCCGCGGCGTGCCATTGCGACACGCACACAATCGTGTCCCACTCCTTGCGCACCTCCGGCCGTTTCAATGGAAACATGGCCGGTTGGTCAAACGAGCATTGCGTCCAGAGAATCAGCCTGCATCCGGCCGGAAGATGGGGCCGCAGCGCCAGACAGATATCCGCCGGTCCGTTGAGGACGATCAGCGCGTCAAATGCGGCGAATTGAGCGGGATTCAAGGGCAGGTTGGATTGACATTTCACGCCCTGAAAGGTGCGTGGGCGGGTGGTCGAGGAGAACATCGTGACGGCATGTCCGCGAGCGCCCAGGGCGGCGGCCAGATAGCTGAGTGCCGACTGCGACCCTCCCAGCGGCCGTTCATAGGGCGTGCCGGCGTCGTAATCCCAGTTGATCACATCGAAAAAAGCGAGATTCACGATGGACCGCGTTTGGCAGAGCGAGTATCCCCCTGAACGCCAACATGTCGCCGGCCCGCGCACGCGGGTCGCCTGATGGGAGGGATCAAACGCAAGACGCCGATAACCGCCACCCCAGGCGGCCGCCCGCGAGCCTGCGCCGGCGAAAACGAGTCATCGGCGCTTTGGGACATGTCGCGCCGCCACTGGAAACTCATATTCGCCGATCCGTGCCGGCGCGAGAGAAATGATGACGCGCCAGCCGACGACCCATCGACGGGCAAGATAATATGCCGGCCGCGCCGCCGCAAGTATTTTTTTGTCTGCCGTATTTTCTCTTTTGCCTCGCCCGATTCTCCTTGACCATCGGCCGGCAGGGTCGTACTGTTGACCCGTTCATCGGCCGCTCGGAGAGCGGTCGCGTCTTTCCGCCGTGAGGTCAAGGATGGCCAAGCCCAAACACACCGTTGCCCTTTTTGAGGTTCTGCACCGCAATCCCCAGGCGCTGACGCCCAAGCCGCCGCCGTGGTGGTCCAGAAACCGGCCGCCCGTCATGGCCACCGCGCAAAAATCGGCGGCGGCATATCCCGTGCAAAAGGCTCCGCAGCCGGCGCCGCCGGCCGCGACGGCGCAGCCCGCTTTGCCATTCCCGCCGATGGCCGATGTCCAGCCTGTGCAGCCGCCGGGCGAGTTGCCGCCGGCGGTGGCATCAGCGGCGGATTCCCTGCCGGCCGCAACGGCTTTGGGGGACGAGGCAACCGGCGATCGCCCGGCGCCATCGCCGCCCGGAGCGACCGAATCGCGTCTGCCGCAGATCAAGGACCTGCGTCGGATGCTGACGCCAACCAGCGTGGCGATGATCGCATCGTTCGCGGTGGTGCTGGTGATCGCGGTGTTTCTTATCAGCCGGCTGAGGAACCGGGCGTATGCGTACGGCGCGTCGGTATCGACGGCCGTCTTGCGTCAACAGCCGCCGCATCCTGACGTGCTGAACGTGCGCGGCGGCGTATCCGGTGGTGCGGCCACGGCGGGAGGCGGTTCGGCCGCCAAGCCGCCGGTTCTGGCGCGGGGCAGCTCGGCCGGGGCGATTAACGTCGGCGGTCCCCAACCCGCCGCGCCGGGGGCGACTCCGCCGGTGCAGAACCAGCGCAAGGTCGGCCTCAATTATGTGCTGGTGCAAAGCTACGCGGAAAAGCAATATGCCGACAACGCCTGCCAGTTCCTGGCCAATCGCGGTGTGGCCTGCTCGGTCGAATTCGGCGTGCCCGGATGGGCCCGGTCGTATTGCGTGGTCGGCACCGACGGCTACACCGGCCCCGGCTCGCCCGATTGCCAGGCGATGCTGCAAAAAATCCGCGGCCTCAGCCCCGGCTACGCCCGCGCCGGCAGCTACATCGCGTTCAGCCCGATGGTCGTGAAGTGGAAGCTGGCCGATCACTAACAAGGCGAGTGGACCGCCAAGCCGCCAAGGACGCCAGGGAAGAAAACGCGCGCCAGCGCATAGGGGTATGATTCTGGGCTTGAGCCGAACGCCCCAAAGCGATCTCGGCGTTTTGTCTACCTGTTTCTTCTTGGCGTATTTTTTTCCTTGGCGTCTTGGTGCTCTTGGCGGTTTATTTGCATTTCGCCGCTCGATCGCAGTTTCCGAATCTCGTCGCGCGAGAGCAGCCGCCAGGCTCCGGCGGGCATGCCGCCCAGTTCCAGCGGGCCGAAACGAATACGGCATAGCTCGCGCACTTTGTGGCCCATGTGGGCCAGCATCTGCCGGACCGAGCGATTCCGGCCGTCGCGGGTGGTGGCTTCCTGCACGGTGATTTCCAGCGTCGTCCGTTCGGCACTACGACGGACAATGCGGATGCGGGCGCGGCGGCGAGTTGCCCCGGCAGCGGGCGGCACCGGCCGTGAGGTCGCCGCGCCGCCGCCTTCCAGCGAGCGGAGCAGCTTGTCATCGACAAATCCATCCACGGTCGCCCGATAGGTCTTGGCCACGCCGTAGCGAGGATGCGTCAGGCGATTGGTCAATTCGCCGTCGTTGGTCATCAGCAGCAGGCCGGTCGATTGGGAATCCAGCCGCCCGACCGGATAAACCCTGGCCGGCACATCGTCCGGCAGCAGATCGATCGCCAGCTTCTGCACGCCCTGGGCGACGTTGGTGCTGTAGACGTTTTTCGGCTTGTTCAGGAGAATGTAGACCATCTCGACGGGCAGGCGCGGAGAATCGCCGGCCCCGCGATCGGGTCTCGGCCCGCGCAGGCGAATCTTCTGGCCGTCCACGGACACCCGATCCACGCCGGGCTCGATCAGGATCGGCAGACGTGTGACGACATGGTCATTCACGCTGACGCGCCCCTGAAGAACCATCTCCTCGATGGCCCGCCGCGAAGCCACGCCCGCGGCCGCGAGGATTTTTTGAATTCGTTGTTTCATCGAGTTGCCATTGCGAAAAAGAACATATAGCCACAGAGCACACAGAGCACACAGAGGCAGAGCAAAATAGCGAGGCTTTCTTCTCTCGGTGTGCTCTGTGGCTGAACTCCCAGCATTTTAGTGTGAATTCGGGATCGTCACTTCCAGCCAGGCGCAATCGCTCAGTGTCTTCAAGACCGGATTCTTCGTCGCCGCCGGTAACAGAACCGTATCGCCGCGGGTCAACGCCGTCGGTTCGCTCAGGCCGTCCACTTTGATCTCGGCCCGGCCCTCCAGGACGATCCAGATGACCGGCTCATCATACGGGACTGGCTCTTCCACGCCCTCGGTGAAGCGGACTTTTTCGATCGCGAACTGCGGGCCGGTGACAAGGCGCGTGACCGTCGTGAACAGCCCGGCCACGTGCGATCGCGGCTGCTTCGGCTCAGGGGCGCCGGAGAAGTCGATACATTCCATGGCCGGCTTGATGTGCAGATCGCGCAGTTTTCCGGTGGCCGGTTCGATGCGGTTGAAATCGAACACGCGGAAGGTGGTGTCGCTGGGAGTCTGCACCTCGGCCGCCAGGATTCCCGCCCCCAGTGCGTGAACGGTGCCGCTGGGAAGATAGAAGCACTGGCCGTTCTTGGCGGGAATGGCCCGGATCAGCCGTTCGACCGAGCCATCCGCCAGAGCATCGCCGAATGCGTCTCGCGTCGTGCCGGGGACAAGGCCCTTGAGGATTCGCGAGCCGGGTTCGGCATCGACGACGTACCACGCCTCGTTCTTCAGATGCGCCTCGGGATGTGCCGCGGCGTAGGCCGGATCGGGATGAACCTGCACCGAAAGATCGGCCCGGGCATCGAGGAATTTGATGACCAGCGGAAACTGCCCCTGCGGCCCGGCCAGCGGCACATCGCCCATCAGATCGTGGCCGCATTCGCCAATCAGATCGTGCAGAGTCTGCCCGGCCCGTGGTCCATTGGCGATAACGCTGCTGAACCAACCGGCGGACTTGTCCGCCACGCCGGGGGGAAAGTCGTAGATCTCCCAACTCTCGCCGATCTCTTTCCCGGCCGGGAGTGATTTGCCCAGCAACGTTTCGATCCGGCGCCCGCCCCAGATTTTTTCCAGATATCGAGGCTTGAATTTCAGTGGATACAGCATCGGTTTGTCCCGCATGAGTTTGAATTATTTTGCACAAGCCCATCGTAACCTCCGCGGCCGCCGCAGCCAAAGCGTGCGGGTTGTCGCTTCTGGCGGGTGTTTCCGCCCATTGATTCGGCAAAATGGCCAATTTTCCCTTGTCAAAAGCGTCGGGGCTTTGGACAATAGCGGTTAAGGCTTACGGGGATGGTTTGCTTGTGGGCGTTTGTTCGAGGGCGATTGCGCCTTCGGCATGGAGGTTTGGGAAAATGGCCAACGATTTTTTGACGCCGCCGGAGAATCCCTTTGCGCCGTTTGTGCCCGCCGCAGCTTCCCCCTGGGATAAGCGTTGGGCATCGCATCTGCTTCGCCGCGCCGCGCTGGGGCCGACCAGTGCCATGGTCGATAAGCTCACCGCGCTTTCGCCCGCCAAGGCCGTCGATGCGCTGCTCGATTACAATCCGGCCAACGATCCATTCTCCGCGGAACTCGATTCGCTGGCTGATTTTCTGACGCTCTCCAATGCCGATCAGGTTCAGCAGTGGTGGTATCACCGCATGCTCAACACGACGCAGCCGGCCCAGGAACGGATCGCGCTGTATTGGCACAATCACTTCGCGACGTCGGCGTCCAAAGTGATGGACGGCAAAATGCTGGCCGGCCAGATTGACCTCTTCCGCCAAAAGGGCCTGGGCAGTTTCCGTGAATTGCTCAAGTCCGTCACCAAAGATCCCGCCATGCTCGTCTGGCTCGACGGGCAGACCAATCGCAAGGGCAAACCGAACGAGAACTACGGCCGGGAAGTGATGGAACTCTTCACGCTGGGCATCGGGCATTACACGGAACAAGATGTGAAGGAGATCGCCCGCGCGTTCACGGGTTGGCAGGCCACCAGTGCCGGCGTCGCGCTGAATCCATCGCAATTCGATGCCGACGACAAAACCGTTTTCGGCGTTACCGGGCCGCTCGATGCCGATGGGGCGATCGATCTGATCCTGCAACAGCCGGCCGCGGCGGAGCATCTTTCGCAGAAGTTGCTGCGCGCCTTCGTGCATCCCAATCCGACGCAGTTGCATATCGATTACTACGCCAGCCGGCTGCTCGAACACGACTGGGAGATCAAGCCGGTGCTGAAGGAAATGCTGACCAGCCGGCTGTTCTTTAGCGACTGGGCCTATCGCAGCAAGATCAAGAGCCCGGTGGAGTTGGTGGTGGGGGCGGTGCTGGCGATGGGCGGCAGGGCCGGTACCGAATTCGTCCGCCAGCAGGCCAACCGCATGGGTCAGACATTGCTCTACCCGCCCAACGTCAAAGGCTGGGATGGCGAGCAGGCGTGGATCAATTCCAACACGTTGCTGCTGCGATTCAATCTCGGCCAGAGATTGGCCACGCCCAGTTCGGAATACATCACCAAACCCGATCTGGAAACCGCCATCAAGACCCGCGGCGCGCAAACCGCCGATGAGGTCATCAATTGCCTGGTCGATCTCTTTCTCGACGGCCGCCTGGATGCGCAAAGCCGCACGGACCTGGCCGATTTCATGTACATCGGCCCCGACGGCAAGACCACGACGTTCGCCTATAACCACAACACCTACACCACCAAGGTCCGCCCCGTCATCCACATGCTGATGGCGACGCCGGAGTATCAACTGGCCTGAACCCGGCGCGAAAGTGCCGCGCGGGTCTTTTCCCGCATGGGTTTCCATTGGAGTGCGTTATGAAAACCTCCCGACGTGATCTGCTGAAAGTGAGCCTTTCCGGCGCGGCCGTGGTCAGCATCGGCTCGACGATCCCCGCGTTTCTCACGCGATTCGCCCTGGCCGATACCCCCGCGACCAATCCCGTCGCACGCGACAACATTCTGGTGGTGGTGCAGCTTTCCGGCGGGAACGACGGGCTGAACACCGTCATCCCCATCGGCGATGATGTTTATCACAAATCCCGCCAGGTGATCGGCATCAAGGACCGCAGCCTCATGCTCGACGACACGCTGGCCCTCAATCCCTCCATGACCGCGTTCAAGGAGCTTTTCTCGCAGGGCAAGCTCGCCGTCATCAACGGCTGCGGATATCCCCAGCCCAATCGCTCGCATTTCCGCTCGATGGAAATCTGGCAGACTGCTGATCCGATCAACTTCCAGACCAGCGGCTGGCTGGGCCATTACCTCGATCACATGGTCCGCGGCACCGACCAATCGCTGACGGCCATCAACGTCGGCTCGCAGCTTCCGACGGCCCTGGTGACCGACGGCGCACCCGTTCCGTCGATCCAGGCCATCGCCGATTTCGGACTGGTCGCCGATCAGGGTATCATCGCCCGCGATGTCGCCGCCGAAAATAAACTCATCGCCGCCATGAACGCCGTCCGCGAGGAAACTCCCGCTCTGCAATTCCTCACCCGCCAGGCGACCAACGCCATCGTATCCGCGGCTGAAATTCATCGCCTGACCAACAACTACAAGCCCGATGTCGCTTATCCCGGCGGTCTGGGTCAGTCGTTGCGGCTCATCGCCCAGCTTATCGCGGGGAATCTGGGCACGCGGCTCTATTATTGCGAGATCGGCGGCTTCGACACCCATTCGGCCGAGGAACCGCAGCACAGCCAGTTGCTCGGCGCCGTCGCCAGTTCCATCTCCGCTTTCCACAAGGATCTGGCCGCCAAGAGGATCGACGACAAGGTGGTCGTCATGTGCTTCAGCGAATTCGGCCGCCGCGTCGAACAGAACGCCAGCAACGGCACCGACCACGGCACGGCCGCCCCCATGTTCGTCTCCGGCGGGGCGGTCAAGGGCGGTCTCTACGGCCGATATCCGTCCCTTGCCGACCTGGACGCCGGCGATCTGAAATACACCACCGATTTCCGAAGAGTCTACGCCACGATCCTGGAAAAATGGCTCAGCGCCGATTCCGCCGCCGTTTTGCAAAACTCCTTCCAGCCGATGGATTTCATTTAATGGCCGCCCTTGGTTAGAATGTCCGGGCCGGTCGCATCGCGGTGCATTCACATCGTGGCGACGGCCGGCAGGGCTTTCTTCAATGGAGTGACCATGCAGATGGTGGAGGCGGTCATCAAGCCGCATCGCATTGATGCCGTCAAAGCGGCCTTGGCGAAGTTGGGAATCCTGGGCGTGACGGCCGTCGAATGCAAGGGTTTCGGCCGGCAGATGGGGCACACCGAGCGTTATCGCGGCGCGAAGATGGACGTCGGATTCGTGCCCAAGGTTCTGCTGAAAATTTGCGTCAAGTCCGAGGACGTCGAGAAGGCGACCCGCGCGATCGTCGAAGCCGCCCGCAGCGGCGAAGTGGGCGACGGCAAGATCTTCATCTATCCCGTCTCCCACGTCGTCCGCATCCGCACCGGCGAGGCCGACGAGCAGGCGCTGTAGGACGGAATATTCAACGCAAAGGCGCAAACGGCGCGGAGTTGGCGCGCGCCCGGATATTGCGCGGAAAGGGGCGAGCATGTGGATTCGAGTACTCAACTTCAACCTATCCCTCTGCCGCGGTACAGGGAGAGGGGACAGGAAAAGATCGCCGCTTGCGTTTGCTGCCGGTTTCCTGGGGTTCGCGCTCCTCGGCCTCCTGTCCCTGACATCCATAGCCTCCGGCCAGATCACCACAACGCCGCTGAATCCCACCGGCGTTTACGCCGTCGGCGAGAAGATCGCCTGGCACGTCACCGCAAAGGCCGCCGATTTGTCCGCCTACGCGCATGTCAATTACACGATCAAGAAGAACGGCCTGACGCCTTATGCCTCGGGCTCGCTGGATCTGTCCTCCGGCTCGGCGGATATCACCACATCCCTCAATGAACCCGGTGATCTTTTTCTGGAGATCACTCCGCCGCCCGCTGCGGCGCCGGCCGGCGGACCGCGCGGCGGACGGGGATCGGGCGGCAGTTCTCGCGTTCTTGCCGGCGCATTGATCGATCCGGCCGACATCAAGCCCGCCGCGCCGCGCCCGGACGATTTCGACGCCTTCTGGGCCGGGAAGATCAAGACGCTGGAAGCCGTTCCGCCCAATCCGCAGCTCGTCACCGCCGACAGCGGCAATCCCGCCGTCACCTATGATAAGCTCACGCTGGACAACATCAATCAGACGCACGTCTACGGCCAGCTTGCCCGGCCGGCAAAGGATGGGAAATTCCCGGCCCTGCTGATCCTGCAATGGGCCGGCGTATACGGCCTGCAAAAGGGCGGCGTGGTTCCCTATGCGCAAAAGGGCTGGATGGTCCTGAACATCGAGCCGCACGACATCCCGTTCGACCAGCCGCAGGCGTTTTACGACAACGCCAGCCGCACCACGCTGGCCGATTATTACCACGTCGGCAATGACGACCGCGACAAGAGCTATTTTCTGAGGATGTATTTGTCGGCCTATCGGGCGGCCGAATATCTCGCCAGCCGAAGCGACTGGGACGGCAAGAATCTTGTCGTGATGGGCACCAGCATGGGCGGCCAGCAGACGCTGGTGATGGGCGGCCTGTATCCCAAAGTCTCGGCCATTATGGCGTGCGTCCCCAGCAGTTGCGACGCGGCCGGCCCCACAATTGGCCGGGCGGCGGGTTTCCCCGATTGGGCCGCACAGGCCGCTCAGAAGAAGAATCCAAAAATCCTCGAAACCGCCCGTTATTACGACCCGGAGAATTTCGCCTATCACATCACCTGCCCCGCGCTGGTCGCGATGGGACTGATCGACGAAACCTGCCCCGCCGCCGGCGTCAACGCCGCCATCAACCAAATGCACGGCCCGATCGATCGGGTGGTGATGGTCAATTCCGCCCACCAGGAAACCAACAACTCCCAAGCCCCCTTCAAAGACGCCTCCAACCGCTGGCTGACCGCGATCTTGAACGGCCAACCGCCGACGACCGCGCCGGCGGCCAAGCGGCCTGGATCGTAGCGGGGCGACCTATGGCTTTAATGGCGATCGACGTTTACGCCGATCTTATTCGGCGCGGCAGGTTTGGAAACACGGAACTGGCTATATGCTGGTCATTGTTAACCGCATGACGTGGTTCGTGTTGGTAGTGGCCGTAGCGCTGGCAATTGCCGGCTGCGGAGGCGGCCCGAAGCCAAAGTACGGCTTGGACTTCAATGGCCAGCGAGCCCAAAAAAAAATTCCAGCCATTCCGAACGACTGGGTGAATTACAACACCTTCAATAACGCAAACGAAGCCGCGTGGCGGCCACCCGGAATTGTCGACTATTCCAAGCCCTATCACGCCCGAAAGAGCGTGCGCTATTATGGCGGCACAATTACTGATGAAATGGACGTATATTACTCCGGCAAATCATGGTCGATGAAAAGCGCCGACGGCGGCACGGATTGGGAGAGCATTGTTGTCTCATATTCGTATGAGGATGAACAAAAAGGGCGGGATCCCTGGACTTGCGGATACCACGGTGAAGCTGGCGGAAAAGATCTTACCCTGGATGAGGCCGAGACAATGCTGAAGAGCTGGGGCATTAACCGACTGCCGTAAGATGCAGCGCGCGAAGAAATGGGTCGGCAGCTGCCGCCGGCTCGCGGGAATTGTTGCGGGTCGGGAAATGAACGCGCCCGGATGCGGCAGGCAACGCCGCCTCAGTTCGCCAGTAAACTCTCCAGCAGTTTCGCCGTCTCCTTCGGCATATCGCGTTGAACATTGTGCGGGCCGGTCATGATCGCGGTTTTGTAGCCGCGGGCGATGGCACGCTGATAGAAGCTGTAGAATTCGTCTTGGCTCGGCTGGTTGCCCTGATCGACAGTCAGGACGTACGTCACGGGAATTTTGGCGGCGGCCGGATTGTTCAGCGTGATCTTGTCGCTGAAGGTCTTGGCCGGCTGGGGCACGTCCATCGGCGGCGTGGGATTGGTCGCCCAGTTGAACGGGATAAAGCCATTTGCACGCGGCATATCCCGGCCGCGGGGGAACACGTCGTCTACCGATTCGCCGTCGTTGGGAAGCAGTGCGTCGATGTAGATCATGCGCCCGATGCGATCGGGAACTTTCTCGGCCACGCCGCTGATGACCATGCCGCCGTAGCTGTGCCCGACCAGAATGATGTCGTGCAGGTTCTCGAATTTGATGACGTTGACAATGTCCATGATGTGCGTGTCCAGCCCGATATCCGGCGTGGCCAGATGCACTTTCTCCCCCAGCCCGGTCAGCGTCGGCCGGTAGACCTTGAAGCCATCGGCTGTCATGATCGAATCGAGCTGCTGAAACGACCACGCCCCGCCCCAGGCGCCATGAACGAAAAGGATGACAGGTTTGGCCTTGGCTGGCTGGGTCGCAGGCGAATCGGCCGCGGCCAGCGGAGTGTGGGACGTGGCGCAGCCGTTGGCGAGGCCGATCAGGAGCGTGGCGATGGTGCAGAGAACGGTTCGGCGCATGATGGATCCTCCGGGTTGGTGATGCGATGGACGGGACATTCGTTGGAGTGGAATTGTAACAGGTTCCGTTGCGGGGTCAGGCCGTCGATCCGAGCAAGATTAGGATGAAGAGCAAGATGAGGAAGATGATTACGAGCAGGAGAAAGAGCAGGATTGGGATGGCGTGCGAGAGGAATTGGGCTTCGGGCATGCGGTTTGCCGCTGAACACCACCACCGGCCGCTGTCCCCTTGTCATCCCGCCCTTGGTGTATAATAGAAAGCCGTGCGGAACCCACCGGCTGGGCGTTGATCGACCGGCCGGGGAACAGAACGGAGATGGATGTGTTTACAGGCATTGTGG
>CAYQTE010000099.1:0-13579 GCA_964420285.1 uncultured Tepidisphaeraceae bacterium
AGCAGCGGCGAGACCAGCGATACTGCCGCATCCGCGTATTGCTTGACGAAATTCCGATTCGTCCACGCCTTCACATCCAGTTGCCGAGAATCGGCCATGTAGGTCTGTTGCACGGCCCGCAGTTGATCAATCACGCCCTGACCGTACAGGAGCGTGGTCAATTCGAAGTTCAGGTGGAAACTGCGGATGTCCAGATTCGCCGAGCCGATCATCCCCAGCGTGTCGTCCACGGTGATCAGCTTGGCATGAATCAAACCCGGCCGGTAGAGGAAGATCTTCGCCCCGGCCGTAAGCAATGCGGAATAATGCGCCCGTCCGGCCGACGCGGTGAAGAAATGGTCGGGATGCTCGGGAACGATCAGGCTGATATCCACGCCACGGTCGGCCGCCATCAGCAGCGATACCATTGTCGGATCGTCCGGCACGAAGTAGGGCGTCGTGATGATCAGCCGCTCGGTCGAAAGCTGGATCGCGCCCAGCAGCACACGGCGGTAGCTCTCCTCCGGCGACACCGGGCCGGTTGGCACCACCTGCATCGGCGCGCCGTCCGCTTCGGCCCCGATATCCGCCGGTGACGGAACCTCCAGGATATTACCGGTCTCGAACGCCCAATCCGCCGCGAAGACGGCCGCGAATTCACCCACCACCGGGCCGGTGAACCTTCCGGTGAGATCGACCCATGGCGCCCCGCGACGCCCGCCGTAATCGGGATCGATCAGGTTCTGACTCCCGCTGTAAGCCAGCCGTCCGTCGATGACCGCCAGCTTGCGGTGATTGCGCACGTCGCGCCGCCGCAGTGGCGATGACGGCAATGCCGCCGCCACCTCGACGCCGGAAGCGCGCAGGTGCTGGGCCAATCCCCCGCGCCGAAACACCGGCCGTGAGGCATATTCATCGGCCAGCAATCGGCAATGCACGCCACGACCGGCCGCTTCCGCCAGAGCCTTTGCCACGCGCTGGCCGGTCGCGTCGCGCGACACCATGTAATACAGCAGGTGAACGTGCGACGCCGCCTGTTCGATGTCGCTCACAAGCTGGTCGATCATCAGGCCGGAATCCCGCAGAAATTCGACGCGGCTCCCGGCCACGACGGGCATCCGCCCGACTTTCATCGCCTGAACCGCGATGGCCTGGCAGCGCGGGTGCAATTCAGCCGGTCGCGTCTCCTTGAGGCCGGTTAGTTGGTAACGGGTGAGCAACTGCTGATGCCGGAGCACCCGGCCCGGCCCGAGCCTCGCCTCGCCGAGCAGAAGGTACAGTGCCAAGCCGATATACGGGTGCAGATAGACAATGCCCAGCCACGCGATCGACGCTCCCGGCGTGAATTGCCTCCGCAGCACCACCGGCAACATCATCGCGCGGATCAGCCAGCCGAGCGTGGTGTAGATCAAGAGCCAGTTCAAGTTCGCCATCGGCACGCGGAGATTATACACGAGGGGCCGGGAATCGCCTGCGGCGCGGCGGCCGGCCTCTAAACACGAGTGTGCCCGATTTTCCGGGCAAACATAAGTCGATGCAGGCCAAGCTCTTTCCCCCTCCCCTGGTATTCCGGGGGAGGGTCGGGGTGGGGGCTGCCCGTGGCGAGGTTCGATGCCGGTCAAACGATGGAGCGCCGCGCGAAAACCCCCCACCTCAGTCCTCCCCCGGCGTACCAGGGGAGGATGAAAAGGCGGCCTCCCGGAAACTCGGGCACGCTCCTAAACACGCAAGACCTGCCGCCAGCCGACGTCTTGACGGCGTGCCGGTGGCTTCGCACAGTGGGGGGAATTCATGGCTGAGCGTTCACAACGGTCTAAGGGTGGCTCACGCTTGCCGGCGGCGGCGCCGATGGCGCCGCGACTGTGGCAGTTGTTCAGGTGCCTGCTCCTGATGGCACTCGGATCGCTGCTCGTCAGCTTGTCGTTTGCGCCGATTTATCTGTTCCCGCTGGCGTGGATCGGGCTGGTGCCATGGTTCATCGGAATAGACGGCCTGCCCGGCCGGTGGGCGGCGTTCTTTGTCGCGTGGCTGGTGGGAACCATCTACGTCGCAGCAAACATGTCGTGGCTGATCGGCGTCACCGCTGCGGGATGGCTGGCTCTGGCAATCTATTGCGGATTGTATTGGGCAATTCCGGCCGCCATCTTTCATGGCATGGGATGGTTGCGGCCCCTTCGAGACCCTGAGTGCTGGCCGCGGGCGGACCGAGCCGTTCTCAGCGTCGTGCTGATCGCCGCGACATGGACGGCCCTGGAATGGGTGCGCGGGATTTTCCTTACCGGATTGGCGTGGGGATTTCTCGGCCATTCGCAGACGGTATTGCTGGTGCTCTGCCAGATCGCCGACACCACCGGCGTCTACGGCGTGACGTTCTGGCTGGTCATGCTCAATGCCGCGATCTATCTGACCCTGCGCGTGCGGCCGGTGCGGCGTCTGGCATGGACGTGGCTGCTGGTGGGGGGATCGACGGTCCTGCTGGTGGGTTACGGGCGGTATCGGCTGGCGACGACCGTGACATATCCCGGCCCGACGGTCATGGTTGTGCAATCCAACTATCCGCAGAGCAACAGCGGCGCCAAGGGTGCGGATCAGGCGACGATCGTGAAATTCCACTTGGATGAGACGCATCAGACGCTGGCAAAGCAGCCGGCCGGATCGGTCGATCTGGTCGCCTGGTCGGAAACCATGATGCCGCCGTTCGATCAGGAGAATCTCGAAGCACTGCCGCGGTTTACCAACACGGCCGACGAAATCGCCGCATTGACGGCCGACCGCATGCGGCTGTCGAAACTGGCGGCGGAAAACGATATGGCCCTGATCGTGGGCGGCCAATATGCGGCACACTACACGCCGGATTCCAAGAGCAATTACCGACCCGAGCGGCGGAACTCCGCGTATTTCTTCGACCGCTCCGGCGAGCTGGGCGGGCGCTATGACAAAATTCACCTGGTTCCGTTCGGCGAATTTGTGCCGTTCAAGCAGTCGTTCCCGTGGCTTCACGACATGCTGGTGAGCCTTGGGCCGCCGGACATGAACGAGTATGCGCTGGAAAACGGTGCGGATTTGACAGTGTTCACATTGGACCAGCGGCCGCCGAAACGCGCCGCGACCCGCGCGGTCAGCGACTTTCTCACCCCTGACGAATTTCAAGCCGCCGCGCCGTGGCGATTCGTTACGCCGATCTGCTTTGAAGACCTGGACGCCCGGCTGGTCGGGGCGATGTTTCGCGGCGAGGATGGCGGCAAGCGGGCCCAGTTCATGGTCAATCTCACCAACGATGGGTGGTTCAATCGCAATGAAAACGCCGATCATTTTCAGATGGCGGTGTTCCGTTGCATCGAGAACCGCGCTCCCATGGTACGCAGCGTCAATACGGGCATCAGCGGGTTTATCGATTCAACCGGCCGGGCGTCCAATCGCGTGCCCGTCCGGACCGAGGGCTCGGCGGTGCAGCGGCTTGCATTGGATGCTCGCGTGACGTTCTATATGCGGTACGGCGATGTGTTTGCCGGCGCGTGCCTGCTGGTCGCGTCGATTGCGGTATTCGGACGGATCGGCATTAGAGTGTGGAACAGGAGACTATCCATGAAAAGGGCGGCATTGTTTCTGATCGGCTTGATGGCGATGGGTTCGCTGTGGGCATGTCAATCCACACCATCGGCCAAGGATCAACAGGCGCGATTGACCAAGACCAACGATCCCGATCCGCCGCCGCCCCTGGTTCCGACGCCAATCCGGCCGGAATTGCAATCGCGGGCCCGAGCCCAATTGGTTGCGGCGGCCGGGTCCACTGATGCGGTGGTGCGTACCAACGCGCTGGCGGCCATGGTCGATTCGATGGGCCAGGAGGCGGCGCCGCAGTTTTTGGCGGCGCTGGACGATCCGGATCCGGTGGCGCGGTTCGCGGCCACGATCGCGGCGGGGCGGCTGAAGCTTGAAGCGGCCCACGACAAGCTGCTGGTCCTGGCGGTCGGCGGCGATCCCAGCGTGAATGTCGGCGCCATTTTCGCCCTGCACCAACTGGGGGATTATCGCTACAGCCACGAATTGGAGAAGACGGCGTTCAGCCCGTTGCCGACCGTCAAAGCCGACACGGCGGTGGTTCTGGGCCTGATCGGCGATCCCAGCGCCTTGCCCTATCTTGCGATTCTGGTGAGCGATCCCGATGTCGGCGTACAACAGCAGGCGGCGGCGGCGCTGTGGCGGTTCCACGATCAGCGGGGATTGGACGTGTTATCGGCCAAGCTCATCAGCAAATACCCCGACGACCAGATTTTCGCGCTGGTTGCTCTGGCCGAGCCGGGCGACCCGCGCGTCCGGGGTCAGGTTCGCGGCCAACTGAGCACATGGCCGCCGGAAGTGCAACTGACCGCCGCCCGCGCTTTGGGGATGCTGCATTCGGATGCCGGATACAGTCTGGGGATCAAGTATGCGACCAGTGCAGACGAGACCGAGCGGGTTTTTGCGGCCGAAGCGCTGGGCGCCATCGGCCGTTCCGATGCTCAATCCACGCTGGCCAAGCTGCTGGACGACCCGTCGGCGCAGGTGAAGCTGGCGGCGTCGGCGGCGATAATCCAGTTGGGAGCGGGCAAGTAAACTTGACATCGACCGGCGGCCAATTAGGATTTCAGAAGCGCAACGTGCGGCGGCGTCTTTGCCGCGCGGTTTTGTAGCAGGCGCGACGAGGAGGTTGGCCCGGTGACGGCAACAATGCGGTGCCGCCGACGGGGCCGAAACTCGGGCGGGAATTGCCCGCCGATGTGTTGCACGGCCGGATTGCCGGTCGGCTGGAAAGTCGCGCCGGCGGCCGTAGCCGGACATTCCCGACCAAGGAGTTCCCTTGAGTATCCTTACAAAAGTATTCGTGATTCTGCTGGTTCTGTTCGCCATGATCACCAGCGCCGCCGAAATCGTTTTTGTGCAGACGACCAACGCCAGCAAGGACCAGATTGACGCCTTGACGGCCGACAACTCCAAGCTGAAGCGGGACAGCGAGGCCGCCAAGCACGACGCCGACAGTCGCGAGCTTGCCCTGAGCTTGCAGAACACGTCGCGGCTCAACGACATCGCCAATCTGCAGAGCAAGCTGGCCGATCAGCTCAAGGCATACGACGATCAGGCCCTTAAGCTGGCCGCTGTCGACAGCGAGAACGCCTCGCTCAAGACCGAGATGGCCTCGATGGCCGACGCGATGAAGGTTGCCCAGGACAACAACGGCAAGATGCAGGCCATTGTCGCCGACCTGCGCTCGAGCATGGACAAGCTCCAAACCGAACACACCGAGGACGCGGTCGCCATCTCCGACAAGACCAATCTCTACGAGTCCGCCAGCCGCGAACTGGAATTCACCAAGGAACAACTCCAGGACATGCAGACCAAGGCCGAAACCTATCTCCGCATGCTCCAGCAGCATGGGATCACGGCCGATCAGGCCATTACCCAGGCGACCGCCAATCCGATGCGTCCCGTCCCGCCGATCACCGGCCACGTCAGCGAGAAGAGCACCATCGCCGGCGTTCCCTACGTGACACTCTCGGTTGGTTCGGCCGATTCCGTCAGCCTGGCGACGATCTTCTATGTTGTTGACCAGGACAAGGGAGATTTCCTCGGCCAGGTCACCGTGACGAAGGTTGACCCCAACGACTCGGTTGGCCGGCTCACCGGCCCGGCCGATGCGGTGGACAAAGTCCGCATCGGCAACGAGGTGCGCACGCGGCTGACCAGCAATTAAAGGCTCTCGACCAGCTCACGGAGAATTTCCATGTCACGTACACCGACCGAAATCAAGCCGTCTGACAACATCTACACCGTCATGCTGGCGGCCGCAACCCTCGTGCAACTGGGCGCGGGCGTGCTGATGTTCATCAAGTATTACCAGCTTTACGGCACGCATATTTTCAATTACGGCATGAAGTAGCGGGCATGTTTTTCCGATTCGCCAGCCCGCGCCGGCCGTTTCAGTTCCTCGACGCCGGACCGTTGGCGGATGGCGACTTGCAGCTTGTTCCGCCCCACGAACAATTCATCCCCGATGTCGTGGCCTCGCGCCAGCATCCACTGACCCGCCAGTCCGATCCCGCCCTGGCCGCGGCGGGCGATTCCTGGCTTCGGCAATTCGTCCAGAACATGCCTTCCGGCCACGAAAACGGCGCCTTGGGCCCCGCGTATCACTTCTGGATGAACTCGGCCGTTGGGCCTCTGGCCATGGCCGGTGACATCTCACTGCGCATCTCCGAGACTCGGGAGATCATCCGCTACTACGGCCACATCGGCTACTACGTTTTCCCCGCCTGCC
This sequence comes from uncultured Tepidisphaeraceae bacterium, assembly GCA_964420285.1. Classification (GTDB taxonomy): domain Bacteria; phylum Planctomycetota; class Phycisphaerae; order Tepidisphaerales; family Tepidisphaeraceae; genus CAYQTE01. Next base: position 6,275 of record CAYQTE010000099.1, read on the forward strand.
GCGGCCGTCATTATGCAGAACGCGCCGCGCGTTTGTTGTTCCCCCTTGCCATCCGCCACGGCCTGCGCACCCTGTGGATCACGACCAACCCCGACAACATCCCCTCCCGCCGCACCTGCCAGCGACTGGGCGCCACGCTGGTGAACGTCGTCAAGATTCCCCCCGGCCACGCCCTGTCGTATGCTGGCGACATCGAGAAGTGCCGGTATCGGATCAATTTGACCGTGTGAGGGAGGCGGCGATGAAGCGCCTGCGATGCACGAGACGACTGCATGGCGCGGGCGACGGCATCGCCAAGAGCGAGCGCATTAGGGTAGAATGCTCCAAGTCGGATTTAGCGGAGTGGCCAACTCGACGAACCTGAATATCTTGGGAGAGTGCTCTGATGACTCTTGGCATATCACGGAAGCGTGCGCCGCGCAATCGTACTCTAACTCTATCCAATATGGAGCGAGTCTCGTTGAGGTCTCAGATTGCGGAGTTGATCGACTCGCCAGGGTCGCCCCCCGAGGGAATTATCTGCGGGGATAGCCTCGAAATTGCGCCTAAACTGCCGCATCGATTCGTTGATCTTCTTTTCCTCGATCCACCTTACAATCTGAACAAATCGTTTCATGGAATCACCTTCTCGAAAAAGGCGGTTGCGGATTACACGGTCTGGCTCGACCGGGTGGTTACGGTCCTCAAGGCTACGCTGAAGCCAACTGCGACCGTATACATCTGCGGAGACTGGCTGTCGTCCGCGTCGATTTTCGAGGTCGCAAGCTCTCATTTTGTGGTACGAAACCGCATCACGTGGGAGAGGGAAAAGGGGCGAGGGTCGCTCTCAAACTGGAAGAGCGCCAGCGAAGACATCTGGTTCTGCACGAATTCCGATGACTACTGTTTCAACGTTGCTGCGGTGAAGCTCCGAAGGCGCGTCCTCGCGCCATACACCAATGGCGACGGCAGCCCAAAGGACTGGATGCGGACGGACGCCGGCAATTACCGCGACACACATCCCTCCAACCTCTGGAGTGACATCACGATTCCGTTTTGGTCAATGCCGGAGAACACGGATCACCCAGCGCAAAAGAGCGAGAAGCTGCTTGCAAAGCTCATTCTTGCCAGTTCCAGACCCGGCGATTTCGTGCTTGATCCATTCGTCGGAAGCGGAACGGCGTGCGTCGTGGCAAGGAAATTGGGCAGGCGATTTCTCGGGATCGACCTCAACGAAGAATACGTCCTGTGGGCGCTTCGCCGCCTTGAAATGGCGAACTCGGATCACTCAATCCAGGGGCTTGCCGACGGAGTCTTTTGGGAGCGCAACACGATTGCCGCGCAGCAGCGGATTCCGCAGGCTGGCGCTTTGGTGCCACGAAACCAGGGCGGTGGCTTGTTCGAGTGAAGCAAAGTTCTTCAAAGGCTCAAAAGGTGGGTCAGGAATCGCTGTGCCGACTCAACGTCGATGGACTCCCGGAACTCAGGCGCAAATACCGTCGCAACATCACTTGTCAGTTGCGTAACACCTCGGGAATTGCGGCCTGCCCAGTGGAATTGGATACGGGTGGCCGCGAGTATTGTCCGGTCGAAAATCGAAACGGTCCGCGTGAGCACACGGTTGCCGGGAACGTCCACGCCCACGAAGCAATAGACAATGGCGACAGCCGGCGTGCTTAGGGATTCGAGGAGTTTGTCGATATTAAATGCTTTCGGCGCCGATGAGCGATGTAGCAGCTTCGTCTTGATCTCAATCTGAACTTCCAGCCCGTGGGAAAGGGGACGGCGCAGGTCAGCAAGGCCATGTTGGTTACGGTCGCCTGTGATGAGTTGTTCGATTCGATTCCCGCGCAGGTTTACGTTTTCGACGCCTGCAAGCTCGATGATTGCTGCGGAATTCTCCTGCACGGCGGCATTGAGATCTCGCGTCAACGCCAGGTATTGCGGGGCGGCTGAGGCTTGTAGCGCTGCAGTCGGTGATCGCAGGATGGTTGCGCGCTGCTCGGCATTGGGCTGGAACTTGCAACCGGTTCCAGCAATTGCGTTGGTTGCCTCGACGAGGCGCGCGAGGTTTTGTTGCCAGGTGAATTCCTGATGCATGTCGAAGAGAAGCTCGAAATTCTCCGGGCCGTTGGTAATGCCTTCGTACGTGCGCAGGATGTCGCTTCCATTGAAGCTGCCCCTAATGTTATCCACGCGGAGTTGTTGAGAGCTATGGCTGACTTTCTTCAGAAAGGTGCTGTTTGACAGCAAGAACTCGACAGCGTCGGGCCGCACCAGACAGACGACGACGGGAACGGCGTCGGTCGATTGAAGTGCGGAGAGAGACAAGACGGTGTTCGAGAAGCCGCTGTCAGACGCCGTCGAGAATCGGACAGCAAAGTGGTCCCCGATATACAGGGAACGTTTACGCTTCAGGTCAAAGTGACTTTCGACCGCCGTAGCAATTGCAGGCTTGCCTGCCGATGGGTGGTGGGCCCGGTAGTTGTTGACAAATGCGACAAGTTCCAACGCCCGCATTGGGTCAAATTCCCTCGAATGCAATGGAATCCGCTACGCGCTTATCGGAGTCCACATGGCCGTGTCATGAGCCAATTCCCCAGACTGCGGGTGCAGGCCGGACCAACGCCGATGGCGACGTGGAGCCCGGTGCCACGGATCGATCCAAAGAGCGGGCCGATTTTCGGCGTGTTTCTCAGATTCCACCGCGGCGTCCTGGCGAGTTACTCGCTTTTTCCTCAATCCGTCAGCACGAATATAACTTATTGCTCGCGCTAATTTTACGGGGAGGGAACGCCCGCCTCCTGTTGCGCCCGAGAGGTGTTATTGACATTTCAAACAAATGATTTAATCTTCTGCTTGAAACAAAAGGTGAAAATGCCCACGCCGGATGAACCGCTCAGTCAGGAAACCCGCACACGGCTGCTCGTGGCGGCGGGGGAAGTGTTTGCCGAGGCCGGATTTCGCGCCGCCACCGTGCGCGATATCTGCTCCCGCGCCGGGGCCAACGTGGCGGCCGTCAATTATTACTTCGGCGACAAGGAACGTCTCTATGCCGAGGTTCTTCGCTTTGCCCACGAATGCGCCCGCGAGCGATTCCCCATGACTGACGACGTCGCTCAACCGCCGGAAAAGCGCCTCAGCAACTACATCCGCTTCTTCATGTCGCGGCTGCTGGACAGCGGACGGCCGGCGTGGGAGGGGAAGCTTATGGCCCGTGAAATGGTCGAGCCCACCGCCGCACTGGATCGCATCGTCCAAGAAGGCATGAAGCCGCAGTACAAGGCGCTGACCGACATCGTCCGTCAGTTGCTCGGCAAGGCCGCCGACGATGCGGCCGTACGCGATGTCGTCTTCAGCGTGGTTGGGCAATGCGTTTTCTATAGGCACGGGCGGGCGATCATCGAACGCCTGTCGCCCAGCGGCGCGTTCGGCCCGGCCGATGTCGAGCGCATCGCCGATCACATCACGCGCTTCTCAATCGCCGCAATAAACGCCCAGGCCGGCCGGCGCGACGGCGCGGCGCGTCAGCCATGAACCTCATTGCCATTAAAATGTTGACGGGCGATCGTGCCAAGTATTTTGGCATACTGATGGGCCTTACGTTTGCATCGCTGCTGATCACTCAGGAACTGGCGATTTTCGTCGGCATCATGACGCGAACGTATTGTGCGATCACCGACCTGGGCCTGCCGGACATTTGGGTCATGGACCCAAAGGTCCAGTTCATCGACGACGTGAAACCCATGCAGGACACCGTGCTGACGCGAGTCCGCGGCATCGAGGGCGTGCAATGGGCCGTGCCGCTTTACAAGGGCCTGATCTCCGCGCGCATCGACAACGGGCAGTTCCAGACCTGCAACGTAATGGGCCTGGACGATGCGACTCTCATCGGCGGCCCGCCCGCCATGGCCCCCGATTCCACCGGCGCCGTCGGATCGCTGGCCGATCTCCGCCGTGCCGATGCCGTCATCGTCGATCAGATCGGCGCCCAAACCAAACTGGCACAGACGCCCAGGGACGGCCTGGGCGATCCAATCCCCGGCGCAGCGCCCATTCCACTGAAAATCGGCGACACGCTCGAACTCAACGATCACCGGGCCGTGGTCGTCGGCATCTCGAAGAACCAGCGCACCTTCCAGAGCCAGCCCATCATCTACACCACCTATACCCGTGCCCTGGCCATCGCGCCGCCGCAACGCAAACTGTTGAGCTTCGTGCTGGTCAAGGCCGATCCCGCCGTGGTGCCGGGTGATCTGTGCCAGCGCATCAACGCCACCACCGGCCTCAGCGCCTACACGCAGAACCAGTTCATCTGGTTCACCGTCTGGTATTACCTTCGCGAGACCGGGATCCCGATCAATTTTGGAATCGCCGTCGGCCTGGTCTTCGTCGTCGGTACGGTCATCGCCGGCCAGAACTTTCACACGTTCACCCTCGATAATCTCAGGCATTTCGGGGCACTTAAGGCGATGGGCGCCACCAACGCCACGCTCCTGCGCATGATCATCCTGCAGGCGCTCTTGGTCGGCTGGATCGGCTACGGCCTGGGCGTGGGCTGCGCCAGCGCATTCGGCTATGCCGTGCGCGACACCATGCTCGCCTTTCGACTCACCTGGCACATATTGGCCGTTTCCGCCGCGTCGATTTCCATCATTTGTGTCCTTTCAGCGACCCTGGCGCTTCGCAACGTGATGCGTCTGGAGCCGGCCATCGTTTTCAAGACATGAGGAACACCGATCCCCGAATATGACCGCTTCCCCGTTCATCTCCGCCGCCAGCCGACCCGCCGGCGACCATGCGCCGGCCGTGCATTGCCGCGGCGTTACCAAGACCTACGGCACAGGGAACGCCGCCGTTGTCGCCCTGCGCGGCGTCGATCTCGACGTGGCTCGCGGGCAGCTCATGATGCTGGTCGGGCCCTCCGGTTGCGGCAAAACGACGCTGATTTCCGTCATCGCCGGCATCCTCGATCAGAACGACGGCCAGTGCCTGCTCTTCGGAAACGACCTCAAGGCCATGTCCCCCAACGACAAGACGCGCTATCGCGGGAAGACCGTCGGCTTCGTCTTCCAGCAGTTCAATCTCCTGCCGACTCTCACCGCGGCCGAAAATGTCAGCGTGCCGCTGCTGATCAACGGTGTGCCGCGAGCCCGCGCGATGGCATTGGCGCGGCAGGTTCTCGATCGGGTCGCTCTGGCCGATCGCGCCCATTCGCTGCCCGGCGAATTATCCGGCGGGCAGCAGCAGCGCGTCGCCATCGCCCGCGCCCTGGTTCACGATCCGCGGCTCATCGTCTGCGACGAGCCGACCAGCGCCCTGGACCACCAGACCGGCCACAAAGTCATGGAATTGCTGCGCTCCGTCGCTCTGGGTGACGGACGCTCGCTCATCATCGTGACGCATGATGCCCGCATATTCGGTTTTGCCGATTGCATAGCCCAGATGGACGACGGCCGTGTTGTGCGCGTCGTCGATTCCCCGGACCAACTGCCGAATCAATCGGCCGCCGCTGCGGCCGTGGCGCCCGGTGCGTGAGGATTGGCTCTTGGAGAGCGGTATGGCTCGAAAACTCCTCTTGCCGGCGCTGGCCGTACTGGGCGTTGTTGTTGCGCTCATGACCGTGCGCGCCGCCAGCCGTCCGATCCCCTCCGCGGCGCCGGTGGCCCAGCCGGCCCAGCCGCCGTTTCGCCTGTATGTCGCCGGCGCTGGCATCGTCGAAGCCTCCAGCGAAAACATCGCCATCGGCACGGTCGTTCCCGGCGTGGTCACCAAAGTGTTCGTTCAGTACGGCCAGAACGTCAAGGCCGGCGACCCTCTCTTCCAGATCGACACCCGCGACCTGGCCGCCGATCTGGCGGTCAAGAAGGCCACTTTGCTGTCCGCGCAGGTCAAGCTGCAGCGATTGCAATCGATGCCGCGGCCGGAAGATGTGCCCATCGCCCAGGCGCAGGTGGATGAAGAGAAGGCCACGCTTGTTGACGTGCAGACGCAGTTCGATCTTTATGTCGATCTGAAGAATACCGACAAGGCCGCCGTGGGAGAGGACGATTTCAACAAGCGCCGCTACGCCGTCGAGGAAACCCGGGCGCGGCTTGCCCAGGCCGAGGCCAATCTCGCCGAACTCAAGGCCGGCACGTGGAAGCCGGATCTGGATGTCGCCCAGGCGGATGTTGTTGCGGCACAGGCGCAGGTCGATGCGGACCAGGCGTTGCTGGACCGCGCCACTGTCTCCGCGCCGATCGACGGGCAACTGCTCCAGGTGAAAATTCACGCGGGCGAATTTGCCCCGGCCGGGGTGCTCGAGCAGCCGCTCATGCTTCTGGGTCGTGTCGATAAGCTCGTGGTGCGCACGGATGTGGATGAGAACGACGCCTGGCGCGTGCATCCGGGTGCTGCGGCGGTCGGGTTTTTGCGGGGCAATCGCGACATCAAGGTCAAATTGGATTTCTTCCGCGTCGAGCCGTACGTTGTTCCGAAAAAGTCACTCACCGGCGAAACCACCGAGCGGGTCGATACCCGCGTGTTGCAGGTTCTCTTTACGTTTGACCGCGGCGATCTCCCGATTTACGCCGGTCAGCAACTGGACGTCTATATAGATGCGGCGGCTGCTGGTAACATGCCGGCCAGTTGAAGTCGTCGAAATTTTTTGTGGATGGAGGTTTTTCACATGTCCGTTTCTCAGCCAACCGAGCCTCGCGCCGATCGTTCGATTCGCGCGGCCGACCAAGCCGCCGCCGCGCCGCGGCGACTGGCCCTGCGCATCACGCTGACGGTTCTGTCCGTCGGGGCGCTGCTCGCCGGATGCACCGTCGGTCCCGATTACGAAGCGCCCAAGACGCCTGTCCCCGAGCAGTTCGGCGAGGCCAGTCCGACGACCAGCGCCATCCAGGGATTGGAGAACCAGACGGTCATGCTCAATTCCCACCGGCCTGGCGCGACCATGCCCACGACCGCCGTCGCCGCCACCACCGAGCCGATCAATCTTGAGCGCTGGTGGAAGAGCTTCCACGATTCGGAACTGGATTCATTGATCGATCGAAGCGTCAAGGCGAACTACACGGTCCAGATCGCAATCTCCAGGGTCCGCCAGGCGCGCCAGGAGCGCATCGTCGTGGCCGCGCCACTCCTTCCGCAGCTCAATGCCAACGCTGGCTATACGCGATCGAACAACCCCAAAGAGCACATCATCCTGCCCAACGAGAACTCCCAGATCGGCGTCGATGCCAGTTGGGAGATCGATATTTTCGGCGGCACGCGCCGCGCCGTGGAATCCGCGGATTACAACATCGATGCCGCCGTCGAGAGCCAGCGCGACGCCATGAT
>CAYQTE010000100.1:0-13038 GCA_964420285.1 uncultured Tepidisphaeraceae bacterium
AACAAATCCGTGCTGACCTTGAAGTGGTCGGCGAGGATGCGGATGTGGGTTTTGCTCAACTTCCGTTCGCCGCGCAGGATGGCGCCGCCCAGCGGCCGATTTCCCAATAAACGCCCGAGGTCCGAGCCGGTCATGCCTTGCTCCTTGAGCATGCGTTTGAGCGTTGTCAGCGATGACCCGCCGCCACCGACGGCGTGGCGCTGTGACTCGTACTTCTGAATGATGTCGGTCAAGACGTCGAGGTAATCCGCCTGGTCCTCGCTGAGATCAACCCGACCCACCAGCGACTCGGCCACCTCAAGTGCATTGTCGTAATCGACCTCATCGCTCAGCGGCCGCAAGGGGAACAGGGCAGCGAGTTCGGCGTAATCTGCCGGCATCCGCTTTGATCTGTGCTTGATGGCGCGGGTCATCCGAACTGTATTATGTATTCATCGCTTGGCAAGTCAAAATGGGGCGAATAATCCGTCAAAGCGCCTTCTGCCTTGCGACCCACAATCCGCCTGTCACGGCATCGGCAACAACCCCTCATACCTTACCGTCCAACTCTTGGGAAACCCCGGCGCGGGGGTTGTATTTCCATCCCATCCCGCGGCCATCATGGCGGTGGCGGACAGCCAGCCGCCGTTGGCGGGCATGTACATGGGGGTTTGGTCGGGACGGCGGACGGTGTAGCCGCTGGGCATGAAGGGGTTTTTGTCGTAGCGGCCGACGAGCAGGTTGATCGCGGTGTCGGGATCGTTCAGCCTTGCCGCGCACATGGCTTCCATGGCGGTGCCCCAGGTGACGGCCGATTGAATTCCGGTGCTGCCTCTTGCAGCGCTGCGCAGCGTGTTACGCATCGCGTCCTTGTCGATGCCCAGGCCGGGGAGGGCGCCGTAGAGGAATGTCGTCATGGTGGCTGCGCCGGATTCCTGGGGGAGTTCGACGGCCGTGTAGACGTTGTTGCGGATCGTCAGCGGCGCGAGATTGTTAATCACCTTGTCCCAGAGCGGGTCGCGCGACATTCCCAGTCGGACTCGCCAATCCTGAGCGACCTGCAAGGCCCATTTCCAATACCCCAGTTCCATCGTGGGGTTGAGGTTGTGGGCATAGTCGGCGTGCTTTTCATCGGCCGAGGCGACGCCGGGGCCAAGGACGTATTGTTTTCTGGCCGGGTCGTAATCGACGAACGTGGCCATGTAGTCGGCGGTTTGGAAGACGATGTCCTTGTAGCGGTCGAGCGTGGCCTTGTCCTTGCGGGCTCGATAGACGAGCTCCGCGAGATAGATTGGATGCGGCTGCTGCCAGACGAGAACCGGGCCGACGCCCGACGGGCTTTCCACGCCGTCCGGGTCGGTCATCTTCGACCACTTGACGCCCTGGCAGCCTTCGAGCTTGGCCATCACCTGCCCGGCCGGCATCATGTTCGTCAGGTGGATCAGACTCTTTTCGAGAATCTCCGGCCGGCCCCAGAGCGCCCAGTGCGCGGCGTGCCACCAGTACATTTCCATGTGGAATTTTCCGTACCAGGAATTAACGCCCAGGCCGGTTTCCTGCGGCGGGAGCGATCCGGCATCGTGGACGGCCATCACATATTCCGAGAGCACGATTCGGCGTTCGAGTTCCGCCGCGCGCGGGTCGGAGTTGCCGGAAAGATCGATCGCGCCGCCGGTGGTCCAGTATTTCTGCCAATGCTCGCGCGATGCGGCTTCGACGGCGGCGGCGCTGTCGGCATCGGCGTCGATGGTCTTGGGACTGAACCACGCGGAAAGTTCGATTCGATTGCCGGTTGAACTTAACAGAAATTGATGCGGCGCGGTCTGGGCGAGCGTTGCGTCGGGCGACCACTGGGCACGGACATTGTAGTGCGTGGCATCCAGCGTGCGGGCGAAATCGGCGCTGCCGGGGCCGCGCCGCGTCATGGCCGTCGTGTGCAATTCCGGATGCGTCCAATCCTGATAGTCGGGGCCGAAGGAATTGGATGCGTAGGGAAACGCGATGCGGACTTTCAACCGGCCGGACGCGATCAGCGGCGATTCAATCGTTGTCGCGACTTCATCGCGATCGGGATGAGCGACGGTGCGAACGTGGACGGGCGTGCCGTTCACATCGAACGAACTGGAGACGATTCCGGCCCAGATGTCGAGTTGTTCGTCGATGTTCTTCAGATCGGTGATGGCGACCTTCGAGCCGTCGGCGTTGGTGAGTTCGAGCCCGATGCGGCCCAGGCCAAAGCGGTGCGGGTTGGCCCGCAGATAGGCGGCATCCGGCGGCGGGTTGCTGGTGCTGGCGTTGGGATAGACAAAGACGCGATCGTATTTGGCGATGGAGGTCAATTTGAATTTGGCGAGCGTGAATCCATCGGGGTTGGGGAAGTTGTGCCAGCCCCATGTGCTGAGGATGCCGATGGGCATGGTCTTTTCGTAGTATTCCGGAAACGACTGCAGGCCGGTGACATCGAAATTGAATGCAAACTCGCCGTTGCCGACGGCCATGGCGCCCATGGGGTCCAGGGCGTGGACGGTGATGTTGTGTCGCGTGACCAGTGCGCGGCGATCGATGCTGGCGGCGGAAGGCGCCGTCGCGGCCGCAGCAGCGGCGCGGGCGGCCGAGATTGCCAGGCACAACAACACAACGACCGCGGCCTTATCGATCCGCATGACGATCCTCCGGGTTTGCGGTTGCGAACCGGCTTAATGATCCGGCAGCGTGAAAGGCACGCCGGTGTACATCTTGCCGTCGCGGTAGATGTCGATGGTCGGGCTCAGCGGAGTCTGGCCATATTCGCCGAAATAGTTGCCGTCGGTGTCGAAGAACATGTCGAAGTAGAGTGGCTTGGCGGTCTGTTTTTCCATGATGGGAATGAACAGCACGAATTTCTTGTTGAGCCAGACCTCGACATTGGACCAGTCGCCGGCGGTGAGGTTTTCCAGGTCAATGGTCTTGCTCTGGAAGTTGATGATCGCCCGGGCGCTGGTCTGGGCGACGGTGGGCGCATCGGCTTCATAATGCCGCTTGGCAGCGTCGGCCGCGAATTGCGTGCTGGACTTTTGCAGCGACTTGTCGGGATTGGCGAAGATGCCCTGCTGATTGGAACATCCCCCGGCCAGACTCACGAAAACGACGACCGCCGCCAAGCGAGTCAGAGAATTGGCGGTAACGGCTTTGATCGATACGAACATTGCGAATCCGAATCCTTTCGGGCAATGGCCGCCCCCGCATCCGGCGTCAGCCCGCCGAATCAAATACCACAGATTGCCGCGGCGGGGAAGTGGCGGCCCTTGCACAACATTGACAAGAAAACGACGTCATGATTTCGTTCTCGGCCGGTTGGGGTGTGCGCCCTCATGGCGTGGCGGCTCGGCTGTGCGTTTCCAGCATGGTGAAAAAACGGTGCGCCCACGAGCAGGACGCCCTTAATCTGGCCGGGTCGATTCGAGCCAGCAATTTGAAAGAATCCCGCGCCTTTCCGTACTGTCCCTTGGGAATTGCGGCGGATGTCGCCATTTTGATCGCCTTGTACACATCGTCCTTTGAGCGTTCTTCAAGACGGCCTGTTGGAATCTGATGTCTCTTGAAATTCCGGCCGAAGTAATCTGCCAGCGCGCCCGGGTCGGAAATCAGCCATGTCTCCATGCTGGCAACCATCAGTTGGGCCTGATCGTTGGTTGCGCCGACAGGCTTTTTCCACTGGTCCCGCGATTTCAAATGTGTCCAGACATTTGCGGCCGCCGGAATTGTCTCGCTGTCAACGAGCAGGACGACGAATTCTCCGGCGACCGGCTTATCGATGCTGTTTCTGAATGCCTTGAATGCGGCGTCGCGCGGACCGGCGGCGACGGCGCGGGGCATCAGGCTCTTGAACCCTGCTTTGCGGAAGAGCTCCTGGAACGCCTGGCGGCACTCGGCGCGCAGGGCTTTGGTGTTGCCACCCCCTTCCACGAAAATCGTCACCATCGGTTGCCCCCGATTTCGCCGCTGCTCCAAAGCTCGCCGAGCGTTTGTTCTTCGAGGCGCCGGCTGAGTCGCTTGGGGTCCAGGCGGCGCATTTGGGTTTCGCCCCGATCGCGCTGACAGACGACGACGCTGTCTGGCTGCTCGCTCATTGCATCCAGCAGGACGTCGCTGTGAGTGGTCACAATCAGTTGCGTCCGCTTCGATGCTTCGATGAGCAATTCACCGATGACGACCAGGGCGTCGGTGTGCAATCCGAGTTCCGGCTCGTCGATACAGATCAGGGGCGGCGGGACTGGATCAAGGAGAACGACCAGAAGGGAAATAAACTGGAGCGTTCCGTCAGACAGTCGGGTCGCAGGCACGGAAAACGAGCCCTCTTCGAGATACAATTGAGCGGTTCCGCCTTCAATATGCACCCCGACTCCCGTCGCTCCGTCGATGAATTTGCCGAGAAATTCCGCGATCCGCCGCTTCAGACCCGGGTTGGCCTGCAGTTTGTTGACCATCAGGGCAAGATTGCGGGAATCCGGCAGCAAGTGGTCGTTTCTTTCGTCGGTCTTCCGCGGGATTCGCGCGGGCGAGGCATGACCAAAGGTCCAGTCGCCATAGAGGCGAACGTTGGAGTATTGCCTGGCCAGAAAGGCCATTTCGGAATACTGATTTGGCTTGCCGCGCTGGGCCAGGATGGATTGGGAAAAACTCACCTCCTCTCGGCTCAGCCGCTGGCGTTTGTCGCCGGCGAGCAACGTTGGCTGCCCATCGTTGAGTTGGTAGTTGAAATAGGGCCGATCCGTCTTGTTGCGTGGCGCCGCGTTTCCAACCCATTCATCAACAATTTCAAACCGCTGTCCAATCTCCGTGAACTTAAGGACATGGCGCAGCCAACGATGTCCCTGGGCGTTGTCAACGACCGCCTCGATCCACGCGGTCGGCCTTTCAGCGCCGCGCCAAAGCCAGTCCATGATGCCACCGCCGGCCCTGATTCGATCAGCCAGGTCGCCTGGCATCGCCTGAAGCAGACTGATCGCCTCGATCAAATTGCTCTTGCCGGAGGCATTCGGGCCGATCAGGACATTGAGCGGGCGTAATTCGAGATCGATCCCATTCGGACCGAAAGAGAGAAGGTTCCTTAATTGAATCCGTGAGAGCACGGGACACCTGCCCTTCCAAAGCTGTCACAGCATCATAGCGAGCCGAAGGGAATTTTCCGCGCAGACCGCCTGTCCTGCATCTCGCTGGCGGCAATAAAGCGGCGGCTACATCGTCGCCGGGATCGCTTCGGCGACAAATTCGACGGCGTTCTCGAAAATGCGCAAGCCCGGCCCATTGCCGGGATCGATTGTCGTGCGGCTGGGCCAGTTGGGGTGTTGCGTGGCCTGGATATGCCGCTCCGGGTGGGGCATGAGGCCGAAAACCCGGCCGGTGGGATCGCAGATGCCGGCGATGTCGTCGATGCTGCCGTTGGGATTGTCGGGGAATTTTCCGCCGGCGGGTGCGTTATCGTCATCGGCGTAGACAAGTGCGATCTGGTCGTTGTCGGCCAGGGCTTTTCTCACCGATGCGTCGGCGGGCACGAATTTTCCCTCGCCGTGGGCGATCGGTAACTCAAGTGGCGGCAGATCCCGCGTCCAGATGCAAAGGCGGCCGCGCGGGACCAGGCGAATCCACCGGTCAATGAAACGCTGGCTGTCGTTGTTGGTGAGGGTCGCCGTCTGGCCGGTGCGGCCCCCGACCGGGCCGGGAAGCAGATCGGTCTTGACCAGAACCTGAAACCCATTGCAAATTCCAATGATTGGCTTACCATCGTCGATAAATTGGTGCAGAACATCACACAGATGATGCATAATCTGCCCGGCGAGAATGCGGCCGGCGGAAATGTCGTCGCCGTAGCTGAATCCGCCGGGGATCGCCAGAATCTGGAATCGCCCCAGCAGCAGCGGGTTTTCCAGCAGGCGATTGACGTGAAGGGTTTGGGTGTCTGAGCCGGCCTGCTCGAAGGCGAAGGCGGTTTCGGCATCGCAATTGGTTCCGGCGGCGCGGAGGATGAGTGTTGTCGGTCGCATGCGGGTATGATACGCGGCCACGTCGATAATGAGAAATCGAGGTGAGCATGACGCGGTTTCACATGGTCGGTGATTTTGGTCCGGGAGAAATATCCGGCGCCTGGCGGCCGCCCAGCCGGGTCATCATTCCCGAGGTGGAACGCGCGATCGACACCGCCTGGGCCATGGCGGCCGGCCGGCTGGGCGGGCACCTTTTTGACGGACCCCTGTGCCGGCTTGATGGCTGGACGGTCAACCAGGGGCGATTGATGCTGGAATTGTCGCCAACGTCGTACCGCGCGTTTCTGGGGACCAATCTGATCAACGCGAAACTGGCCGACCAGCACGGCGATGGCATTCTCGCCAACGCGCTGGGGCTCAGCAGCGCGCTGGTTTCAACGGACGGTTATTTGATGTTCGGGCGGCGAAGCCATCGGGTCGCGTATTATCCCGGCCGCGTGCATACGTTCGCCGGATCGCTGGAAGTGACCGATCCCGTCGATGTGTTCCGCGAGGTGGCCCGCGAATTGCGGGAGGAATTGAACATGCGTCCGGCCGACGTGACGTCGGTGCGGTGCATCGGCATGTGCGAGGATGTGTCCATTCGCCAGCCGGAGTTGATTTTCCGCGTCCAGACCAGCCGATTTCGCGATGAGGTGGAGCAATTGCTGGATGAACAGGAGCACGACGAGATGTGGTGCGTGCCGGCGACAAAGGAGGGTGTGGCCAAGGCCCTGAGCGAGCCGCTGTTGACTCCGATAGCGCGCGGGGCGGCGGCGCTGTGGGGCCGCAGCTATTGGGGGGATGAGTGGTTCAATCCCGTGCGCGACAGGCTGGCAGCGGGGCAGTAACCTGGCGGTTTCCGCGGCCGTCGCTCTTTTTCCGCTCAAAGGCTTTCACTTTTTCGTGCCAGCGCGTACGTTTCCGGGCATGAGTTTGAGCGATGATGTGACATTTGCGGCGGGCGTGGCGGAATCGGCGGCCAGGATCGTGCTGGAGCACTACGGGAAGGTCCAGCGCCTCACCAAGCGACAGGCCGAGGCCGTCACCGAGGCCGATCGCATGAGCCAGCGGCATATCGTGGCCGAACTGCGCAGGCGATTCCCCACCGACGGCATCGTCGGCGAGGAAAACGAAACCGGCGATGCGATCACGTTTGACGTGGCCAATCCATCCGGCCGGGTGTGGGTGATCGATCCCATCGACGGGACCAACAATTTCGTGGCGGGCCTGGGCCTGTTTGCCGTCTGCATCGGATTGCTGGAAGCGGGCATGCCGGTGCTGGGCGTGGTGCGCGACGTGACGCGGGGTTTGACGTACCGGGCCTGGAAGGGGGGCGGGACGTGGCTGGAGAACCGGCGGCTGCGCGTCTTGCAGGGACCGACCGACGCCAGTTCGCTGCTGATGCTGACCAGCAACCTGGCCGACGCGACCGGCCTGGCGCCGGCGTGGGCCATGAAATGGTTCAACCACCCCGACCGGAAAGTACGAATTCTGGGCACAGCGGCCATCGAGGCGGCGATGGTGGCGGCCGGGGTCGCTTGCGGCGCCGTGACCGTCAACGGCAAGTTATGGGACGTGGCGGCGCCGGCGGCCCTGGTTCTGGAGGCCGGCGGCATTGTCACCGACCTTTCCGGGCGGCCCGTCTTCCCGTTTCAGCTTTCCGGGTATACCGGCGGCAAGGTTCCATTCCTGGCGGCGGGTCCAATATCGCATGCCGAGTTGCTTAAAGAGATGCGGGCGCGGTAAGATGCCGCTTGCATTTTGCCCGGCCGGGCGAATGTGTCGGGCTGAGTGAGGATTCAACGTCGGCGAAGGAGAGCGTGTCCCCCCCGGTCGTGAGGGCAATCGTACGACGGCGTTGCATACTTGGCTTCGGCTTGGCCGCTGTTGGATTCCCGGTGGACCGGGTGATCCACCATCCCCGGGCCGCCCCTGGCTGGCATGAAAGAGAGGTTGGGAATGTTCGCTCCACAAAACAAATCCGTGGTTCGCTCCCGCCGTGTTCGAACCCTGAACCGCATGTGGACTTATCCCGTGGTCGAGGGGTTGGAAATCCGCCGCCTGCTGGCCGCGGCGGTGACGATGGGCACGGCGACGCCCTATGCCGTCAACACCGATCCCACCTCCATCGTCGACGGCGCTTTCGTGTCCACCAGCACCAACCTGGACATCATCACCTCCAGCAGCACGTCATCCAATCTTTCGTTCCTGGCCGGCAACGGCGACGGAACATTCAAGAACGCCACCAATATCGCGATCACGTTTGATGCCAACCAGCTTGTGGCGGCGAATTTGGTGTCCACCAGCACCAACCTCGACCTGGTGGCCACCGATGTGGGGGCCAATGAGGTCGGCATCCTCATCGGCAACGGCAACGGAACCTTCGCCGCCGCCAAGATGTACACCCTGCCGGGCGCTCCGGGCAAACCCTGCGTTGCCGATGTCAACGGCGACGGATATCTCGATCTGGTCATTCCGATTCCAACGGAGAACGTGGTCAGTGTCCTCATGGGCAATGGCAACGGAACATTCAAGGGCGCGATTAATTACAGTGCGGGCACTTCGCCGGTCGCGGTGGCCGCCGCGGATTTCACCGGCGACGAATATCCCGAATTGGCCGTGGTCGACCAGGGAATCTCGCCGGGCGTCAGCATCCTGACCAATAACGGCAACGGTACCTTCGGCGCCCCCAGCCTCACCGCGATGGCCGACAAGCCCTATTCCATCGCCATCGCCGACGTCAACGGCGATTTCGCGCCCGACATTCTTGTCTCGGCCGGCAGCAACACCACCGGCGTCGTCTACGAAATGCTCAATTACGGCTTCGGATATGCGATGTTCGACTCGCCGACTCCGATCGCGACGGGCAAACTGCCGATGACCGTCATTACCGGCGACCTCAACGGCGACGGCAAGGTTGACGTTGTGACAGCCAACGCCGCCGACGGGACCGTAGCCATCCTGGCGGGCAATGGAGATGGCACGTTCTCCGCCCCAACCGCGCCCACCGTTGGACTTGGTCCCGAATCCGTCGTGAGTGCTGACTTTAGTGGCGATGGTCGCCCCGACCTGGCGACCGCGAATTACTCCGACGGCACCGTCAGTGTGCTGCTCAATTCCGGAACCTTCACGCCCACGCTGGCGCCGCCGGTCCTGGCGACACCCGCTAATTACTCAACCGTCACACCGGGTACGAACCAGGGCGGCGGTGGCGGCGGCGGTGGCGGCGGCGGCGGCGGTGGCCTCGGCAAGAACTATGTCTCCTTCTCCTGGGCGCCGGTGGTTGGCGCCCAGTCCTATACCGTCAGCATTCTTGAATACGGATATTTGTACTACACGCTCACCTCGGCCACGACCACACTCAGCGTCACCGACAGCGACTTCTACACCGGCTACGCCTACCAGTGGCAAGTTCAATCCGTGAACACCGGCGGCACACCCGGCTTGCCCAGCGCCCCCTTCATTTTCAACTATGGCACTTCCGCTCTGGCCGGCGCCACGCCGGTCACGCCCGGCACTTCCATCGCGCCGGGGCCGACCATCACTTCGGTCACACCCACCTTCCTGTGGGATACCGTTCTGGATGCGTCCACCTACATACTGAACATCTACCAGGGTTCCACCACCACCATCGTGGACACCATCAGCGGTATCACCGGCACCACCGAAGCTCTGCCGGCCGGAATTCTCTCCAACAGCTCCAACTATTCCTGGAACGTCGAAACCGTCAACGTCGACGGCGTCACCAGCTCGCCCGGCACCACGCTCTATTTCACCACGCCCGCCGCCATTCCCATCCTCGGTGGACCCACCCTCGTTTCCCCCGGCACCGCCACCGATACCGGCTATCCCGTCGCCAGCGAAACTCCCACCTTGAGCTGGGATGCGGTCAACGGCGCTTCGCGCTACGGCCTGACGATCTCGACCGCCGGCGACACCCCAACGGTCGTCTATACCAACAACAACGTCTCCGGGACCACGTTCGCGGTCCCCGTTGGATACCTCCTGGCCGCCACGGATTATTCCTGGACCATGACCACGTTCAACGCCGGCGGCGTTCAGGGCGCGGCCGGAACCGCTCTTTATTTCTCCACGCCGTCCCCGGCGCCCGTTCTGGCCGGTCCCACCATCATCGGCCCCGGCACCGCCACCAACACCGGCGACACCATTACCATGCTGACGCCCACGTTCACCTGGACCGGTGTGGCCGACGCCGCTCGATATGGTCTGTACCTCAGCAACGCCAGCGGCTCTCTGGTCTATTTCAATCGCGCCCTGATCGGCACCAGCTTCACCCTTCCCTCCGGCACCATCTCCAACGGAACCACATACACCTGGTACATGCTCACCTTCAACGCCGACGGCGTCGCCGGCGCCCAGGGCAACAGCCTCACCTTCTCCACGCCGGCGCCGGCGCCGGTTCTTCCTGGTCCCACTCTTCTCTCGCCCGGCACCAGCGGCAATACCGGCGCATCGGTTTCCACGCTCACGCCCACGCTCACCTGGACTTCCGTCGGCGGCGCGGCCAGCTATCTCCTGACCGTCAGCACCGGCGGCAAGACCGTCTACACCAACAACGCCGTCACCGGCAACTCGTTCGCCATGCCCGCCGGATTCCTCTCTGATGGCTTCGTCTACTCCTGGTCCGTCGTCACCGTCAACGCCGACGGCGTCGCCGGCGCTGCCAGTTCGCCGTTCACGTTCCAGACCACCGCCTCGGCTTCCTCGCAACTGGTCGGCCCGTTCGTCGTCCAGGACGGCACCGTCCTCAACATCGTCGGCACCACTCTGGCCGACACCATTGAAATCTCCTCCAGTGGCGCCGATGTCTACGCCACCATGAACGGCATGATTTCCGCCTCGTTCCCCATCGCCCCGCTGACTCTTATCTGCGTCAACGGCGAAGCCGGCAACGATACCATCATCATCGATGCCAACGCCCCCTCGTGCAGCGTACAGGGCGGCCAGGGTGATGACACCCTTACCGGCAACAACCCCAACGACACCCTCTGCGGCGGCCAGGGCAATGACAGCATCGTCGGCGGTCCCGGCAACGATGTTCTCCGTGGCGGCAAGGGCGGCGATACCATCATCGCCGGATCGGGCAACGACCAACTCTTCGGCGGCATCGGCTATAACGTTCTCATGGCCGGTCCCGGCAACGACACGCTCACCGTCGGCGCCGGCCCCAGCATCCTTTACGGCGGCTCGGGAACCACATACTTCAATACCATCGACGGAACCCCCGACACGCTCTACGGCGGCACCGGCGTCAATATCGCCAATCTCGAACCCAATCTCGATGTGACCATCGGCGTCTTCCGCGCGCCGTGAACAGGCGTGTTACGCGATCGGCGGCTTTCTCTTTCCCCCTCGCCCTGTACTCAGGGAGAGGGTCGGGGTGAGGGTTCCGCGGCGCAATCCCGAAATACCCCATCACTCTATCCCTCTC
Source organism: uncultured Tepidisphaeraceae bacterium (assembly GCA_964420285.1). GTDB lineage: Bacteria > Planctomycetota > Phycisphaerae > Tepidisphaerales > Tepidisphaeraceae > CAYQTE01. The sequence continues at coordinate 11,437 of CAYQTE010000100.1, forward strand.
GCCATATGCAGGGAGAGTGCACAGGAGGCAGCCCGCGCCCGCCGTCAGGCCTTCTCGACGATCCGCGATGTTTCAACTGCGTGGTTGAGCATGGCCTCGTCCGCCTCGCTCCAGCTTCGACCCCGCCGCGCGTAGACCAGCGACATCACCTCCCGCGCCTTTTCCAGTCGATATTCTTCGCCGCCCTTGTCCGTCACGAAACTGAAACTCGGCGTAAACGCCGCTGGAATCCGGCTGCACGCGATCATGCTGCAATATCCCACGTAACTTCCCGACGTCAGCCGCGTGCCGATGCCCGTCTTGCTGTGATCGCCGATCAAGGCCCCCAGGAATTGCCGGTCGGTCTGAATCTCCCTGTTTCCGATGCGAATGCGGATTTTCCCGTACGTGTTCTTCAGGTTGCTCGTGTTGGTCGCCGCGCCCAGGTTCACCCATTCGCCGATGTAGCTGTCTCCCACGAATCCGTCGTGCGCCTTGTTTGCATTGGCCACGAACACGCTATTGGACACCTCGCCCCCGATGCGGCAATTGGGCCCGATGCTCGTCCCCGCCCGGATGAACGACCTGGGCATCACCTGGCTGTCGCGACCCACGCAGCACGGCCCCTTCAGAACCGCGTTGGCCCCGATCACCGCGCCGGCCTCCACCACGACCGCCCCCTTGCTCGCATCCAGCACGCACCCCGGCTCCAGCACCGCTCCCGCCGCAACCAGCACATCCCGCTCGTTCACCATGTGATACGGCCCGGCCGGGTGTACCGCCGCCTGATCCCGCCATTGGCCGGCGTCGGCCGCGATCGACTGCTCGCTGCACGCGATCAAGTCCCACAAATGCGCCGCCGTCTTTGCCGATTGCCGGTAGCGCGGCAATTCCGATATCGCCAGCCACGCATCCGACCGCCGCAGGCAATCGTCGGCCGACAATCCCGCCAGCCGCACCAGCGCGCTGCCAATCCCGCCGGATTCATCGGCGCAAACCGCCGGCCCATCGGGAATCTCAAACGGCCCCAGCGCCACCGTGCCCCCGCTCACCAGCAACGCCGGTTCGTCATCCAGCGGCCGGTTCACCTCGCACGGCACCGGCATCTGCGGAACCACAACCTGCCGGCACCACTGCGCCAACCCCGGCCGCACCCAAAGCGTCACCCGCGCCGGCTTCAGCCAGCGCAGACTCTTTTCCAAAAGCGTGGACATGCCCGACCGCAGCAAGAACACCGGCCGGCTCAGCGCCACCGGCGCAAACCCCGCCCATCGCGACCCCTCGAAAATGACAACATGCATCCCCCAAGTCTACCCCAACCCCCGCGCAAAATCTCAGATCCCAAATTTCAAATCTCAAATCCCAGGTCTCGCATCGCGGATCTCCGATCTCAGATCCGCAACCGCTACGACCCGCACAACGCCCGGCCTCGCCGCCGCCGCGCCAGTAATCCCAATCCGCCCGCCGTCAGCAATCCCAGGCTCGCCGGTTCCGGCACGCTCCCGTCCTGCGTTTGCATCATGATCGCCGGATCGCTGGTCCCACTGGAGTTCAATGTCGCGCCCAAGTCGTTGATGATGTCCGCGATGTCGGTGATGTTCACCATCCCCTGATTGGCCACAT
>CAYQTE010000101.1:0-13015 GCA_964420285.1 uncultured Tepidisphaeraceae bacterium
CATGAAAAGACCTGTACGAAATCCCACTCCGGCGGACGAAGTTCCAACTCCTGCAGGCAAAGTTCCAACTTTTTCGAGACATTTAGAGCGTTTTTCGGGCTCAGTTGGAAGGCGAAACCGCGATATCCGGCTGGAAACGCGGGTGAGCAGAAGTGGCGACAGCGGCGCGTTTGGGACGTAAACAGAGTGCGGAAATGCAGTTAGGAGAAATCTCTCGCGGAGGCGCCCAGTCGCGGAGGAAATAGGACGGATCAACCGCAGATGAACGCAGATAGAATCTGGTTCTTGTCTTAGCCGCGTTCATCGGCGTCCATCTGCGGTTCCATCGCCTGGCTGCAATTTTCATCCTCTTGGGCTGAGACGCGGCCTCATGTTCACTCTGCGAGAGGTTTATCCGTGTCTGGCGTGGCGACGAAAAAACCCGCCGTAGAACATCCATCGCTGGGGTGGATCCATCCGGAATTATCGGATGGCCGGCGGGTTTGCATTCGCGATCATGCGATCGCGGTAATCAGAGTATTATATCGTCTGATCCGGCCGGCGCTGACAAAAATAAAAATATTTTTCACCGCCGGTGGGGGACGGGATGACAAGGTGACTTGGTGACTGGGTGACAAGGTGAAAATCCGGGCCGTCACTGTGTCACCTTGTCACCGTGTCACCTTGTCACCATGTCAGTCTTCACCGTGCGATCCGCTGCGCCAGTTGCGTGAGCATCTCAAGTGCGCCGCCGCGAAGGGCGTGATGGCCGGTGGGGGTTTCGGGTTCGCTGGTGTTGATTCGGATGAGCCGGCCGTGGTGTTGGGCGGTGACGCGTTCGGATTCACGGCGGACGGTGGGGACGGCGCGGCCGGCGCCGAGCTCGATGATCGCGAGCTTGGCCGAGCCGAGCGCGGCGAGCCAGCGGCGGTACTCAATCCATTGTGCGGCGGTGCGCTGGTTGAGCCACGTATAGTCGTCGAACATCAGGACATTGGGGCGGGCGATGTCGTCGCAGTCGTGGCATTTGGGCGGCTCGCACTGGATGCGGCAGGTCTTGGGATCGACGGGAAGCTGTAAATGGTCGGCCGGCCAGATGTCGGAATTGCACGGGCTGGCGCATTGCACGAAGTGGATCGAGCCGTGGCATTCGGCGATGCGCTCTTCGTTGAACCCCGCGCGCAGGAAGTGGCCGTCCACATTGCTGGTGAAGACGAAATACCCGGCGGGCTTGGCGGCGGCCCATTGGAGCAGCAGGCCGTAACCGCGATGCGGATTGGCGGTGCGGTATTGGTGCAGGCGATGGGCGTAGAAGCCCCAGGCCAGAGCGGGATCGGAACGGAAGACGGCCGGATTGGCGATATCCTGGAACTGAAGGCCAAGCCGATCGAAGGCGGGATAAGCCTGCCAGAACCCGGCCGGCCCGCGGAAATCGGGCAGTCCGCTATCGACGCCCATTCCGGCGCCGGCGGTGATGAGGAGTGCGTCGGCGTCGTTGATCGCGGCCGCCGCCGCAGAGAGGGCGTCGTCATGCAGTTGGGTCATTGTGGGGATTGTACCGTGCAAGGGGCGTGGCGGGGAAATGAGGGGGATGACAGGGTGACAAGGTGACAAGGTGACAAGCGTAGGCCGGTGCGTCTGTCACCCGGTCACCTTGTCACCAAGTCGCCTTGTCATGCACTCACAGCGAGCAGGCGAGGATGGGTTCTGGCTGGCCGTCGCCGCAGTGCATCCAGCGTCGGCCGTCGGATTCGATCAGGGTCTGGGCTTTCTCGGGGCCCCATTGGCCGGGGGCGTATTCGAGTGGGGCGGTGCCGGAGGCGGCCCAGCCTTGTTCGATGGGGTCGATGACGGCCCATGCGGCCTCAGCTTCATCGGCGCGGATGAAGAGGGTTTGCTCGCCGGTGAGCGCGTCGGTGATGAGGCGTTCATAGGCTTCGGGAGGTTCGACGTTGAAGGTGGTGCGATAGAGGAAATCGAGTGCGACGGGCTTGATGTTCATTTGCCCGCCGGGGACTTTGCCGTTGAGCCGCCAGCTTATTCCCTCTTCGGGCTGGACGCGGATGAGCAGGTCGTTGGGATAAATGGGCTGATCGGAGTCCTTTTGGAAGAGGGTGTTGGGCGGATGATGGAAGCGGACGGTGATTTCGGAGAGTTTTTCGGGGAGGAATTTGCCGGTGCGGAGATAGAAGGGCATTCCGCTCCATCGCCAGTTGTCGATGAAGAGCTTCATGGCGACGAAGGTTTCGGTCTTGCTGTCGGGGGCGACATCTTTCTCCTTGCGATAGCCGAGTGTCTTCTGCCCGGCCAGTTCGCCCGCGCCATATTGGCCGCGGACGGTGAGTGAGGCGGCGCGTGCGGGCGGAACGGGACGGATGCTTTTGTAGACCTTGACTTTCTCGTCGCGGATGCTGGCGGCATCGAGACTGATGGGTGGCTCCATGGCGATCAGGGCCAGGAGCTGGAAGATGTGGTTCTGGACCATGTCGCGCGTGGCGCCGCTACGATCGTAATATCCGCCGCGGTTGCCGACGCCGAGCGTCTCGCTGACGGTGATCTGGACGTGGTCGATGTACTTGTAGTTCCACATCGGCTCGAAGATGGAATTGGCAAAGCGCAGGACCAGTAGGTTCTGCACGGTTTCCTTGCCCAAATAATGATCGATACGGAAAATCTGCTCCTCGTCGAAATAGCCGTGCAGGAGCTGATTAAGCTGCCGGGCGCTGGCCAGATCGCGGCCGAAGGGTTTCTCGATGACGATGCGCTGGAAGCCGGCGGCGGGCATTTTGGCGGCAAGATTGCCGAGATGTTCAATGATGGGTGCGAAGGTATTGGGCGGCGTGGAGAGGTAATAGAGTCGGTTGCCGAGGGTGCCGAATTGGGAGTCCAATTCGGCGAGTTTGCGGGAAAGGCGAGCGTAATCGTCGCCCGAGGCGTAATCGCCGCGGACGTAGAAGATGCGGCCGGCAATTGCGTTCCAGACGGCCGGGTCGATGGGTTTGGTGCGGGCGAAATTGGTGATGGCGTCATGGCATTCGTCGCGGAAGGCGTCGTCGGAAAGGTCAGAGCGAGAGAAGGCCACGACGATGGACTTGTCGGAGAGGAGTTTCTCGCGAGTCAGTTCGTAGAGTGCGGGAATGATTTTCCGCCGGGCCAGATCGCCGCTGGCGCCAAAGATGACAATCGCAGAAGGCTGAGCCGCGGGCATGAGCGGTCCTTTCGTTCGATCGCGCCAAAAGAAGGCACCAATTACAGCCAGCAGGCGAATAACGATCGCCGCGGCATGGACGAGGTAATCATTGGCGTGCGCCGGCGGCGAGTCCAGAGCGGCCGCAATCGCATCCAAGAGGGTTGGATTGTGCCTTTTCACGCCGGGGGCGCGGAGGTAGGATTTGGCGGTCCCGAAACGGTTTATTGCAGGAAGAGGTTGCGATGAGAATTCGACTATTAACAGTGGCGGCCGCGATGGCCGGGATATTGGTTTGGAATGCATCGTTTGCTAGGGCGAGCGGCGACGGCGAGGGGGATCGAGTCCATTTTGAGATCGGTCTGGGCGGAGTGACGGGGATGGACCACGTGGACCGGGCGGATCGGTCGGAATTCGACCAACTGGCCAGCGATAACGCCAATACGACCAACGGCGGCGATGGCGGGCCGCTGCGGCTTCGATCCGATGAATTGCCGGTGGGGCCGATGTTCAACGCCTATTACGAGTTTGGCTTTGGGCTGGGGCTTGGCGGCGGTGTGGGGCCGATCACGGTCGGGGACAGGCGAATTCGCGACGACGCGGCGACGGCCGATGCTTTCGATCGCAGCGAGTTCGGCTACTTCATCGCACCGGCCGGTCTGGATGTGCGATATGAGTTCATCAACAGATCCGGCGTGGTTCCGTATATTCGGGCTGGTTTCCGTTATCCGCTGGTCGCGACGTACAACGACCGGGGCTGGGATGACGACTATCACGACGACCGGGGCGGCGCCAGGGCGTTTGGCGGGATCAGTGACCGTCGCCTGGGCGCGTTCGGTGCGGTGGGCATCGAGTTTCCGCGTGCGCATTTTGGGATGGAGGCGGCGTACGATTCGTCCAAATTCAAGGTGACTAACTCTTTTCGCACCGCCGGCGGCACGACGTTTGTCAGCCGTTCTGAGACGGTCGAGCCGGATCAGTTCATGTTCAGCGTGTTCTTCCGGTTTTGATGGGATTGTCATGAAGATCGCCCAGGGGATTGCTCAGCGCGCGGTGGAAATCCGCCATCGGCTGCATCGGATTCCGGAATTGGGGTATCGGGAATTCAAGACGGCGGGCGTGATTCGGGAGGAGTTGGATCGGCTGAGTATCGCGTATGTGGCCGGAGTACCCGAAGCGCCGACGGCGACGGTGGCCGTGCTGGGGAAACCGTCGCTTCCGTGCATAGCCTTGCGGGCGGATATTGATGCGCTACCGATTAGCGAGCGGACGGGGTTGCCTTATGCGAGCGAGCATGACGGTGTGATGCATGCCTGCGGGCACGATGGACATTCGGCCACGTTGCTCGGCACGGCGGCGGCGCTGAAGCAGATGGAGCCCGATCTGGCCGTGTGCGTGAAGCTGCTATGGCAGCCGGCCGAAGAAGGCGGCGGCGGGGCGCGGAAGATGGTGGCGGCCGGCGTGCTGGATGGGCGGCTGGGGCCGGTGGTAAACGCGGTATTCGGATTGCATGGCTGGCCCGGGATGCCGGTGGGAACGGTGGGAACCAAGGCCGGTCCGTTGCTTGCTGCGACGGACAATTTTTCGGCAAGAATCATCGGCAGGGGATGTCATGGGGCGTATCCGCAATTGGGGGCGGATCCGATCGTGGCGGCGGCCGAGGCGGTGGTGAATCTGCAACAGGTCGTCTCGCGCGAGATGGACCCGACAGACGCGGCGGTGGTGACGGTGGGAAAGATCCACGGCGGGACCGCGGTGAACGTCATCCCGGACGATGCCACCATCGAGGGAACCGCCCGCACCCTGACCCCGGAAGCTCGCCAGTTGGTGCAACATGCAATCGCGCGGCGCATTGAACATGTGGCGGCGGCAAATGGATGCACTGCCGAGTTTGTCTGGCATAAGGGATATCCGCCCGTGGTGAACGATCCGGCGATGAGTGATTACGTGAGGTCGGTCTGTCGGCGCGAGTTGGGCGAGGATCGGTTCGTGCCGATCGGGCGGGCATCGATGGGAGGGGAGGATTTCGCGTATTACCTGGAGAAAGCGCCGGGATGTTTCTTCCTGTTGGGAGTAGCGCCGGATCGGAATCAGCCCTATCCGTCGCTGCATAGCGATCGCTACGATTTTACGGATACGGCCGTGGAAGTGGGTATGGCGATGTTCCTGGGATTGATACACGGCTGGGGAAAGTAGACGACAATGGACAAGCCGGTGGCATTGGTAACGGGAGCGGGTCGTGGAATCGGCCGTGCGACGGCGATCGAGTTGGGCAAGCGCGGGTATCGGCTGGTCCTGGTGTCGCGGACGACGGCACAACTGGAAGAAACGCGCCGGATGTGCGGCGGCGAGGTGATCGGGGGGGATGTGTCGGTGGCGTCGGATGTGGAACGGGTGGTGGCTACGGCGATGGAGCGGCTGGGACGTGTGGATGTGCTGGTGAATGCGGCGGGGATGGTGGTTAGCGGATCGATCGAGCAGTTAACGGTCGAGCAGTGGCGGCAGACAGTGGATACGAATTTGTCGCCGGTATTCTATTTTTGCAAGCTGCTGTGGCCGATCTGGCGGAAGCAGGGCGGCGGCGTGGTGGTGAATGTGTCGTCGTTCGCGGCGCGCGATCCGTTTGCCGGATTGGGCGCGTATGGAGCTGCCAAAGCGGGGATGAACTTCCTGGGCATGGCGCTGGCGCGGGAAGGCAGGGCGATCGGCGTGCGCGTGCATACGGTGGCGCCGGGGGCGGTGGAGACCGCCATGTTCCGCTCGCTGATGACGGTAGAGCAGTATCCAACGGAAAAGACGCTGGATCCGAAGCAGGTGGCGGCGGTGATCGTGCAGTGCGCCTGCGGCGATCTGGCCGTCACCAGCGGCGAAGTGGTGTACGTGCATAAGAATTCGTGAGACAATGCGGTTTGTCGGCCGGGGAAGACCTAGGGGTTTGCAGACGGGAGTGGTCCATGAGGATGAACAGTCGTTGCGGGACAAATGCGGGTGCGATGAGCGGGCGTGTGTGGCCGGTGGCGGCGGTACTGTTGGGGCTGTGCGCGGGGGTTGCCAGTGCGGATCAACCGGTGACTCTGCCGTATACATCTGCCGATATCGGCGGCATCCGCTGGATGGTGGACCAGGGGGGCAATATCCAGATGCAGGGGAACCTGCCGGTCTGGGCACAGGCGGCGATGCTGACAGTCGATGGCAACCAAAGAACCGGTGGCCCGGACCAGCCGGTCGGGCAGATTGATGCCAAGACGGGCGAGCTGGTGATCGACGCCGTGAAATACGGCCAATGCACGGCGCAGCGGCGGATATTGTTCCCCAAGGACAATTCCTTCGTTCGCGTGGTGGATATGTTCAAGAACCCGACAAATCAGGCGATAACGATCACGCCGGCTTTGCGATCAACCGTCAACTACGGCGTGCGGTCGTCATCCACCGTGACCGATCCGCGACATCCGGAAAACACGTTGGCGGTGACGGCCATGACGCAGGTGAACCGCGTGGCGGTCGAGGTGTTCGGCGGCGCGGGCGCCAGGGTGTTTCCCTCGGTTGCGAGCATGAACGGGAATCAGAATGTGATCCAGGCGTCAATCAAGCTGACGATACCAGCGGGCGGAGCGCGGGCGTGGATGCATCTGCTGGAGACGACCGCCTCGGAAGATCAGGGGCATCAGGATGTGTTGAACTACAAGGCGGCGGCGATGACCAAGGATCTGCCGCCGGCTGTTCGGCGCGCGATCGTCAATTTTCCGGGCGGGGCGAATTATGGCGCCGATTACGACCTGCCGCGCGAGCCGAGTTTCGACGTGATCGAGTTGCGCACCGGCGGCAAGATGCGCGGCACGCTCAAGGAAACGGCATTCAAACTGGCGACGTTCTTTGGCTCGGTCGATTTGCCGGCCAACCAGGTGATCGGCCTGCTGAATGTGGGCGAGTTCAAGCCCAGACAGCTTGTTGTGATGCAGGACGGTCAGGTGTTTGGCGGAACGCTCGGCAAGACGGCGATCGACATGGAATTGTCCAGCGGGCAGACGGTGTCGGTGCCGCTGTCGCAACTGGCGCGCATCGGATGCCGCACGCGCGCCGACGAGCCGGATGACCAGCCGGACGACCAGACCGGCAACAAGCCGTTCATCCTCATGCGGCAGGGAGATCGGATCAACATCGAGATGCCAACGGCGGCGATCGAGGTGATGACGCGGTATGGGATGTTGAAAGTGGATCCGGCGGCGGTCAAGTGCGTCGACTTCCAGTCGGACCAGACCGAATTTCACCTGGTCGAGCTGACCGACGGATCGCGGATCGGCGGGCTTGTGACCTCGCCGGACCTGGAATTGACGCTCAGCGGCGGAATCGCGGGCAAGGCGGTGAAGGTGCCGACCAACGCGCTGGTGAACCTGTCGCTGGTCACCAAGAGCGACGACGATGCCCAGAGCCAGTCGGCTTCGCTGAACATGCTGAATCAGGATCAGTTGATGGGGACGCTGTCGGGCCAACTGAAGCTGGACACGGCGTTCGACACGCTGGCGGTGGACGGCGGGCAGATTCGCAAGATCAGCCACGCCAGCGAAGGGTCTCCCGATGTAACGGTGACGATGTGGGACGACAGCGAAGTGGGCGGCCAACTGGAATCGCCGACGATCGCGTGCAAACTCAAAAGCGGCCTGACCATCGACGTACCGCTGGCAATGCTGCAAGACTATACCAATTCGTCGCCCAAACCGAGCGATACGATGGTGCAGAAAGTGAAGGACACGGTGGCGAAACTGGGATCGGACGATTTCAAAATCCGTGACGCGGCGCAGGAGACGCTTCTGGGGATGGGGCCGATCATCGCCGGCGAACTGCAGGAACTGCGGCCGACCCAGCCCCCCGAGGCGCAGCAGCGCATCGACACGATTTTGCGGGCATTCGCGGCGCAAAAGAAGCCGGTCGCTGTCGATGGCGGCGCTGCTCCGGCCGGTGGCCGCACTCGAGTGATCTTGCCGCTTCAGAGGCAGGTCGAGTTAATGCCGCAGCAGTTCGACCTGGACGACATGCAGTATCCGCTGGATGGTGCCAATTAGCGTGCGGCGAGTCGTGTACGCGCATGGGAATTTGTGGAATAATACGGGGGTGTGGCTGAGGGTGTTGCAAGGCGTTCTTAGACGGGAGCGGTCCATGAGGACAGACAATTGTTGCGGCTTGTGCGTGCGTGGGATGATCGGTCGCGCGTGCCTGATGGCGGCGCTGCTGGTGATGTGCGTCGGAACGGCCAGCGCCCAGCGGGCCGTGGCCGGCCGCGGCCGGGCCAACGCCGATGGATCCGTAACATTGCCGTACAGCGCCGCCGACGGCAACGGCGGCCGGTGGATGGTCTACCAGGGCGGCAACATCCAGATGCAGGGGAACATGCCGATCTGGGGCCAGGCGGCAATGCTGACCGTCAACGGCAGCGGCGCCAACTCCAACAGCAACACCGGAACGTTGGATCCCAAGACCGGCGAACTCGTGCTGAGCGACATGAAATTCGGACAGTGCACTGTTCAGCGCCGCGTCCTGTTCCCCAAGGACGGCTCCTTCCTCCGCATCGTCGACGTTTTCAAGAACACCACCAACCAGGCGCAGACCGTCACCGCCAATTTGCAGTCGAATATCAACTATGGCGCGCAGTCCTCCTCAAACGTGACTGACCCCCGCCATCCGGAAAACACGCTGGGTGTGACGGCCATGACCGGCGCCAACCGCGCGGCCGTCGAGGTCTTCAGCGGCTCGGGCGCCAAGGTTGTTCCCTCCGTCACGAACATGATCCAGAACCAGAACATGCTGCAGGCGTCGATCCAGATGACAATCCAGCCGGGCAAGACGGCCGCTTGGATGCATCTGCTGGAGTCGTCGGGGTCGGAGGAACAGGGTCGCCAGGACGCCTTGAACATCAAGGTCAGCGCGCTGACCAAGGGCCTGCCGCCGGAGGTTCGCCGGGCGATCGTCAATTTCCCCGGCGCCACCGATTTCGTCGGCGATTACGAGTTGCTGCGCGATCCCAATTTCGACGTTGTCGAACTCCGCACCGGCGACCAGATGCGCGGAACCCTCAAGGAAACCAGCTTCAAACTCACCACCTTTTATGGAACGATCGACGTCCCGGCTGACCAGGTCATCGGCCTGCTCAACGTCGGCCAGTTCCGGCCCCGGCAGCTTGTCGTGACGCAGGACGGCCAGGTGTTCGGCGGCACACTCAGCAAGAACACCATCGATCTGCAATTGTCCAGCGGGCAGACCGTTTCGGTCCCGCTCTCGCAATTGACGCGGGCGGGATACCACAAGCGACCCAACGAGCCGGAGGAATGGACCGCCGACAAGCCCTACATCCTCATGCGCCAGGGCGATCGCATTAACATCGAGATGCCCAAGACCACCATCGAAGTGATGACGCGGTACGGGACGCTGAAAGTGGACCCGGCCACGATCCAGTCGATCCAGTTCCAATCCGACGAAACGGGCGTCCACCTCATCACCTTGACCGACGGAACCAAGTTTGCCGGCCTGGTGACTTCGCCGGAGTTGGAGTTGAAGCTTGGCGGCGGGGTCGCGGCCGATCCGGTGAAGGTGCCGACCAGCGCGATCGTGCTGGTGGCGCTGGTGACCAAGCCGGACGACGATGCCAGCAACGCAGCGGCATCGCTAAGCCTGGTCAACCAGGACCAACTGGTCGGGACGCTCTCGGGCCAATTGAAGCTTGATACGTCGTTCGACACGCTGGCGCTGGACGGCGGGCAGATCCGCAAGATCAGCCACGTCAGCGAAGGCTCGCCCGATGTAACGGTGATGATGTGGGACGACAGCGCCGTGAGCGGACAGTTGGAATCGCCGTCGATCGCGTGCAAACTCAAGAGCGGCCTGACCATCGATGTTCCCCTGGCGCTGCTGGACCAGTACAGCAATTCCTCTCCCAGCCCCAGCGACGCGATGGTGCAGAAGGTGAAGGACACGGTGACGAAGCTGGCGGCCGATGATTTTAAGGACCGCGACGCTGCACAGGAAGCATTAACTGCGATGGGTCCGGTCATCGCGGGCGAGCTTCAGGATTTGCGCCCGAGCCAGCCCCCCGAGGCACAGCAGCGAATCGATGCGATCCTGCGACTGTTTTCGACGGAGAAGAAGCCGGGCGCCACCGGGGCCGGCGCCGGCGAGCCGCTTCCGATCAATGGGCCGGTTCCGATGCCGTTCATGATGCAACAGGGAGCCATGCAGGTTCCCCTGAACATGGCGGACTGATCGACCATCGAGCACCGAGCCGTCGCACCGGCGTTTCTTCCTTACGCGGAGCCGTGGATCAGCCCCTCGATCGCGGCGGCCGTGTCTTCCAATGGACTATGGTCCTTGAATCGCCCGGCGACCTGCCGCGCGGCATCAGCAACAGCGGCCTTGTCCAGCAGCAACGTCAAGGCCCTGGTCAATGTCCTGGCGGAAAAGCGCCGGCCGGGGACCGTTTGCGAAACGCCCAATCGCCGCGCTCGATCGGCGTTGTCATGTTGATCGTGCGCCATCGGCATGACCACCTGCGGAACACCGGCCGCCAAAGCCTGCGACATCGTGCCTATCCCGCCGTGATGCACCAACGCCGCCGAACGGGGCAGAATCAGGCTCAGCGGTACATAATCGGCGTGAATAACGCCCGACGGCAGCGATGGCGGAATCTGCTCCTTATAGCGCGTCAGCAGGATCGCCCGGCGGCCAAGACGGTTGCACGTGCTGACGGCGGCGGCAAAGAAGCCCTGCCCGAAACGCATCGCGCTTCCCGGCGTGAAGATCACCGGCGGCGATCCCGCGGCGAGGAAGTCCTCAATCACCGCTGGAACGCCCGCCACGTCGCGCTCGTCATACAACGGAAACCCGGTCAGCCGTATCGACGCCGGCCAGTCCGATTGCGGCGGGGCAAACCACGCCGGAAACAGCCCGATCGTCAGGTCCGGCGAATGAATCCAGTCGAAGAATCCGGCCTTAATTGCGGGCAGGCCGATCTCCGCGGCGAAGTCATTCAGCCGCGGCATCACCGCGCGATTGACGATGGCCACGTCCAGCAGCGTAAAGACCGCTCGCTTCAGCCATCGCGGCGATCGTCGCGGCAACGGCAGGCCGCCAAATACCGGCGGCGCTTCGATGCTGCGGATGATGATCGGCGACAGATGGACCATCGCGGTCGGCACGTGAAACTTGTCGCGCGCCAGCCGTGCGCCCAGGGCGATGTTCGACCCGATGATGACGGTATTGCCCTCTTCAATACGCGGCTGCAGCAGGTCAATCTGCCGCCGCGCCGAAACCAGTGCCGCGTCCATCACCACAGGGAATGCGCGCGTCGGATGCCAGAGATCGGGATTGCGCGTCAGCTCGTGATATTCCTCCGCGGTGTTCAACGGCACAAACGCCAGGCCGGCACTATTGACCAGCGATTCAAAAACCCCGTTGGCCAGCAGCGTCACGCGATGCCCGCGGCGCTGCAGCGTCTGACCTAGGGCGACGAACGGATGCGTATCCCCGGCGCTGCCGAGTGCGACGATCAGGATGTTCAAGGAACAATGCACAGTGGATAATGGACAGTGGATACCGGGGCGTTGTCAATTGTGCATTATCCCTTGCTGCTTGCGGTCACAAATTCCAGCGCCGCGATCGCCGGCACCAATCCCGCCGCGGCGCCCTTGGCCAACAGCGTCGTGATCGCCGCCCGGCCGCGCGGGCCGTAGTCCAGCGTCCAGTCGTTCACGTACATCCCCACGAACTTGTCCGCCAGATCGCGATCCAGATCGCGACCAAACTGCAAGGCATATTCGACCGCCTGCTTGCGATGATCCAGGCTGTATTGAATCGACAGCCGCAGAATATCCGTCACCTCCTGACACACGGCCTTGCCCAGATCCTTGCGGATGCAATTTCCGCCCAGCGGCAACGGCAGGCCGGTTTGCTCCTGCCACCAGATTCCCAGATCGACCAGCAACTCCAGCCCCAGCGACCGGAACGTAAGCTGACCCTCATGGATGATCAGCCCCGCATCCGCCTTCCCGTCGCGCACGTGCGCCGGAATCTCATCGAACGGCACGACAACCGGCGTAAACGCCGGCGGCGCCTTGCCCAGGCAAAGCTGCAACGCCAGAAACGCCGTTGTCAGCTTCCCCGGAATCGCGATCGTCCGCTGCGGGTGCTTGAGCCACTCCATTGCCACCCCCGGTCGGGCAATGAGCATCGGCCCATACCAATCTCCCATCGAGCACCCCACGCTGGTCAGCGCATAGCGATCGGCCACATACGGATAAGCATGAATCGAGATGGCCGTGATCTCCAGCTCCCCGCTCCGCGCCCGCTGGTTGAGCGTCTGAATATCCTGCAACACATGCTCGAACCGATACCGGCCGGTCGGGATCAGACCCTTTGCCAGGCCGTAGAACATGAACGCATCATCCGGATCAGGAGAATGCCCAAGTCGAAGCAGCGTGGTTTGCATGGCCGATGCCTATACCAAAGCGGCGCGAGATAGAAAAGGCGAGCGTGGGGGGAGGAGTTGACAAGGTGACTTGGTGACAGGGTGACCGCTTCGACAGGCTCAGGCCGGGCAAGGCGGGCAAGGCGGCCGGGCTTGGGAATTCCCCGTTTTTCTGGCAAGTGATTATCCGGCCAGCGGTTGGGTCAATTTTGGCAAATCAGGGGCCTTTGTCGAAACGCGGTTATTGGGCGAATAATGCCGGTTAGTATTTGCTATGTGTCGCAAAACGTGCTGAAAAAGTTCGAACTTGGCCCGAAAAAGTCTGAACTTGGCGCGCCCGCGTCGCATTTCGTACCGTCTGGGCGCGCGGGAAATTGAACCGCCGAGCACCTGTGTTA
>CAYQTE010000102.1:0-12993 GCA_964420285.1 uncultured Tepidisphaeraceae bacterium
GGGCGGTTGAGGATGGTCGTTCCGCCGGCCGTCGGATCGGTGTACAGCGCCCACTGCGTACCGAGCGTGTCGAGGAAGTCCTTTTGCACATCCAGGCCGACAGTGGAATTGATCTGATCCAGACCCTGGCGCGCCTGAGCTGCGGTGTCGGGATCGATCTGATTGACCAAGCCGAGAATCGCCTCGACGGCCGCGTCCAGATCGCACGACGCCGCGCCGGCATTGGTGGCGGTGGCGGGGATGCGGCGAAGAAGCTGATCATCCAGCGGGCCGGAATCGAGCATGGCCAGAAGCCCGGTGCGTGGCGAGGGTGCATCGACGAAGAGTTGCTCGGACCAGTTCCGGCCGGAGAATCCCGCCGTCATTGCCAGATGATGCAGCCCGGTCAGGCCGAGCGAATCGCGGATTTTCGGCCATTGGGCCTGGACATCGGTCGGGGCGAGTTGTTGCACAAGGGCATCGACCTGCTTCCAAATGCCGGTGAAATTCGCGTACGCGGCACAAACCGGATGGGCGTCGAGCGAGGACATTGTGGCTTTGAAATCGGCGTCCTGGGCGAGCGTCGCGGCTGGGGCGCCGGCGGGCAGATCGTATGTCGCCAGCACGAACAGCGTGCCGTCCAGGCGGCATCGAATTCTTGGTGATGCGTGCGTTGCGGTCAGGGCGTCGTTCATTTGGCGAACCATTTCCGGGGCGTCGGCGCCGGCGTCGCACACGACGGCCGCTAGCGGCATCGGGTCGGGTCCGCTTGTGTCAACGCCGACCAAATAGAACGCCGTCGGATGATGCCAGAACTCGTTGCTCAGTTTCTTGTCCATGGGAATAGCGATATTGTTGATCGGATCCGGATTCATAGCGGCGATGCGATCGATCAAACGTGGAATCGAGTCGCTGACAAATTCGCGAATCTGCGAGGCTTCGACGATCGCCTTGAGATGCGAGCCTTCATACGCCGCGCCGGGAGCATCCGCGCCCTGCCAGCCGACATAAATCAGCGCATCGCCCGGCACGTGATCGACCAGTGCCTGCGCGGCGACGGTGATGGGGAAGAGCAACAAGCCCAGCAGAAGGACGGCGAGGGAACGCATAAAACCTCTCCCGGTAGGAGGACTCAAACGAATGGAACCCATCGGATTGTCCCACGCGGGGGAACGGTGTGCAACGCGCATCCTTTATCTCCATCTCCGCTCACTGCGGCGTTTCTCCCTCGCCCGGTACTCTGGGAGAGGGTCGGGGTGAGGGTCTTTACCGGGTGCGGGCAGATCAAGAGCAGGACTTGGACGGACGAGAGAAAAATCTTTCGCCCCGGATTGACGTTGGCGGGGCGGCGCGGTGTGGTATGGGCATGAATGTTGAAACTCGTCTGCGTGAATTGGGATACACACTCCCGCCCGCGGTGGCGCCTATTGCGGCGTATGTACCGGCCGTGCGGGTGGGGAATCTGCTCTTTGTCAGTGGGCAATTGCCGATGCGCGACGGAAAGCTGTCTTGCGCCGGGCCTGTGCCGTCGGTTGTATCCGTTGATTTCGCCAAACAGGCAGCGGCGCAATCCGCGCTCAACGGCCTGGCGGCGGCGGGCAACCTGCTGGCGGGGGACTGGACGAGAATAGTTCGCGTGGTCCGGCTGGGCGTGTTCGTGCTGTCGGATGCCGGGTTCACCGCTCATGCGCAGGTGGCCAACGGGGCCAGCGAATTGATGGAGAAGATCTTCGGCGATAGCGGCCGGCACGTTCGAGCGGCCGTCGGCGCCAGCGCCCTGCCGCTGGGGGCGAGCGTGGAAGTCGAGATGGTGTTCGAGGTTGCATGAAAAAGACACAATCGCGGGAGACGAAGCGATCAGCGAGCAGGCCGGTGAGCCGCGGCAGGCGGGCATCGCCAGTGACCGGCGACAATGTGGCCGCGCGGGCCGAGGCGGTTTTGGCGCGCTTGCGGACAATGGGAAGCGAGCACAATCGGCAGGGGATGGCGCGATTCGGGATCACGATCGACCGGGCGCTGGGAATCAGCGTAACTGCACTGCGCCCGGTCGCGAAGGAATTGGGACGCGATCACGACCTGGCGTGCGCGCTGTGGGGCAGCGGCATTCACGAGGCGAGGCTATTGGCGATCCTGACGGCCGAACCGAAGCGCATGACGCTCGCCGCGATGAAGCGATGGGCGATGGACTGCGATTCGTGGGATTTGACCGACCAGCTTTGCGGGAACGTGTTGGACCGCACGCCCCACGCGGTCGCGGCCGTGCGGGCATGGTCGGGCCACAAACACGTCTGGCTTCGCCGGGCCGCCTTCGCCCTGATGGCCGCCCTGTCCGTCCACGACAAGAAGATGCCGGATGAAGTTTTCGAGTCGTTCCTCCCGCTCATCGAATCGGCCGCCGATGACGAGCGGAATTGGGTCAAGAAAGCGGTCAACTGGGCGCTGCGCAGCATCGGCAAGCGCAACCGCCGGCTGATGAAATCGGCGATCGCCAGCGCCGAGCGAATCCGATCGCAAGGCAGCTCCCCGGCCCGCTGGATCGCGGCCGATGCGCTTCGCGAGTTGCGCGGCAAAGCGGTGTTGTGGGGGTGGGATTAGAGGAGAAGATCGGAAGGAAGGATCAAATCCATAAAACGACACAAGCTCAAGGACCTGGACGAGATGACGGGCTCGCGGCGGGTGGCCAGCGTCAAACAGGCGGCGCGGCGGAAGACGGAGGCGGGTGCACCAAACGTCGTGGCAACTTACACGTGCCCGGCCCGTGTCAGACCGCCGCAGCCCCCAGCCAGTTGACCGTAACTGCTGGGGCCCTACAATTCCTACTCTTTTGATCGGGAGAGAAATTGCGGCTGTCGAAGAGGACGGAATACGGGTTGCGCGCGGTGGTTCAGTTGGGGCGGGTCTGGCCGCGCAACTTTATGCACTCGCACGACTTGGCCGCCGAGGAGCGATTGCCTTCCAAGTTCCTGGAGGCCATCCTCCTGGCCCTTCGCCGGGGCGGGTTCCTGGAGAGCAAGGTGGGCAGCAGCGGGGGATATCGGCTGGCTCGCTCGCCACGGGATATTCGCGTCGGCGATCTGGTGCGGCGGCTGGAGGGACGGCTCACAGTGACCGATTCCGACAGCCGGCCGGCCGCGGATCAGTCGCCGGGAACGCTCGCCGTGCATTTGCTCAATGAAAAGCTTACGGTGGCGACCGACGCCGTGCTGGACGCGATGACGCTGGAGGAGCTGGTCGATCAAGTCGGGCGCGCCGGCGGGGCGCAGCAGTCGATGTACTATATATAATGCTGGGAAATCCCGGCGGCGGTTGGGTTCGAGGGGATACACGGTACGTTTGGATCTTTGTTTTGGGCGAGCGGATGTTTTTGGCGGATTTCATTTCACCCGAGCACGTTGAACTCTGGATCGAGTCCGGGGGATATGTGATTCTGTTTCTGCTGCTTTTGGGATGCGGCCTGGGGTTGCCGCTGCCGGAAGATATCCCGCTGGTGATATCCGGTGTGTTGATTTCGCGCGGGCTGATGAGCTGGATGGTCGCGCCGTTTGTGGCGTGGGCGGGAATCATCGGTGGGGATATCTGTCTGTATCACATCGGGCGAAGTTACGGAATGAACATTGGCAAGCTGCCGGTGATCGGGCGGCATTTTACGCCGGCGCGAGTCCAGCGCGTCGAGATGTGGTTCAAGAAGCACGGGGTCTGGACGGTCGGGGTCTGCCGGATGATCACCGGCGTGCGCGGCGCGATGGTGGTGGCGGCGGGGATCACCAAGTTCGGACGGGTGAAATTCATCATCGCCGACAGCCTGGCCGCGGTCGTCAGCGGCGGCACGTTCATGGTGCTGGGTTGGTGGGCGGGATCGCGCTTCGAGATCTATCTGGCCATCGCCAAACACTATGAGCATGAGCTTGGAATCACGCTGGGTGCAATCGTGGCCGTGCTGTTAGTGATCTACTTCTGGCGGCGCAAGCAGCCCGTGCCGCTGCGTGACAAACTCGTTGAGAAAGTCGTCGATCGCACGCCCAAGACGCCGGCCGCCAAACACGCCGACACCGGCAAACCGAGCGATCCGGGCCGCGATCCGGGCATTCCCTCCGTTGCCGGCAGCGACACACCAAGTGCGGCCATGAGCGGATCGGACAAGACCTGATACGGCGGCCAGGGCGATTTGACGGCGCACTGGCCGTTACGGCGGGGCGTTCTCAACACTCGATCTCGATCGGCTCCTCGATGCACGATGAGTCCATCGCTATCCTCGCCTCGTCGCGATGGACCTGAACCATCAGCACCAGCGCATCACGCAGATTCCTGCGGCATTCATCGAGTGTGTGGCCGGCCGTCAGCGTGCCGGGAATCTCCTCGACCCAGCCCACGTAATGCCCATTGCCCCTTGGCCTGATGATGGAATGAAAGCGTTGCCTCACGGTGGGCATATGATGGGCACGCCGATGGCTGCGCGTCAATAGGGAGTTTCACGTATAACTGTTTCGACTTTTCTGGTGCGAGCGTTTGCCGTACTCTGTGGTCATGGAGCCCAGGAACGGGTCCGGATCGAGCGAAGTGACCAGCACCAACGGCCGGGCCGCGCCATGGCGCATGGCGGGGCGGTCGCCGCTGCACGGCGGGACAAGCGTTGCGTCGCTGCTGGGTCAATACGCGACGGGAGCGTGCATTCCGCTTGTGGCGGGCATGGCGTTGTACGGCTGGCGAGCGGCGGCGACGGTGGCGCTGCTGATCGGATGCACCGCCGGTGCGGCCGCGATCTGGCAGCGCATTGGCCGACGCGGGCGACAGCTTCGCATGCGCCATTGCCTGTGGCTGGCGATGTTGCTGGGGCTGATGCTTCCGGCCCATCTGGCCAGCCGCGAGGTTCTGGCGCCGGTGTCGTCATTTCCGCCGTGGCCGCTGATTCCGTCGGCGGCGCTGTCGCTGGTGATCATGGTGTGGATGCTGGGCGGTCCGGGATCGGGACGCGTCAATCCCGTGCTCACGACCTGGCTTCTGCTGTTCGTGCTGTTCGAGCCGATGCTGGTGTCCCACCGCGTGCTGCCCGTCGAACGGGCGTTTACCGGCGATGTCTTGGAGGCGCCACTGCCGGACTCCTCGGCGCCCGCGCCGGCCGCCACCAAGACGCCCTGGTACGCCTCACGCTCGACGGACGCAACGCCGATGTATCTCGAGCCGGCGGCCCAGCGGCTGCTGGGTTATACCACGGCCGTCCGACCCGAACGGGCGCCTCGCTCCGTCCCGGTGCTCCTGCGTGACGAAATGCCGCCGCTGGAGAACCTCATCATCGGCGGCGATCCCGGCCCGATCGGCGCCAGCAGCGCCGCGGCCATCATCATCGGCGGGCTGTTTTTGCTTTATCGCGGGCTGATCGATTACAAGATTCCGCTGCTGATCGTCGCATCGGCGTTCGTAACGATCCTGATCCTGCCGATCCCGGTTTTCATCAACGAGCAGGGTCCGCAATGGCACTGGCTGGCGTTTCGAGGCGGATATCTCACGTTGCCGGCCGCCATCACCTTTGTTAACTACGAACTGCTTGCCTCGCCGCTGTTGTTCATGGGCTTCTTCCTTGCGACCAGTGTCGCGGTGCGCCCGATGACCCGTCGCGGCCGCGTGGCATTCGCGGTGGTGATCGGCGTGCTGGCGGCGGTGCTGCAACTGTACGAATCCGTATCGGCCGGCCCGTACGTCGCGCTGCTGATCGCGTCCCTGCTGACTCCGGTGCTGGACCGGCTGTTCGAGCCGTGGCCGCTGGTGTAAATTATTGCAGCCGGCGCGATTGCGGTTGAAATGCATGGCGGTGGGACGCTACAGTGCCCGGCGCCGAATCGCGGCGTTTCCGCGATTCAAATATGGTTCAGTGGGGGTTTCTTCAGCGACGGAGTCAGCCTGACCCACGCCGCGACAACTTCAACGCTTCACACGACTCATGCGAAGCGCCGTTGGCGCATGGCGCTGCTGGTTGCGGCATCGGTATTGTTTTTCCTGCTGGTGCTGACGTTTCTGCTGGCTCTGGTCTTGCAGCCGGATCTGCATCGCGATGAGAATCAGTTCATCGCGTCGGGCGCGCTGCTGGCGCGGCAGGGGCTCATGCCCTACCGCGATTATCCCTATTTTCACGTGCCGAACCTCGTGTTCGTCTATGCGCTGATCGACCGCCTTACCGATCACCTGCTACTGGGGGCGCGGCTCCTCAGCCTCTGTTGCGCGATGATCGTGGCGCTCATGCTGTTCATCTACACCTTCCGCGTATTCGACGATCGACCAGTCTGGACGCGATGGTCGCTGTCGGCTGCCGTCGTCGTGGTCATGATGTCCAGCCGCGTCTACAGCTATGCCTGCGGCAAGGCATGGAACCACGACCTTCCGCTCATGTTGTCGGTGGCGGCGTTCTTGTGCGTGTGCAAAGCCGTGCGCGACCGGCCGCTCTGGCGATGGCTTGCCGCCGCGGGTTTCATGATGGGATTGGCGGCCGGAACGCGATTGACTTACGTCCCCGCCGCCTGCGCCATGGCCGCGATCGCCCTGATTGCGCCGCGATTGACCTGGCGACAGCGAATCGGTGCGGCCGGTTGTTACATAGCCGGCGGCCTGGTCAGCCTGGCGCCGTCGGCCGTTTGTTTTGCCATGGCCCCGCGGCAGTTTGTCTTCGGCAATCTCCAGTTCCCCGCACTTTCGGTCGCGATCCACATGCTGGACGATCCGGCCCGGCAGACGTTTACCCATATCGTATTGTCCAAGCTGGCCGCCGTCATGAAACAGACCGTCGCTCGCGGATCAAATGTCTTCCTGTTCGCCGCCGGCGCCGCCGCCTATCTCGCCGCCAGGCGCCGCGGCATCACTATGGGCGTCGAGGTGGTTTATCTGCTGGCGATCATCCTGTTTTTCTGGACGGCCGCATGCCTGCCAACGCCGACGTACATGCAGTATTTCTATGAGCCACTGCCGTTCATGATGATGCACCTGGTCCTCATGACGCGCACGGCGTTTGCCGGGAGGGCGCTGCCGTGGAAGTCGATCGGGTTGCTCGTGCTGGCGATGACGGTCGGTTTGGGGCCCAAGCTCTATGCATGGCAGCCAGAGCCGGGCTGGCAGCCGTATCAGGTAGCCATGAGCGCCGTGTTGCGCGGGCGATGGATACCGATGGAGATTCACAACCTGGGCGTGACGGTTGCCCGCGACATGGGCAATGACGGCCCGCTGCTCACGGTGCAGCCGACAATCGCTCTGGAAGGGGGCTTGCACATCTATCCGCAATTCGCCACCGGCGTTTTCGCGTTTCGAGCCGCCCCGACATTGCCGGCCGATCGCCGGATCGAATTGGACATGATCTCGCCGAATGATCTGCCGCGTCTGCTGTCCCAATCCCCGCCGCGGGCGTTTCTGACCAGCCACGACGATGCCGATGTCGAATCGCCGTTCCTCGACTACGCCAAATCCCGCCACTGGACCAGCCGCGAATTGGCCGGCCATTTCCTTTGGCAGGATTGGCCCAGCGACGATGCCGGCAGATGAGTGAGATGGCCGCCTGCGTGACTCAATCGGCGGACCTCTCTATCCCCCTCGCCCTGTACTCAGGGAGAGGGTGGCGGTGAGGGTTCTTTGGCTTCGCGCGGTTACACACCCGCCCATGCAGGCGCGGGATTGCCAGATCCGTGTATACTGCACACCCTATGGTCCAACCGGTTCTTTCCCTGGCGGGGGTCTTGAGCGTCCTGAATTATCCGGCGTTCGATCCGGATATCGTGCATTTCGGCCAGTTCCATATCCGCTGGTACGGCGTGGCGTACATGGCGGGTTTCGTGCTGGGATATCTGGTATTGCGGCGACTGGTCCGCATCGGCCGTATGCGAATGAGCGACGACGCACTGGCCGATCTCATCGCATGGCTGGTCGTCGGCGTGATGGTCGGCGGCCGCGGCGGGTGGTGGACTTTCTATCATCGGCCGCCGTTGCCCCCGGCGCCACCCGAGCCCTGGTGGGAGCCGATCGCGGTCTGGCACGGCGGCATGAGTTTTCACGGGGGATTTATCGGCGTCGTGGCCGTGCTTGTCCTGTTCTGCTACCGGCGGCGATTGCCGTTCCTCAACGCGGCGGATTGCCTGGCCCTGGTCACTCCCATCGGTTTGTGTCTGGGCCGGCTGGCGAACTTCATCAACCAGGAACTCTGCGGCCGTGTGAGCTACGTCCCCTGGGCGATGAAGTTCCCCGTCTTTGCCAGGTATGAGAATCCCGTGCTGCCGCGGCATCCATCGCAATTGTATGAATCGTTTCTCGAGGGGCCCGTGCTCCTGGCCTGTCTGTGGCTCATCGACCGCAAGGCCCGACCGCGCGACGGCCGCACCGCCGCGATGTTCATCATCCTTTACAGCCTCATACGCTTCGCGGTTGAATTCACGCGCGAGCCGGATTCGCAGCTTGGCTTCATCGCCTTCGGCTGGCTCACCATGGGACAACTCCTCAGTGCCGCGTTCGCCGTTGCAGGCGCTATCTGGCTACTGAAGATCATCCGCCGGCCACAGATCGATACCGGCATGAACCCCAGACCCGCCGCGGCCCCCGACGCACGCCAGCCGCCCGGCCGGTCCCCCTCGTCAAAGAAACCCCGACGCGGACCGGCCGGCCGGGGCTAAGATATGGGTGCATGCAGAAGCTCACCTCGCTCAAGTTCATGTTTGCGACCACCGCCGTTGCGGCGCTGGCGTCGATCCTGCTGGCGTACCTCAGCGCCCAATTGATCCTGGCCCTGAACGCGACCATCGAATCCCGCACCGATGCCATCAGCCTTCTCGATGACACGCTGTCAATGCTCAAGGACTGCGAAACCGGCCAGCGCGGATATCTTCTCACCGGCGATCCCGATTATCTCCAGCCCTACAACGATGCCAGAGCTCCGCTGGGCGACGATCTGAACAAGGTCGATGATCTGGTCAATCGCGGCTTGATTGCCCAAACTGACGCCACTCGCCTGCATTCACTGGCCAGGGAACGGCTCGATTCGCTTCAGCGGTCGATCGACATGCGCACGGCCGGCGACGTCAACGGCGCGGTCGATTTGCTGAATAGCAATCAGGGCAAGCAGATCATGGACCAGCTTCGGTCTCTGGTGGCCGACATGGTCCAGGGCGAGCGCAGCAGCCTTCGCGCCGCCCGCCAGCGGTCCGACCAGGTCACACGCTGGCGGTCGTGGACGTACGCGGGATTGTGCATGGGCGTGCTGGCGATTCTCGCCTCGGCCTTCGGCCGAATCCGCCGTGAAATGTCCGCCAGCGATGCCGCCGCTCGCGAAACCCAGCGGCAACGCGATCTCCTGGCCGTCACTCTCGCCAGCATCGGCGATGCGGTTATCGTCACCGATGGCGCCGGCCGCATCACGTTCCTCAACGGCGTGGCCGAAAAGCTCACTGGCTGGACGATGGCCGAAGCCGCCGGGCAACCGCACGCGGCCGTCTTCCGCATTCTCAGCGAAGACACGCAAACGCCGGCGCCGGACCCGGTCGATGGCGTGCTGCGCGACGGCGTGGTCGTTGGTCCTGCGAATCACACACTGCTGGTCGGCCGCAACGGCGCCCAAACCCCCATCGACCACATCGGCGCCCCCATCCGCGAAACCGACGGCGCCATCCGCGGTGTCATCCTCGTCTTCCGCGATTTCTCCGAGCACAAGCAGGCGGAAACCAAGCTCAAGGCGGCGTACGAATCGCTCGAATCCGCCGGCAAGGCCAAGGACCGCTTCATCGCCACGCTCTCCCACGAACTGCGCACGCCGCTTACGCCCGTGCTGGCCACCCTGGCCAACTGGGAATCCGATCCGAATCTGCCGGATAATCTTCGCGGCCAGGCGCAGATGCTCCGCCGCAACGTCGAACTCGAGGCCCGGCTCATCGACGATCTGCTCGATCTCACCCGCATCGCCAAGGGCAAGGTTCCCATCCAGCTCGAAACCATCGACGTCCATCAGACCCTCGAAGGCGTCGTCACCATGAACGGCAGCGAGATCAACACCCGGCGCATACAGGTCTCGATGCTCCTGGGCGCGGCCAATCATTACGTCATGGCCGACGTCGCACGCCTCCAGCAGATCTTCTGGAACGTGCTCAAGAACGCCGTCAAGTTCACCCCCGAGGGCGGACGCATCACCATCACCACCGCCAACGACATCCCCGGCCAGCTTCGCATCCAGTTCGACGACAACGGCATCGGCATGTCCCCCGAAACGCTCCAGCGCATCTTCCGCCCGTTCGAACAGGGTACGCTCGATATGCCGCGCCGCTACGCCGGCCTGGGACTGGGTATGGCCATCGCCAAGGCCCTGACCGATGCCCAGTCCGGCACGATCACCGCCGCCAGCAACGGTCTGGGCAGGGGCTCGACGTTCGTCATCGCTTTCCCCACCATCGCCGCCCCGGCGCCGCGGGCCCCGCACACGCAATCATCGCCCCCAACTCCCGCCGGTCGGCCACTGCGAATCCTCCTTGTCGAGGATCACGCCGACACCGCCAGCGTCCTGCGCCGCCTGCTGGCCGGCCAGGGCCATATCGTGGCCACGGCCGCTTCCGTCGCCCAGGCCCTTGCCCTCATCCGCGCCGAGCCGTTCGATATCCTGCTCAGCGACATCGGCCTGCCCGACGGCACCGGCATCGACCTGATCCGCCAGGCCCGCCCCGCGTTCACCGCCCCGGCCATCGCCCTCACCGGCTTCGGCATGGAGGACGACGTCGCCCGCTGCTACGACGCCGGTTTCAACGTCCATCTCACCAAGCCCGTCAACTTCCAGAAACTCGTCTCGGTCATCCGCGAACAAGCCCAGCCCCACGACCCGATCCGGCCCGCAGCGCGGGGCGTTCCGCCTGGGCAATAATACGACATCCAGCGCAAGACCCCGCTCCGCGTCCTTCTCACCATCTCCTCCGGATGACGGGGGTTACGAAAGGTCGCTTCAGTTACCCCACGCCGAAAGTTGTGCTATGTTTCCTTTGAAAATCATCGCCTTTTCACTGTATACACTGTTTCTATGGCGCGCCCTCTTGGCCTTGGCCGGCAGGCTTTGTTGCACTCGATCGCTCGGACACGATATAATCCGCAATCTGATCCGCAAGGGCACGGCAGTCCTCGTACGTTTAATGGAATGATTGCGGCGATATTGGATAATGGCGGCTACATTTTCGACGACTTTGCCGATTGCCTGAGGCGTGCATGCGGTTGCGGCTGAGTGCCATTGGTGCGAAATGAATCCAATCGAATCTAATTGGCTTCCGATCCCGGCGCGCGAATGGAACATGCTTAGTTGGACACACGGCCGCCGGATTAAGAGCTTGAATGACCTCTATTCACCGTCAGTGTTCGGCGCCAGTGTAAATCTACGCTGCGAATGCGGCAAGCTATCAGGGACGCGTGTTATTGGTGATTATTGCATGGAATGCGAAGTATTCGTCACCGACGATGTGCAAAAGACTCATCGACAACGGATTGGGCGTATGGATCTGGCGGTCCCAATTAGGCATCCTTTATCCCAACAAACATATATTGAGGCATTGCCAATTGCCCCCATTTTCTACCGACGCCAATCAAATGGACTGACGACAGCTCTTGGTAAAAAATATGAGTTGGCTGCAATTGCGAACTTCGCAGCCGCCGAGTCACTTGGCGAAAAATTCGCAGAAGGATATATGCGGCGCCTGCAGATGTTTGATCTGGCGCCCTTGCAAGACGCAATAGATAACATCGTCGGTCTGGGGCCGGGTGGGAAATTGGAAGGCTCGACGATTGGCCTTGGGCGTGACGACACCTTGCTTTCCCTAATTATTACAGGCCTTGCAACTCTTCAGCCAGATATTTCGGCCCTCATTCGGTGTTGCGGTGTTGTTTTGCAATTTAAAACAGCAGTTTGACCAGAGGAATAAAAAAGGACGCAGCGACCCCCTTCGGCACGGCATTCGCGTTTGGACCCCCATGTGGCATTGTCATGCGGTGTGCTGTAATGTCGCGCGCGACGTGAAAACGTATCGCGCGGTCTTGAACTTTCGCGCATGATGTCGTCGTGGGCGCGGGCTGCCCAACAAAAACCGGCGGTGTGGAGCACCTATAGGCGGCAGACGGCGGAAGTCTGGCTGGACCTGTGGGGCGGGACATCAGGCACGTTCACCGGCCTGGACCTGTTCGGAAGGATCATCGACCAGAGATGGCAGAACAATGTCAGCGTCACACCCGCCGACATCGACCGCTACCAGTACACCTACGACCAGAACTCCAACCGTCTGACCCGGACGAACACCCTTAACACCGGCCTGAACGAGACCTATACTTACGACATGCTCAACCGTCTGACGCTGGCCACTCCCTTGGCGTCCTTCGCCCAGCAATGGGTTTTGGACGCCACCGGCAACTGGAGCGACTTCCGCGAAGGCCCCGGCGGCGGCACCCTGCTCCAGGTTCGCACGGCCAACACGGTCAACGAATACACCGCCATCACTGGCACGGCTGGCCCGGCCCAAAATTCCCCGATAACTTGGAAGTGGTCATGGCTAGGTGGCCCGGTCTAGCAAAAGCCCTGAGAGGAGTATCCGGTGAGCGAGCAACCGTTGGATTACGAAAGCCGAGCGAATCTTCCTGATCCGCTAATCGCAAAAAAGAGTCTCTTGCGATGCGCAAGATACAATTGTATCGCAACAGCCCTGATTCCCGCTGGGAACTTTTATATTCTGTGGTCCGTGCCGGTGGGTACCGGCCTTCGCCCCGTGCCATTGTGGTTTTATACTGCAATAATTTGCGTACCGCTTTTGGTGTATTCTGTGTCCTTGTCTGTCGCCAGCATTATTAGTTTCGCGCGACACAGAGCAGTTTGTGTCTTGGCAATGCTAATCGCCTGCATGGGGCTCGTTCCAACGGCCACCACGATAATTGTTTGGATTTGGATCTTCAAGGTCCACAATCTCGAATTTGAATCATGAAGATGAAATAGAGGTTCCGCAATCTGTTCCCATGTGTGATGACGCGAGAGCTTCTGTT
>CAYQTE010000103.1:0-12551 GCA_964420285.1 uncultured Tepidisphaeraceae bacterium
TATATTCGCTATGTGAAATCCGGACAATTCGTCCAGTCCGATAACACCCGGACTTGCCGGGAAATTTGAATCCGCTACCGTGTCCCCGTCCATCGTGGACCGGTGTGGTGGTCTTTTGGCTGAAGGAGCCCAGATGTCGTTGATCAGTGCGCACGGCGGAAAACTTGTGAATCGAATGCTCGACCCATCGGGCGCCAAGGCGGCCGAATCGGCGGCCAAGTCGATGCCGGCGATCCAATTGTCACCCCGCGAGGCTTGCGATCTGGAGATGATCGCAACCGGCGCGTTTTCGCCGCTGGAGGGGTTCATGGACGAGGCGGACTTCCTTCGCGTGTGCCGCGACATCCGCCTGGCCAACGGAACGGTTTGGCCGATCCCGGTGATCCTCTCGCCGGCCGATGATGTGGCGGCCAGGGTGAAGGTGGGCGATTCCGTGGCATTGAACGACGAGAAGGGCCGGCTGCTGGGCGTGATGAAGATCTCCAGCAAATATGCGCACGACAAGGCGCTGGAGATTCCAAATGTTTACGCGACGACGGACGCGGCCCATCCCGGCGTGGCCGAGACCATGGCGCAGGGGAACTGGTGCCTCGGCGGTCGGATCGACGTGATCAACGCCAATTACGAGCCGGAGTTTCCCGAATATCGGCTGTCGCCGGCCCAGACGCGCGAGGCGTTCGCGTCGCGCGGCTGGCAGACGGTGGCGGCGTTTCAGACCCGAAACCCGATCCATCGCAGCCACGAATATCTCACCAAGTGCGCACTGGAAATGACCGATGGATTGCTGATTCATCCGCTGGTGGGCAAGACCAAGAGCGACGACATTCCGGCCGACGTGCGCATGAAATGCTATCGCGTGCTGATCGACAATTATTACAACAAGGACCGGACGATGCTGAGCGTGATGCCGCTGGCGATGCGCTACGCCGGCCCGCGCGAGGCGATCCTCCACGCGCTGATCCGTAAGAATTACGGCGTGACGCACTTCATCGTCGGCCGCGATCACGCGGGTGTGGGGAATTATTACGGCACGTACGATGCGCAGAAGATTTTCGACAAGTTTGACGTGCCCAGGGAAATCGGGATTACGCCCCTGAAATTCGAGAACACGTTCTATTGCAAAAAGACGCAGGGCATGGCCAGCAGCAAGACCACCAATTCCGCCAAGGAAGACCAGGTTTTCCTCAGCGGGACAAAAGTCCGCGACATGCTCAAAGCGGGCCAGCGGCCGCCCGCGGAATTCAGCCGGCCGGAAGTGGCGGATATTTTGATTCAGTGGGCGCAGTCGCCCAAGTGAATGGACTGCGGTCCGTATCCGAGACGCCGGGAACGTGGTATAGTTCTTCTATGAAATCGAACCAAAGTCCTTTCACGGTTCTGGTTGAACGCGATGAAGAGGGGTATCTCGTCGCTACGGTTCCAGAGCTCAGGGGCTGCCACACGCAGGCTAAGTCGCTGGACGTGCTCATGCGGCGAGTGCGAGAGGCCATTCTGCTCTGTCTGAATGATGCGCCCAGAAATCCACGGCGGCAATTCGTCGCGATCCAGCAAGTTCAGGTGCCGTGATGCCCCGCCGAAAGCGAGTCACCGGGAAAGAACTCATCAAGGCTTTAGAGCGATTGGGCTTCGAGGTCATTCGCGTGCATGGCAGTCATCACCGCGTTCGTCATCCAGACGGCCGGGTCACAACCGTCCCCGTCCACGCCGGTGAAGTGATCGGTCCGGGACTCTTGGGGCAAATCCTGCGAGACTGCGATTTGTCTGATGAGAACTTGGATCAACTCCTCTAGAGCGGTTCGAAAATCGCATTGATTGCGTCCGCATCCAAGGCTTGCAGCGCTGCCCATTCTTCGCGGAGCAGGGCCGCGAACCACAATCCGTCAGTTCCGCGGCTGCTGGTCAAGAAACGGAATTCGATCGATTGGGGAAGGACCGCCTGAACCGCCGCGATCACTTTTGCAAAATCATCATCTTCGCTCGGAGCGTATTTTACGGCCCGGGTCTTGCCATCGCCCATCGCTCCGGGAAGTTCCAGTCCCCGGCCGTAGTATTCGCCGCATTCCTTGTCGAACCGGATAATGACCTGCTATCGGCGCGACAGATCGCGAGCCTTCCGGAGGACGGCCGGGTCAAATGGGCGATCGAGCCGGTTTCTACGGCTCTTGGCAACGGGTTTTCGCCTCTTTGAAATGAACATACTTGACCTTCTCGCGGCATAGGCACAGGCCGATGTTATCCCAAACTATTTCTCTGCCGGTGGATCCTCATCCTCCGTGGGGGGATTGCTGAGCACGACTGTCGTGCCGGCCAGGAGGTCGCCAATGCGCTGGCGCAGCGGGGTGCGCCAGGCAACGATGAGCATGATGGGCCATTCGACGATTCTGAGCAGGTTGCGGATGATGATCTGGCGCGGGCGGGGCGGCTTGCCGGATTTGTCGACCACGCTCAGGCCGGTCAGGAATTTGCCGATGCTGGCGGAAAAGAACAACTCGCCCAGGAACGTGTGCAGGATGTAGACGGCGAAACCGGCCAGGACGCTGTAGACAAATAGCTGGGCGTGGGCGTCATCGCGCACGGCCATGTCGGAACTGGACCACATGGCGGCGGCCAGAAGCGGCAGGGCGTCGATGAGTCCCGACAGGATGCGCAAACCCAGCGGCGCCAGGGCCAGGCCGGCGCCCGATGCGGTGCGAACCATCGCCACCGGCTGATTGCGCAAAGCGACCAGCGTGGCCATCGTCACCAGGCCGACGAGCGTTACCAGGAACCACGGCGGCAGATTGATGATCGGCTGAACCTCGGCGGGCTGAATGGCGGCTGACAAACTGACCGGCGTGCCGGTCATGTCGTAGACCTGCTGGTACACCTTGTCATCGCTGAGCCACAGAAGCCGGACGCGATCCAGAGCGACGGCGACGGCGCGGGCGGTGGCGGCGGCGGCCGAGCCGGCGTTCTGATCCGTCACCTTCAGCGGAATCGGCGCCGACCAGCTTGGGCCGTTGATGTACAGCGAACCCGGCCCCTTGTCGGGCGCGGCCCAGAGCATGAGCGAATCGGCGCCACTGAGCAGTTTGAAATAGACGCCGGAATAATCGGGGTTGATGACGCCGGCCGGATGCCAGGTCAGGTCGGGGGCGAATTGCCAGATGGCAATCGAATGGTCGGCCTGCTGGAAGGCGACGGCGGGAAGAGTGCCGAGCATGGCCATCGAGAGATCGGCGTCCGTGGCCAGTGCGGCACCGGGCGGCGGGGGGCCAACTTCGCTCCATTGGCCGCGCTGGAACTTGAACAGCGCAAAACGCGGAGAGGCCAGAAGTTGGGCCTGCATGGCCATGCTCAAGGCCGGGTTGAACCCCAAGGGCGATGCGGCCGGGTTGGTCGACGGTTGCGTCGCCGGCGACGGCAGCGTTGTCGGGGACAAAGTCTTGCCGACGGCCCAGAGGGTGTCGGCGTCATTGCACATGGCCAGGATGCGGCCGCGGCCGGGAATGTTGTTCGCCGAGCGGTTGTCGCCGGTGTCGGAGACCAGGGCCCACTGGCCGTCCTCCATGAGGGCGACGGCATCGGCCATCTGCCCGGAGGCGTCGCTGTCGTCGGGAGTGACGGCGTTGGATTCGGTGTCGCGGGAGGCATCGTCGGCCAGAGCGACAGCCCGGCCG
Organism: uncultured Tepidisphaeraceae bacterium; assembly: GCA_964420285.1. GTDB lineage: Bacteria > Planctomycetota > Phycisphaerae > Tepidisphaerales > Tepidisphaeraceae > CAYQTE01. The sequence goes on from CAYQTE010000103.1 coordinate 3,660, forward strand.
CTGAGCGGGGCGAGTTCCACCCATTGCTGTTTGGTGTGGGTGTCGCGCACGAAGACCTGGGTTTGCAACTCGGCCGCGTCCTGCGGGCTGAAGCCGACGATGGCGTACCAGAACGCCAGTCGCGAGCCGTGTGCCAGCAGGTTGTGGTGATCATCCGGCATCGCGGCGGTGCCGCCGGGCGCGCGCGCCGCGGCCAGAACCAGAATCGCCGCCAGCGGCAGGATTTTACGGGTGAACATCCGCATCGAGTTGCACCACCTTGTTAAGAGCGGGGTCTATCCGAAATCTGAAATTGCCGTCGTTGGGCGCCGCCGGCAGCGATGCGGGGCTGGCACTGTCCCGGTGCGACAGGGCGGCCTGGCCAAGCTCGAAATCCAGTGTCGAGCCGGAATCCGGGAACAGCAGGTGATATCTTCCGGCCACCGTCGCCGTGGGGTCGCCCGGATGATCGGCGCCGCTCACCGGAATCGGGTTGAGCAGATCGGCCTTGAGCACGACACGGCCCTTGCCGGCGGAATCGAACAGCAGAACCCGCTGCGGCTTGAAAGTGGTCATGTCGTACCAGATTTCCCGCTGCGGAATCCACTGGTCGTCCTTCGGAATCGACCACACGATCATGTAAACCCGGGCGTCGTTGTTGAAGCGCATGATGGGGACGGGCGGCGAAACCAGATCGGCCGGAATCGCGCTCAAGCCGAGAACCTCGCGAACCAGATCGGGTCGAACGGGCAATTGCTGAACGCCGGCCTTATCGAGGTTGGCGAACGATCCCCACCACATGGTGCTGGTGGGATCGGGAAAGACTTTCATCCAGTAGCGTTCGGCGTTGGTGCCGATCTGAAAGATGGGGGTTCCTTCCTTGAGGGCGTCGAGGCGGAAATCACCGCCGGAACGGTACAGCAGCGAGCCGTTGCCGTTGACAAATTGAGAGTGATGCTGCTCGTCGACGAGCGTCGCCTCGAAGTATTTTACCGTGGCCCAGAGCGTGGGGATTCGCGAGGCGTTGGCGTTGATGTGCGCGACGACCTTGTCGAGCGGTTCGGTTGGGCCGGTATAAAGTTTCGTCGCGGCCGTTGGGGCGCAGGCGGCCGCGGCGGCCAACAGGGCGATGGCCAGCAGCCGGCGCGCGGCCCGGCCGCGTGTCATCAGGGGGCAATAATCGGCCAGGCGGTTGAGCCGCACGTTGACTTCATCCTCCTCGCATAGGTGAGGTTATATCCCCTGGGCAAGGATTTGGCCAAGTTGGGCGGTGAGTTCGGCGATTTGCGTCTCGCCCAGATGCGGATCGACCAGGTCGATGGTGGATGTGCGGCCCTTGAGCTGCACGACCCAGAGATCGCGATCCGCCTGGCGAGTTCGCGTGTTGCAGACCAGCAGCCGCTTTCGCAGCAGGATCAAACCCAGGACAAATCGAAAGCCCAGTTTGCCCGCGTCGGTTGTGTCGGCGAGTTGCTCGAAGATATCGACCAGCAGATTGTCGTCGATCAGCACACGCGGCTTGGCGGCGGCGGGGCGATGAACGGCCTGCCAGTAGGCCAGCAGATCGGCCTTGTCGAACTTGTCCCAGCATTCGCTCGTGACGTTGATGCGCTCCAGGCCGGTGGGAGTCTGCCGGACGGCGGCGATAAACTTCTCTTCCGGCGCCAGATCACGGCCGGAGACGGCGCATTTCCCGGTCGCGGGCTTGATCGTGAGCGTGGTGGACATGTTGGAAATCCTCCGTGAAAAAATAGTCGGCGCGTCGATCAGGCCCCGGCGGCGATTCGGCGTTGGAATTTGGGCTCAAAGGACCGGATGGCCGCTCGGGCGTGGTTGAGCAACTGATTGGCATTGGCCTCGATGCCGGCGCGTTCGGTCGGATCGGTCACCATGGGGAGATTGGCGCGAATGTTGTGAACGGCGCAGCGGACCGTGGCGATTGCCAGATCGGCGCAGACCGCCAGGTCGGACAGCAGCCGGATATTGCCCACCTCGGCGACCGAGTCGGCGATATTGAGCACGGCAAGTGCGGCGGCGGCGACGGATTGGGGGATGCGAATGCTGGCCAGGAGCCCGGCGGCAAGTCGGGTTTCGCGGTCGGGATCGGTCTTGGGGAGCTTGCCGGATTCGCTCATGGCCGTGAACGCAAGTTGATCCTCCAGCATAAGCTGCAGGAAGAGGTGTCTTGCCCGGCCGAGCTGATCCAGAGCCGCGCGCAGGCGTGTTTCGTGATCGGCGACGGCCGGCTTGCCGACGGTGTATTGGAGCACCATTTCGCCCATGGACGAGGCCAGTGCGCCAACCAGGGCGGCAACCGATCCGCCGCCGGGAACGGGCTGTCTGGCGGCGGCGGCGGCGGCGAACGCATCGATCGTGGTATTTTGGTCGTAGGTCATTGTGATGACGGTTATTTTTGGGCGCCGGTATCAAATTGCACGCCGCGCGGGGTCAGATCGACCGGCGGGAACTGGGTGTAGGTGCGCGTGCCGGTCTTTTCCGTCACCAGTTCCGGATGCGACGTGCAGATGGTGATGACGCACTGGCTGAGCCGCTGGCCGGCGGCGGCGCGGATCTGGTCGAACGTGACGGAGTTGATCTTGGAAGCATACGAATCGTGGAAGTCGTAACCCAGCCCGTAAATTTCATCGAGTGCGGCCGTCGAGGCCTGCTGCTCGGGGGTTTCGTGGTCCAGTGCGTCGGCGGTGGTGATCAGTTCCTTGGCGCGCTTGAACCAGTCGCTCTGCATGTCGGCATCGGAGCCCTGCATGCGCGCGATATTCAGCAGGATCAGATCGACGACCTGGTTGACGTTCTTGGGATCGGTCCCGGCGTAGGCGACGAACGTGCCGGGGATGCTGTTGCTGCGGCCGGGCCAGTTGTAGGCGGCCGCTTCGTACACCAGCCCCAAACCGCGCAGCGTTTCGAAGATGTACCCGGTCGGATAGGCGAATCCGGCGCACAAGGTGGTGTTCGTGTCGAGCGTCGGGGCCAGCGGTTCGCCGATGAGGCTGTTGGATTTGAATCCGATGACGATCCCGGCCGTGTCCTGCTCGGTCTTTTGAATCTTGACATCCTGCACGTCGATATGCGCGACGGCGGCGGGTGCTGCCGGAGCGGGCGTTGGCGGATATTGCATCGGGACGGCGTCCGGCAGGCGCGGGCCGGTGCCGAGCAGTTTGGTGGCCATGTCCGTCGCGATGGCCGGATCGACATCGCCGTAGATGGCGATGACGCGCCGGCCGGCGAGGATGTGGTCGGCGTACCACTTGCGGAGATCGTCGCTGGTGAAGGCGGCGACGTTGGCCTTGCTGCCGGGAGCGGTGAACTGGTAGGGCGAGTTGGCCGGCCCGAAATAGGCGGATCGGAAATAGCGGAAGGCCCGGGCGTCCCAACTGCTGTCCTGGTTGGCGATTTCGGCCAGGGCGCGGGGGCGGATATTTTCGATGGCGGTGTCGGGGAAGGTGGCGTTGTCGATGATGTCGCAGAACCGCGTCATCGCCTGGGGGAAATCGGTGTTGAGAACCTGAGCCGACCAATACCATGTGTTGTTGCCGCAGACGGTGTTGATGGTGCCGCCGATGGAATCGAAATACTGGGCGATCTGTTCGCCGGTGTAATCGTGGGTTCCGCGCGGGCAGGCGAACATGGCCATGTTGCCGATGCCGTTGTTGGCGGCCGTTTCGGCCGACAGGCCGCCGAGGCTGTAGACATTGATCGAGACCAGCGGTGTGGTGGTGATGCGCTTCAGAAGCAAAACGGCGTTGTTGGGAAGGACGATGCGCTGCACCTTGGGCGATGCGACGGCGGCCTGCGCGCCGCCGGCCGGCCCGGTCGTCGTCGCGGCGGCGATGAGATCGGCGGCCTTGGGCGGCCCGGCGGCGCCGACGGCCTCGGCGGGCAGAAGGATGGTGGTCAGCAGTTTATCGCTGGAGAGATATCGCCGCGCGGCGTCCTGGACCTGCTCGGCCGTCACCTTGGCAATGCGATCGACATAGCGGTCGCTGAAGTGCGCATCGCCGGACGTGAGATAATCCAGAGCCAGCGACGATGCCCAGTCCTGGGCCGTTTGCAGACCCTTGAGCCGGTCCATGCGCATCAACGTTTGTGCCGTGCGCATGGTTTCGGCGTCGGGAGGATGGGCCTTGATCGCCTCGACATGGGCCAGGATCGCCTGCTTGACGGTCTCGATCTTGTCGGGGTCAAGCTGGGCTTCGATCTCGAACGAACCATCCACATAACTGGGCGTCATATCTCCGGCGGCAATGCTGGTGACGATGCGATCCTTGTCGCGCAAATCCTGGATGAGAACCGAGCTTTCCGATCCGCCGAGGATTTGAGCCAGCAAATCCAGTGCGTACAGATCGGGATTATCCAGCCGGACCGACGGGAAGGCCAGCTCCATGCGGGCCTGGCCCAGTTGCGGGAACGTGGCGACCACGGTGCGCGGCGCGACCACCGGAGGCTCGGGAACGATATTGTGCGAGAAACCCCGGCCGGGGGGAAAATCGGTCAGATAGCCGCGGACGGTGGCCAGCATGGTTTCCGGATCGACATCGCCGGACACGGAGAAGATCATGTTGTTGGGCACGTAGGCCATTTTGTAATACGCGACGACATCCTCGCGCGTCAGCGACTGGATGACTTCCTGATATCCGATGACCGGCACGTGCATCGGGCTGACGCGGTAGCGGTTGTATTCCGCCAGGTAATAGAACACGCGATCGGCGTTGGCCTTGCCCAGTTCAAGCTCGCGCTGCACGACCTGGTGCTCGCGGCGAAACTCGGCCGGCGTGATCGACGCCGTCAGCATCCAGCCGGTCACAAGATCGATCGCCTGCGCCAGGTGGGGGGTGGTGGTGTTGATGAAATAGGCCGTGTGGTCATCATCCGTGTAGGCGTTGGAATCGTTGCCGATGCTTTGCAGGAGGGTCTTGTTTTCGGTCTCGGTACGGCGGGAGTTGGAGCCGCCGGCGCAGAGGTGTTCCAGCAGATGGCTCAATCCGCCGCCGAGCCACTGGCCTTCGTAAACTCCGCCGGCGTTGACATAGCCGCGGACGGCCACGACCGGCGAGGCGACGCGCTTGACGATGACCGTGGCGCCGTTGCGCAGGACGGAGACGATCTCGCCCGGCTGATCGACGATGCGATAGGCTTCATCGCCGTAATGTGCCGCCGCCGGGGCCAGCAGTTCGTTAGCCGGCTGCGTGGTGCTGTCGGCAACGGCCGGCGCGGTGGCCGGTTGCGTGGCGCAGGAGCCGCTGACTGCCAGAACCGCGAAAATCGTCACCGCGCCGAGAATGCGTTGAATGTGCATGTGGCCAGGTTCCCTGTGTTGGTTGTTCCCGGAATCATCCCCGAACCTGCGGCGCCCAGGGCCGCAAGAGAGGCCGCCGCCGCAGAGCCTAATCCGCTTCCTCATCCTGATCGATCTCGTTCAGATAGGTCAATGCCCGTTCCAATTCGCCCTTGAGATGCCGCACCTTCAGCAGGCTCTTGACCCGGGTGAGCAATTCAAACTTATTGACCGGCTTGCTGACAAAATCGTCGGTGCCGCATTCCGATGCCTGCTCGATGTCGCCCAGTTCGTTCAGGGCCGTCACCATCAGCACCTGAATATCGCGGGTTTTGGGATCGCCCTTGATCTTGCGGCAGACCTGAAACCCGCTCATCCGCGGCATCATGATGTCCAGCAGAACCAGGTCCGGATGGTGCTGGCCAATCTTCTCCAGGGCCTCCAGCCCATCCGCCGCCGTCACGATCTTCACCGGCAGGCTTTCCAGAAACGCCGACAGCAATTCAACGTTCTGAGCGTTGTCATCGACGATCAGGACGGTGCTGTTGGGGAAGAAGCTCTCATTATTGACGGCCGGGCTGGTTTCAGGTTTTGCGGTCGAATCGGTCATTGGGTCCACTCCGTCGTCGGCCCCGACGAAAAGGACATGATATGCCGGAAGCGGGGGGGTGTAAAGAAAGCGGGGGGGCGGTAACGAGAGTTCGGTTGCGCGATTCGGGTGTCGCCCTCCCCTTTCCCCCCTCGCCCTGTACTCAGGGAGAGGGTCGGGGTGAGGGTTCTGCGTACAGCGATTCCTCGGCCGAGCGCCGGCCGGGCTTTGAGCCGGCTCGCGGGGTCTTGAGCTCCATGACCTTGATATCATCGGCGCCGGACAGGGGATCACCCGGCTTCGTGCGATTAAGGCGTTCCTCGATCTGCTTGGCGTAATTCTCGGATAATTCAAATCCGATGAACCGGCGGTCGAGCTTCCGCGCCACCACCAGCGTTGTGCCGCTGCCGCCGAAGGGATCGAGCACCGTGTCGCCCGGATTGGAACATGCCTTGATGATCCGGCCGAGCAATTGCTCGGGCATTTGACAGCCGTGCCAGCCGGCCCGTTCCTTGAAGGTGCCGCACACGCGCGGGAAATACCATACGTTCTCTTCCGGCGTGAAGCTCCCAACGGCGTCTTGCGGCCGGAGAATCCACGTATCGTCCGGCAGGCGTCCTTTGGCATCGGCGCGGCTGTCGGCGTAGACAAGTTGTCGCGCCGATGGCACGCGGATGGCATCCAGGTTGAACACGAATTTCTTCGGGTCTTTCACAAAGTGGAAGAGATGGGTATGGCTGCGGCTGAACTTGAATTTGCAGTTCACGCCGAAGGTGTAATACCAGATGACCCAACTTCGGCAAAAGAGACCCAGTTCGCGCTGGAAGATCAATTTCAATTCCGCCGCGAAATCGTCGCCGATCGCCAGCCAGAATGTTCCGGTCGGCTTGAGCGCGCCCACCAGTGCCGCGCCCCATTTTCTGGTCCAGTTGAGATATTCATCGGCCGCCAGGCGGTCTTCGTACACATCGTACGTGTAGCCGATGTTGAACGGCGGGTCCGCAAACGCCAGATCGATGCTGCCCTGGGGGATCTGGGACATGCCTTCGATGCAGTCCCGGTTGTGTAGCTTGTCCAATTCCATGGGATTTTTCAGAAGTCTCACTGGTCCCGCAACGCCCCGGCACATTACCGGCCGCATCGCCGCCGCGTCAATGTCATCGGCATCGCGTCATAGGCCCACGCTCCGACCCGTCCGCGCGCTCTTGTACATCGCGTCGATCATTTCCATCAGGGCCACTCCCTCGGCCGCGCCGGGGTTGGGCGTGACCTCGTCCTGGATGCACCGCCGGAAATGCCGCAGGAGGGCGGCGTGATGCGTCAGGGCCGGCGGGCGAAGCTCGGTCGCCCGCGGCTCGGTCTTCTGGCCGAAATGCCGGTACAGCGTCGCGCCCTGCGGCGAATACACCTCGATCGCGCCCATGCTCCCATGCACCCGGCAGATCGACCCGTTCTGATTCGGCGGCTGATTGATCGCCCATGCCACCGCCAGTTCGATCGTCTGACCCGCCTCGCATCGAACGATCGCCACGGCCGATTCCTCAACCGGCCGTCCGCTCTCCTGTTCATCCGACGCTGCTTGCGAAGCCGCGCCGTCTTCCGCCTCATCGTCGGATGATTTCGATTCCGACGGTTTGGCCGTCGCCGGGCTGGGCGCCGACGCGACGGCCGTATCCACCGCGCCCAGACGCCGTTGCGTGGCGGCAAAGACGCTCAGCGGTTTGGGCTGGCCCAGAAGATGCCATGCCAGATCGAGCATATGCGTGCCCAGGTCGATCATCGCGCCGCCGCCGCTACGGCCGGGGTCGAGAAACCAACCCGTCCCGACCGGCACGCCGCGTGTCCGCGTCCAGGACGCTCGCACGTGATACGGTTCGCCGATGTAACCCTTGGCGATCGCCGCCGCCGCCGCCTGCTCGCACGGCCCCATCCGCCGTTGCAGCCCGTACAGCAGCACCCGCCCCGATTTGCTCGCCCCCGCTTCCATCCGCCGTGCCTCGCGCGCATCCCGAGCCGGCGGGCTTTCGCACAGAACATGCTTCCCCGCCTTCATCGCCTTCATCGTCACGGCCGCGTGCAGATCGTTCGGCAGACACACGCACACCGCCTCGATCGACTTGTCATCCAGCAATTCCTCATCGCTGGCATAAGGCTTGGCCGTCGGAAATTCCCTGATGAACGCCGCCCGCCGCTCGGCGAGTCGATCGCCCACCGCCGCCACCACAACCCCCCCGGCCGCCCCCGCCGCCCGCGCCAGCGCCACCCCCGGCCACCCCGCGCCAATGATTCCCAGTCGAATAGCCTTGCCCATGCCCGACGTTTATAAGGATTCACCGGCCGGTTGGCTATCCGCCGCGACAACGAAGCGCAAACGAAATTCCGCGCCTGCCGGGCGATCAACTGTCCAGACGCGCAAAAAAAGAAGTCGGGGATATAGGATTTCAAGGCAGGGCCAAGAAATCACACGGCGTGAAGCCGAGTTTCATCCGCCGACTTCACGGCATTATGCCGGCTTTTCAGGCGCAAGCAACCATATTCGTCTTGGTCGACACCGAGCGTTTTGCCAATAACAACGCCAAGAATCCCCTGTCCTGGGGATGCTCGGATTTCCGCCACACCCTTGGCGGTCAGCTTGCGATGAGGGGCGAATCGGTATACAAAACACCGACGCTTATGGGCAGTTCGCCGGAAATTTGCCGACGCCGCCGCGCGGCGCTGTTACCGGAAACGCTAATCGACTCGGTCGGGTTTCATTCGCACGTCACAACACCGGCCAAGGGCACATGCCACCATGATCTATCTTAAGTCCATAACGCTTGAAAACACGGGGCCTATTGAGAAGCTCCACGTCCGTATGCCATTCGAGCAACAACGCCCGAAGCCTGTAATTTTTGTCGGCCCGAATGGCAGCGGCAAGTCGACGGCTCTCTCCTTCATCGTTAACGCCCTCGTCGCCTTCAAACAACACGCCGGATTCGAAAATACCGAAGTTGAGAAGGGGCGAGTTTACAGACTGCGTGCGCCACTAGGC
>CAYQTE010000104.1:0-12317 GCA_964420285.1 uncultured Tepidisphaeraceae bacterium
CGGATGCCACGGATAGGATCTCCCGCACGCTCTGGGCCGTCAGGGGGCGGTGCGCATGGTCAGCAGGACGATTTCCGGCGGGGCGTTGATGCGGAGGGGGAACCAGTTGCCGACGCCGTTGGAGATCAGGAGGCTGCTGGTGCGATCGGCCTGGCGGCGCTGGTAGAGGCCGGTCCAGTAGCGGAAGCGCAGCGGGCCGGCGCCGATGTTTTTGGTGAGCATGATCTGCCCGCCGTGCGTGTGGCCGGAGATCGTCAGGGGGATGTCGAAGGGCTCGATGGAATCCCAGGCGTGGGGGTGATGGGCCATGAGGATGGGGAAGAGTGAGGGATCGCGGCGGTTCCAGCAGGCGCGGGCGATCGAGGAATCCCAGCCGTCCTTGCCCGTGTCGCTCCAGCGAATGCCCAGAAGCGTAAACGGAGTCTTGCCGGCGGTGCGAATGACGGCGGCCTGATCGTGGAGGAGATTCACGCCCGCGGCCACGACGCCGTCGCAGAATTTCTTTTCCGATTCGACCACGTCGTGGTTCCCTGTGACCATGTACACGCCGCCGGGCGCGGACATGCCGCGGACGATATCCAGTGCGGCCGGCAGATCGCCCAGGGAATAATTGATCAGATCGCCGGGCAGGAGGATCAGATCGGGGCGAAGGGAATTGGTGCGGTCGCGGATGTCCTGGAGCATTCGCTGGGTGGTGAAGAGCCCGGCGTGAATGTCGGCGACGATGGCGATGGTGAACCCGTCGAGATCGTGCGGCCAGCCGGAAAACGCCAGCGTCGTGCGGTTGATGCGGAACCGGCCCAGTTGCCAAAGCGATACGCCCGTCGTGGCCGCCAGAGCAAACGGCGGCGCCGCCACCGCCAGCGAACTCAGCAGCCGTCGGCGGGACAGGAGCGGGGCAACGCGAGCGTCGTGGACGTTAGTCGATGGGGCGGGAGACGAGGGCGCCGCCGGTGGTGGGGCGATTTTCGCGGCGGGCGGTCGGCTTGCGGCGCCTGGATTTGCGCGCCATGTTGCCAGCAGCCGTCGCAGGGCCCACGTCAGCAGTTTGGCTCCGCCGCCGGCGAGCATGGCCACGAACGTGATGGGGAGAATCAGCAGGTGCCACAGGTAACAGATCGTGGCCAGAACCATGGGCAGGGCAATATCAAACGACTTGTGCTGGACCCAATCCAGGAGCACGACGCCGGGCAGGCTGAGCATCGCGACCATGAAGACGGCCAGCGCGACGCGCCAAGCCCGGCCGCGGCCCGCGTGAATCAGCCATGCGCGCGCCTGCGCCCACCACAGGAGGTCGAGAAGGAGAAAGGTGATCAGAAGGCCGCGAAACACAACGGGGAGAGTGTAGTCGGGCAGGGGGGTTCTGTCTCCCAGACCGATCGCTCGCTCAGAACGGCAGTTTCAAGCTGATCGGGCCGGCGGAAACTTGCGTGTGGCCGGTATCGCCGGCGGGTGTCTGCGGCTTCTTTTGGATGGCGGCCGTCAGTTGCTGACTGATGTCGCCGCGCTGATGGGCGTCGGCCAGGTGCGAGAGCAGATCGGCATGCCCGGTGGCCAGGACGCGGGCGACCATGTCGGCGTGGTTGGGGACATCGGCCATGGTCCAGGTTCGGGTGTCGGCCCAGGTATCGCGATAATCCAGGCTCTGCTTGGTGATGAGCTCGATGCTACCCGGCGAGCGGATCACGTGGATCGCCAACGCCGCCAGCGACCACCCGCCGATTATCAAACTGACGCAGATCATGCGGAATATAGTCTTCACAACATTCTCCCGGTTCCTGCATTGAACATCGGGAGCGGTTTGGTTTTCCTGAAGCTCAATACGAGCAAAACCGACAATATCGGCCGCACTGCCCGTTCCGCCTGAAGCGAATGTGCCGGATGATCCGTCGCCGAGCGTCCGATAACCGCCGGTTGCTATCCCGGCTGGTTGATCGCGATGGCCTTGTCTCGCTGCGGATGAGCGGCCTGACCTTTGAAGTTCTCGATCTGGAGATTGGTGACATTCTCGCCCTGAACGGCGTTGGTGAAGTAGTCCGGCGGATTGTCGCCCCATGCCACGGTGCAATCGCGCAGCGTGACGTTGTCGGCCTGGCGCACGTGATAGCCGGGATTGCCGTGCTTTTCGATGCTTTCCGCCGCGTCCGGCGGGCGATTATCGAAAACGCCGCCGTCGTATTTCGTCCAGCGGTCCAGCGTGACGGCGACGTTTTCCAGCGTCACATCGCGCACGCGGGCGGCGGGCGAACCCTCGACGCGCACGCTGTTTTCGGCCTTTCCGGTGACGTCCTTCACTGTCACGTCGTGGATCGTGCCGAGCCTGGTCTGCGGCGACCGCGGCAGGGCGGTAAACGAAATCGCCTCGCCGCGTCCCCACCACGGGGCCGAGAAGTAGCGGGATGTAAACGTGATGTCGCGGAAAACGATGTTGTAGATGTTGCCTTCGTCCCGGAGTTGTATGCACAAGCCGCGGCAGGCCTGGCGGATCTGGCAGCGCTCGAACACCACATCGTGAATATCCAGCCCGGTCTCCGTGCCGATCTTCAGCCCCGAATCCTGCGTCTCCAGGATGCAGTCGTGGACGTGAATATTCGAGGACGGCCCATACTGGGCAGTCGCGCCGCGCCCGCTCTTGATGGCAATCGCATCATCCCCGCAGCAGATGTGGCAATTGCGGATTTCGACATCCTGGCACTGGTCCGGATCGATGCCGTCGCAATTGGGCACATCCAACTGGTTGTCGATCGTGACGTGATCCACCAGCGCCCGGCGGCAGCCCAACAGGTGCAGCGTCCAGTTTACCCCGTGCCTCAGCGTGACATCGTGAATCTCAAAATCCTGGCAGCCGGTGATATTGAAGAGCTTCGGCCGCAGGCCCGGTTTGGGACGCCACCATTCGTTTTGTGCGTCGTAATGATCCATAAAATCGGGCGATCGCCCGTCGATCGTTCCCGTGCCGGTGATGCGCAGGGCATTTGCCCGATCGGCCGTAAAGACCGCCGTGCCGTCGCCGTAATCCCGGGGATTGGTGCTGGCCATGAGCATCGCATCGTCGGCCAGATGGAATTCGATGCCGCCCCGCAGTTGGATCGGCCCGACGAGGTATTTCTTGCCGCCGCGGACCAGCACCTGCACATCATGTCCGCCGGCCGCCGCGACCGCCGCCTTGTCGATCGCCCGCTGGATGGATGGGCTGTCGAGCGTTTGGCCATCGCCGACCGCTCCATAATCGCCAACGTCGTAGACTTTGACATTTCTGCGTGCGGCCGGTGGGGAGGTTTGAAGCGATGAGCACCCCGGCCCCAGCAACGCGGCCCCGGCGAGCATGGTTCCCCAATGCAGCGCCTGGCGGCGGGAGAGTTGTTTGTGCCTTGTCACGCAGAGAAAGATACCGACAAGCCGCCAAACATGCAGCGCAAGCCCCGCGAACGGCACGTGCGAAACCATCCGGCGCCGGGGGCAGCGTGGCAAGACCAAAGCGATGAAACACAGTATGCCGCGGCAACGGAGAGGGGGAGATTCGAACTCCCGCTACCCTTTCGGGCAGACCGGTTTTCGAAACCGGCGCATTCAACCACTCTGCCACCTCTCCAAAACTCAAACCTTCGCATGGAAAAACCGGCGTTGAACCGGCTTTTCACGGCCCGGCGCGATCCTACATCATACGGATTCACTTCGCCAGACAACCCATTGACAAGAAAATGAACCCGGGCCGCCGCACATGGCCCGTCGGTAATCAGTGAATGAAACGCATGTCGCCGAAATCGGGGATGATGGCGTAACCGTTGGGGCCGAAGATGCGCTGGCCGGCCGGCCAGTAGACGAAGAACGCCTTGCCGAGCATAAAGCGGGCGGGGACGCGTCCTGCGTCGACGTCGAGGTCTTCTTCGGGGATTTCGATCCGCCGGTCCCAGTAGCGGGCATCAGCGCTGATCAGCGAATTATCGCCCATGACGAAGAACTCATCGGTGCCAAGCTGGACGGGGTTGCCGGGAGTGCCCCAGAACAGGCCGGGCTGCCTCCTGGTATCGTTCGTGTAGTAGATGTTGCGCCAGAGGCTCAGGTGCGAGATGGTGGAAGCCTGGTTGATCGCGGAAATGGAAACGCTGGGCGAGGGGAGGCGAGTGTTTTCATGCCACGCGGCCAGCAGACGATTCACGTCCGGCGCGTAATCCTGCGGCGTGGAGGTGATGACATCAACCCCGTCGATGCGCAGCGTGACCTTGTAATCGACGTTGATGAAGTCAATCACGTGACTGTGCCCCGCAGCGCCGTCAAACGGGACCGGCTGGCCGATGAGCTTGCGGCCGGCGGGGGAATCGTGAAATATCGAGGCCGTCGTGGGAGTGATTTCGGCGACGAAGGTATCTTCGAGTTTCTTGAGTTCCATCCGCAACGGCCCGCCGCCTTTATCGGCGCGGCAATAGGTGAGGCTCAGCTTGAGATCGGAGACGGGATTGCGCTGGCGATCGTCCGGCGAGCCTTCGCCTTCGGGGCCGGGCCGCCGGTTGTTGTCGGCGTTGGCGCCCAGATCGTAGGCGAGGTAGTCGGTGAGCGTCTGGCCAGTCTGCACGGCCGTGGGATTGAATTGAATAGTGCCAAAGCCGGAGCTGTTGTCGAACTGGAACACCCGGCCGTCGGAGGCGTCCTTGCCGAGATTCCAGCCCGATCCGGCCTCGATCTGCCAGGGTTGCTTCCAGGGCAGCTCGCGCACGCCGCCCTGGGATCGCTGCAACTGTTGCGGATAATAATCGTTGTCATAGACGATGCGCCACAGGGCATCCTGGACGACGCGCGGCCGGGTTTGGATGGTCCACGTCGCGCCGTGGTCCTGGGAGACATAAAGCCCGCCGTCGAGGACTTGCAGCTTCTCGCCCGGCAGGCCGACCAGGCGTTTGATGTAGTTTTGGGTGTAGTGATATTTATCCGGATCGGCCGGGGCTTTGAAGACGACGACATCCCATCGCTGCGGCTGGGCGATGAGATAGGCGTATTTGAGGACGAGGATGCGATCGCCGTAATCGACGCTCTGAACCGAACGCGGGTCGGGGATGGGCACATTGGGATTGGCCGGTCCGCGCGGCGCGACCAGAAAACCGCAATTGGGGCAATGGACGTCAAAATCGAGGACGGTGGGGGAGTAGATCACATCGTCGTTCCTGGGCGAACTGTAGTTGACATCGAAGGCGTATCCGCAATCGGGGCAGACGTAATGCGTATGGGCGCCCAGGAGCGTCGGGGCCATCGAACCTGTGGGGATGACGAACGGCTCGACGATGAACGCGCGGAAGATCAGCGCCAGAACGAATGCGATGATCAGCGATTCGAGAGTTTCCCGCACATTGCTGAGGGGAGGCGCTGGCGTTGTCGACGGTTGGCTCATGCCGCGAATCCTATGCGAAACCACCCGGCCGGTGAAGCGTCAAGAAGTTATCGGCCGGAATGACCAGCGGCTTGAGCAACCGGAGCCACGGACGATTAAGGCGTGTCCGCGGAAGCGACGGTCGGCGGTAGGGGCGGGGCGGCGGGCACGTCAAGATCGATCGGCGTTGTATCGGCGCGACGATCGCGGCTGGCTGCGGCAACGGCGCCGCCGGGCGCGGGATTGGGCACTTGATTCTCAAGCCGCCCGATCAACGAACGAACGTCGGCGGGCGTCAAGGATTGGTCAGGACTGTATTCAACGACACAATAGAGAGTGTTTCCACGAACGAAGCCGGCCAGTTGGTGGCCATCAACTTCGGATTCCAGGCCTTTGGAATTCCCGGCCAGATCGGCGGCGCTGACGGAGAAGACGGACAATGTAATATCCCCGCGGCGATACAGGAGATGAGCGGTGCGCTCCGCTCCGACGCGGCATTGGCCGGCCCCGCGAAATTGCCAGCCGTTGTCGGCGGACATGGATAACACGGGAAATCCGAGCTGTTTGGCCAGGCGGTCGCGCGCCCCGGCGATATCGTCGGGCGCCACGCCGACAACAAAATGATGGTCCGGTTTGGACGAGCACATGTCGTGCGTCGCGACCAGATCGCCGGCCCAGCCGCCGGGAAATGCCACCGGCGCCGAATTCGATGCGGCGGCCCAGAAGACCGCGACGACGGCCAGCAGTATCACAGCCGCCGTGCCCAGCGGCACGACCGGAGTTCGCAGCGGTTCGCTCGCCTGGCCGGGTCGCGGCAAGAACGACGCTCCCGACGGGATTGCCGTTGCGGCCGCAAGGGCTGCATATTCGGCGAATTTCCCTCGCACGAGCTGCATCAGCGATGCCGGTGCCCGCTTATTCCCCCACGCCTGGCGCACTGCTTTCCGCAGCACGGGATCGTCAAAACAAGTCGTGGAATCACTCATCGTCTGGCAAATCACTTAGACGCTGGCGCGTCACCCCTGCTAACCATCTCGCCCCCGCCCCTATTCCCGAATCAATCGCTGATCGATCGCCATATCGCGCAATTTTTCGGCCAGACGGCGGCGTGCCCGGTATAAACGGCTCATGACCGTGCCCACCGGAATATCCAGCGACTCGGCAATTTCCTTATACGACATGTCCTCAACCGCCCACAGCATCAGCACCGAGCCATACTCCGGCGGCAATTCGTCCAGCGCCGCCACCAGGCGCTGATCCATCGCATCCAAACTCGCCGGATCGATCGGCAGCTTGTCCGGCGTCGCTTTTTCCGCCGCTTCAAGATGGGCATCGTTCAGCGTCGTCGGTTGCCGCCCCGCCCGCTGCGATCGCGAAATGTGCAGATTGTGCATGATCCGCAACAGCCACGGGCGGATCCCAAACCCCTCCAGCGAAAATCCATCGCGGGCGCCCAGCGCGCGGAGATAGGTTTCCTGAACCAGATCCTCGGCGGCGGAGGGGTCAGCCTCCAACCGCCAGGCGACACGGTAAAGCGTGTCAAGCTGTTCCAGGGCAAGCTGTTCGAATTGCTCGGCGGAGAGTTTCATCAAAGGACACCCACGGCGTCCCTCAATAGACTAACGCCATTGGCCGTCCGATCCAAGTGAGTTTCCGCCGGCCGCCTCAAGGCGCGACGCGATCGACCTTCCAACCTCCCTGGGCCGTGCGGACGTAGCAAAAGCGGTCGTGCAACCGGCTGGGACGGCCTTGCCAGAATTCGAGGCGGTCGGGATTCAACAGGTAGCCGCCCCAGAAGGGCGGGAGGGGGATATCCTGGCCGGCAAAGCGGGATTGGACCTCGCGGAATCTGCCTTCCAGGGCGGCGCGATCGGGCAGAATTTCGCTTTGAGGCGATGCCCATGCGGCAAGTTGGCTGCCCGGCGGTCGGGAATGGAAATAATTTGCGGATTCTTCCTTGGACAGTTGCGTCACCCGGCCGGTGATGCAGACTTGACGCTCCAGATCACGCCAGTAGAAGGCGAGTGCGGCGCGGGGATTGGCGGTCAGTTCGCGGCCCTTGCGGCTTTGGTAATTGGTGAAGAACGTGAACCCGCGGGCATCGACGCCCTTGAGCAGCACCATGCGGACGGACGGCTGTCCTTCGATATCGGCCGTCGCCAGCGCCATCGCGTTGGGATCGATCGACTTGCCGGTGAACAGGCCATAGAACGCCTTGTAGAGATCGATGCCGAATCTGCGGAGGCGACTGGATCGCGAGCCGCCGGCCTGAGCGAACCAGTTCTGGAACTGGACGATCGGGTCGTCGGCCAGGTCGGCGCGGTCGAGGCTGGCCAGTCGATATTCGCGGCGGAGATCGGCAGGATTCATGGCCATAGTGTAACCGCTGACCGTTCAATCCGAAGAATTCTTGCCCAAGCCGCCCCATCGAGAATAAGTGTCCCCCCTACTCTTTGCATAGGGGATTTCGCTGATGCGAAAGTTTTGGCGAGTGATTTAATGGTATCCATTATGCGAGAACTAAAACCAAACGCTGGAACACGGCCTCAGCCGGCAACGGCCGGATCCCCACGACCCCTGGACGCGATCTTCGCGCCGCGCAACATCGCCGTCATCGGCGCTACCGAAAATCAAGGCAGCGTCGGTCGCACGGTGCTGTGGAATCTGGTGACCAGCCCGTTCGGCGGCACCGTGTTTCCCGTGAATCCCAAGCGGCCCAGCGTGCTGGGTATCAAGGCCTATACCGATATTTCCAAGGTTCCCGAACAGGTGGACCTGGCCGTTGTGGTAACGCCGTCGGCCGCGGTGCCGGCCGTGATCGGGCAGTGCGCCGACGCCGGCGTGAAGGGCGCGATCGTCATTTCCGCTGGATTCCGTGAACAAGGCCCGGCGGGATTGGAACTGGAATATCGCGTTCTGGAACAGGCCCGCCGCGGCGGGATGCGCGTGATCGGGCCCAACTGCCTGGGCGTGATGAACCCGCTGACCGGGTTGAACGCGACGTTCGCCAAGGGGATTGCAAAGCCGGGCAACGTGGCCTTCATCAGCCAGAGCGGCGCACTGTGTACCGCCATTCTCGACTGGAGCTTCAGCGAAATGGTGGGCTTCAGCGCCTTCGTATCGACGGGCTCGATGCTCGACGTCAACTGGGGCGACCTGATCGACTATTTCGGCGATGATCCCAAGACCCGCGCCATCCTCATCTACATGGAATCCATCGGCGATGCCCGCGCCTTCCTCTCGGCGGCCCGTGAAGTGTCGCTGAACAAGCCCATCATTGTCATCAAGGCCGGCCGCACCGAGGCCGCCGCCAAGGCCGCCGCCAGCCACACTGGCTCGCTCACCGGCAGCGATGAAGTGCTGGATGCCGCGTTCCGGCGCTGCGGCGTGCTCCGCGTCGATCAGATTTCCGATCTGTTCTCGATGGCCGACGTGCTGGCCAAGCAACCCCGACCGCCGGGAAATCGCCTGGCGATTGTGACCAACGCTGGCGGCCCCGGCGTATTGGCCACCGATGCGCTGCTCAACAGCGGCGGCGAACTGGCGGCGGTGTCGACGGAGCTGCGGCAGAAGCTCGATGCGTTCCTCCCGCCGCAGTGGAGCCACAACAATCCGATCGACGTGCTGGGCGACGCCGCCCCGGACCGAGTGGCCAAGGCGATCAAGACCGTCGCCGACGATCCGACCAACGACGGCATCCTTGTCATCCTCACGCCGCAGGACATGACCGATCCGACGCAGACGGCCGAGGCCGTCAAGGCACTGGCGAAGCTGGAAGGCAAGCCGCTGCTGGCAAGCTGGATGGGCGGCGCCGACGTGGCCGCCGGGCGCGCGATTCTCAGCCGGGCCGGCGTTCCCACGTTCCACTTCCCCGACGCGGCCGCCCGCGCGTTCACGTACATGTACCGCTACGCCTACAACCTGCGCGGCCTCTACGAGACGCCGGCGTTGGGTGGTGAAGACGAAAAGGGCGTCGATCGCGCCACGGCCGACAAGATCATCGGCGCCGCAAGAGCTTCGGGTACCACGCTGCTGGACGAATTCCAATCCAAGCGGCTGATGGAGGCGTACGGTATACCGGTGGTCAAGACGGTCACGTCGACCACATCCGCCGAGGCGGTCAAAGCGGCCGAGGCGATGGGCTTCCCCGTGGTCGTCAAGCTCTATTCGCACACGATCACGCACAAGACCGACGTGGGCGGCGTGAAACTCAATCTCGCCAGCGGCAAAGAAGTCGCCAAGGCCTTCGAGGAGATTCGCGAATCCGTCACCCGCATTGCCGGGGCCCAGCATTTCCAGGGCGTCACCGTCCAGCAGATGATCGATGCCCGCAACGGCTATGAACTGATCATCGGCAGCAGCCCCGATTCGCAATTCGGGCCGGTGCTGCTCTTCGGTCTGGGCGGTCAGCTTGTGGAAGTTCTCAAGGACCGCGCCCTGGCCCTGCCGCCGCTCAATGCCACGCTGGCACGCCGGCTCATGGAGCAGACCAAGATCTTCAAGGCCCTTCAAGGCGTTCGCGGCCGCAAGCCCGTCGATCTCGATCTGCTCGCCCACATCATGGTGCGGTTCAGCCAGCTCGTGATCGAACAGCCGGCGATCAAGGAAATCGAAATCAATCCGCTGCTGGCGACGAGCGATCGCATTGTGGCCGCCGACGCCCGCACCGTTCTCTGGGGCGCCGACAAGAAGGACGCCGATCTCCCTCATTCGGCCATTCGCCCCTATCCCACGCAATACGTCAGCAAATGGTCGCTGGGCGACGGCATGGCGATCGATATCCGGCCGATCCGCCCCGAGGACGAGCCGCTTCTGGTCCGCTTCCATCAGGAACTTTCGGATCGCAGCGTGATGTTCCGCTATTTCCACCCGATTCATTTGAGCCAGCGCATCGCCCACGAGCGGCTGATCCGCGTCTGTTTCAACGACTATGACCGCGAACTGGCCCTGGTCGCCGAAGGCCGACGCCCCGACAACGGCGAGCGGTTCATTCTCGGCATCGGCCGCATGAGCAAGCAGCCCGCCGGCAAGGACGCCGAATACGCGATTGTGGTCAGCGATGCCTGGCAGAATCGCGGGCTGGGAACGCAGTTGCTGAAGTTGCTGGTGGATATCGCCCGCAACGAGAAGATCGCGCGGCTCAGCGGCATGATCATGTCGCAGAACGTCGAGATGCAGCACGTGGCCGAAAAGCTCGGATTCAAACTGACCCGCGACCTGTCGGAATCGACGCTGCAGGCGAGCATCAATTTGTAGTGATGCGATAATCGCGGATCTGGTCACGATCTCCCCGACGGCGCTCCGCCGCGGGACCGATTGGCTTTTTGGGCATGGCCTCAACTCATTGCCCGAGGAGAACTGTCATGGTTGACTGGAAGACGCGAAGTATGACGGCGGTCGCATTGCTTGCCGCGATGCTTTTGATCGGTCGAGATGCCACCCGTGCCGCCGATCCGGCCGCCGCACCCAGCGCTACCCAGCCTTCGCAGGGTCTGGCCCGGTTTCTGCCGACCAATGGAAACAACGTCTATTCGGATGCCAAAGGTCTCTTGCGATCATGGCCGGCCGCGGGTCCAAAGGAACTTTGGCGGCAATCGATCGGGCTGGGCAAGAGCGCTGTGGCGCTGCGCCAGGGCCAGTTGTTCACGCTGACGCAGATCGACCTCAAGCAATATGCCCTGTGCCTCGACGCCGCCACCGGCAAGGAAATCTGGCGGCAACTGCTGATCCCATCGGACAACCATCACCAGGTGAAAGGCCCAGTCAGCGGGCCGCTGGTCGATGGCGATCGCGTCTACTTCTTCCCCTATTTCGCCGAGAACGGCGACATGTATTCCCCGCGCTGCCCGTGCATCTGCCTCAAAGCCGACGACGGCTCGATGGTCTGGAGCGAAGGCAAACTCATCAACTGCTCGGAAGGAACCACCCCCCTCATCGTGGGCGATGTGCTCTATATCGGCGGCGGCGGCAAGGACAGCGTGCTCCAGGCCGCCGACAAATTCACCGGCAAGCTGCTGTGGAAGATCGGCGAAGAGCTCGATGCCGGCGGGCCCAAGGTCTATGTCGATGGCGCGTCGATTGTGTATCAGGAAGTCGGGGGGATCTCGCAGATCGTCGTCGCGGTCTGGCGCAATGACCTGATGGGCGTGAACGCCAAAACCGGAAAACTGCTCTGGCACTGGAAATTCGTCAAGCCGGCCTCGTCGGGAATGGTGCCCACACCCGTCGCCATCGGTGACCGCCTGCTCGTCTCCGCCAGCCAGGCCGCCTCGAATTACATTCAGTGCCTTCAGATGGTCCCCAAGGACGGCGGCCTCGAACCCCATCTCGTCTACGACAGCGATCACCTCCAATGCAACCAGTACCACACCCTGAGCGTGTGGCAGGGCGCGATCTACGGCTTCGGCCGCGGCAATAATACCGATGCCCTCCAATGCACCAATTACGACGACGGCAAACTCCTGTGGCAGCAGGAAGGCAGCGACTGGCGGCGCGATCGCCAACTCACGATCGCCGACGGCCTGATCTTCGCCATCGACACCAAGGACGAACTGGTGCTTCTGGACGCCAGCAACACCGCCTACAAGGAACTCGGCCGGGTCAATCCGGGCATCAAGATGGGCATCCCCCAACAACCCATGATCTGCAACGGCCGGCTCTTCCTCCGCGGCGAAGATGCCCTGGTCTGCTATCAGGTTGGCGAAATACAGAAGTAGGTCCGCCTCGCGTCCCACTTTCCGGCCAGCGCCATCAAGCCAGCGTTATGTTCCCCGGCGGAATCACGCCGCTTTCAATGATGTAGTTGTCGCTTGAGCCATAGATCAGACTGTCGTTGGTGGCCGCACCGGCGAAAATCTGGTCGGCCGTTCCATTCACGGCGTAGAAGATGTTGTTGCCCTGACCGCCGTAGAACTGGTTGGTGCCGGCGCCGCCGTTGAGGGAATCGTCGCCGAGT
>CAYQTE010000105.1:0-12175 GCA_964420285.1 uncultured Tepidisphaeraceae bacterium
GGTCGGTGGGACGGGCGTTGGGTCCGTGCCAAGCCATCGTCGCCGATCATCCCGATCGTGCCGGCGGTCGCTTATTTTCAACCGATTTGAAACTTTCCGCCCCACTCGGCGTCTATGGGGTGTGGCCGGGATTGCCGGGCTGTTGGGCGGTTTGGCTTTTGCGGGAGGATTCGCCATGGTTCGAGGATATTTGGGGAGTGTTGTCGCCGCGTTGTCTGTTGGGTGGCTGGCCGGGGGCGCTTGGGCGGCTGATCCCATCAAATTGCCGGGGAAGATCGAGTCTGTGACCGTTTATCGCGGGCAGGCGCTGGTGACGCGGGTGGTGGATGTCACGGCGCCGGCCGGGGTCAGCGAAGTGACCATCACCGATCTCCCGGACCGGATCATACCCGGCAGCGTGTATGCCGAATCCAGTGACGGCGTCGCCATCCACTCGGTCCGCTACCAGGAATACCCCGTCCAGCAGGATATCCGGGCCGGGGTCAAAACCCTCGACGACCAAATCCGGGCCGATCAGGATGCCCTCGATGCCGATAACCGCGCCGGCCAAGTTCTGGCCGCTCGCAGCCAATATCTGGACAAGCTGGAAGCCTTCACGGCGCCGACGGCGACGGCCGAGTTGTCCAAGGGAGTGCTGGACGCCGATGTGCTCAAGAACCTGACCACATTCGTTTTCGAGCAGCGCAAGGCCATCAGTGACGCATCGCTGGACCTGTCGCGCAAGGACCGCGATGCTCGCGACTCCCTGACGCTGCATACCCGTCAGCGAAACGAACTGGCTGGCGGCTCGACCAAGACCGCGCGCGACGCATCCGTGCTGGTTGAATTCAAGAACGCCGGCGGGCAGTTGCGCGTGCATTATCTGGTCGATCAGGCCGACTGGACCGCATCCTATATCGCCCACGGTGATCCCAAACAACAGACGGTGAGCCTGGAATACGACGCCTCGGTGCGTCAAATGAGCGGCGAGGACTGGCCAGATGTGAACATGACCCTTTCGACGGCCACGCCGAGCCTTGTCGCCACCGCGCCGCAGCTTGATCCGCTGGAAATCGCCCTGCAAAGCGTGCCGCTGGTGCAGGCTGAACAGCAATTGGCGGCCGCGGGCGAATATGACGAGGAACGCAAATTTCTCGAACAGGCCCAGGCCAACGCGGAAGTCCTGCGTAACGGCCCGGTGGCCGCCAACAGTGCCAGCAACATTGGCAGTGGCGGCGGCACAATCGGACGCGGCGCACGGGCTGGCCGGGGCGGCGCGGGTGCCGGCGGCGCTGCCGGCGCGCCTGGCGGAGCCGGCGCGAGCAGCTTTGGTAATCTCGGCGGCTACGGCGGTATGGGCGGCGGCAGTGCGGGCGGTTATGTCACAGATGGCACAATAGGTCTCGGTTACGCGACGACCATGCCGTCCCAGGTGTTTGACAGGATGGAAGTCCAGCAGAAGGCGCTGGATCAGAACCTCAAGGACGTTTCGCGGCAGCTTCAAGAACTTGAATTGGTCGCCCAGGCCGCCAAACCCCAGACGCCCAACGAAGGCCATCAGAGCGTGGCCGTCACCTACAATATCCCCCGCACGACCCTACCCAGCCGTGCGGATGAGCAGCTTATCCAGATCAGCACGCTGGCCCTCAAGGGAACGTTCTACAAGACGGCCATGCCCGTGCTGACCAGTTTCATCTACAACCAGGCCAATGTCGTCAACAACGGCAAGATCGTTCTGCTGGCCGGGCCGGTCTCCAGTTATGACAGCGATCATTTCGTGGGCATCGGCCAGCTTCCCACCGTGGCCACGGGCGAATCCTTCACGCTCGGGTTCGGCATCGACGCCACGCTCCGCGCCAGTCGTGAACTGGTCGAAAAGACCGACGCGCTCCAGGCCGGCAACCGCGTGCTCAATTTCAATTACAAATTGTCGATCGAGAACTTCGGCTCCGACCCGGCCGTGGTGCGGCTGATGGACCGCGTCCCCACCACCAAGGCGACCGAGGCGAAGATCACGTTGGGCACGGCCAGCCGGGAATTGTCCACCGACGGCCAATACGTCGCGACCGACAAAAACAAGGGCATTCTTCGCTGGGACGTGACCATCCCGGCGCAGGCGATCGGCGACAAAGCCGTCACCGTCGACCATCAGTTCAAGGTGGAATACGACAAACAACTGTCCATTTCCGCCACCAGTTTTACCGGACGATAATTGCGTGATTGGACGATAACTTACAACAACAACATCGATTCCTGCCAAGGAGAACCACCATGATCCGTCGATTGATATGCTTGAGCGTCGCTGGCTACGCACTGGCGTCCTTCTTCACCGCGGCGCACGCGGCCGATCCCATCTCGCTGACCGGGAAGATCGATTCCGTCACCGTCTATCGCGGGCAGGCGCTGGTCACGCGCACCGTCGATGTGTCGGCGCCGGCGGGACTGACCGACATCGTGGTGACCGGCCTGCCGGAGCGGGTGATCCCCGGAAGCGTCTACGCCGAATCGGCCGACGGCATCGATATCCACTCGGTCGGCTTCCGCACTCGGGCGGTGGAGCAGGACAACCGCGTGGAGGTTCAGCAGATCGACAAACTGATCCGCGCCGACCAGGACGACCTTGACGCGGTGAACCGTTCACAGCAGGTACTGGCGCAGCGCAGCCAATATCTGGACAAGCTCGAATCTTTCGCCGCCCCCACGGCCATGACCGAACTGTCCAAGGGCGTGCTGAACGCCGATGTGCTCAAGGCGCTGACCACGTTCATTTTCGACCAGCGCAAGGACATCAGCGACGAATCACTCGATCTCTCCCACAAGCAGCGCGCCGCGCAGGAGCAGCTTGATCTTCACCAGCGCCAGCGCGCCGAACTGACCGGCGGATCGACCAAGAGCGTCCGCGAAGCCGTCGTTTCCGTCACGTTCAAGAACGCCGGCGGGCAGTTGCGCGTCCACTATCTGGTCGACCAGGCCGACTGGACCGCCTCCTACATCGCCCACGGCAATCCTTCCCAGCAATCGGTCAACCTGGAATACGACGCCTCGGTGCGTCAGATGAGCGGCGAGGACTGGCCGGATGTGGACATGATCCTCTCGACGGCCACGCCGAGCCTGGTCGCCACCGCGCCGGTGCTTGACCCGCTGGAAATCGCACTGGCCAGCGTCCCCTACGCCAACGGCCAGACCGCCGTTACCAGCGCCTATGCCGAGCAGCGCGACGCGCTCATCCAGCAGCGAACCGCGGCCGAAGCCAACCGCAGCTTGAGCAATAACTATAACGGCCCCGTCACGATCAACGGCGGCGCGCTGAGCAACGGCAGTTTCAATGGCAATTTCGGCGTCACGCAGCAGCAGCTTCAGAATCTCGCGCCCGCGCAGTCGCTCGACTCCGACCTGAATTCCGTGGCGCGGCAGCTTCAGGTTCTTGAGTTGGTTGCCGAGGCCACGAAGCCGCAGACGCCCTCCGAAGGACATCAGAGCGTCAGCGTCACCTATCACCTGACCAACAGAACCACGCTCCCCAGCCGGGCTGACGAACAGCTCATCCAGATCAGCACGCTGGCCCTGAAGGGAACCTTCTACAAGACGGCCATGCCCGTGCTGACCAGTTTCATCTATGATCAGGCCAGCGTGGTGAACGACGGCAAGAACGTCCTGCTGGCCGGGCCGGTTTCGAGTTATCAAAATGACCATTTCGTGGGCATTGGCCAGCTTCCCACGGTCACCACTGGCGAATCATTCACGCTCGGGTTTGGGATTGACGCCTCGCTCCGCGCAGGCCGTGAACTGGTCGAAAAGACCGACACCGTCCAGGCCGGAAACCGCGTGCTCGGGTTCAATTACAAGCTGACGATCGAGAACTTCGGCAATGATCCGGCCATCGTCCGTCTGATGGATCGCGTCCCGACCACCAAGGCCAATGAGGCCAAGATCACGCTGGGGGCGACCAGCAAGGAACTGTCGGCCGCACCGGAATACCTTCCGGACGACAAGACCAAGGGCATTCTACGCTGGGACGTGTCGGTGCCGGCGCAGGCGATCGGCGACAAGGCGGCCACCGTTACGCATCAGTTCAAGGTCGAATACGACAAGCAACTCACGGTTTCCAGCGCCGCCCTGACGGCCGGCGGCTTTGGCGGCGGTGGTGGTGGCCGCGGCGGCGCCGGCGGCGGTGGCGGGGCTGGCGGAGCTGGTCGCGGCGCCGGCCGGTAAGCCGCTCGTCCGATACGGCCGTGTCTTCCGGCCGCGCCGTTGAGCGCTCAAGACGCGGCCGGAATCGGGGGTTAGCTCGGGCGTTTTCGGCCTGGGCGGCTGGCGCTGCGATCGGCCAATGCCTGGGCACGCCGCTGGGCGTGGGTCAACGCGGCGGTTCCCTTGATGACGTCGCGGCCGCGCACCGGGTTGGCGCGCGACCGCGCCATGGTGGCCACGCGCTGCAAACGCTGACCGTCCGGATCGCAATCCAGGCCGCAGTTGGGGCACACCTCGAACGAACCGTCGATCGGTTCGCCGCAGCCGACGCATTGCCCGTCCTTGCGACGCTGTTCGATCAGCTTGTCGCGCCGGCGGTTTTCCAGGATCCCCTTGCCCGCGTACCACACCAGCAGCGGCGTGGCGATAACCAGCAGCCACGGCCCGAAGGCCGCCATGATCATCAGCCACACCAGGCACACAACCAGCACACCGGCGAACAAGGCATAGACCTGTATCGGCGGCACGCCCTGGGTGTTCCGGCTGGCCGCTTCATGCACCATCGTGATCAAGCTCACCACGAAAATGACCGGCCACACCACCCAGCCCTGCGATATGCACACATTGAGGACCACTCCCAACACGATCGCGGCCGCCGTCACAAGATAGGACCAGCGCAGGTCGAACCGCCGGAACTGAATCAAGCCCTCGGCAAGATAGTCCTTGATCAGACGCCAGTTCATGTCGGCGGATCGTAAGCTGGCGGCGGCCGGCAAGCCATGCTCGAATGGGCCATAGAGACATTTTGGCCGCGAATCTGAAGAATCCATGAAGGCAGCGATTTCCCGATATTTGTCGTTTTGTTCATCGCGCCTTAAGGTACGCGGGTGGACAATGTGTCCAGCGCTGGGAGTTTGGTTCCCCGGCCGGTTCTGGATTGCAACCGGCGGTGACTCCCTCGCAAACTTCTGTCCCTTTTGAGGAGATACTCATGATGACTCGACGAACAATCGCCTGCCTGACGGCAGTGATGATGGTAGCGCTGCTGACGACCTCGGCCTGGGCCGGCGGCGGTGGTGGCTTTGGTGGTGGCGGCGGTGGTGGTGGATTCGGTGGCGGCGGCGGGCGCGGCGGCGGCGGATTTGGCGGTGGCGGCGGTGGACGCGGCGGCGGCGGCTTTGGCGGCGGTGGCGGTGGCCCCGGCGGGGGCGGTGGACCCGGCGGTGGCGGTGGACCCGGCGGCGGGTTTGGCGGCGGGCCCGGCGGTGGCGGCTTTGGCGGCGGCGGAATGAACAATCGCCAGAACCAGCTTGCTCAGATTCAACAGACCGTCGGATTGAGTGACGATGAAATGGCCGCCCTTACTTCAAAAATCAGCGCCATACTGGATGACCTGGCGGTTGTTCAAGCCGGCAACGGCACGATGTTCTCCAACGGCCGCGGCCGTGGCGGTCGCGGCGGATTTGGCGGCGGCGGGCCCGGTGGCGCGGGTGGCCCCGGTGGCGCAGTGGCGCCCGGCGGCGCGGCCACTCCCGGTGGCGTTGCGGCAGCCGCGGCCACAAACGAAGTTCAGAAGGCCGTCAACGACCTTCAGGCCGTTCTCGCCCAGACCGACGCCACTCCTGACGCGATCAAGGCCCGACTGGACGCCCTGCACGATGCCATGCTGGCCGCGACGGAGAAACTCACCAAGGATCGCAACGATCTCAAGAGCGCTTTGACCCAGAAACAGGAAGCCTCGCTCACGCTTTTGGGCGTGCTCGGCGCCTGATTGGTCGACGCGCCGAATCCGAACTCGGCACCATCCCCTGCTCCAGCCGCCTCCGGGCGGCTTTTCTTTTTGATAATTTTGGCATCGCTCCGCTGTTTACGCCGAGCCATGTCCGCGTTTATAATTTGGGGTTCGCAGTCGAGCGGTTGGTCCGCTTGGGCGTTTTCGAGTGGTCTGTCGTTGCGGCGGGCATGGCGCCGCGACGCTGTTTTTATCGCCATGCGTGGTTCTGATTTATGGTCGATTTCAATCTGATTCTTTCGTTGGGAGATATTGACGCGGATGTAAAGAGTGCCGTTGCCACCGCACTGGGTGATTCGGCTGACGACTTGTCCAAGCTCGTCAGCGGCGACGAGGTCCAGGATTTTACGCCGGGGGCCATCATCAAGGGCCGCGTCTCCAGCGTCGTCGGCGATGATTTTGTCGTGGAACTGGGGCTCAAGAGCGAAGGGGTTCTCGACAAGACCGAATTCGACGAGCCGCAGAACGTCAAGATCGGCGATGAGGTCCGCGTCCTGCTGGAAGACGTCGAGGGCGACACCGGGCTGGTCAAAATCTCCAAACGCAAGGCCGACCGCATGATCAACTGGGAAGTGATCATGCAGTCCAAGAAAGAGGGCGACCCGGTCTCCGGAAAAGTCACCAAGAAGATCAAGGGCGGACTGCTGGTCGATATCGGCGTGCCCGTCTTCCTTCCCGCCTCGCAGGTCGACATCCGCCGCCCCGGCGAAATCTCCGACTGGATCGGCCGCAGCATCGACGCCGTCATCCTCAAGATCGACGAGGAACGCCGCAACATCGTCATCTCCCGCCGCAAGCTCATCGAGCAACAGCGTGAAGAACTCAAACGCCGCACTCTCGACGGCCTGGTCATCGGCGAACTCCGCAAGGGCACCGTCAAGAACATCGCGGATTTCGGCGCGTTCATCGATCTGGGCGGCATCGACGGCCTGCTGCACATCACCGACATGTCCTGGGGCCGGCTCAACCATCCCAGCGACATGATCAAGATCGATCAGGAGATCGAGGTCAAGGTTCTCTCCATCGACAAGGAAAAGGAAAAGATCGCCCTGGGCCTCAAGCAGAAGGAAGCCAGCCCCTGGGAAAATATCGAGCTGCGCTATCCCGTCGGCAGCGTTCACGAGGCGGCCGTCGTCAATATCATGTCCTACGGCGCGTTCTGCATGCTACAGGAAGGCGTCGAGGGACTGGTCCACATCAGCGAGATGTCGTGGACCAAGCGCATCAACCATCCGAGCGAGGTTGTCGCGCAGGGCCAGAAGGTCAAGGTCAAGGTTCTGGAGATCAACAAGGACAAGCAGGAAATCTCCCTCGGCATGAAACAGGTCGAGGAGAATCCCTGGGAGCGCGTGGCCGAGAAATATCCCCCAGGCTCCGTCGTCGAGGGCAAGGTTCGCAACATCGCCAACTACGGCGCGTTCGTCGAGATCGAGGAAGGGATAGACGGCCTTCTGCACGTCTCCGATCTGTCGTGGACCAAGAAGATCGGCCATCCCAGCGAGGTTCTCAAGAAAGGCGAGAGCGTCAAGGCTGTGGTGCTGTCGGTCGATCAGGACAAGCAGCGCATCGCGCTGGGCCTCAAGCAGATGCAGGAAGATCCGTGGACCACGGTCATCCCGGCCAACTATCGCCCGGGCATGGTCGTCAAGGGCCACGTCACCAAGATCGCCAATTTCGGCGTGTTCGTCGAACTGGAACCGGGCCTGGAGGGTCTGCTGCACATCAGCGAAATCAGCGACCAGAAGATCGAGAAGCCGGAGGACCAGCTCAAGGTCGGCCAGGAGCTCGATGTCAAGATTCTCCGCGTGGACAGCGAAGAGCGGAAGATCGGCCTGTCGCTGAAGCGCGCCCAGTGGGCGCAGGAAGAGGAAGCCCGCGAATCCGCCCGAGCTCAGCGCGCCGAAAAGCGCGGCCTCCGCGGCGGCCTGGAAGGCGGCGAACAAACCCGCGGCCTGGGCGATATCAATATCGAGGAATAACGGCGCCCCGAGAGACGGCTTTCTTCTCACCGCGCCTTTGCGCCTCTGCGAGGGATATTCTTCTCCGGCTCGCCCTTACAACCGGCACAGCTTAATCCGCGCCCTCCCCAACGCCCCAGAATCACCGCCA
This sequence comes from uncultured Tepidisphaeraceae bacterium, assembly GCA_964420285.1. GTDB lineage: Bacteria > Planctomycetota > Phycisphaerae > Tepidisphaerales > Tepidisphaeraceae > CAYQTE01. Next base: position 8,072 of record CAYQTE010000105.1, read on the forward strand.
AATCAGCGGCAACACCCTTGAATTGCGCTGTTCAATTGAGCATAGCGCAAAAGTTGCCGCATGCCGCAACCGATAGTTCATCGGGTTCGGGTATGCGGACACCTCTGCTTCGGAGGTGCAGGCACGCCGGCTTCCCGCCAGGGAGTCGCCTGCCTGTCCGCCCCCTTGTCGCAAAACGCCGAAGACGCCTATGCCTACAGCCGTAAACGTCCTGACTGGACTGCAATTGTATCTGCGCCAGATCAACGACTCGCCCCTGCTCTCCGCCGAGGAGGAGAAGGCCCTGGCCCGCAGGATCATTCACCACAGCGACCACGCCGCCCGCGAACACATGGTCCGCTCAAATCTGCGGCTCGTGGTCAATATTGCCAAGCATTATCTCAATCGCGGACTATCGTTGCCGGACCTCATCGAGGAGGGAAACATCGGCCTGCTCAAGGCGGTCGAGGGATTCGACCCCGAAAACGGCTCCCGCTTCAGCACCTACGCCAGTTGGTGGATCAAGCAGGCCATCAAACGCGCCCTCATCAACAGCGTCCAGCCCATCCACATCCCCGCCTACATGATCGAGATGATGGCCCGGCTCAAGCACGCCGTGCGCGAACTCGAGGAACAATTCGGCCGGCTCCCCACCAACGAGGAGTTGTGCGGCTATCTGCAAATGTCGCTCAAAAAGCTCAAGATTATCAAGAAGGCCGTCAAGGCCTACAACTCCCCCACCCAGTCCGGCAGCGCCGACGGGGAGCTGACCATCAACGACATGGTCGCCGACACCAACAATCCCACGCCCGACCAGGCCGTCCGCCACAGCGACGATCTCCGCCAGCTCATGGAACTGCTCGATAAAATCGACACGCGGGCGTCGAAGATTCTGCGCCTGCGCTATGGCCTCAGCGGCAACGATCCGCTGACGCTCAAGGAGATCGGCCAGCAGATCGGCCTGACGCGCGAACGCGTCCGCCAGATCGAACACGAGGCCCTGGCCAAGCTGCGAGACTCCATGGCCGTGGAAATGTGAACGCCGCTACTGCGGCACCAAACGCACGAACCGGCGGTTGCCCACTTGCAGCACCACCGGAGCATCGAAACTGTAGTCCTTCTGAAAATCGGTCACCTTCCCGCCCTCGATGCGGACGGCGCCTTCCTTGATCTTGCGGATCGCCTCACTGTTGCTGGCGGCCAGCCCGGCCTTCACCAGCAGCGGCGCCAGCTTCGTCGCCTGGCGAGGAATCTCGCATTGCGGCATTTCATCCGGCACGCCGCCGTGCGTGGTGCGGACAAATTCCGCCTCGGCCGCCTCGGCTTCGGCCTGGTTGTGCATCCATGCCACCAGGTACTTCCCCAGAAACGCCTTGGCCGCGCGCGGATCGGCCGCGATCTTCGCCCTGTACTCCTGCGGCGGAATGTTCGTCAGCAGCATGTAATAGCTGTCCATCACCGCGTCCGGCAGGCTCATCACTTTCCCGAAAATCCCCTTGGCCCCGGCCGGCGGATCGGTCACGCCGATGTAATTGCCCTTGCTCTTGGACATCTTCATCGACCCGTCAGTCCCTACCAGCAGCGGTGTGACGATCACCACCTGCCCGTCGTGACCCAGTTCCTTCTGGAACTCGCGCCCGACGAGATTATTGAAAAGCTGGTCGCTGCCGCCCAGTTCCACATCCGCCTCGACCACCACGCTGTCCCACCCCTGTAACAGTGGATACAGCAATTCGTGGATGCGGATATCGGTCCCGGCCTGGAAGCGCTCCTTGAAGCTGTCGCGGTCGAGCATCTGCGCCACGGTCTTTCGCGCCGCAAGACGGATGATGTCCACCAGGTTCATCTTGCTGAACCACTCGCCGTTGTGCCGCACTTCCAGATGCTGCTCGTCGGTCAACAGAATCTTCTCGACCTGCTTGACGTAGGTGGTGGCGTTGGAGTCGATTTCCTCGCCGGTCAGAATCGGCCGGGTCGTGTCGCGCCCGGATGGATCGCCCACCCGCGCCGTGTAATCTCCGATGATGAGCACGGCCTTGTGGCCCCAGTCCTGGAACTGGCGCACCACCTGCAGCGGCACCGCATGCCCCAGCGTCACGTCCGGCGCCGTCGGGTCCATGCCCAGCTTGATCCGCATCTGCCGGCCGGTTTCGGCGCTGGTCTTGAGTTTACGGCGGAGATCGTCCTCGGAGAGGATGCGTTCGCACCGCCGCGAAAGGAGCTTGATTTGTTCGTCAATGCTGATAGGCATAAGTGGGCCGATTGTAGGAACATGCACCGGGCGTATCAACGCGGGTGCAGCGCCAGATAGATATTGGTCCCGTTGAACGCCGCGTGCATGAGCATGGTTGTCGTCAGATTGCCCGTCCGCTCATAGACGTATCCCAGCGCCAGCGCCAGCACGAAGATCATGGGCTGAATTTCCGGCGGCTGGTGGATCAGTGTGAACGCCAGCGATGAAAACAATATCGCCATCCACGGCGGCACCGGCAATTCGCGCACGAATGTCTGCAGATACCCGCGGAAGAACAACTCCTCGGCCATCGGCGCTGCGACGACCGCGGACACGACGATCAGCCATTGCAGCGACCGGCTGGGGTGTTCCTGGAGGATCTTGATCAGCTCGTGCTCGCCCGGCGCCCCGCCGTTGATCCGCGACCACACATATTCCGTCGCGGCGCTGGCGAGAATTACGAGCGGGTAGGCCAGCACCAGATACGCCGGCGCCTGCCCCAGCGATGCCCTCGCGTGCCGCCACGAAATCCCCACTCGCGCCAGGCCGTCGTGACGCATCGCAAATGTCATGTAGATCATGACCGCCCCGGCCAGCACATCGGACAGGATCGAAACGATGACAAGGTCTGCCGGCGGAATCGCATTGGCATTGGTCACGCCTTTCGCCTGCAGGTATGCCATCTGCACGAATAAATTGATAAATCCCCCGCTGGCAAGGATCAGCAGCAGGAGGCTTCGGCTGTCTCCCTCGCCCACGCGCCGCCGCGCTCGATCCAGCCGAAACGGCCCAATCCATGCGATCGCCAGCACCGCCGCCGGCAGCGCCAGCCACAACACGACGATCGGGTAGAGGGCGACCCACATGTCCGGCCTCGGCGTGTGGGTAAGAGCAACGGCCATCGTTTGCCACGGGTTGATTGACATTCGCGCATTCGCTTTTACAGTGGCGACGCGCCGCGTGCGAATTGTAGGTTGCCGGACGAGTTTTCCAATGGCTTCGATTCTCGATCAGATCATCCAGACCAAACGCCAGGAAGTGGAACTGGCCAAGACCCGTCGCGATGTCGCCCAGCTTCAGGCCGATATTGCCGCCCTGCCGCGGCCACGAAATTTCTTTCAGGCCGTCAGCACACCGCCGCGCGGCCTGGTTCATGTGATCGCCGAGGTGAAGAAGGCCTCACCCAGCGCGGGGCTGCTCAGTGCGGATTTCGATCCGGTGAAGACGGCGACCACCTACCAATCGGCCGGCGCCGCCGCCATCAGCGTGCTGACCGATGCCAAGTATTTTCAGGGCAGTCTGGATGATCTGCGCGCCATCAAGCAGGCGGTGACAATTCCGGTATTGCGCAAGGATTTCATCGTCGACGCGTATCAGGTCTACCAGTCGCGAGCGGCGGGTGCCGACGCAATTCTGCTCATCGCCGAATGCCTGGACACCGGGCCGCTGATCGACCTGCAGATCCTCGCCACCGAGTTGAATCTCACCTGTCTGATCGAGGTTCACGACATGGAGAATCTGATTCGTGTGCGCGATCACGTGATCGGGTTTCCGCACCACGGCTACAGCCTGCTGGGGATCAACAACCGCGACCTGACGACCTTCAATACCGACCTGGGCACGACGCTCCGCCTGGCCGAACTCGTCGAGGACAAGCGCACGCTCATCAGCGAAAGCGGCCTGCGCACGCGGCAGGACGCGGAGAAACTGGCCGCCGCCGGCGTTAACGCCGTGCTGGTCGGCGAAACACTGATGCGCAGCGGCGACCCGGCGGCCATGATCGCCGAGTTGATGCGATAGCAGCACGGGCCGATGTCGGGCGGGGCGCGTGACACAATCGGCGACCTCCTTCTTCCCCCTCCCCTGGTATTCCGGGGGAGGGTCGGGGTGGG
>CAYQTE010000106.1:0-11932 GCA_964420285.1 uncultured Tepidisphaeraceae bacterium
ACCTGCGCCCTGGGGGCGGGATTGCCCGCTGGCGACACTCGCTCGGAGCCTGCCATCAGCAGGATCGCTCCGATTCCACTGGATGCGGGCACAACGCAGCCGGCTACCCAACCCGCCCCAATGCCGCCGTGGCCGAACAACGTTCACGGCGAGCGTGGCTGATTTTTCAGGTTCAATCAGGAAACACACCGATGAAGACCTTTCTCAAAGTGGCCGTGGCCGGAAGCACACCGGCATTTCTCGTAACCTGCGCCCTGGGGGCGGGATTGCCCGCTGGCGACACTCGCACTCGCCCGGCTATCAACAGAATCGCTCCAGTTTCATTGGATGCGGCCGGGACGCAGCCGTCCACGCAGCCCGCGCCGCCGCTTTGGCTGCAAGGCGTAAACGGCTTTCGCGGTTGAATATTCGAGATCAATCGGGAGACGCGCAAATGAGAACATTCCTCAAATTCGCTGTGGCCGGAAGCACGCCGGCATTCATCGTGACTTGCCGGCTGGGCGCGGGATTGTCCGCCAGCGACACTCGCGATGCGCCCATCATCAACAGGATCGCGCCCGCTCCATTGGATGCGGCCGGAACACAGCCATCGACACAACCAGTGCTGGAGCCGCCGGTGGAGCCCATCGTGGGCTTTCGCGGCTGATCGGCAAACTGCAAAAGGAGATGCACACATGACAACATTTCTCAAAGTTGCCGTGGTCGGTGCTGCACCGGCGTTTCTGGTAACCTGCGCTCTGGGCGAGGGATTGTCCGCTGGTGACACTCGTAGCGGGCCAGCGGTAGACAGGATCGCTCCGGCTCCATTGGATGCGGCCGGTACACAGCCGTCCACGCAACCCGTCCCGAACCCGCCGGTGGAGGTTGCCGGCAAGCGCGGCTGATCAATCAAACTTATTCAGGAGATTCGCCCATGCAGACATTTCTCAAAGTGGCCATAGCCGGAACCGCACCGGCGTTCTTTGTCACCTGCGCTCTGGGCGCGGGATTGTCCGCCGGCGATACTCGCAACGGACCGGCCGTTGGCAGGATCGCTCCCGCGTCGCTGGATGCGGCCGGTACACAGCCCTCCACGCAACCCGTCCCGAATCCGCCGGTGGAGGTTATTAACGGCTTTCGCGGGTGATTTTTGCGAGGTTCGACATTGCCGGCCGAGCTTATCATCGGAGCCAACGGGTATCTGGGCCAATATCTGGCCAATGCCCGGCGCGGATGCGATTGCGTGCTGCATTCGCGGACGCCCATGAATTCGTTCTGCGCCCAGGCCGGGTTGCCGTTCTTGCAGGAAGACCTTGTCGAATCGCGCGGACTGCTGAGTTCCATTGAACCTGCAACCGTCTACCTTCTGGCCCGGCCGGTGACACAGAACGCCAGCGTTCTGCTGGATTTTGGGCAGAATGTGCAATGGCTCTTGCAGGAATGGGCCGATCGCAAATGCCTTAGGCGCGTAGTTTTCGCGTCGACGCAGCTTGTGTACGCGACGCCGGCCGACGACACGCCGCTGCCGGTGAAAAGTCCGCTGGGGCCGGAATCGCCGTACGATTGCCATAAAGCGGCCATGGAATATTTTCTCTCGCTGCTGGCTCATCACGAATCGGGAATTTCGGTCGAAGTTTTTCGCATGCCGCTGCTCGCCGGACGGCCGGGCACGGCGGCGCAGGTGCAGGAACAGTTTCTCTTTCAATGGCGTGCGGCCTATCAAACGGGCTCTCGCTGGTCATTTCCTGCCGATGAACCTCTGCACGCCACCTGGGGCAATTCCTGGGCGCACGTCGATGATGTGGTGAATTTGATGATTCATCCCCGGCCGGGACCGGCGCGGTTTCACTTTGTGCAGCCGGTTTCGGGGCATCTGACGTATGTGGCGCTGGATGCGTTTTTCCAATTGAACTACCGCCTGCCGCCGATGCGGGATAGTCTTCACCTGCCCAGGACGTCGTTCTTTTTGCAGGACAACGCCGACACCAAACCGCGGACAATCGACGAGGCGTTTCCTGAGAACATGGATATGGCCGATGAAAATTGTTCACGTTGAACTGCCGCGGTTCTTCACGCTTTCGGTCAAGGAATACATGACTGAGACGGCCTCGGCCCTCCAGAGCGGTGGGCACGAGTTCGCCCAATACGACATCAACCCCAACTTCTGGCGATGGCTCATGGCGCTCTCCACGCCGCACAGTCCCGGCGATTGCTTCGAGGCGATTGTGGCGGCCGGAAGCAGCCAGAAACTCTGGCCGGCGATGGCGGAATTGCAGGCGCATTTCCGGGATATCGGCCGGCTGTACGGCGTGCCGGTGAATTTGCAGGGGCTGGGCCTTTCGCGTGCGGTGGTTGAATCGTCGTACGCGATGTGTTCGCTGGTGGCCGACAATTTCGGCTGCGCGTTATTCGCCAATTTCTTTTCGCACGTTGATGAGCGACTGGGATTGCGGCAGGCGGATGTCGTCACGCTGGGGCTGGACAATCCCGAGGGCGTCTTTTGGGCTTTGCAACTGGCGTCATGGCTGAGAACGGCCGGTTCCAGTGCGCACATCGGCATTGCCCGTCACAGTTGGGAAAATTATTCGCTGCTGCACCACATAGACGATCTGGCGAAGAACGCGTGGTTCTTCAGCGTCATTGATTCGGTGATTCTTTATCAGGAGGAGATCGCTCAGACGATGCGGTCGCTGGTTGCCGTTCTGGATGGATCGGCGCCGGCCGAGGATTTGCACAACATCGCGATCAAGACCGGCGACGCCGTCCGCGTCATTGCGCCCCGGCCCGCCGATCGCACCGCCGTGCGCATTGCCGATGGCGGCTACCGGATCCCCCACGAATACTTCACGTCCATGTGCGTTCCGCTGGAGGATATCGTCTATTGCATGTCGATGGTGCGGAACAAATGCTTCTACAAGAAATGCAGCTTCTGCGTGCAGGTCGCCAAGCACATCAGCGATAACGCATACAGCGAGGCCGCCGATGTAAAGCGGTCGCTGGACGCCTGCCAGGAACTTCTGCGTCATGGCGTCGGCATGGTCAACTTCATGGACGAGGCGATGCGGCCGGTCGATTTGCGAGACTTCTGCGCCGGTTTACAGGAGCGGCAATTGCGCATCCATTGGGTGGGGCGCATGATCGCCGCGGCCAATCCCAGCGTGGACCTTCTGCACACGATGAAGGAAGCCGGGTGCATCGAGGTTCTGTTCGGACTGGAGACGTTCGATCACGATGTCGCCGCCGACATGGGAAAGGTCAGCCGTTCGCACCATGACGCGGGCGTGACTTCCGCGATGATCGAGAGATTTCTGGACGCCGGATTGTTCCTGATCCTGAGCATGATCTACGAATTCCCGACCGAAACGAACGAGGCCCGCCAGCGAACGCTGAACAACATGGATGAGCTATTTTCCAGAACCGGCCGCGTTGCCACGATATTCAACCGCTTTCATTTGTTCCACAAATCGCGGATGTATCAGGATCCCGCGGCGTTCAACATCAAGACGATCCAGTCGCGGTTGCCCGAAAATGATTTGCAATACTATTTCGACTACGACTGCGAGCGACCCCATCCGCCCGCCACCGCTGCGGAGCTGGCCACCATGCACCGCCTGACCCTGGGATTGCGCGAAGACCGTTACGCCGCCTTGCTTAATCGCCACGGCCGGGACTTGCTCGACATGGCCTATTTTCTCGATTACGGCTCGATGGGCTTCCGGCAGCGGGCGGAGCACGATTCGGTGCTGTCCTACGAACTGTTTGCGGCGACTGCGGATTGAGGCAAGGGGCCAGCAGCTTATGAATCGCGCGGCTCGGCCTGTCGAGCCCATTCCGGCGAAAACTCTCGTCCCACCCATCGCCAGAATCGCCCCCAGCGGGTAAAGTCACCCTCGCCATGGGCAATTCATTCTGGATCGATCGACCTGTACTGGTGACCGGGGCCACCGGTTTTCTCGGCGGCTGGCTGGTCAAGCGGCTGCTGGCGCAGAGCGCCAATGTCGTGTGCATCGTGCGCGACTGGGTACCGCGCTCCATGCTTCTGGACGGCGAGCTTATCAGCCGCGTTACGCTCGTTCGCGGCGATATCGTCGATAGCGCACTCCTGGAACGCACGCTGGGCGAGTACGAAATCGACACCGTTCTGCATCTGGCCGCACAGACCATCGTCGGCATCGCCAACCGTAATCCGCTGAGCACATTCGAGACCAACATCGCCGGAACCTGGCGGTTGCTCGAGGCCTGCCGGCGGTCGCCGGCCGTTAAGCAGATCGTCGTCGCCTCCAGCGACAAGGCGTACGGCGATGTCGAGAAGCTGCCGTACGACGAATCCACGCCGCTGGTCGGGAAGCATCCGTACGACGTGAGCAAGTCGTGCGCTGATCTGATCGCCCTGACGTATGCGCATACCTACGCGCTGCCGGTAACGGTGACGCGCTGCGGCAATTTCTATGGCGGCGGCGATCTGAACTGGAACCGCATTGTTCCCGGCACCATACGTTCGGTGTTGCGGAACCAGGAGCCGATCATTCGTTCCGACGGATCGTTTGTGCGCGACTATTTCTACGTCGAGGACGGCGCGGCGGCCTATATGTTGCTGGCCGAAAAGCTGGCCGCCGATCCGACCCTCCGCGGGCAGGCGTTCAATTTCTCCAACGAAATCCAGGTCACCGTGCTGGATCTGGTGCGGCAGATCATGCGGCTCATGAAATGCTCGCTTTCGCCGCGAGTCTTGTGCCAGGCGTCCAACGAGATCAAGCATCAATACCTCTCGGCCGAAAAGGCCCGGCGGATTCTCAACTGGACGCCGATGTTCGATCTGACGGCCGGCCTGGAACAGACCATCGCCTGGTATCAGGAGTTCTTCGCGCATGCCCCAAACGCCTGACGAGTTGCGGAACCAGATTCAACAGCTTGTGGCGCAGTATTACGACGCCGCGTTTGCCCCGCGTCCATTCGTCGCGGGGCAATCGCCGGTTCCCATCTCCGGCCGAGTGTTCGACGTGTCGGATTTGCAGAGCCTTATCGAATCATCGCTGGATTTCTGGCTGACGGCCGGACGGTTCGCCGAGCAATTCGAGACCGAGTTCGCCACCGTCTTCGGCACGCGCTATGCCGCGCTGGTGAATTCCGGATCGAGTGCCAATCTCGTGGCCGTGTCGTCGCTGACCAGCGAATCATGGGGCAATAAGCGACTTGCCCCCGGCGACGAGGTGATCACGGTGGCGGCCGGTTTCCCGACGACGGTGAACCCGATCCTCCAATGCGGCGCGGTTCCGGTATTTATCGACGTGACCATCCCGACGTACGACGTGGATGTAACGCAACTGGAAGCCGCCCTGTCCGGCCGGACGCGAGCCGTTGTTCTGGCACACACGCTGGGCAATCCGTTCAATCTCGCGGCGGTCACGGAATTCACGCAGAAACACGGCCTGTTTCTCGTCGAGGATTGCTGCGACGCCCTGGGCGCGACCTACGCCGGCCGCAATGTTGGCACCTTCGGCGATGTCGCGACCGTCAGCTTCTATCCCGCCCATCACATCACCATGGGCGAGGGCGGGGCGGTCATGACCAATCGCCCCGGCTTCAAGAAGATCATCGAATCCTTCCGCGACTGGGGCCGCGATTGCTGGTGCGCCCCGGGCAAGGAGAACACCTGCGGCAAGCGATTTGACTGGAAGCTCGGCGAATTGCCCGAAGGATACGACCACAAATACACCTATTCGCACATCGGCTACAACCTCAAGGCGACGGACATGCAGGCGGCGGTCGGGCTGTCGCAATTGAAGAAGCTTCCCGATTTCATCAGGCGCCGACGGGCCAATTTCCAGTTCCTGTCCGACGGCATGCGCGAACTGGAACATCTTTTCGTGTTGCCGACCGCCACACCCAATTCGCAACCGAGCTGGTTCGGATTTCCCCTGGCGGTCCGCCCCGAGGCGCCATTCACGCGCGATCAGCTTGTCCGGCATCTCGAGTCGCATCGCATCGGCACGCGACTGCTCTTTGGCGGCAATTTGCTGCGCCAGCCGGCTTATCTGCACGCCCCGCATCGCGTCGTCGGCGAATTGAAGAACTCCGATTTCGTGATGAACCACGTGTTCTGGATCGGCGTGTATCCGGGTTTGACCGAGTCACATCTGAGTTACGTGCTGGCCACCATCCGAGGGTTCTGTGCCGCCCATTGACCCCCGCGACCGCTCGCCGCGACCGCCTCTTCCCACGGCCGATCTGCAGGCAATCGTCGATCGCGTCGGCCCGCTGTGGTCCCATGTGCAGGGAAAGACAATTCTTGTTACGGGGGCCACCGGATTTTTCGGATCGTGGCTGCTCGAGAGTTTCGCGCGGGCAAATCGCGACAGAAAACTGAACGCAACCGTACTTGCCCTCTCGCGGAATCCGGATGCATTCCGCCGACGGGTGCCATTTCTCGCCGACGATCGCGCTATCCAATTCGTGCAAGGCGACATTGCCGATTTTGCGTTTCCGGATCGGCCGATCGACCTCATCATTCATGCCGCCGTCGAATCGACCAATCAACCCACGCCCGATTATGCGCGGCACATGCTCGATTCGGTATTGCTCGGCACCCGCCGTATTCTCGAATTGGCCTCGCAACAGAAGGTCGCGCCGCGAATTTTGCTAACCAGTTCCGGCGCCGTCTACGGCCGCCAGCCTCCATCGCTCAGCCACATCCCCGAAGATTTCACCGGGAGCCCCGATCCGCTCGATCCAAATAGCGCCTACGGCCTGGCCAAGCGCACGGCCGAAAACTGGTGCATCGTTTATCAACAGCGCTACGGCATCGTGCCGCTGATCGCGCGTTGTTTCGCGTTCGCCGGGCCGTTGCTCCCGTTCGAAGGAACCTACGCCATCGGCAATTTCATCCGCGACGCCATGTCCGGCGGCCCGATCAAACTCAGCGGCGACGGTTCGCCGATGCGGTCATTTCTCTATAGCCAGGATTTGGCCGTCTGGCTCTGGACGGTCCTTCTGAAAGGCCAACCCTCCCGGGCCTACAACGTCGGCTCGGAATCCGCGATATCCATACTCGACCTTGCTCGGCTGGTGGCGAAGATCGCGTTGCCGCGATCGAACCCCAACGACATCATCACGATGGGCAATCCTCCGCGCACGCTGGCGGAACTGATCGCCGCCAATCAGCTTCCCCCGCCCAATCCATCTCCCGCTCGCTATGTTCCATCGACCCGCCGGGCGCAAGAGGAATTGAATTTGGGTTGTACAGTCGAGCCGCCCGATGCGATCCAACGCACTATCGACTGGGCGCGGCAGGGATAGTTGGCCGAGTTTGTAGGGTCCGCACAGCGGACCACTACTCTCGAATGCCGACAAGATGGTCCGCGATGCGGACCCTACGATCAATTGTTCGCGTCGGCCAACCGCTTCAGCGTCGCGGTGACTGTCAACATCGACCGGCCCTGATGATACCCTTCGGTCCAGGAATCGGTCTTGGCGATCTTGGAACGGAGGGGCGTTTTGTCGGGGTTGAGCGTGTTGTACCAGCCGCCGTTTTGGTGGTCGATCTGGTGGGCGCTGATGAAATTCCATTCCTGCACGAAGGCGTTCCAATATTTCGGATCGCTCTGGCCGTAGCGGTCGTGCATGAGGAGCAGCGCGTTGAGGGCTTCGGCCTGGACCCACCAGACCTTGGATTTGTCGGGCGTGCCGCTGCCATCGACCGTGCCTTCGTTGTACAGGCAGCCCTCCGTGGGTGAGAAGGCGACTTTCAGGCAATGATCGACGATGTTCCGGCCGGCACGCCAGCAGGCGGGATCATCCGGCTTGCCCAAAGCCGCGGCGGCATCGGCAAAGAGGAAGGCGGTCTCGATGTCGTGGCCGTAGGAATCGCGGCCGGCCACCGGAGTCCAGTCGGGACTGAAGAACATGTAGAGATAGCCGGGGTCGGAATAGATCTTCGTGAGTCCGATCTGATAAAGCTCCTCGGTGCGTTTTTTCACCAGATCGTCCGGCCAGACTTCCAATAGTGCGGTGAACGATTCCAGCAGGTGGATGTGGGAATTCATCGACTTTTGGCCGTTGCGGGCACCGACGATATCGCCGCCGGCCGCGGCGGCGGTTATCAGCGAACCATCGCCGCGAATCTGCTCGAAATAGCCGCCGTTCTTTTCGTCGTGGGCGTTCTTTTCCATCCAGGCGAATCCTTTTTTCGCATAGTCCAGAGCGTCCGGATCGTGCGTGGCCTTGTAACTGGTGGCCAGTGCGTAGATGGCGAAGGAATTGCCGTAGGCATGCTTGCTGTCCGAGCGTGCTACGCCGTTGGTATCGACGGCCCACCAGAATCCGCCGTTTTTGGCATCCCACTGTTTTTCTTCAAGGAACTTGGCGCCGTGGCGGGCGATGGCGAGATATTTCTCGGCCTCTGCGGGATAGCGCATGGCGGCCTGCGCGGCCAGCCAGGTCAGGCGCGACTGATAGACGACGCTGCGCGTGGTGTCGGTGGAAGCATTGCCCCGCCCGTTCAGGCCGGTGTGCGTCCAGTTCTCCGAGAAACTCTCAAAGAACCCGCCGCCCTGATTATCCACGGCCGCTGGGAAGAACTTCTTCAGATCGTCGTCCTGGAGGCTCTTCTCAACCTCGGCGGCGACGCGCAGATACGATGCCTTGGTGGGCGGAACGGGCTTGGTGGTCGGCGCGGTGGCCGCCTGCCCCAGGACAATGGACGCCGACGACAACAGGGCACATGAGATAAGCATCGCAATTCGCATAACAACTCCTCAGCCATGAATATCCGACACATCGCCATCGCGATCGTCGCACTCAATTTCCCGGCGTAAACGCGCGGTATGAGTGAGGCGGGATAGTGATGGTAAACGTGGCGGACGGCGCAGCTCCACCGCGGCCGCGACCGCCGCCTCCGCCGCCACCACCCGCTCCGCCCCGGCCGCCGCCGGCCGGCGCCGCCGATGCGGAAATCGTCTGGCCGTTCACCAGATCGGTGATCGACCGCGAACTGCCGGCTAGGGCTACGGAAACCGTTGTGGCCGTCGGCAGGAACGATTGCACGACAAAACTGTTGTTGTCATACGCGAACAGGCTGACCTGTCCGGGCGCATCGGCAAGGCGGATGGGGAAGGAGCCCATGATCTGACTGCGGATGACATTCAGAACCTGCGGAGGCAGATGGTACAGATCGGCGATGTTGTCCGGCAGGGCCAGCACGTACAGCGATCCGCGGTCGTACTGATCATAGAGGATGATCGGATACGCATTCTCCGGCGATTTGGCGTTGTAGCCGTTGAGATTTCCCCAGGATTGATTGGTGATGAAGTGAATGATCGGGAAGATAACCGGCTGCTCGAGCGTGGTCGCGCCCTCGACTGGGCGGCCGAGGCGGACCCTGAAGTTCGTGACCTGGGCCTTCTGGTCCGTGTATTCAAATTCGCTGATCTCGTTGATTCCCTTGGGCAGGGCGCGGAGCAATCCGGCGGTGATGACGACGGTCTTTCCGGCCGCAAGCTGGCCCTTGATCTTGGTGATAATGTCCGGGTCGTTGGCGGCGCCGGCGGTGAGCAGGCAGACGCTGGCGTCGGTGGGGAAATTGACGCTCAACTCGATCGGGATGCCGCTCATGCCAAGGTAATCGTAATAGAACTCCTCGCCGATGGAATGCGCCGGGCGATAGCCGGCGATGCCGATCGGCTTGCTGAGCTTGCCCAGGAATGAGTCGAGCTGCTGAAGGGCGACCCCGGCGACCTGGCCGGTGGTCAATCCGCTTCCCGCTCCGCCGCCGCCCCGGCCGCGACCCGCGGTCTGATCGGCCGGCGGCGCTGTAATCCCGAACGCCGCCAGCGTCTTTTGATAATTGAAGCTCGTATCCTGATCCTGCCAGGGGCGGTTGCCGAGATTGATGCGGCTCATGGCGTCGGCCCAGTTCCAGAGCATGATCTCTTTGGGCTTGGAGAAAGCCATGTCCCAGATCTGCTCGGGGTAGCGGTCGGCGTACTGCATGTCGAGCGTATCGACCCACCCGCCGTCGTTGAGGCCAGGCTTGACGCTCTCCAGATAGCGAATGATGTTGTAGCTCTCATATTGCTGCAAATGCTGTTCGCCAACGACGGGGTCGCGAGTTTCCACGCCGGTGTAGATGGCATCAAAGATCTTCGGCTCGGCCTCAAGGTCGTAACCCATTGCCTGGTAGTGCTCGTACCAGTTGGGGAATTTGATGATGGCCCGGAATTTGGGATTGATAGCCTTGCCGGGCTTGACCACATAGTTCTCGGCCGCGTTGTCCAGAGCTTCCAGGCGGTATTGCGTCCAGGTCTTGTCGCCTTTGGCGGCGATATCCGCGGCGGTTTTGCTCATGGTGAAGAACCAGTCGTCGAGGATGATCTCATCGAAGTGGCGGGCGGCCAGCTCGACGCTGCTCTTGATGCGGTCGAGGTTCTGCTGACTGGTGTAGGAGCCGTTGGGCGTGACCATGGCGCCCGAAGTGATGATGCCTTTGTCGTTGAAGAATTTCTTGATCGCCTCGAGCGATGCGTCGCTGGACCCGCTGACATCGAGGTACACCTTGTCGAACTTCACCTGCTTGTCCATGGCGTCGTAAGCAGTGGCCAGCGACTGGGGATTGGCGAACTGGCGCACCGAGTCTGATCGGGCGAAGATGGCCACGCGGAAATTCTTGTATTTCGGGTCGGCCGCGTGCGCCACCGAAGCCACCATCGCGCCGAAAAAGAGGGCGCCCAAAGTGCAAGTAAAGATTCGTTTCATCGTACCGCTCCGTGCAAATCGACATGTCCCTTACAACCCCCGACGCAACCGTCGCTGGGTCACCGCCGGTACGATACCGCGCGGTCCGCCCGGCCTCAACGATGCGCCGATTTCCAGGCGGTGCCAGACGGGTAAAGCCGAAATGGCTTGAGCCACGGAGGTCGGGGAAGACACCGAGACAAGACGCGGCGCGTTTTTTGGGACGATCTGTTTGCCCCAGCGAAGATAGGGCAGATCAACCGCAGATGAACGCTGATGAACGCAGATAAATCGAAAACGCGGTCTTGTCTGCCCATGCCTGCCGCCGGAATTATCACTGCGCCGGCTGGCTGGTCGCCGGTTGGCTGGCCGGGGGCGGGCCGCTGGTAAGCTCGTAGTCGAAGACTTTCCAGCGGCGGTCGATGCGGACGACGGCGGAATGGCCGGGCGAGCGGGCCGGGCGGTCGTTGATCCACGTGCCGACGAACTCGACGTAGACATCCCAGCCGTCGGCGGATTGGCGCGGCTGGAAGTCGATGAATTGCGGCTGGCGGCCGGGCAGGCCGGTGCCGGTTTCGGGCTTGCGGGCCTGTTCATCGACGTACGCACGGGCGATCAGGACGGCCTTGGCCTGATCGCCGGTCAATGCGGCGGCGCGGCCGCTGGTTTCGCCGACGGTCCAGTCCACCGGCGAGAGCGACACCGTCGGCATATTCGTCCGCGTCGTTTCGGTGGTGCAGCCGCCAAGGATCGACACCGCCACGATTGCCCATCGCCATTGCTTCATAATCGCACCCCGATCCAGATTGCCAATTACTTTTACTCTGCGGCGGCCTGGCCGTTGGCCTGGCTGAGGAATTCGTCGGCCCGCTCGAGCAGATGCCGGGCCGATGCGTAGGTCAGGCGTTTTTTCGCCGCAGCGGCTGACAGATATTTATATCCAACGTGCTCATCGCTCAAGCGGATGCGCGGTGTCTTCACGCGGGCGATGAAGAACGCGACAGTCTTGTCCACCAGCCCCTTCTTCTTGTGCTTGAAGAAATAGCGCAGGTGATAATGAAATCCATCGACCGGCCGGGGCTTATTCAGGCCGGTTTCTTCGGCCAGTTCGCGAATTGCGGCCTGCATGTCGGTCTCGCCGCGTTTGAGATGCCCCTTGGGAAAATCCCAGTGTTTGCCGTAATCCAGCACGAGATACAGCCGCCGCCCATCGCGCTTACGGCGA
>CAYQTE010000107.1:0-11913 GCA_964420285.1 uncultured Tepidisphaeraceae bacterium
AGAATGAGGCGATCAGCTTGTTTCACGGCTTGGGCGTGGTCAATATCGCAAGAAATGGGCCGCATGGGCGTTGTATAATGCCGCAGGCCGGGGTGTCCGGCGCGTGCGAAACAGTCGAGTCTGCCCTTTTCTTCCAGGAGCCGTGCCATGCGTCGATGCCATGCAGGCCGTAACCATGCAAGATATTCGGCCGGTGTTCGCGTTTTGGCGCTGGGTGGACTGATGGCGCTAGCGTTGGCAACGCTGTGCTGTCGGGCATTGGCTCAGCCCTCGACGCAACCGGGCGGCGGCGCCAGTGGCGGATCGGGAGCGGGCCTGGCCATCGGCTCGGCGATCCTTGGCCCGACCCGGTCGATGGCCATCACACGACAGGCGGCCGAGTCGCTCCAGCTTAATGCCCAGTATCTCCACGATGTCGATGCCATCCTGACGCAATATGAATCGCAGGCGCGCGATTTGGCCGCCCAATCCCCGACCATCGCCCCGGCCAATCTGGCCACACAAATCCAGAACCTCATCCGCCAGGAGCGTGCCCGTGTGGCGGCGGCGGTGCCGCTGGATCAGCGAATGCCGTTCTTTCATAAGCTGGCGGAACTGGTGGTGCAGCAATGGGTCGGCCCCGACGGCGCGGTGCAGAAGGTTGTGCTGGCGGACAACACGCTCACGGCCGCCGAGCGGATGGACATCAAACGCATCGACACGACGGCCGACGCCAACATCAAGAAGGTTCTGGCCGATCCGGACATTCAATCCAGGCTGCCGGACCTGGTTACGGAGTTGCAGGATTACCGGGTGCAGATCATGGCGGTCCTGACGCCGGCGCAACAGGCCGGCGCCCGCAACCGCCTGGCGCAGGCGACGGGCACGCCGGCCCCGGCGGCTCCCGCCAACGCCGCCGGGCCACGCGCGGGCGCGACTGGTCGAAGCACCGCATCCACGACGGCCCCGGCCGGTCGGGCTGGCAATTCCAGCATGATGATGGACGGCACGGCGGCATCGTCCGGCGCGGCGAAACCGGCCTCGATTGCCGGTACCGGCCTGGAACCGCTGCCCGCATCGGCGGCCGTGGGTCAGAGTGTTCCCGATCTTCGCCTGTTGCGATTCGACGGCACGCCGGTCTACCTGGCGAATTTCTGTCGCGATCACGTGACGCTGTTCGAGTTTGGTTCGTATTCCAGCCCCGAATTCCGCCAGCGCGTCGAGCCGATGAAGAAGCTCGTTGCAACCTATGGCACGCGCATCCAATTCTTCATTGTCTACACGCGTGAAGCCCACCCAATAGGCGACCAGCAGACCAGCCAGAACAAGACCGATGGCATTCTCGTGGAGCAACCCGCCGACGCGGCCGCAAGACATCGCCTCGCCGCCGAAGCCCGTCAGGCCCTGACGATCACCAGCCCCATGCTGATGGACGGCATGGACGATGCGCTGGAAAAATCCCTCGGCGGTTTCCCCAACGCCGCGGTCATCATCGGCCGTGACGGAAAAATAGCCGCCCGCCAGCAATGGACGGACCCGTCGGGATTGAAGGGTTTGCTGGACGATGCGCTGGCGGCGAAGGCGCCGACGACGAGGGCGGGGAATCAATAACGGACGCCAAGACTTGGAGTATCTTCAATAGGCGGTTCTTTCGATTTTGTTCTGCATGGACAGAACACGTCGAAGCATCCGAGTTGGATGAGGCATTCCTCGGTACATGGTCAAAATGCCCCCGGCGGATTCGCCCTCAAGAACTTCACCGCCTGCTTCATATACGTGCGTGGATTGGTGCGCAGATGTCGCATCCACGGCGGATTGTCTTCGTTTCGAACTGTCGTCCACAGGGCAAGGGCATAGCCGAACATGCGCTCGTTCAGATAACCCTGTTTGGACGCTTTCCACCCATGCCAGCCGCCTTCGGCCCATTGATCGAACTGGCACACGCTGTTGGCGTTGAAAATCCCCAGGCCGAAAAAGACTGTCGTGAGGTCGGTGAGCGGTTCGTGGTCTTCCTCCTTGCCGGTGAGGCGCCGTTCACCGAGAAGACGAACATGCGCCAGTTCGTGAGCGATTGTCGCCACCAGCGACATCGGATCGTTCAGCTTCGAGGCCTCGATCCCGACGATTTCCTTTTCCTCGACGCGATAGTGACCGGCCGTTGCTTTTCCCTCCGAGTGGATCGCCACGTGCAGGTTATCGGTGAGATCTTTCGGGCGTTCGGCATAGAGTTGGAGCGTCACCCGGCCGGGAGCGACGCCCATGAATCCGCATACGCGATCGAGCATGCGTCGAACCGCATCTTCGCTGCCGTCAAAGCGGTCGGGAAAGAATTCCTCAGTCGGCTCGACGGCCCGTGCGGTTCGCCATTTCGGCATTCCGAATTGCCCGGCCAGCCATTTCATGCGCGCATCGACCCAAGCCTGCGATTGTGACTCGATCGGGCACTTGGGACGAAATGGCAGAAGCGGCATACGGCGTCCTTTCAGCGAGGCGGAATAGGAAGTCAATCATACACGAACCCTCACCCCAACCATCTTCCTGAGTACATGGCAAGGGGGAAAGAGGCCGCCATCGCAAGGGGAAGCAAGCGACGCGCATAAGCGCAACCGGGACACTCACTTGAACTGAATATGCTTATACAGAAGGAAGCCCGCGACGATCAGGATCGGGCCGAGGATGCAGCAGGCATACAAGAGCATCATGCGCGACTTGGCGGCCATGACGCTGGGGACGACAAGGCGATCGGCGCGGCCGGTGACTTCGACGGAAGAAGGGTTGTCCAGATCGGCTTTGAAGAGGCGGGCGTTGGCGTAACGCTCGGCAGGGTTGCGGGCCATGGCGTGGAGGATGATTTCCTCGACCTGTTGGGAGACGTTGGGGTTGCGGACGCGCGGGGCGATCGGATCGCCGCTGAGGCGCGAGTTCATGATGATGAACGGGTTCTCGCCGTCAAAAGGAGTCGAGCCGGTGGCCATTTCGTACAGGATGGCGCCGAGGCTGTAGACATCGGTGCGCGGATCGCCGCGCTTGCCCTTGACCTGTTCGGGTGCCATGTAATCGGGCGTGCCCATCGCCGGTGTGAAGCCGCCGAATGTCAAACGCCGCTGGCCCTCGAACTTGGCGATGCCGAAATCCATGATCCGGATCGAGCCGTCGTTGCAGATCATGATGTTGTCGGGCTTGAGATCGCGATGGACGACATCGTGATCGTGCATGTAATGCAGTGCTTCGCAGACGCGGCCGGCGATTCTCAGTGCATCGGCTTCAGGCATGGGACGGATGGTGCCCATCAGGTGGCCGAGCGTCTGGCCTTCGAGGTATTCCATCACGATATACGGGCGCGAACGAGTCGAATCGGTGGGTTCGACGCGAAGGATATAAGGGTGCTTGAGCGAGTTCCCGATCTCCTGTTCTCGCTGAAAGCGGGAGAAGAATCCGGGATCGGATTCGTATTGCATGTGCGGAATCTTCAGGGCGACCGGATTGTCGGTCGTGAGATCGATGGCCTTGAAGATCGACGCCATGCCGCTGCGGCTGATGAGATCGGTGATTTTGTAACGCTCGTCCAGGGTCTGGCCGACTTCTACATCGCTTCCCATGATGGCGGGCGACTCCTTCTGGTATGTGGGCAGGCCGCGGTAATACGTGACCCGCTCGACGCTGACGATGCGGACGACCTGGACGGACAGGTTGTCGTCGGCCGCACGTCGCTCGGCCAATTGAATAATCTGGCGCGCCGCTTCCAGCGGTTCGTTCCGCTCGACGATAGTCTGGATTTCACCCTCTGTCACCTTGCTCCAAACGCCATCGCAACATTGGACGATGAAGTCGCCGCGATTGACGACCGCCCGGGAGAAATCGGCGCGGATGGATATTTCCTGCCCGACGCATCGAGTGAGGACCGATCGAAACTCGCTTCCGGCCGCCTCTTCAACCGTGATCAGGCCCAGCTTCAATTGTACGCCGGCGTAGGAATGGTCGTTGGTGAGTCGCCGTATGCGGCCCTGCTGAATGACATAGGCGCGGCAATCGCCGACGTGGCCGATCGTTACCTCGTTGTTGCGGAAATGGCAGACCGTCAGGGTGGTTGCCATCTTGCCTTTGCTGGAGTCTTTCAGGTTTTTGTCGAACACGGCCATATTGGCGGCGGTGAAAATCTGCCACAGGATTGATTGCGGGTCCTGGCCCGGCTTGGCCTGCTGAAAGGACTCGCTGGCGGCCTGACAGGCCGTCTGGCTGGCGACTTCCCCGCGTTCCTGGCCGCCGACGCCGTCGGCCAGCACGATGATCGCGCCGCGTTGGCGCCAGTCTTCCTGGGCGGTGGGCAACCAGGCCGCAAGCGAATCCTCATTCAGGTCGCGGACGGGTCCTGCTGTGGTGTGAAAACCGTATTGAATTTCCATGGCGATTGCGAACTGGTCCTAACGGCGCGGCGGTTGGTTTCCTTCCGCCGGCGATTCTAAGGCCGCTTGTCTGCATGGCAAGGGGCGAGCACGGCCCGTGAGAGTTTTGCATGATGCGATCCGAAGAGCCCCGGTAGCGCGCAGCTTTGTGGCGAGTTCACGCGGGTTGTACATCGTCTGCGCGATTATTGTGCAACTCTCCGGCAAGGGCGGACGCAGACCATCAACCCGCATTGCAAGCTGCAATGCGGGTTCTTAGCGGTCCAAAGCGCCTATTTCCGGCCATTTCAGCTCTTGGCACGTTGTTTGTGATCAGTTGGTCCGCTGGATTCATCCGTGCTCGCGTGCGGCGCGGGAACAGTATTTCGTCCTATCGGCTGAAAGGAGAGTGTTTGTGGCAGACCCATCATCAAGCAGTTCTACTGGACAGGGAACGATGAAGCCCACCCTGGGCTTGACCGGCCTGACCGCTAACGCCATGGCGCTGATCGCGCCGGGTGCGTTCTTGTGGCTGACCTTCGGACCCCAAATCCTTACCGGCGCGCCGGCGGCAGGCATGTCGATGTTCTTCGGCATTCTCTTCGCTCTGCTCCTGTGTCTGGCAACGGCCGTGGCGTATGCGGAACTCTCCAAACTCTATCCCGGCGCCGGCTCCAGCTACTTCTTTGCCGAACAGGCGTTTCTGTCCAAGAAGAAAGCGTTCAAGTGGGCGCGGCTGATGAAATTCTGCGTAGGCTGGGGAAGCCATCTTTACTACTGGGTCTATCCCGGCGTGATGGTGGGCGTAACGGCGATCATCGCCGGATACCTCATGGGACAGATCTGGCCCGCCGTCTTCTCCTCAACGGTTCCCAGCCCGATCTTCATGTACGGGTTCTGCTTCGCATTTTCGTTCGGCGTGGCGTATATCGCCTATCGCGGCGTCGTCGGCGCGACCAGCGTGAACGTCGCCATGAACATCATCCAGATCACCGCGCTGATCATTTTCGCGATCCTCGCCATTGCCCATCGCAACACCCATCCGGAGGGCAGCGTCATCTGGGTTCTGGATTCCAACGGCAACGCGACGCAATATGTCCAGGACACGATGCCCGACACGACCAAGACGATCCCTGATCCCAAGGATGCCACCAAGCAGATCCAGGATCCCAGCGCCACGGTTCCGAAAGTGACGTCCTCCGGCGATCCGGTGTTTGTCCAGTTGGCCGCGGATGCCAGCGGCACGCCGCTCAAAGGACCTGACGGCAAGACGATCGCCGTCCCCACCGACAAGGACGGAAAACTCGCCGCTCTGCCGGCCGGCGCGGCCAAGGCCGTTCCGCAATTGGTGACGGTGAGCTATCTCGGCGGCGTCACCAAGGATGACAAGGGCAACGAGACTTTCAACTACCACATGTCCGCCGGTTCGGTCGTCGCTCCTCACACCTTCGGATACACGATTATTCAGGCCTGTATCGCCATCCTCATCCTGGTCGGATTCGAATCCGTGACCTCGATGGGCGAGGAAGCTAAGAACGCCAAGCGCGATATTCCCAAGGCCGTTATCTTGTCCCTGCTGATCCAAGGCGGCTTCTGCTACCTCTTTGAATACTTCGCCGCCAACTACTACCTCAACAGCGGCTACAACGCGACCATGGCCGGCGCATCGGCCGCCCCGATCGGCGACATCATGAAACTGGTGGGCGCCTGGGCCTTCGGCTCGGCAAATGCGGGCTGGTGGTTCATGTTCATCGAAGCCGCCACCGTGTTCCTGGCCCTGATCGGCACCACGCTCTCCTGCATGAATACCGGCGCCCGCGTCACCTACGCCATGGGCCGTGACGAGGAAGTTCCCGCCCACTTTGGCCTGCTGCACGGCAAGAACAATACGCCGCATCGCTGCATCTGGATTCTGGCCACCATCTCGGCGGTCATCGGCATCTACGCGGTCATGTTCTACTTTTGCAACGGATCGGCACAGACCGATAGCGTGATCGCCGGCCTGCCGCAGAACGCGTGGTACAAGATCGGCCTGATCCATCACGACTTGGCCGCCGTGATTCCGCAGAGCGTGCTCATTGTGACTCTCGTCAGCAACTTCGGCACGTTCATGCTCTACATGCTGAGCTGCCTGGTCGCCATGGTGGCCTTCCACGAACACCACATGCACAATTTCTTCAAGCACAAGGCCATTCCCATGTTTGGGCTCCTGGCGAATCTGTTGTGCATGGTGTTCTATCTCGTCGGCCCATTCTTTGTGTCGGGCATGAGCCCGAAGGAACCCCTCATCGCACTTGGTGTTGCCCTGCTCTGGGGCCTCTACGGTGCGTTCTACTTCGTCAAGCGCAGCAAGACGCTTGGCCGGGAGGTCATCCTCACCAAGCCCTCCATCGCCTCTGCCTGACCGGTGATGGAGCAAGACCCTTACAAAGGACCAGGACGGCCACTCGATCGCGAGTGGCCGTCTTGCGTTCCATCTCAAAACGCCCTTTAATCCATCCCGTGACAACCAACGACTCCACTGCCATCAACTGCGTCTGGGTTCTGCTTGCCGCATTTCTGGTCATGTTCATGAAGGCCGGCTTCGCCCTGATCGAAACCGGCATGTGCCGCGCCAAGAACGCCGCACACACCATGGCCATGAACCTTCTGGTCTATCCACTGGGCATGATCGGATTCTTCGCCTGCGGGTTCGCCTTCATGTGCGGGGGAGTCATCACCACTGGCGATTACTCCCCAGCCTCAAACTTCGCCTCCCCCTTATCCGTTGGCGGCAGCGCTGATTTGACCCACATGTTCACCGTCGGTCTCTTCGGCCACACATGGGGCTTGCTCGGCCATCACGGGTTCTTTCTGGCCGGCCTGGGTTCGAACACGGCCGCCTTGATCTGCTTCTTCTACATGATGGTCTTCATGGACATTACCGCCACCATCCCCACCGGCGCCTGTGCCGAACGATGGCGGTTCAAGAGCTTCACCATCTTCAGCTTGCTCGTCGGGGCATTCATCTACGCGTTCTACGGCTGCTGGATGTGGGGCGGCGGATGGCTGGCGCAATTGGGCTCTTATGCCGGCCTCGGCCACGGCGCTGTCGATTTCGCCGGCTCCAGCGTCGTCCATCTCCAGGGCGGCACGCTGGCTCTGGTCATGGTGAAGCTCCTGGGCCCACGCATCGGAAAATACGGCGAATCCGGCCGACCTCGACCCATCTTCGGACATCACATGCCCATGGTCTTGTGCGGAACATTGCTCCTGGCGTTCGGTTGGTTTGGCTTCACGAGCGGATCAACCCTCGCCGTATCCAGTGGCCGCATCGGCCTCATCGCCGTCAATACCGCTCTGGCCAGCGCCGCCTCCACGCTGGCCGCGACTCTCTTCATGTGGAAGCTCTATGGCAATCCCGACCCCTCGGTCATGTGCAACGGCCTGCTCGGCGGCCTGGTCGCCATCTCCGCTGCCTGCGCCTTCGTCAGCCCCTTTGTCGCATTTGTCATCGGCGCCGTCGCCGGTGTTATCGTCGCAGCCGGCGTGTTGAGCCTGGAACGCCGCGGCCTGGATGACCCCGTCGGCGCCATCAGTGTCCACGGCATCGCCGGCGTCTGGGGCATGCTCGCTCTGGGCCTCTTTGCCGATGGAACTTTCGGCGCTGGCTACAACGGCGTGGCCGGCAATGTCACCGGCCTGTTTTTCGGCGATCACTCGCCGCGCCAACTTTTCGCGCAATGCCTTGCAATCGTAGTCTGCATCGCATGGAACCTTGTCATAGGCGGCGGCGCGTTCCTGCTGGTCGGGCGATTTGTCAAAGGAAACCGCGTCAGCGTTGAAGTCGAATTGAATGGACTTGATGTCCCCGAACTGGGCGTCAGCGGATATCCGGAATTCCTCTCCAGCTTCTCCGACGAGAAGATATCCTCAACCAAATCGCGAATCAATTTCTAACCCGGCGCAACTCGATTCGCCCGCCGCAAATACGCTCTTTTCCACCGATTTTGCACACACGTCCGATAAGAATGTGGATATCAGGTGTATTAAATTTTCTTTGGGCCTCTTGGTCCTGATCCTGCCGATACTTGGGTCATTGCAGACCGAAAAAACGATAATGTCGGCCTTGCCAGTACAGCCGTCAGTGATTACTTTTCTTTCGTTTGATTCAGGGAAGATTAACCCCGTGTAAGCGACAGGCTGTCGCTTGAGACTGCGGGAGCCGCCGGGTGTGCCTGTCTCGGCAGCGTCATATCGTACGGACACGATTCCACGGATGGAAAACTGCTCAGCGGCCGGAGGCCTGGTTCGGGCAACTGCTGCGCTCTCCCTCCCCTCTCTCTTGGGTGGCAGAGCATCGATCTCGCGTTTCTGTGAAGGAGCGATCGTGACCTGCATTACCGCACAAGACCCTCAACTTACGCGCCTGGCCAATGCCATCGCACAACGCGTCGGCCAACAGCGCTTTCACGTCTGGTTCAACAACTCCACGCGCCTGGACTTGAAACATGACGGCCTGGAAATTGCCGTCCCCAATGACTTTATCAGCGAATGGATCGGAAAGAACTTCTCCACTCCCATCCAGGAAGCCGCTCACGAAGTTCTCGGCTGCTCCCTCTCCGTGCATTTCAACGTCGATCCACAGCTTTTCGTCAAGCCGTCTGGCGATGATGCAAACTCCGATGCAAAACCCAACGGCTCGCATCGCAATGCCTTCGTCCCGGTCCAGGCCCGGCTTCATTCGGGGGCCGACCTCCCCATCCTCGTCGATCTCGATCGACGCAACCACGCCGCCCTACCCTCCGCTCCGGCGCCTGCTTCATCGCGATCGCTTGAGCTCTCTTCCGGCATCATGCAACGCCAGCGACTTCGCCACGATCTGGAATCCTTCGTCGTCGGACCCTCCAGCCAACTCGCCTGCAACACCGTCCAATACGTCGCTGAATTCCCCGGCGGTCAATACAATCCCCTCTTCCTTCATGGCTCCTGCGGCCTGGGCAAGACCCATCTCCTCCACGGCCTGTGCAAGCGATTCATCCAGCACCACCCTACCGGCCGATGGGCCTATCTCACCGGCGAGGAATTCACCAACGAATTTCTCACCTCCCTGCGCGGCAACAAACTCGACGCCTTCCGACATCGCATGCGCGAACTCGATCTCCTTGTCGTCGATGATGTCCATTTCCTCGGCGGAAAAAAGGCCACCCAGGAGGAATTCCTCCACACCTTCAACGCCATCGAGGCCATGGGCCGGCAGATCGTCATGGCCAGCGACAATCATCCCAAGATGATCGAGGAATTCGGCGAATCGCTGATCAATCGCTTCGTCAGCGGCATGGTCGTTCGCATCGATCCCCCCAACTTCATGACCCGCTGCGAAATCCTCCGCAGCCTCTCCCTTCGCACCGGCTTTGTCATGCCCGATGAGGTCACAAGCTGGATCGCCCGCCGCGTCACCCAAAACGTCCGCGAGCTTGAAGGCGCTGTCACGCGCGTCGCCGCCCACGTCAAACTCACTGGCAAGACCCCCGACCTGGCCATGGCCCAGGAAGCCCTCGGCGATCTCGACAAACAACTCGTCGCACCCATCAAGCCCGACCACATCCTTCAGGCCGTCTGCACCTATTTCGGTTTGGAACTCAAAGACCTCATGTCCGGCCGTCGCCAGCGAACCATCAGCCTCGCCAGAAGCGTCGCCATGTTCCTGGTCCGTAAGACCGCCAAACTCAGCTTCCCCGAGATCGGCCAGCGCATGGGCAAGCGGAATCACAGCACGGTCATCAGCGCCTGCCGGAGAATCGAGCGCGCCGTCCAACGCAATGAACCCCTGCTCTGGAACTCCACGGTAGGCCCCCGCCAGGAAGAAGCCGCCGAACTCATCCAACGCCTCGAAGAACACGGCCGGGCCATGCGCTGATTTTTGCGCAGTGCCCCAATTCTGTGATATAATTCACGGGATGCGTGTCTTCTCCGCCATCATCGAGCGTGACCCCGACACCGGCCAACTTATCGGCCATGTGCCAGGATTCCCAGGCGCTCACTCGCAAGGCTCATCAATGGAGGAGCTGCAACAAAACCTCCGCGAGGTCATTGCCATGCTCCTGGAAGACGGCGAGCCGTCCCGGGAATGCGAATCCCCCGGCACACAACCACTCACAGTCGCCTGACACGCTCACCTTTCGCTCCCCACCATTATTCTACCGCCCCCGCCGCCCCTCTGTCACCCTGTCACCCTGTCACCCTCCCATTCTTTCATCCCCTCACCCAACAAAGTCCGATAACCCCTTCATGGGCATATCCATCTACAAGCTCACCGACCGCCAGATCCTCTCCCTTTGCGTCCTCGCACTCCTCCTCCTCGGCGTCCTCATGGTCGAATCCGCCTCCGCGGGCGTTTCCAACCATCTCGGCTGGAACTGGACTCCCTTCGCCACTCGCCATCTCATCTTCGCCGCCGTCGCTTTCCTCACCTTTCTCCTGGTCGGCGCCGTCGATTATTCCTGGCTCGGCCGAATCCCCAAACACATGCTTTTCAGCCCGGTCCTGTGGATGCTCTTCATCGCGACGGCCGCGTGCGGCGCGGTTCTGGTCCCCCACATCGGCATCTCCGAAAACGGCGCCCGTCGCTGGCTGCCGCTGGGGCCGCTTCAGGTTCAGCCGTCCGAACTGGCCAAGTGGGCCATCGTCATGTTCCTCGCCTTCTGGCTTTCGCATCGCCCCCTCCCTCTGGAAAAATTCTTCACCGGATTCATCCCCACGCTCATCCCGATCGGCCTGATCTGCCTGCTCATCGTCATTCAGGATTTCGGCACCGCCGCACTCATCGCACTCTGCTCGATGACCATGCTCCTTGCCGGCCGGGTCCGCACACGCCATCTGCTTCTGGTCATCCCGCCCGTCCTCGCCGCCGCCGCGTGGTTCCTCATGCACAAGGAATACCGCTGGCGTCGCGTCACCGCCTTCCTCGATCCCTACGCCGCCCCACAAAAGGAAGGCTATCACATGATCCAAAGCCTCCTGAGCTTCGCCACCGGCGGCGTCTCCGGCCGCGGACTCGGCAACGGCATCCAGAAACTCGGCTATCTCCCCGAGGACACCACCGATTTCATTTTCGCCGTTATCTGCGAAGAACTCGGCCTCTTCGGCGCCATCTTCACCATCGCCCTCTATCTCGGCATCCTCCTGATCGCCTGGCAATCGATCCGCAACCGCCGCGACGAATTCGGCCGCATGCTCGCCTTCGGCATTGCCTCCATGGTCACACTCCAGGCCATCATCAACATCGCCGTCGCCACCGTCTCCGTCCCCACCAAGGGCCTGTCACTGCCGCTTGTCAGCGCTGGCGGCAGCGGCCTGGTCATCACCTGCGCCGCCTTGGGCCTGCTCCTGAGCATCGCCCGCCCCCCCAAACCCGATCCCGTAGAAGCGCCCCCCGCCGCCAGTCCCGACCCCGTCCCCCAGGGCGACCCGCTGCCCATGCCCCTGAACCCTTCCCCGGTCTGATACCGCTATACACAGACAGATCGGCCACGCTCACCACAGGTAACAAGCAGCCCAAACGCCTCATTCC
>CAYQTE010000108.1:0-11504 GCA_964420285.1 uncultured Tepidisphaeraceae bacterium
CCGGTCATTTCGATTGTCGTTCCCAATTACAACGGGGCCGCCACCCTTGCAGATACGCTCCAGAGCCTGGTCGATCAGGACTATCCGCACAAGGAAATCCTGGTCGTGGACGGCGGCTCGACCGATGCCTCCGTCCGCATCATTGAACGCTACTCCCCGCACATCGCTTGGTGGGTCAGTGAAAAAGACAACGGCCAGACCGCCGCCATCAACAAGGGCCTGGCCCGAGCCAAGGGACAGGTCGTTCAATGGCTCTGCAGCGACGACCGTCTGGAAGCAGGGGCGCTGCGAATCGTCGCCGAAGCCTTCGCGGCCGATGAGAAAATTGATGTCCTTGTCGGCGCATGCAGGACAATTTATCCGGCCGAGCATCGTGAGCTGATCGACCGGCCCGATGCGCTGCGGATCGAGCTGATCCCGGTGGCAACGCCGTTCAGCCAGCCGAGCTGTTTTTTCCATCGCTCATTGCTACGCACGCCGGCGTTGGACGAGTCGTATCATTACGCGCTCGATCTGGAACTCTGGGCCTATTTCAAGTCGCGGAACGTCAACTGGAAGATCATCGACAACGTGCTGAGCGTGTACGTGATGAGCGGCCAGAACAAAACCAGCACCGGCGGCGAAAAGATCACCCGCGAGATCGAGCGCGTCTACACCACATACGTCCACGAGCGCGTGCCGCTCACCTGGTGGGCGCGGCATTTGACCTATCCGATGGATCGCTTCCGCAAGCGCCATCCCGGCCCACTGAGCGACTTGGCCGTCCGCACCGCCAAGGCCAGCCTGTGTGTCGCTCTGGCCCCGTTTTATGGCGGATTCACCCGCGTGCGCGCCATGAATTGGAGCGCCCATGCCTGAATCGGCCGAGCGTGATTGCTATCTCGACGTGATTCGCGCCGCCGCCATCGTGCTGGTCGTCGTCTATCACGTCATGGAAATGTCCCCCGTCGAACTGCCCCGCGTTCGCGCGATCACCCATTGGGGCGCTTACGGAGTGGATGTCTTCTTCGTGCTCAGCGGCTGGCTGATCGGCGGACTGTACTGGCGCGAACGGCGGCGATTCGGCAACGTGCGCCTGAGCCTCTTTCTGCCCCGCCGCTGGATTCGCACCATTCCTCCGTATCTGGTTGCGCTGTTCATGTCGTGGCTGGCCGTGCGGGTCTACAGAAACGAGGCCTTCGATTTTCGCTATCTCATCTTCATTCAGAACTATTTTCGCAAGATCCCATTTTTCGAGGTGAGCTGGTCATTGTGCGTTGAAGAGCATTTCTATTTGTTCCTGCCGCTGCTTTTGTGGGTGTGGACACGGCTGGGGCTCTGGACCCACGGACTGTTCGCGCTGCTTGTGGTAACCTCGCCGGTTTGCAGGCTGATCACGGCACGCCATGGACTTACGGACGATTTCGGCCGCGCACTGGCCGCCACGCATTTGCGCATGGACGGCCTGATTCTGGGATTCTGGATGGCGTTCTTTCCGAGTATGGCGCCCGCCCATTGGCAACGCCTCCGGGTCGCCGCCCAATGGCTCCTGCTCCCAGCGTGTGCGGCGCTGGCCTGTCTGCCGCTCCTCTCGTCCACGCAAATGTACATCGCGGGACTGGCGGTCCTGGCCGTCGCGCTGACGGTGATCCTGGTCTTCATTACCGGCCGCCAACCCAATTGGTTCGCCGGTTCTTCGGTAATCAAATGGGTGGCACTCACCAGTTACAGCGTCTACCTCACACACGCTCTGGCAATCCATTTTTCACTGCTGATTCTGGACCGGCTGCGCGCGAAATCGCTGGCCCAATATATTCCGCTGACCTGCTGCGTCATCGCCGTCGCGGGAGGGGTGTTCTATTTCGCCGTTGAGTGGATATCGCTGCGCCTTCGCGACCGCCTGGCCCCGCGGCGCGGTCGGGATGACGGCCTGAAGAACCCTATCCCCGCTGTGCCTTGTCCATTGCCTCAAGGCTCATCGAAATAGCCCGACGCAGTCGCTTGCTTGTCCGATAGGTTTTCAAACTCACTGGCCTCCGCTGATCGCGATACTTCCAAATTCCCCCGTACCCGCGCAAAACGCCGCGCAGCAGGCGCAGCGGCTGGCCGGATGCCATTCCATGCCACAGGCAGTTGCCGGTTGTGGCGGCCAGGTGAATCGGCATCCACGGCCAGGGCACGTTGAAATAGGCGTAGAGAACGTGATTGCGACCGCTGAGTTCCTCAATGCGGGCGCGATTGCGGCTGGGGGATTCCATGTGCTCGATGGGATCGGCGCTGCCGAGGCGCACGACATAGCCCGCACCGTACAACCGGATGGCCAGATCACCTTCTTCCACGTGCATGAACAGCGTCTCGCGGTAGCCGCCGACCTGCAAATAGGCATCGCGGCGAAACGCGATCATCCCACCGAAATAATCGAACGTCACTTCCACGACGTTGTGATCGCTGGCGGCGTAACGCACCTTGCGGTCGCTGCGCACATTGACGAACGGTATTGTTACCGCAGCGATGCGGTTGCTGTCGAAGCTGGCCAGCGTCTGCTCGACCGTTCGCGGCGAGGCCAGCACGCAATCGTCGTCCAGCGTCACCAGAAACGGCGCCGTCGCCAACTTCGCTCCGGCATTGCGCTGGAATGTCGGCCCGCGACTAGTCTCCTGGCGATGGTAATTGACCTGCGGATACTTCTCGC
This sequence comes from uncultured Tepidisphaeraceae bacterium, assembly GCA_964420285.1. Taxonomy (GTDB): domain Bacteria; phylum Planctomycetota; class Phycisphaerae; order Tepidisphaerales; family Tepidisphaeraceae; genus CAYQTE01. Next base: position 2,672 of record CAYQTE010000108.1, read on the forward strand.
GTATCAGCTCCGCCGTCTGGTCGCTCGAGGCGTCGTCCATCACGAAGATCTCGACCGGCACATTCTGCGCCAACGCCGCATCGAGAACGGCCGGCAGCAAATCCGCCCGATTATGGGTCGGAATGATGATTGCCGCCGCATTCGTCACTGCCACGTGTGCTCCAATTCGGCTTATCCGCCGCGTTCCATGGCGATCCGGCAAACGCCTCAGCCGCGGGCAAATTCGTTCCGCTCGATGGAAACTCGAATGCGGCCAATTCTCTCCCGTACGACTATCGGCCATGGCCGGCCCGCGGCATATCTACTCCACGCCCACGGCCCGTCAACCCAGGCGGCCAGGTTGCCGATAACATTCCAGGGAGATTGTCCGGTGGACCCGGCCATCTTCTTTCCGTTTCCCCGCGACGCCGCGCGGGCATATAATGGGCGGAGCTTCTGACAGGATCGGTAATGGACATAAATACTTCCGCCGGCGGTGAGCTTCAAAGCCTCATCCAGCTTTTGCAGACGCCGTTCGGTATCACGGTGCTGGTTCTGCTTTTCCTGGCCAGCATCGCGGCGATCGTGATGCCGCGCATGCGCTGGGTGCTGCTGGCGCTGCTTTTCTGGACCGGGATGTTCGGCTACTCCGGCGCGGATTTTCAACCCTACAACATCCTGATGTATCCCCTGGACCAGATTCGCGTCTACAGCCGAACGCTGGTCGCCGGCCTTACTTTGACGCTGATTATTCCGTCGCTGATTTCGGGCCGCGGCTGGCGAATGCGTCTGATCTCGCCGGTGGCCGTCCTGTTCCTGGTCTTCCAGTTGCTCTTTTGCGTGCGCGAGATTTTCGCGGGCGATACGGTACGTGGACCGACGGCCATTGTGGTCTTCAGCATCACGTTCGTTGTGCTGTGCATCGGCCTGCCGCGCTGGCTTCAGTCCATGGACGACGTTCACAATGCCATTCGATCGCTGGCCTGGGCGGCCGGGTTGTTCTGCATTTGCACGCTTGCCCAGACCCTTGAGAACAGGAACGCCATCCTCATGGCCGGGCGCATGATCGGAACCACGGGCAATCCCCAGACCGCCGCCCTGATTCTCGGTTCGGGATTGGCGCCGCTGTGTTACATGGTCGCCCGCCGCTCGGAGGCGTTCTACGAACGCATTCTCTACGGCGCCCTGGCGGCGCTTAATGCCCTGTTCCTGGTCTGGACCGGATCGCGAACCGGCGTGATTATCGCTCTGATCGGCCTGATAGTGACCTTCCGCTACCGCCTGCATCGCCTCTTTATTGTCGGGCTTTGCAGTGCGGCGTTCTTCCTCATACTTCTGAACATTTTCGCCGATTCCACCGTCATCAACCAGCACATCTGGTCCTTTGACGACACGCGAAGCCCGGTCTGGATGTCTCAGCTTGATCAATACCTCCGCAATCCGCTCATGGGCACGCTGACCGAAGGTCAGGGCTGGGGCTATGGCGAAAACTCCTATCTCGCCGCCGCCGCACGCTATGGCACGCTTGGTATCCTGCCTCTTCTGGCCGCCGTGGCCGTGTGCGTCATCGGGATCCTCCAACTCAACGGCAACAAGCGCTATCTCCGTCAGGACGCTTTGCTGGTCGATCTCATCAGTGGCTGCCTGCTGGCTGTCGGCATTGGCGCCTGGTTTGAAGGATATCTTCTGGCCAGCTTTTCGTTTCCCACCTATTGTCTCTTGATCTATCTGGCACTCATGAACGCCCTGCGCGATATCGCGACGGCCAATTACAACCATGTCCTGGAATTGGCGCAGTCGGGCGAAGCGCCCGTTTATTTGTCTGAGGGCGAACCGGCCTACGCCGAGTAGCGCCGCGAACGACTGGTCAATCCACAGCGCCGTTTGCTTTTCGCGCAACCGCGCGAACCGCCGTCGCCAGACCCTCCACCGGGTCAGCTTTCTTGCGCCAATCCGCCAACACCGACGCCGAATTATGCTTCAGTTCGTCGATTTTCGCGGCATCGGTCGCTGCCAGCAAGGCGCTTTGCAGTCCCTTCAAGTCGCCGGCGGCGAACGTGTATCCATTGACCCCGTCGCGGACCAGTTCCGCACCCGCGCCCACGACATCGCTGCACACAACCGCCAAGCCCGCGGCCGTCGCCTCGTTCACCACCACCGCCCACGGCTCATAGTCGCTGGGCAGTACGAGCACGTCGCACGACTTGTACACCGCCGCCATCGCCGCCGGCTCGGCGATGAATCCCGCCCAATTCACGCGCGACGCCACCTTCGCAGGCACTCGATCATGCAACTCCCGGCGCAGGACGCCATCTCCCACGATGAGCAAGTCCCATTCCGGCCGCTGCGCCGCGATCGCCGCGAAAGCGTCGATCAGCAGGTCCACCCGTTTGACGGGAACCAGCCGTCCGGAGTAAACCACCCGCCTGCGCCCGCCCGCCAGGCCGAGGCGTTGCTCTGCCGCTTCGACGGCCTCCGCCCTGGTATTCTCGATAATCGAATAATCCGGCTCGTAAGGAAAATAGAATATCCGCTGCGGCGATGCTCCATAGCGAATGAAATATTCCCGGCCCAAACTCCCGCAGGCGAGAATGCCGCTAGCGCCCCGCACCATCCGCCCGACGACCACGCGCTTAATCACCCGTTTCATTCCCGTCGCCAGATCGCCGCGCACGTTGCTGTCGCCCCACAAGAGACACGGCAGGCCGCTTCGACGGCACCAGCGCATGATCCGCATTCGCCCCAGATCGTTGTATCCCATCATCGCCACGACATCGATGCGATTCTCGACCAGCCAGCGAATGATCCGGCCGCCCCGGCGCCATTCCTTCAGGGCATTGGTCAGTCGCGGCTGATCGGCCACCGGTTCACCCGGACCAAACAGGACCGGATTGATCTCGCTCGGGGCCGATAACCTCCATGCGGCATCTCCCTGTTCATGGGTGAATAGGCTCCACAGGTGAACCCCACTCAACTCGCGTGCTATCCGCGTGTGCGCCGCCAGACGGTAGGGCGTCAGGCAATTGGAAACGATTGCCAGTGACAGCGGCTTGTTCTTGTTTTCGTTTTCGCCCAAACGTATGCTCATGGTTGCCGCGGCCCAGCCCGATGTGTTTGTAGCCCAAGCTCGCCATGGTCGCAAGCGCCGATGAACGGTGCGGCGAGGCCCAGGCGTTACCAGACCCTTGCACCGATCATGCACCCCATGGCCGCAACGTCTCCCGCTCGCAGGCTCCGCATCATCCACTACTTTCCGGGCATCCGCCTTGAATTGGGCGGCCCGGTCCGCGTCGTGCTGGATTTGTGCAATGTTCTATCGGCCAGAGGGCACGAGCCCATCGTCGTTACTTACGATTCGCCCGATATCCCTCCCGACTGGAACACTCCCGGCAAGCCACAGACCATACTGATCCCGCCAGCCCTTTCCGCCAACTGGTTTGTCGGCGATAGCGCTCGGGCGATTTTCGACAAAGTCCTTGCCGGCGGCGGCGTCGCCCACCTTCACAGCCCCTGGGCCGCCAGCAACATCCAGTTCGCCCGTTCCGCCCACGCCCACGGCGTGCCCTATGTCGTCACCATGCACGGCATGCTCAACGATTGGCCGATGTCCCAGCGCGGACCCAAGAAACGCTTCTATCTCTCCATCGCCGGTCGGCGCTATCTGCAACGCGCCGATCGCATCCACTTCACCGCCCAGGCGGAACTGGATCAGTCGTGGAAGTGGATCGAGCGCGGAACGCCGGCGGTCATTCCCTGCATGATGGACCTTGAGCCGTACCACCGCCTGCCGGGTGCGCAACTGGCCGGGCGGGCATTTGCCTCCGCCATCGGCGACGGGCCGGTTGTGCTCTTCCTCAGCCGCCTCCATGAAAAAAAAGGCCTCGATTTGCTTATCGACGCCTTTGGCATCATCCGCGACTCCGGCTCGCCGGCCCGGCTTCTGATCGCCGGCGTCGGCACGCCCGATTACGAGGCCGAGCTGCGCAAGCAAGTCCACGAGCGCCGCCTTGAGGATCGCATTTTCTTTGTCGGCATGGTGCGCGGGGATACCAAGCTCTCGCTCTACCAGCGCGCCGATCTGTTCGTCCTTCCCACGCGTCAGGAGAATTTCGGGCTGGTCCTCGTCGAATCGCTCGCCTGCGCAACTCCCGTCGTCACCACGCGCGGCACTGACATCTGGCGCGAGATGGAACAGGCCGGCAGCACCATCACCGAACTCGATCCCGCCAGCGTCGCCCGCGGAATTCTCGACAGCCTGGCCGATCCCGAAAGCCTCCACCGCCGCGGCCAGCAGGGCCGTCAGTGGGTTCTGGACAATCTCGATCCCGACCGCCTGGCGCTGGAATACGAACACCTCTACGAGCAGATGATCGACCAGCGCCGCCCTTCGGCGCCGGTCGCCGCGCCCCGGCCGATCATTCGGCATGTTGTCGCGGATCAACCGCTTCAACAGACTCCCGCGCCGTCGGTGTCGGTGGTCGTGCTCACACACGACGAAGCGGCCAACATCCGCGACTGCCTGGCCAGTTGCGCCTGGTGCGATGACGTTCATCTGCTGGACAGCGGCAGCACCGACGGAACCCCCGACATCGCCCGCAAGGCCGGCGCCACCGTCCATTTCCATCCCTTCCCCAGCTTCGGTGCCCAGCACAACTGGATCATCGACCACATCCCCACCAAATACCCCTGGCAATTTCACATAGACGCCGACGAACGCTTCACGCCCGGCCTGGTCGCCGAAATGCTCCGGCGCATCGGGCCCAACGGCGCCGATCGGGATGCTGCCGGGTTTCTCGTCCCCAGCCAGATGATTTTTCAGGGCCGGTGGATTCGTCACAGCAGTGAATATCCCAACTACCAGGTGCGCCTGATCCACGTGGGACGATGCCGCTTTATCGCCTCCGGGCACGGGCAGCGCGAACAGAGTTCCGGAACCATCGGCACGTTTGTTCATCCCTACACGCATTACAATTTTTCCAAAGGAATGGCCGAGTGGTTCCGCCGCCACAATCGCTACAGCGACCACGACGCCGCCGAAGCACTGGCCGACATGTCCCAGCCCCTCGACTGGGCCGGAATGTTCGCCGCCAATCCCGTCTCACGCCGAAGGGCGCTGAAGCGCCTGAGCTATCGTCTACGCGGCCGGGGAATCTGGCGCTTTCTGTTCACTTTCTTTTGCCAGGGCGGCTGGCTCGACGGCTCGCCTGGATTCCAGTACACCGTGTGCATTGCCCTCTATGAATACTGGACCGAATTGAAAATCATCGAAGGCCGCTTCCAGCGGCGGCCGCGAATCGATCTCCTCTCGCGGCTGTTCACGGGGGCGAGCGTTGCCAAGCGCATCGAATCGGAAATCCGCCGCGCCGAATACGAAAGCCAGCAACGCCTTGATCGCAAACGCCGCTTCCGCTCCCTGGTCCGCAATGAGCCCATTCTCGGCCGGCTGCGCCGCTGGCGAGAATTTCTCCGCGATGATCTCGGGCCCGAATTGCCGTTTCGCCCGCTTTTCCAGCTCATCGGCTCCATCTTCGCCTCGAGCGTCCAGTATCGCAGCCGCGGCCTGCATTCGGCGATTGTCAGCGCCGGCACCGAATACATGACGGGTGTCCTGTACCGTGAAAAGACCGCTCGGCGGCGGGCGCTTCCGCGCAGCCAGTCCCGGCACGACGATCAACCCGCGCCCTCTCCGTCCGTCGCTTCACTGCCACACGGTGTCAATGTGATTTGATGGCCACACATCAGCGATTTTCCGTCCTCCACGTTCTGGCCGAATCCATCGCCAGCGGCCTTACACGTTATGTTCTGGATCTCTCCCAGGCCATGGTTCAGGCCGGCCACGAAGTCGCCGTCGCCAGCGCCGGCGGTGCCTGGCAACATCTCTTCCAGGAACGGTCCATCCCGTGGGTCAATGCCCCGCTCAACGGCGGGCCGCGGGCGCTGTTCAAATCCATCCACGTCTTACATGCGTATTTGCGCGATCGACCCTCCAACGGCCCGGTCATCGTTCACTCCCACCATCGCAAATCCGCCATCGTCGCCCGTCGCGTCGTGGCTCGCACTGGCGGGCCGATGCTCTACACGCTGCATCTGCCCAATATCCCCATGACTTTCCCCTGGGGCTGGCTGACCGATTGGGGCGATCTCACCCACGCGCCCAGCGAGGAAGCCCGCGACTGGCTCATCTCCGTCGGCCGGCCCTGCGACAAGATCCGACTCCTCCATCACGGCATCCACGTCGAGCGATTCCCCATCGCCACGGCCGACGATCGCTTGGCTGCGCGAAAGCGCCTGGGGCTTTCTCCCGATCAGCCCGTCGCCGCATGGGTCGGCCGGCTCGACACTCCCAAAAACCAGGACTGGATGCTCGATCTTGCCCGCGCCTCGGCCGTTGCCTTGCCCGATCTGCATATCCTTATGGCCGGCGACGGACCCGGCGAACCTCTTATGCGCCGGGAAATCCAGGAGCAATCGCTGGGCTCGCGCATCACGATGCTGGGCCTGTGCGATCCCCTGCCGGTCTATCAAGCCTGCGACGCCGTGCTCGTCAGCAGCGCCATCGAGGGATTCTCCTTCGTCACCGCCGAAGCCATGAGCGTCGGCCGCCCGGTCTTGCGCACTCGCGGCGGCGGGTGCCAGGCGCTGATTATCGAAGGCGTCACCGGCCGATCCGCCCCGATCGACAAATCCGCCTTTCTCGCCGCCGCTGTAACACTTCTCGGCGACCGCGCCACTCTCCCCGAGATGGGTCGCCACGCCGCCGACCACATCCGCCAGCATTTCACCTTCGACCGCCAGTTCCAGAACACGCTCACCCTCTACGATGAGCTTCTGGCCGCCCGGTTCTGAAGCCCACAATCCCGCAGGCGTTTGGTTGCTAACATCCTCTGCCGAATAGGGTTACGGCCAAAATAGCGTCCTGGCACGCCCATGCGACACACCCATTTCCAGCCGGATATCGCGGTTTCGCCTCCCGATTGCGACGAAAAAACGCGCCAATTGTCTCGAAAAAGTTCGAAGACGTGCTTAAAAAGTCTGAACTCGGCCCGGCCGAGTCGATCTGGGCGCGCCGAATTGGGCCCGCCGGGGAATTCCCTACTTAATCGCTCGATAAGATCGAATTTGCCGGCCATCAGCATGGCTCTCGTCTGGCAACCAGCGGAAGACACGCCGTAAATCACTGAAGGTAACGCGGCCGGTGGCGCATTCCCTGATCGTCAACAGGCATCCGGATGTAACCCGGCCAGTCCGGATGTAACCCGGCCAGTCCGGATGTAACCCGGCCAGTCCGGCAACGCTACGCGGCGTGCGGCGGTATAGGATATCGACGTATCTTGATCGAGGAGGCTTCATGAGGCGTCTCCCGCTTTTCATTGCATCGGTCTCGCTGGTTTGTCTCGGCGCGCCGACCGCGCGCGCATCTGTTACATCCGACGACCTCGGCCCCGTGCCCGATGCCAAGCAGATCGCGTACGTGGCGATGTCGCCCGATTGCCACGACATCGCAATTGCGGCCAAGACCGACAATGCTGTCGAGCTGTGCGTGAACGGCAGGCCAATTGCCGTTGCCGATGAAATCTCCAGCGCGATCTACAGCCCCGATGGCGCACATCTGGCCTATTCGGCCCGGCAGGGCAAGACTTGGAATGTCGTTCTCGACGGCAAGGGCTCATCCGTTGGGGCCCGGCCGGCGTCACAGTTGGTCTTTAGTTCGGACGGCGGCCATTTGCTCTATGTAACGCAGATAACCGATGGCCAAGTGGTTGTGGTAGATGGGAAGAACGAGCAAACCTACAGCCGCATAACCGGGGTGGAGGTCAGCCCCACTGGATTTCATTATGCCTATGCCGCCCGGGCGAACGGCAACCAATGGAGAGTTGTGCGCGACGGCGCGGCTACCGGGCAGACTTACGTCGGCATCACGCAGATCCGCTTCAGCCCTGACGGGCAGCATATCGCATTCGTGGGACGCCAGGCGAGCGGGGAATACATGGTGGAGCGCGATGGGTCTGTTTACGGCCCGTATCACGGGGTCTCGCCAATCCCGGTCTTCTCGCCCGACGGCAAGCACCTTACGTTCGGCGCAAACGAGCTTGATCGCGACGTGCAGCCGATGGCACAATTCGGCCCACCGCTGAAGTTCCTGTGGGTAACGGACGGGGAGTCCGAATCGTCGTTGCCGCCATCGCAATTTCTCAGAAGCGCGGATGGTGCCCACGTTCTCGTCCTCAAGATGGAGCCGGGTGTGAACGGGATGGGGATGCCGCGGCTGTTGGTTGACGACGCAGCACAAAAAAGCGTGCTCACCGATGTGACGCTTAGCCCTGACGGAGAGCGGCTGGCCAGCGCGGGTCAGGGCATCGTTATGGTCGACGGTCAGGCGCATCGCTATCCATCCGTCGGCCCGCCGCTGTTCAGTCCGGATTCGCGCTACCTAGCCTTCGCCACGGCAGACGAGAACGGCAACGACTGGTCGATGCACATCGACGGCAGCTCGCAGCCGGGGGCGTTGGTCGTGCCGACTACGGATCTCGTGAGGGCCGTGTGGGATCCAATTACAAAGCTCGAACAACAGCGGAGCTTCGACAACGGCCGTTCCTACAACGGTCAGATTCCCTACCATTTCGACCCCGACGGCACGCTGGTCTATTTCCGGATCGAGGGCGGCCATCTTTACCGCGTCCACTGGAAGCCGGATGATGCGTCCACGCTGCCGGCCACCAAGCCGTGATTGGGACCACGATCTCGAACTCGTGGATGCAATCCGACATGGCGCAGGCGAGCGCTGCTTCCACGGGGCGTTTGCGGCCGATCGCTATTGATCCACCGTTCCGGGCGCGGTGGTGTCCTTGAGATC
>CAYQTE010000109.1:0-7190 GCA_964420285.1 uncultured Tepidisphaeraceae bacterium
GAGTTTTTTCTGCGCCGATTCAACTGAATTATGCGAAAATCACGCTTGATTCAGGTCTAGTCACATGGAAATATGGCCCAACGTCGACGACCTAGTCAAGGACAGATCCTTGTTGCTGATTACGCTCATCCCGGGTGCCGACGATAACTTGATCAAGGCAACGCCGGAATGCCGGGGCGCTGCGAGCAAGGTGTATGTGATCTCGGGCGTGGATGATCCGACCGTGGCTGCGTATCAGAAGTTCATCACAATCTGCTCACTCCAGGGCCAGAAGGCCGCTGAGGCAATTGCCGCGGAAGCCGAGGCCAAAACGCAGGTGGAGCGGCTGTTTGCCGAGGATGCGGCGGTGGCGATGCTCGGCCCCGTGGACGCAGCGAAAGACATCGGCGCCGCGGTCGAGGCGGGTGAAAAGGTAGAGAAACAGAACGAAAACACCGATGACATCCACCACGGAGTTGATCTCTTGCTCGACATTGGACTTCGGCCACGGCTAGACCCGGGGCGGCTGCCGGCACGGCGGACGATGGCGCACATCGTGACGACCTCGCCGGACCCGTACTTTAACCACACGCCGATTTTCTGGCTGGCGAGATTCATCAGCCAGGGCGCGACGGTCACTGACATCGTACCCTCGGCGGCCGATCAGGCGGCCCTGGCCGACGCAGTCAGGACGACGTCAAAGGGGGCTGATCCAACAACCCAGGCCGCATGCACAAGCGTGCTGAAATGGCTGGGCGTGGGTAACTGAAGGGAGAGGACGATGGACCGCGGCAGAAAAGGGGACATCCAAGATCTTCCGGTCGGTCCGATTTCCGGGCGCGATGGCCGCGGGCCGGGACGGTCGCCCTCGTGCAACTCCGGAAATCTTGAATGTCCCTTTTTCCGAAATGGGAGTAAATATGAGACCGCGAATTCTCTCCGTGGCATTCTTGATATGGTCGGCGAGTTGCCTTGCTCAGACGACATTGCCGGCGCCGCCGGGTGCGGCGACGGCCGCGACCCACACGATCTATGAGTATCAGGAATCGCCGTATCTCAGCGTTTCCGGCGGCGCCGAGATTTACGTCGGCCGCGTGACGTCGAAGGGGCCGGTAATCCTTCAGCAGAACCCGGTCGAGAGCGGACTGCTGAAGTTTACGATCGATCGATCGCTACGGGGCTCGGCAGCTTCACCGATGACCCTCCCGTATAGCTTCACACATAGTGTGGGCCTCTACCACGGCTCGATGGTCAGTCAAACGTGGCCCGACGTCGACGACTTGGTCAAGGACGGCTCATTGCTGCTGATCGTCGTAATCCCAGGCGCTGACGATCCCATCGCCAAGGTAACACCGGGCTGCCCCGGCGCAGCGAGCAACGTATACGTTGTGTCCGGCCAGGATGACCCGATCGTGAAGGCGTATCAGGGGTTCATTGCGATCTGCTCCCTCCAAGGCCAAAAGGCCGCCGAAGCGATTGCGACGGAAGCCCAAGCCAAAACGCAGGTGGAGCGGTTGTTTGCCGAGGATGCGGCGGTGGCGATGCTTGGCCCGGCGGACGCAGTTAAGGAGATCGGTGCCGCGGTCGAGGCCTGTGAGAAGGTGGAGAAACCGAGCCAGATTGCTGATGACATCTACCACGGAGTTGATCTCTTGCTCGACATCGGACTTCGGCCGCAGCTGGACCCGGGGCGGCTGTCGGCACAGCGGATGATGGCGCAAATCGTGATCACCTCGCCAGTTCCGTACTTTAACCACACGCCGATCGTCTGGCTGGCGAGGTTTATCAACCAAGGCGCGAGTGTCTCTGACATTGTACCCACGGCGGCCGATCAGGCGGCCCTGGCCGACGCGGTCAGGACGACCTCAAAGGGGGCTGATCCAACGACCCAGGCCGCGTGCGCAAGCGTGCTGAAATGGCTGGGAGTGGGTAACTGAAGGCGGCAGAACGGGGGGACAAGCCAGATTTCCCACTCGATCCGATTTCCGGGTGCGATGGCCGCGGGCTTGCACGGTCGCGTTCCTGTAAGCCCGGAAAACTCGAATGCCTGACAATTCGGGCACGCCTGGCAGAACGAGCCTGCTCGATTTTCCGGAAGGCCGCCATTTCATCCTCCCCTTGTACTGGAGGGGGAGGAAAGAGGTGGGGGTTCTTCGCCAGCGACTCTGGAAGGCTCGGTCCCCCACCAGCGCCGCGGTGGTCAACCCCCACCCCAACCCTCCCCCTGAGTACAAGGGGAGGGGGTAAGAGGTTGTTCGCATCGAGTTACCCATGCCCGGCAAATCGGGCACTCTCGGCCCAACTTCCTTCGCCGGGCGCATTGACAGGTTGCTCGCACCGATTATAATGAACGACGTTCATTAGATGAATTGTATTTGGAGCGGGTATGGGCACGCGGCAGCGACGGGATCAGGAAGCGAAATGGCGGCGGCAGGCCATCCTCGCGGCCGCCAAGGATGTGTTCTGGAAGCACGGGTACGCGGCCGCCACTATTCCGATGGTTGCCGCGGCGGCGGAATTGGCGCCGGGGACGCTTTACCTCTATTTTCCGGGCAAGGACGCCCTATACGCGGAATTGCTGGCCGAGGGATACGAACTGATGCACCGGCGGCTGGCGGACAGCGTGGCGACGGGCGCCACCCCGCGGCGGCAGGCGGAGTCGCTGATCGATGCGTTTGTCGAATTCGCCCGCGAAAACCCGGAGTATTTCGACATCATGTTCTTTGTCCTGCAGCGCGAAGGCCGCGAGCGACAGGGAGCGCTGGAAGCGGCGCAAATCGAGCGGCTTAAGGCCCTGGAACGCCGTTGCCAGCAGGTGGCCGGGCAGGTGTTGCGCAATTCGGGCCTGAGCCCGGCCCGGCGGGATCAGGCGGCTCTGGATGCACTGTGGAGCATGCTGGCGGGCGTGATTTTCTATTTCCGCAACGATCCGACGTTTGACGCCGTGGCTGCCCAGGCCAGGCGTTTGCTTCTGTCAGCGATTTTCCCGGTGAAATGATCATGGCGGCCTGGTTCAATGCGTCTTTGAGTTTGTCGATGGAATGAACGATATTCAGTAAATGAGTCATGTTCAGGAGAGACGATGAAAATACTGCTCATTTTGCCGGCGGCGGATCATCTGCGGGTCACGAAGGTCGGCGCCCCACCGCCCCGGCGGGCGATGCTGCGCTTCAGCCTTCTGCCGCTGACCGTCGTGGCCGCCCTGACTCCGCCGCGGCACGAGGTGTCGATCTGCGATGAGAACGTCGAGCCGATCGACTTTGATTGCGACGCCGACGTAGTGGGCATCACCTTCATGACCGCCCTGGCCCCGCGGGCTTACGAGATCGCGGCGGCGTTTCGCGCCAGGGGAAAGACCGTTGTGGCCGGCGGATATCACGCCACGCTCTGCCCCGGCGAAACCGGCCGGCATTTCGACGCCGTCGTGGTTGGCGACGCCGAGGGCAAATGGCAGCAGGTGCTGACGGACATCGAGGCCGGGACGCTCCAGCGCGTTTATCTGACGCCGCCGGCGCCGGGAGAGGCGACGACACCGATCCCCCGCCGCGACCTGACGGCCCGCAACGCGCGGCATTACGTCACCATCAACGCCGTCCAGACCGGCCGCGGCTGCCCGCACGCCTGCCGGTATTGCTCGATCACGGCGTTTCATCAGCACACGCAGCACCACCGGCCGGTGGACGATGTGCTGGAGGAAATCCGCCGGATTCCGGCCCGGTATTTCATGTTCGTGGACGACAACATCATCGCCGACCCCGATTATGCCCGCCGGCTTTTCTCGGGGCTCGCCCCGCTGGGCAAGCGCTGGGTCAGCCAGTGTTCGCTGAAGATCGCCGACGATCCGCAGCTTCTGCGCCAGGCGTACGCGGCCGGGTGCAGGGGACTTTTCATCGGCATCGAGACGCTGGACGAGAAGAACCTGGCGGCCATGGACAAGGGTTTCAACGACAGCCGCCGCTACGGCCAGCGTCTGGCCGCTATTCGCCGCCAGGGCATGCTCATCGAGTTGAGCATCATGGTCGGCATGGACAACGACGATGTTTCGGTCTTTGAGCGGACGCTGCGTTTTCTGCAAACGGTTCACGCGGCCGCTTTGCAATTGAACATCCTCACCCCCCTTCCGGGCACGCCGCTGTTTGATGATTTTCAGAAGCAGGGCCGGATCACCGACCGCGACTGGAGCCACTACGATTTCCGTCACGTGGTAATCCGCCCCCGTGGCATGACGGCCGGCGAGCTTCAGGACGGGGCCGACTGGCTGTATCGCCAGTTTTATCGCCTCGACCGCATCATTCTGCGCACGCTGCGTTCGCTGGTAACGCTGGGCCCGTTCCTGGCGTACATTATCTGGCGGCTGAACATGACCTACCGCTACGACAACATCCGCGAGCACGTCGTGGGGCGAAATCCGGCAAAACAACGTTGCGCCGATCGGGAGGAAATGCCGGTAGCCACGGAGGTCGCCGAGTTCACCGAGAGTGTCCATTAGCGAGATGGCTTCCGCGGCTGACTTGATTTCAATCCCGCGCGTTCCGCGGCTTGAGGCATTTCTCGGCACTTCACGCGCGTCGGGGGACGTTGGCGGTTATGCTGTTACTTGTCATTCCCGTGCCGGGCACGAAGATATCGCCAGGCGGGAAGATCGTTCGGGAAAGCGAGCGGCCATGAATGCCAAACGAGCGGTCAGCGCGGTCGTCACCGTTGCGGTCTTTGCCGGGGCCGGGTTATTGCTCTACGCCATGCTGAGCGGCGGCCGATCGACAATGGGACCACCGGCCGAGGCCGATGAGAATCCCCACGCTGACGCCATCGTACCGGTGCAGGTCGGGACAATCGGCAAAGCGACGGTGCATCGAATTCTAACGGTGTATGGGCAGATCGAGCCGGCGCCGGCGTCGGCAACTCAGCCGGCGGCGGTGGCGATGGTCGGTGTGCCGGCCGCGGACCTGGTGGCGGATGTCACATGCGCGGAAGGCCAGGATGTGAAGGCCGGGCAGGTGCTCTTCCGCCTCGATTCGCGGGCCGTCGATGCGCAGGCCACCGAGGCGCAGGCAATGGTGACGGCGGCAGCAGCGGCTCTGGATGCCCTGCACAAGGCACCGGCGGGAAGCGTGCCGGAGTGGGTGATGACGGCCGCGCAATGGGAAAAGGATTCGACGCAGGCGATGCTGGATCATGCCCGCGCCCAGCAACAGTGGCGCGCGATTGCCGCGCCGATGTCTGGAACCTGCACCGCGGTCAATATCCGCGCAGGCCAGGTCGCCGATGCGTCGATGCCGGCGGTGGAGATCGTCGATCTGCATCGCCTGGTCGCGGCGCTGGAGGTGCCGGGGTTTGACGCTTCGTCGGTGACGCGGGGCCAGCGCGTGAGCTTGGAGACTGGGACCGCGTCGGGGAATTCTGCGATGGCATCTATCGCCGCAACACGGCCATCGGGGATCGAGGGGCTGATTGTTCGCGTCGATCCGGCGGCGGATGCCGCAACTGGGATGGTATCGGCCGATGTGGATTTGCCGGCAGATTGCGGGCTGAGGCCGGGGCAATTTGTGTGCGGTCATATCGAGATCGCGTCGCACGCGGATTGCCTGGTCGTACCGGCGGAGGCGATCGTGACGGATATCAACGGCCAGCGGCGAATCGCGGTGGTGGAGGGGATGCACCGGGCGTCTTTCCAGCCGGTTGTCGTGGGAATTCGCGAGGCGGACACCGTGGAAATCAGCGCGCCGGGAATGACCACGGGGCAGGTGATCGTGACCGGCGGCGCGTACGCCCTGCCGGCTGGCGGATGCAATATCCAGATTGTCGGGCCGTGACCCATCGGCAAACGGAGCCGCAGACCATGACCAGTCACGTGGGACGATTCGCGATTCGCAACGGCGCGTCGATCCTGTTTCTGGTGCTGGCCGCCGCCGCCGCCGGCGGGTATGCCGCCGCTCACATGCCATCGGCCGTCTTTCCGCAGACCGATTTCCCGCGCGTGGTCATCATGGCGGAAAACGGCGTGATGCCCGCCGACGAGATGATGGCCACCATCACTCGCCCCATCGAAGAGGCCATGAAGGACATTCAGGGTTGCTCGAACATCCGCTCGAGCACCGGTCGCGGCACGGCCGAGGTCGATCTGTTCTTCGGCTGGGATGTCGACATGCGCCGGGCGGAACTGGACGTGCAGGCGCGTTTGTCGCAATTCCGCAACCAGTGGCCGGCGACGCTGCAAACGCAGGTCTATCGCATGACCTTCTCGACGTTTCCGATCATCGGCCTGAGCCTGACCGGCGGCGGAGGCGACGACACCCGCGCGATGGTTTTCGCCCAGGACAAGCTCAAGCCGCGGCTACTTGAGATACCCGGCGTATCGCGCGTCGATCTGGTGGGCGGGCGGGCGCCGGAATACGTCGTGATCGTCGATCCGCTGCGACTGGCGGCGCTGAAGCTCGATCTGCCGGCCGTCGTGAAGGCGCTGGCGGATAACAATCTGGTGGCGCCGGCGGGAATGCATCAGCAGGATCAGCGCATGTACCTGACGGTCGTCGATGGCCGGGTGCATGGGATTGAGCAGATCGAAAGCCTGCCGGTTCCAACGGCTGATGGACGCCCCGTGCCGATCCGCGATTTTGCGGATGTGCGACGTTTGCCGGAGCCGGCGCTGAATGTCGTGACCGCCGACGGGGCCGATGCGGTGTTGCTGAACATCTATTCGCAGCCGGATGCCAGCACGCTGGACATTTCCGCGCAAATTCAGACGCTCTTGCCCGACATCCGCGAGCAACTTCGACAGCAACTGCCGAATCTGACACTGAAATTTTTTTACGATCAGTCATTGCTGGTGCGCTCGAGCGTGCGGAGCGTCTGGGACGCCATCATCTTCGGGCTGATTCTCTCGGTGCTCATCCTCTATCTGTTCCTGCGCGACTGGCCGATGACGCTGGTTGCGACGGCCGTGATTCCCATCACCGTGCTGGTGACGATCGTGGCGATGCGGCTGTGCGGATTGAGCTTCAATCTGATGACGCTGGGCGGAATCGCGGCGGCCATCGGGCTGGTGATCGACGATGCGATCGTGGTGGTCGAGGCCATCCACGCCAAAGCGCAGGCGGGGATGGATCGGTCGCCTGCTTCCGCCGGCGAGACGCCCCATTCCCCCTCGCCCTGTACTCAGGGAGAGGGGAAAAAAGAACCCGATCCGCCGATTGTGTCGGGCATCGGGACGG
>CAYQTE010000109.1:7290-11176 GCA_964420285.1 uncultured Tepidisphaeraceae bacterium
CAGGGAGAGGGGAAAAAAGAACCCGATCCGCCGATTGTGTCGGGCATCGGGACGGATCGGCATGACGTGGTGGAATCGGCCGTGGCGGACATTCTGCCGCCGCTGGTCGGATCGACGCTGACACCGGTGGTGGTGTTCCTGCCGCTGGCGTTCCTGACGGGGGTGGCCGGTGTGTTTTTCCGATCGCTGGCCATCACGATGGTCGTTGCGCTGCTCACATCATTGGTGCTGGCTCTTACATTGACGCCGTTGCTGGCGACCTGGGTGATCGGGGCCAAGCCCCGCCCGCGCCGCGGACCGGGGATCGTGTTTCGTTCGGTCCTCGGGCTGTACGAGCGGTTTGTGCGCCTCGTTCTGAATCATCCGGCCGTGACGGTGGGATTGGCTATATTTGTTCTCTTCGCCGCCTGGACCGGATACACCCGCCTGAAGACCGATTTCCTGCCGAAAATGGACGAAGGGGGATTCATTATTGATTACATTTCACCGGCCGGAACCAGTCTGGCGGCGACCGATCAGCTCATGCGCACGGCCGAGGGCATCCTGCAACAGATTCCCGAAGTGGAGAGTTATTCGCGACGGACGGGCACGGCCCTGGGCGTTCATCTGGACGAGCCGAACACAGGCGATTTTCTCGTCAAGCTCAAGGCCAACCGCTCGCGCTCCAGCGAGGCCGTCATCGCCGATCTGCGCACGCGGCTGAATACCGCCCTGCCGCTGATTCACTGGGAATTCCCCGGCATTCTCACCGACCTCATCGGCGATCTCATCTGGGAGGACGACCCGATCGAGGTGCGAGTGATTTCACCCGATCCGGCCACGCTGATCGCCCGGGCCAGGCGGGTCGAGGAGAAGATCGAGGATGTCCCCGGCCTGGTCGATGTGGACAACGGACTGATCTACACCGGCCCGTCGATCCGGCTGGCGGTGCGCTACGCCGATGCCGAGCGCTACGGCCTGAGCGCCGACAGCATCCACGACGCATTGAACATCGCGATGCTCGGGCAGGTGGCATCGACCGTGGTTGAGGATGGCCGGGTCGTCAACATCCGCGTCAAGGCCGATCCGGACAGCATCGCGCGAATCGATACGCTCCTGCAACTGCCGCTGCGCACGCGACAGGGCGGCGTGATCCGACTTGACCAGGTGACGGATATCGAACTGACCGAGCCGCAGCTTGAACTGCACCGCAACAAACTTCAGCCGGTGGTGTCGGTGACGGCCGAGTTGCAGAGCCGCGACCTCGGCAGCGCCATGGCGCAGATTCGCGACATCCTCAGTCACGACGCCGCGCTGCCGCCGGGCAGCATCGAATACGGCGGCCTGTACGAGCAGCAGAAGGAATCGTTCGCCAATCTGACGCTGGTCTTGCTGGCGGCGCTGGTGCTGGTTTTCACTGTGGCCTTGCTGGAATTCAAGAGTTTCCGCGAGCCGATCGCGATCGTATCCGGCGCCGCCCTGTCCAGTTTCGGCATCGTCGCCGCCTTGCTGCTCACCGGCACCAGCCTCAACATCATCACGTACCTCGGCGCGATCATCGGCATGGGGATCGTTCACAAGAACGGCCTGCTCATGCTCGACGAGGTTAAGCGCATGCGCGGCCAGGGGGCTGATCTGTCGGCCGCCCTGATCCAATCCGGCCGACGCCGCCTGCGCCCGGTGTTGATGACCAGCCTCGCCGCCGGTCTGGGGATGCTGCCGCTGGCGCTGGGCCTCGGCTCGGCCGACATGCTCCGCCCGCTGGCGATCGCGGTGATCGGAGCGGTGTGCGTGTCGGTGCTGCTGTCATTGGTGGCGACACCGCTGATTTACATGCTGGTGGCGCCGCCGGCGCCGGAGGCGGCAAGAAAGGGGTGAGCAGGTGAGTGACTCAATCGGCGGCCCTCTCTTTCCCCCCTCGCCCGGTACTCTGGGAGAGGGTCGGCGTGAGGGTTCTTCGGCTGGGGCGCGGTCAGGAAATACCCCCTCACCCTATCCCTCTCCCCGCGTACAGGGAGAGGGGACAAAAGGCAAGGCGACGATTGAGTCACGCACCCGGAGCGAGCCGAGGGAAGCCATCTGCATTGACCGCCGCAGCGCGCAATGCTAGTATGTGTACACTTTCTTGTATTGCCCGCCGATCCGGGCCGGAGCGAGCACGATGAGCCAGTCACTGCCGCAGGATCAGAGACACCTTGGCGAATCTCCGCCGGGTAATGCTGCGCCAAATTCAAACCTCTCCTGGCTGCGTCAGGTTCCTCCGCCGCGGACGGTCCCAACGCTGGATTATGCCACAGCGCGCCGCAATCCAGTCGGGATGCCGCATCGGATACCGGCGTATGTCTGGATATCGGCCGGCCTTGCGGAGTTGCCGTGGATTGCGCTGGTGGTTGCGTTGGGGATCGCCATGGACTCACCGGTCGACCAAAATAACTTCATAGCGGTTTTGTTCGCTCCCATAGGAAGATTTCTGGCCATTGTGGCGATGAATGTCGCGGCGTGTGTGTGTTTGTTCCTGTTCGGCATGGAGCATTGCTCGCTGCGAGGCCGATCCATCCCGGTGACGGGGCTTGTCGTCGTGTTCCTCGGTATGAGCCTCTGTGTTGTGATCTACCTGATGCAGGCCTCGCCGTCGCCATTCACGGACCCAACGCTGCCTATGGGCCTGATCGCCATCGACCTGCTGGCGATGGCGGGACATGTCGTGTGGCTTCTGCGACTCATCAAGGTGGATATCCCATGAGCGAGCCGGAACAGGAATCTCGGCAGGACGACGGTACGGCAAGCCCGATCCTATCGGACGGCAGCAATCCCCCGCCGGAAAACGTACCGCCCGCCGGCCACACGATTGTCCATGTCCCGACGTTGGATTACGCTGGGCCATGCAGCAAATTGCCCCGGCCGGCGCGGCAGATACCGACGTTCGTCTGGGTTTCGGCCGTGCTTCTCATTTTTGTCTCGGTCGCGATGGCACTGGGCTCCTTCCTCCTTCTGGTCGTGGATGCGCTGGTTAGTTCCACGCGCGGCTCGGGCGATCCGCCGGCCATGGAAAACATTCTCGACATGGCCAGAGCTCAGTTGTGGGCCGTCCCGGTGGTGCTGATAGCGGAGATTGCCTCGCTGCGGCGGCGATCGATGTTGGGGGCGGCGCTTGTTGTCGCGTATCTTGCGCTTTCCATCGCGCAGTGCGTATATCTTGACTCTGTGGGCATGCCCATGCTTCCGCTGGCCGATCTGGCCGATCTGGTTGAATTTTGCGTGATCGCGGGCGGCCTGCTGGCTATCGCAGGACAGGTCGTCTGGCTTGTGCGGCTTTTCGGGAGTTGATTGGCCATGAGCGACGCGGATCAGGAACAGCCTCGCCCGGTCGTCCCATTGCATTACGCCCCCGTCTCGCGGCGGATACCGCCGATCGTCTGGATATCGGCCGGGATGGCTGTTGTCCTGTCGATTGGGTTGGCGGTCCTGGCGCCGCTGCTGTTGTTGCTCGCAGGCCGGCCGGCCGAGCCGGACAATCCTGGCGGAATTTTCTCCGCCGCATTGGCATTCGTCGAGTTCGCATGCTTGTGCGCGTTGGTCGCGGAGTTCTTTTCTCTCGTGGGCCGGTCGAGGCGGGCAACGGTTTTTGTGATTCTGTACCTTGTTCTGTACGTCTGCCCGAGCATTTATGCCGTGCTGGAGATGGTACGAAGCCGCCAAGTCTACCTTCCGGCCCTGCAGTTTCATTTGGGCTTAGTCGCCACCGGTTTGATCGCCATCGCCGGGCATATCGTGTGGTTTGGGCGGATTCGACGAATGTGAGTCCTCTTTCATCCTCACTTGCGGGCACTGGGTATGGGTGCAAAGATTGAACTCGGAGCAGGCATTGAATGGGCTTGCTTCCGCCGCCCAGCCAAACCGCTCCTTC
>CAYQTE010000110.1:0-11126 GCA_964420285.1 uncultured Tepidisphaeraceae bacterium
GACGATGCCATCGCCTGCTATCGACGGGCACTGGCGCTTGAGCCGGGGTTCGTCGGCGTTCACGACAACCTTCTTTATGTGATGCACTACCATGCGGCGTACGATGCCAAGAGTCTCTACGCCGAAAGCCGTCGCTGGAACCAGCAGCACGCCGAGCCGCTCCGGCGGTACATTCTGCCCCACACGAACAACCGCGATCCGATGCGCCCGCTGCGGATCGGATATGTGTCGGCCGATTTGCACGACCATTGCTCCGCACTCTTTCTGCTGCCGCTGCTGGCCCACCATGATCGCACGCAGTTTGACGTGACCTGTTACTCGCAGGGAGTTCGATCGGACGAGGTGACGAGGCAGTTGCGCCAGCAGGTCCAGGGATGGCGCAGCACCGTCGGGCTCAGCGACGGCGAATTCGCTCAGCAGGTTCGCGACGACCGGATCGATATTCTGGTCGATCTGAAAGTCCACACGGCCGAGAACCGCCTGCTGGTCTTTGCCCGCAAACCGGCGCCGGTGCAGGTGACATGGCTGGGCTATCCCGGCACGACCGGTTTGGACACGGTCGATTATCGGATGACTGATCCGTACCTCGACCCGCCGGGACTCTTTGACGGCTGCTATTCCGAGCGTTCGATCCGTCTGCCGAGCACGTTCTGGTGTTACGATCCGTTGTGCGGCGAGCCGCTGACTAATTTGCCGCCGCTGGGGCAAAATGGTTGGATCACGTTCGGCTGCCTGAACAACTTCTGCAAATTGAACGACGCGGTGATTTCCGTATGGGCAAAGGTGCTCGCCGCCGTACCGCGATCGCGGCTGCTCATCCTGGCGTCGGAGGGCGATCCTCGCGTGCATGTGCGGGATCGGCTGGGCCGGGAGAACATCGCGCCCGATCGCATCGAATTTGTCGGAAAACAAACGCGACCACAATATCTGCGCACCTATCACAATATTGACATTGCCCTGGATACTTTCCCCTGCAACGGCCACACAACGAGCATGGATTCGCTGTGGATGGGAGTTCCGGTCATCACGCTGGTCGGCAACACGCCCTTCGGCCGAGCGGGTCTGTCCCAACTGAGCAACCTTGGTCTGGCGGAGTTGATCGCGTACACGCCCGAGCAATATGTTCAACTGGCCGCAGCTCTGGCCGCCGACACGGCCCGCCTGGCGGAACTTCGCTCGACGCTCCGGCAACGCATGGAAGACTCTGTATTGATGGACGGCGCCGGGTTTGCCCGAGGCATCGAATCCGCCTACCGAACCATGTGGCGAACGTGGTGCGAAAGATAGGAATCAGCGCCATGCCCGAGGCGAACGACATTCTGCATCAGGCACTGCAATTGCATCAGGCGGGAAATCTGCCGGCGGCCGGCGCGCTCTACCGGCAGATTGTCGCCAATAATCCCGGCCAGGCCGACGCCTTGCATTTGCTGGGCGTTATTGCGGCACAGAGCGGCCAAGCCGACGAGGCGGTGCGGCTCATCACGCAAGCCATCGCGATCAAGCCGGATTTTCCGATCGCTCTGGCAAACCTTGGCAAGGCTCAACGCGACAAGGGAGACCTCGACGCGGCCATCGCGTCGTATCGACAAGCCATCGCCCTGAACCCGGATGATGCCCTGACTCGCTATCACCTGGCCAGAATATGGATGGACAAGGGACAATTTGACCAGGCCATAGCCGGCTTTCAAGAAGCTTTGGCGCTGCGGCCGGACGTTGCCGAAGCCCGCGTCGGACTGGCCAATGCGCTGATGGGCAAGGGCCGGTTCGACGAGGCCATCGCCTCTTATCAGCGTGCATTGGCGCTCAACCCCAATCATGCTGAAGCGCAGAGCAATCTCGGCGTGGCCTGGGATGCCAAGGGCCAGATCGACCAAGCCATCGCCTGTTACCAGAGGGCTGTGGCAATCAATCCCGATTACCCCGAGGCTCATAACAATCTCGGCAACGCCTGGAATGCCAAAGCGCAGCCGGACAAGGCCATCGCCTGTTTTCGGCGGGCCATTGAATTGAACCCCAGGTATGTCGAAGCCCACAACAACCTCGGCGCCGCTCTGGCCGACCTGGGCCGATCGGATGAAGCCATCACCTGCTACCGCACGGCCCTGTCCATCCGGCCGAATTTCGCCGGGGCGCACAACAATCTGGCCCAGTCGCTGCTGAGGTCCGGCCAGTTCGCCGAGGGCTGGAAACATTTCGAATGGCGATATGGGAGATTGGGATTCCCCGGTCGGCGCGATCTTGGCCAGCCGATCTGGAACGGCGCGAACCTGCCGGGATGCACCATTCTTCTCACGGCCGAACAGGGGATGGGCGACACGATCCAATTCATCCGTTATGCGGCACTGGTGGCCGGACGCTGCCAACGTGTGCTGCTGGAATGCCCCAGCGAACTGCTGCCCCTGCTGCGCGAAGTCCGCGGCATAACCGAACTGGTTCGACAGAATGATCCGCTTCCGCCGTTTGATGCACATTGTCCGCTCCTGAGCCTGCCGGGGATATTCTCAACAACGTTGGACTCGATCCCGCGCGATATGCCGTATTTGCGCGCCGATCCCGAGCGAGCGGCCGCATGGTCCGCCAGAGTCGGCCGCGACCGCCGGCTCAAAATCGGTCTGGCCTGGGCTGGTAATCCCAGGCACAAGAACGACCGCAACCGGTCCATTCCTCCGGCGGCGTTCGCTCCCCTGTCGGCAATCCCAGGCACCGTTTTTGTCAGCCTGCAGAAGAGCGTGTCGGCATCGCAACCTCCGCGCCCACCGGCGGGCATGGAAATGATCGATCACACCACGGAGTTGCGCGATTTCGCGGACACCGCCGCCCTGATCGC
The DNA here is from genome assembly GCA_964420285.1 of uncultured Tepidisphaeraceae bacterium. GTDB lineage: Bacteria > Planctomycetota > Phycisphaerae > Tepidisphaerales > Tepidisphaeraceae > CAYQTE01. The sequence continues at coordinate 2,828 of CAYQTE010000110.1, forward strand.
CAACCTCGACCTGGTGATTTCGGTGGACACCGCGATCGTTCATTTGGCCGGCGCAATGGCGAAGCCGGTCTGGACGCTCCTGCCACAAGTCGCTGATTGGCGATGGCTCATGGATCGCTCCGACAGCCCTTGGTATCCAACGATGCGGCTCTTTCGACAGCCGGGCGCCGGTGATTGGGCCGCCGTCATGCAGCGTGTGGCCGCCGAATTAGCCGGCCTTCCGAGATAGAATATCTGCCATGCCCAGCGTCCCGGTCGAACAATTTCTGCAAGCCGCCATCGCCCACCACATGGCCGGACGCTTCCACGACGCCGAGGCGATCTACCGCCAGATTCTCTCTGTCCGCCCCGACCACGCCCAGTCGCTCTATCTTCTGGGCACCATCGCCGCCCAGGCCGGCCGGGGGGATCAGGCTCTTGAACTCATGCAGCGTGCCGCCAGCGTCGATCCGCGCAATCCCGCCTATCACAACGGCCTGGGCATCCTGCTGCAGGGCCAGGGCCGCCTCGACCAGGCCATCGCCTCCTACCAGCGGGCTCTGGCCGTCAAGGCCGACATGCCCGACGTGCATTTCAACCTGGGCACGGCCTGGGTGCAGAAGGTTCAACTCGACACCGCCATCGCCTGTTTCCAGCACGCCGTTGTTCTCGATCCCCGTTTTGCGCAGGCCCATTACAATCTCGGCAACGCCTGGAACCAGAAGAAGGACTATTCACAGGCCGTCGGCTGCTTCAGGAAGGCCATCGCGCTCCAGCCCGATTACGCCGATGCCCATAACAATCTGGCCGTCGCCCAAGCGGCTTTGGGCCAATGGGATCAGGCGGTTGCCAGCTACAACAAAGTCATTTCCCTGCGCCCCGATGATGCCATTGCCCATCGCAACCTCGGCGATGCCTTGCGGAGCATGGGACAATTCCATCAAGCGGTCGCTTCCTACCAGCGGGCGATCGCCCTGCGGCCGGAGTTGCCCGAAGCCCATACCGGGCTTGGGCTGGCGTGGTACAAGAAGGGGAACTTCGATGAGGCTATCGCCTGCCAAAAACGGGCGATTGAGCTCAGACCGGAATACGCCCAAGCTCATGCCGCGCTGGGCACCGCCTTTTGGAAGAAGGGGCAACCCGATGAGGCGATCGCCTGCCTCCGCAGAGCGCTGGAGCTTGATCCTGAATCGGCCGCGGCCTCCAACGATCTCGGACTCGCCTGGAATGACAAAGGCCGGCTTGACCAGGCCATCGCCTGCTTCCAGCGGGCATTATCGCTCAATCCGGATTTCGTCGAAGCACATTGCAACTTGGGCATCGCGTTCAGCAACAAAGGCGATCTCGACCAGGCCATCGCGAGTTTACGGCGGGCCATAGCCCTCAATCCCAATTTTGCACCGGCCTATGACGCGCTGGGCAATGCGTTGAAGGATGTCGCTCAGATCGACGCAGCCATCGCCTGTTACCGCCGGGCCGTGGCGCTGATGCCCGGCTTCATCACCACTTACGGCAATCTACTGTATGCCATGAATTTCGATCCGTCGTGCGATGCCCGCGACATCCTGGCGGAAAGTCTGCAATGGAACCACCGGCATGCCCAGCCCCTGCGGCGATTCATCCAACCTCACGCCAACGACCGCACCCCACACCGGCAACTGCGCATCGGTTATGTCTCCCCCGATTTCCGGCTCCATCCGGTTAGTCATTTCATGCTGCCCGTGCTGGCCGCACATGATCGCCATGCGGTTGCGGTGTTCTGTTATTCCCAGGTGCTCAGGCCCGACAAGATGACCGCCGGAATCCAGGCCCATGCCGACACATGGCGAGACATCGTCGGCTGTTCCGATCAGCAGGCCGCCGACCTGATTCGCCACGATCAAATCGACATCCTGGTCGATCTGACCGGTCACAGCGGCGACAATCGCCTTCTCGTTTTTGCCCACAAGCCAGCCCCCGTGCAGGTGACCTATCTGGGTTTTCCCGGCACGACCGGCCTGGAGACCATCGACTACCGCCTCACCGATGCCCTGGCCGATCCGCCGGGAATGACCGATCCTCTGTGCAGCGAACGCCTGATCCGGCTGCCGCGGACCGCGTGGTGTTTTCATCCGTACGAAAACGCCCCGGCCGTCGGCGATTTGCCGGCAACAAGAAACGGCTTTGTGACCTTCGGCAGTTTCAACAATCTGGCCAAGATCAATGAACCCCTTGTGAAACTGTGGGCCGAAATACTGCGATCGGTCCCCGGATCGCGGCTTCGGCTCAAGTCCACGTACCTTGGATTGCCATCGGCCCGGCAAATGATCCGCGACATCATGTCCAAGGCGGAAATCGACCCCGATCGAGTCGATTGCTCCGGCTGGGTCTCCTTCACCGAACACCTCGGACAATACGGCCAGATCGACATCGCCCTGGACACCTACCCCTATCACGGCACGACCACCACCTGCGATGCGCTCTGGATGGGAGTTCCCGTCGTCACCCGCGCCGGCCAGTGCCACGTGTCCCGCGTCGGCGTCAGCCTGCTCACCAACGTCGGCCTGCCGGACCTGATTGCACAGACTCCCGAACAATACGTGCAAATCGCCACGGCCCTGGCCGCCGACCGGTCGCGACTGGCTGAGCTTCGTTCAACGCTTCGCGATCGCATGCAAGGCTCGCCTCTGACGGATGCTGAGCCCTTCGCTCGCGATATCGAGGCCGCTTATCGAGTCATGTGGCAGAACTGGTGCGCGACATGAACCGCAAGTGCTTGTAGGATTCCCTCCATGCCCAGCGTCCCGGTCGAACAATCTCTGCAAGCCGCCATCGCCCACCACATGGCCGGACGCATCCACGACGCCGAGGCGATCTACCGCCAGATTCTCTCTGTCCGCCCCGACCACGCCCAGTCGCTCTATCTTCTGGGCACCATCGCCGCCCAGGCCGGCCGGGGGGATCAGGCTCTTGAACTCATGCAGCGTGCCGCCAGCGTCGATCCGCGCAATCCCGCCTATCACAACGGCCTGGGCATCCTGCTGCAGGGCCAGGGCCGCCTCGACCAGGCCATCGCCTCCTACCAGCGGGCTCTGGCCGTCAAGGCCGACATGCCCGACGTGCATTTCAACCTGGGCACGGCCTGGGTGCAGAAGGTTCAACTCGACACCGCCATCGCCTGTTTCCAGCACGCCGTTGTTCTCGATCCCCGTTTTGCGCAGGCCCATTACAATCTCGGCAACGCCTGGAACCAGAAGAAGGACTATTCACAGGCCGTCGGCTGCTTCAGGAAGGCCATCGCGCTCCAGCCCGATTACGCCGATGCCCATAACAATCTGGCCGTCGCCCAAGCGGCTTTGGGCCAATGGGATCAGGCGGTTGCCAGCTACAACAAAGTCATTTCCCTGCGCCCCGATGATGCCATTGCCCATCGCAACCTCGGCGATGCCTTGCGGAGCATGGGACAATTCCATCAAGCGGTCGCTTCCTACCAGCGGGCGATCGCCCTGCGGCCGGAGTTGCCCGAAGCCCATACCGGGCTTGGGCTGGCGTGGTATGACAAGGGAAACATCAAGGAAGCTATCGCCTGCTATCAACAGGCCCTGCTGCTCGATCCCGACCATGTCGAGACTCTCTGCAACCTCGGCGCCGCCTGCAAGGAAAATCAGGAGCTGGACCGGGCCATCGCATGTTTCCAGAGGGCGATATTTCTGAAGGGTGATCTGGTTGAGGCCCACATCGGTCTGGGCGCCGTCTGGAACAAGAAAAACGATCTGGATCAGGCCGTCGCTTGCTTCCAGCGGGCACTGGCAATCAATCCGATTCGCACCGACGCTCTCACGCACCTTGGCGTGGCCTGGAACATGATGGGCCGGCTCGATGAGTCCGCAGCCTGCTACCGGCGGGCGCTGGAAATCGATCCGCGTTATGTGCGGGCGCACGACAATCTCCTTTTCGTCTTGCTATTCCATCCGGCCACCGACGCCGAAAGTCTCCTGGCTGAAAGCCGACGATGGAACCAGCAACACGCCCAGCCGCTGCATCGGCCAGGTCAGCCTTACCCCAATGACCGCAATCCCGACCGGCGCTTGCGAATTGGCTACGTCTCACCGGATTTTCGCAATCATCCCATCGGCCGGTTCATGTTGCCGCCGCTGGCTTGGCACGACCGCAATACCTTTGATGTCTTTTGTTACTCCCAGGTCCCGGCCCCGGACGAGGTTTCGGCGAAATTAAGATCCTTCGGTCATGCGTGGCGGGACATCGTGCGTCTATCCGATGCGGAAGCCGCCGCGTTGATCCGAGCGGATCGAATCGACATTCTGGTTGATCTGACCATGCACCTGGCCGACAACCGCCTGCTGGTTTTCGCCCGCAAGCCCGTGCCGGTGCAGGCCACATGGCTGGCCTATCCCGGCACTACTGGTTTGGACGCGATCGACTATCGCCTGACCGATCCGTATCTGGACCCGCCGGGACTCTTTGACGATTGCTATTGCGAGCGGTCCATCCGCATGGCGGATACGTTCTGGTGTTACCCATCGCTGGGCGACGAGCCCGATGTGAGTCCGCTTCCGTGTTTGGAAAATGGAATCATCACCTTCGGCTGCATGAACAATTTCTGCAAGGTCAACGACGCCGTGCTGTCGCTGTGGGCCAGGGTGTTGTCGGCCGTCGCCCGCTCGCGGCTGATTCTGCTGGTCCCGCAAGGTTGCGCCCGCCAGCGCGTGCTGGACCGAATGAACAGCGCCGGCATCGACAGTTCGCGCATCGACATGGTCGGGGGACAACTGCATTTCGATTACCTGCGAACGTTTCAGCGCATCGACATCGCACTGGACACTTTCCCGTACAACGGACACACCACCAGTCTGGATTCGTTCTTCATGGGAGTGCCGGTCATCACGCTGGTCGGCAAGACGATCGTCGGCCGCGCGGGATTGAGCCAATTGACCAACTTGCGGCTTGCGGAGTTGATTGCACAGACGCCCGAGCAATACATTCAGATCGCCAGCAACCTGGCCGCCGATCGGCCGCGTCTGGCTGAACTTCGCAAGACCCTTCGCCAGCGCATGCAGGATTCACCGCTGATGGATGGCCAGCGCTTTACCCGGAGCCTCGAAGACGCCTTTCGTACGATGTGGCGGGCCTGGTGCCGGAAATGACCCGGAAAATGGCCTGCCCCATCCGCCGATTGTAGGATACCTTTCATGCCTCAGGTTCCGATCGAACAGGCCATGCAGCTTGCCGTCGAGCATCACCGCGCCGGGCGGATCGGGGAAGCGGAATTGATCTATCGGCAGATTCTCTCGGCCCGGCCGAACCATGCGGAGTCACTCTATCTGCTGGCGACGATCGCCAGCCAGAGAGGCCGGGGCGATCAGGCCATCGACCTGATGCGGCAGGCCGCCGCAGCCGCGCCGGAGAATCCGCACTATCACAACGGCCTGGGGATCCTGATGCAGGGCCGGGGCCGGCTGGATGAAGCGATCGGCTATTACCAGCGTGCTCTGGCCATCAAGCCGGACATGCCCGACGTGTATTACAACGTGGGCACAATCTGGACACAAAAGGGCCGGCTCGACCAGGCCATCGCCTGTTACCAGCGGGCCCTGTCGCTGAAACCTGACTTTGCCGAGGCCCATTGCAATCTGGCCAATGCCTTCAACGCCAGGGACGAACTCGATCTGGCCATCGCTTCCTATCGCCGGGCGCTGGAGCTGCGGCCGCAATTCCTGGAAGCCCACACCAGCCTGGGCACGGTCTGGAGAAAGCTGGGCCGCCCGGACCTGGCAATCGCATCACATCAGCGGGCGCTGGCCATTGATCCCGCGGTGGCCGATGTTCATAACAATCTGGGCACGGCCCTGAAGGACAACCGCCAGACCGATCTGGCCGTCGCCAGCTATCGACAAGCACTGGCGCTGCGACTCGATTTTGCCGAGGCTCACTGCAATCTCGGTGTTGCTTTGAAGAGCATGGGACGCTTCGACGAGGCCATCACCTGCTACCAGCAGGCTTTGGCGCTGAAACCCGAATACGCCGAAGCCTATTGCAACATGGGCGCCGCACAGGCCGATAGCGGACATTTCGACGAGGCGATCACCTGCTATCAGCACGCTCTGGCCCTAAACCCCGGTTTCGCCGGCGCCTATTACGATCTGGCCGGCGCCTACAAGGACACCGGCCAGATCGACCTGGCCGTCGACTGCTACCGCAAGGCACTGAACCTGCAACCCTCGCTGGTCATCGCTCATGGCAATCTCCTGTGTGCCATGCACTACGGCGCGGCCATTGACGCCCGGAGCATCCATGCCGAAGCGCGTCTCTGGAACGACCGGCACGCCCGGCCGCTCCAGCGGCTCATTGAACCCTGCACAAATGACCGCGACACGGAAAGACCGTTGCGAATCGGCTATGTGTCCCCCGATTTTCAAGACCACCCCGTGGGGCGTTCGCTCCTGCCGCTGCTGGCCGCGCACGACCACAACGCCGTCCAGGTCGTCTGTTATGCGCAGCTCCACACGGGCGATGATCTGACCGCGAAATTGCAATCGCACGCCGATATCTGGCGAACCACCATCGACTTGTCCGATCAACAACTCACCGACACCATTCGCCAGGACAAGATCGACATTCTTGTCGACCTTGCCCTGCACACGGCCGGCAACCGCTTGCTCGTCTTCGCCCGCAAGCCCGCTCCGGTGCTTGTCACCTGGGCCGGCTATCCCGGCACGACCGGCCTGGAGACAATCGACTATCGACTCACTGATCCCTACCTCGACCCTCCCGACCTCGATGATGCGGTCTACGCGGAGCGGTCGGTGCGTTTGCCGCAAACATTCTGGTGTTTCGATCCGCTCTGTCCCGATATCGCGGTGAACGCGCCGCCGTCGGTCGAGAACGGATTTGTCACCTTCGGCTGCCTGAACAACTTCTGCAAGGTTAACGACGCCGCAATTTCGCTGTGGGCCAGAGTGCTCACGGCCGTGTCCGGCTCGCGTCTGATGCTCCTGGCGCCGCGGGGAAGTTCGCGCCAGCGGGTGCTCGATCAGCTTGCCCGCCAAGGCGTCTCCGCCGATCGGATCGAGTTTCCGCCGCGACAATCCCGTGCCGATTATCTTCATCTGTATCATCGCATCGATATCGCTTTGGATACTTTTCCGTACAACGGCCACACGACAAGTCTTGACGCTTATTGGATGGGTGTTCCCGTCATCACGCTCGCCGGCCAGACCGTCGTCGGCCGGGCCGGCGTCAGCCAGCTGACCAACCTGGGCCTTGCCGAATTGATAGCGCGGACGGGCGAGCACTATGTACAGATCGCCGTCGATCTGGCCGCCGATCTGCCGCGGCTGACCGCTTTGCGCTCGACGCTTCGAGGGCGTCTGCAAGATTCGCCGCTGATGGACGCCCGGCGATTCGCGCGCGATATCGAGGCCGCTTTCCGAACGATGTGGCGAACGTGGTGCGCGGCGCAAGCCGGGAAATAGTCCGCGCCGCCGTCTGATAGTACGATGCCGCACATGACGCAAGTCACGATCGAACAGGCGATGAACCTCGCGTCGCAGCACTTTCGCGCCGGGCAGCTTGCCAGGGCCGAGTCGATCTATTGTCACGTGCTGGCGGCGCAGCCTGACAATGCCGACGCGATGCATCTGCTGGCTGTCATAAAAGCCCAGGCCGGACAATACGACCTGGCCGTGCAACTGATTCGCAAAGCCATTTCCTTGGCTCCGGCCAATCCCGATTATCACTGTGATCTGGGCAGTTTCCTGCGCAGCCTGGGTCAACTCGATCCGGCTATCGACTGTTACCATCGGGCTGCGACGATCAATCCGCGGCTGGTTGAAGCTCACTACAACCTCGGTCACACGTTGCAGGAAAAGGGCCGGCTCGATCAGGCCATCGACTGCTACAAACGGGCGATCGCGCTGGACGGCGGCTTTGTCGATGCCCATTACAACCTCGCCATCGCGCTAAGGACCGCCGGCAGGCTCGATCAGGCCGTCGCCTCCTATCAGCGGGCGATTGCCCTTGATCCCAATTCCTTCCAGGCACTTAACAATCTCGGCAACCTGCTGAGCGATCTTGGCCAGCTCGATCAAGCCATCGACTGCTTCACGCGGGCGCTGGATATCAAGCCCCGGCTGGTCGAAGCCCACTCCAACCTCGGCAACGCCCGCAAGACCGCCGGGCAAATCGACCAGGCCATCGCCTCCTGTCGGCAGGCACTGGCCATCGATCCGAAATGCGTCGGCGCGCATGACAATCTGCTGGTCGCGTTGCTCTTTGCCGCAACTCCCGACCCACAAGGTCTCCTCCTCGAAAGCCGACAATG
>CAYQTE010000111.1:0-11087 GCA_964420285.1 uncultured Tepidisphaeraceae bacterium
TGGGCCATGCCGCCGGGGATGACTTCGGTGCCCTGGATGCGGCCGCGTTTGCCGGAGAGGTCGCCGGTGATCGTGCCCATCTTGTCCTCGGGGACGATGACTTCCATGTTGACGATCGGCTCGAGCAGGACGGGCCGGGCCTTGAGGATGGCGTCCTTGAAGGCGTACTTGCCAGCGGTGCGGAAGGCCACTTCCTTCGAGTCGACCGGGTGGCTCTTGCCATCGGTCATCGCGACGCGGACGTCCTGCACGGGATAGCCGGCGATGGGGCCTTGTTCGAGAAGATCCCGGACGCCCTTTTCGACGGCCGGCTTGAACTGGCCGGGAATCGATCCGCCAAAGGTTTCGTCAGCGAATTCGAATCCCTTGCCGCGTTCCAGGGGCTCGATACGGAGGAAGACCTCGCCGAACTGGCCTGCCCCGCCGGATTGTTTCTTGTGGCGATGATGGCCGTCGGCCCCGACCGAGATGGTCTCGCGGTAGGCGATCTTGGGCGGTTTGGTATCAACGCTGAGTCCACGTTTGGAGAGTTTTTCCAGCATGAGGCGCAGGTGCAGTTCGCCCAGGCCGCTAATGACGACTTCGTGTGTCTGGGTATCGGTGGTCCATCGGAAGGTGGGATCCTCCTCGGCCAGGCGTCCCAGTGCAGTGCTCATTTTCGCTTCATCGCCGCGGGCCTTGGGAGTGACGGCCAGGCCGTACATCGGCGTGGGATACGCCAGCGGGCGCATGTGTACGGTGTCCAGATTGTGATCGTCGTGCAGGACATCGCCATGATGGATGGTGTCGATCTTGGCGACAGCGCCGATATCGCCGGCGACCAGTTGCTGGGCCTCGGCGTGGTCCTTGCCCTGGACGCTGAAGATATGGCCGAGCTTGATCGGCTTCTTGTTGTGGCCGATGAAAATCTGCGCGGCGCCCGTGGCGGTTCCCTGGTGAACGCGGAACAGGGCCAGTTTGCCGACGAACGGGTCGGTGGTGACTTTGAACACGTGCGCCAGCAGCGGCTTGGTGGGGTCCTCCACATAATTGAACGGCTTCTCATCGGCGCCCTCGCCGGTGAGGAACGGCCGGATGTTGCCTTCCAGCGGGCTGGGGAAATGGCGTTCGATGGCATCGAGCAGTTCCATGACGCCGACATTGCCCTTGGCGTTGGTGAAGAGGATGGGAATGACGTGGCCCTGGCCCATGGCCATTTCAAACGGGGCGTGAAGGGCCTTGAAATCCGGCTCCTCGCCGCCGAGGTATTTCTCCATGAGCCCTTCATCCAGCTCGACGATCTGTTCGAGGATGTTCTTGTGAGCGTCGATGACCGGACCCAGGTCGCTGTCGCCGGTGTTGTTCAGGAGACATTCGACGACGCGCTTGCCGCCGTCGGCGGGGAGATTGATCGGCAGGCATTGCGTGCCGAACGTCTCGCGGATCTGGGCAAGCAGCCTGGGCAGATCGATGTCGGGGACGTCGATCTTGTTGATGATGATGGCGCGGGGCAGGTTCAATTCGCGGGCCATCTCCATAACGCGGCGGGTGACGACTTCGATGCCGCTGACGGCGTTGATGACCATGGCGACGGTTTCGACGGCGGCCAGGCAGCCGATCGTCTGGCCGACCAGATCGGGCGAACCAGGCGTATCGATGATATTGATGTGCGTGCCCTTGTGATCGGCGTGAAGGAGGTGGGCGTAGATCGAATGGCCGTGCTCCTTCTCCTCCTTTTCAAAATCGCTGAAGCTGGACCCGTCGGTGACGGAAGCGGCGCGGTTGACGGCGCCGGCGGCCAGGAGAAGGGCATCGGTGAGAGTGGTCTTGCCCGCTCCGCCGTGGCCCGCGATCAGTACGTTGCGAATATCGCCTGTGGAATAGGACATCGAAAATGCTCCTCAAGAAAAATCCGGCACTCTTCGACGTGGCCGGTGTGCTCAGAGTATAGAGAGAACTGGCGAAAAGAGAAGAAACGGTCCGGCAATCGAGAGGCTGGGGCGATCGACGGCCAGGCGCGCCGGCCCCGGGCCGGCCAACCGACTGCGGGAGAGGCCCGTAAAGAGCCGTAAATCACGGCCGACAATTGCCAATCCCGCTGGGCCCCAAAACATATTATAATCCGCTGACGTGAAAGACCCACGGGACGGTTCGGCGACACATCGGCCGAGGCACATGCCCCCGCCAGCCTGGTCGCTGCGCGCCCTGGGCCGCGACGATCTGCCGCCGCAATTCGATCTGAACGGTGTCCGCTATCGGCTCGATTGCACCGTCAAGCACGATTTCTGGGCGGCGACAGGCTTTTATACCGACGCCTCCGGCCGGCGCGTCGTTCTGAAGGTCGGACGGACCATCGAGTTCGCGGCGATTCCGTTCCGCCCGGTCGGCCGGTGGCTTTGCCGTCGCGAAATGGCATTCTTTGCACGGCTGGCCGATGTACACAACGTGCCGCGACTGCTGGGGCGCGTCGGGGATACCGGCTTCGTGCACGACTTCGTTCCCGGCCAGCCGCTGCGCGACTTCCAGAGACTGGGCGCCCCGTTCTTCGACGATCTGAGCCGCTTGATGGAACAGGTCCACGGCCGGGGAATCGCGTACATCGATTCGGAAAAGTCGACGAACATTCTCGTCGGCGACGACGGCCGGCCGCATCTGATCGACTTCCAGATCAGCCTGGACGCCCAGGCGGTTCCCGGCTTTCTCTGGCAATGGCTGATCCGCCGCCTGCAAGCCATCGACACCTACCACATCGCCAAGCACAAGCGGCGATTGTGTCCGGCATCGCTGACGGCGGCCGATCGGGACATGCTCCAGCGGCGAACGTGGATCGTCCGCGTGCATCGCGCCGTGACGGCCCCCTATTTCCGCCTGCGACGCGCGACATTTCAGCGGCTCAAGAAGACGGGGAAACTCCTGCCGGCCGGAAGCGATTGACCGGTCTGTACTTTCCGCCCCGCGCGAATATGATGAACCCCGCCACAGAGAAAGGTCGTTCATGCAGCAGATCATCAGCGGGAAAGCCTACGTGCTGGGCGATAATGTCGATACCGACCAGATCATCCCCGCCCAATATCTCAAGTTCGATCCCGGCCGGCCGGAGGAACGAAAACTGTTCGGCATGTACGCCATGAGCAGCGTGCCGGACGGCCAGATGGGCCTGCCCGGCGGGCACACGCGCTTCGTTGCGGAGAATCAGTACAAGAGTCCGTTTCAGATCGTGATCGGCGGCAAGAACTTTGGCTGCGGCTCCAGCCGCGAGCACGCCCCGCTGGCCCTGGCCGAAGCCGGCGTCACCTGTGTCATCGCCGAGTTTTACGCCCGCATTTTTTTCCGCAACAGCGTCAACGGCGGCTATCTGGTCCCGCTGGAATCCGTCGAGCGCCTGGTCGAAAAAATCCACACCGGCGACGATCTGGAAGTGCATCTCGATCGCCATGAACTGGTCAACCGCACCCGCGGTAACTCCCGCCACGCCCTGCGGCCGCTGGGGGACGTGCTGCCCATCATCGAAGCCGGCGGCGTGTTCCCCTATGCAAGAAAAGTGGGGATGCTGAAGTAACGGGTCCGGCTTGTGAAGGCATGTCACTTGCCAATTGTCGCTATTACTGTTTCGGCCGTGTTGCGCAACCGCTCGTGGGCCTGGTCCGTGGAAACGAAGGAATTGAACATGATCGCCCAGACGCATCGTGTGAATCACCGCGTTCGCGCCGCCGCATTTCAACTGGTCGAAACGCTGGAATCCCGAGCCTATTTGTCCGGCGTCGGCGGCGTTGTGCTGGGAACTCCCGTTAATACCCCGGCTGCGGCCAACAACATGGCGCCGGTGCAGGTGGACTGCGCCGACTTCACTGGCAACAGCAAAGATGACGTCTGCGTGGCCAACCAAAACGACAGCATCAGCGTCCTGCTCAGCAAGGGCGACGGGTTGTTCCAGACGCCGGTCAACAGCTATCCAGTCGCCGGCGAGCCGCTGTCGCTGGCCACCGGCCAGTTCACCGGCAGCGGGCACCTCGACATCGTGGCCGGAACCACCGGCGCCGGCAGCGCTGCCGGCGACGTCAGCATCCTGCTGGGCAACGGCGACGGAACCTTCCAGTCCGCCATCAACATTCCGGCGTTGCAATCCAACAGCGCGATCGCCGTCGGCAACTTCGTGACCGGCGGCCCGCTCGACATCATCTCGGCGAGCAACAGTGCGTCCCACGTCAACAACGTCTGCCTGACCATCACCGACGGAACCGGCCACCTTGCCTCGCAGACCTTTTTCAGTACGCCTCTCGGCTCGGTCTCATCGGTCGCAGTTGGCGATTTTGGCAATGGCCAGGAAGACTTTGCGGTCTCGGAACAGGCGGCCGGTTCCGTGTCGGTCTACCTCGGCAACGGCGACGGCACGTTCCAGAGGCCCGTAACCTACTCCACTGGCGCCGGCACGACGCCGACATCGATCGTGGCGGGCAGGTTCGACGCCAGCGGAACCATTGGTCTGGTCACCGCCGACGGCACCAGCGGGCAAGTCAGTTTCCTCGCCAACCAGGGCGACGGGATCTTCGGCACAGCGGTCGAAAGCCCGGTGGCCGGCTCAGCCAACGGCGGCGGGCCGCTTACCGTGCGCCTGGGCCAGTTCGTTTCGGATTCCGAGCAGGACATCGTCTGCCTGCTCAGCCCCGGAAGTAGCGCGGACGCCACCATCCTGCTGGGCAACGGCGACGGAACTTTCCGCACTGGCACAACCATCACGACCGGCGGCGGCAACGACGTCGCCGCCGGCGACCTCGCCGGCACCGGCCTGAGCGACGTGGTGGTCGCCAGCAGTTCTCAAATCAGCGTGCTGCTGAGCGCTTCGTTCGCCACGCTGACCAACGGCGTTCTCAACGTCACCTCCCTGAGCGCCCCTTCAACAATCGGCCTTTCTCTGGCCAGCGGCACTTATACCGTCACGGAAAACGGGCTTACCCCCGAGACCTTCACCGCCTCGCCGGTCACGCAGATCAACATCCAGGGCAGTAGCGGCAACGACTCCATCACCGTCGATGCCAGTGTAACCCTCGGCGTCAGCATCCAGGGCGGACCCGGCGACGACACCATCACCGGCGGCAGCGGTAACGACACCCTCTGCGGCGGTCAGGGCAGCGACTCCATCTCCGGCGATCAGGGCGACGACTCGATCAAGGGCGGGGCCGGCGATGACACGCTGTGCGGCGGCAAGGGAAACGACACGCTGTTCGGCAGTCTCGGCAACGATATCCTGCGCGGCGGACTCGGCGACGATTCGCTCAATGGCGGCGCGGGAACCAACCAACTCTACGGCGGTCAGGGCAACAACACCTTCTACTGCGTGAACGGAACGGCCGACCAGATTTTCGCCGGTGCGGCGACAAACGACAGCCTCATCTATGGCTCAAGCGACAACTACATCATCGAAAGCGGCACAATCCCGCCGGGGAATATAACGCCGGCCTGACTGTTCCTTTCTCCCAGGCATGATAGAGCGTCGCAACCCGGCGCCTGCGGTTGGGGACAACCGCACGAGCCGCCGCCCTGGTCGGCTTTTGCGCGCAGTTCGACTTCGGAACGAGCCAGACACAAGCCGATGGAAGCCCCTGACCGTTGGCGCCTAGAATCACCGCAAACAAGTTGTAGTCGGCGCTGCCTTTTGGCGGCGTCAGGTCTCAAGAAAGGCAGGAGCATGAATTTCTCTCAAGGGAGGAGCGTGGTGTTTTGGACGGATGGATCATGGCACGCGCCGGCGCTTCGGACCGGGATTGTTCGCCGCCGACGCGAGGGACGCGGTTGCATCGGATGGGCCGTTGCGCCGCTCGTCGAACCGCTTGAGCCGCGAACGTTGCTCTCGGGCCTGGTAATCATCCCCGTCTTTGACAGTTCGATCACCGGCGACCCCAATGCCGCGGCGATTCAAGCCACGATCAACACCGCCATTCAGAACTTCGAGCAGGACTTCACGACGCCAATTACCGTCAAGATCGAGTTTGAGGAATCGACCGCGGTCACACTTTCGGGAAGCTCCAAGGCTTCGTACCAGGTTTCATATACCCTCTTTCGCAATGCTCTGGTTGCCAGCGCGACCAGCGCCGATGACACGTCCTCACTGGTCAGCGTGCCAGCCGGGGCGGACAATCCGGACAACAGCGCTTCCGAAGTCGTCCTGACCACCGCCAATGCCCGCGCTTTGGGTTTTTCCAATGCCATGCCGACCGATGGCATCGACGGCGTTGTCCTGCTGAATATGCCGAAGTTCAATCTCACCCGCACCAGCATCGACCCGCTCAAATACGATCTCCTTGGCAGCGTGTATCACGAGATTGATGAAGTCCTGGGCGTCGAATCGGCACTCAACGGCAGCGCTAATGGTTCGAGCGTTCCCACAACCTACATCGCTGCGGAGGATCTCTTCCGCTACGACGCGACGGGCGGGCGCAGTTTCAATACATCGGCCGTCGCCGCCGCCTATTTCTCTGTGGACGGCGGTCATACGCTGCTGGAACAATTTAACCAGATTGCCGGCGATGACTTCTGCGACTGGTACAACCCCGGCACCCGTACGGCACAGGTGCAAGACGCCACGACGGCGCCAGATGCAACCCCCAATTTGGGGATCGAACTGACTCTGCTGGATGTCCTTGGCTATTCGCTCGCCCCCGGTGTTCAGGGCGGACTGCTTCCCGACTTACAACCCTATCAGCCGCCGGGATGGTCGGCGCCGCTGGTGGTTTCCACGACATCCGGCTCCACCATCGCCTCGACCTCCATCACGACTGCCCAGGATGTCTATTTCACCGCCGCCACGATCAATTGGGGGGAGGTCGCGACTTCGACTGCATATACGACGACGTATGTGTTGGACGGCACGACCGTGGCCACATCGAATGTCACCGCGTCGCTGGCGGTCAATTCCTTTCTTCAACGGATTCCGGTGGACCTGGGCACACTGTCGGCCGGTTCCCACACCCTGTCGATGAACATCGACGTGGGCGATACGGCTAACGAAACCAACGTCAACAACAACACGTACTCCGTGACGTTCAACGTTCAAACTGCCGCGGACTTTGCATCCATTTCCGACGGCGCTCTCACCATCAATGGCACCGCCGGCGACGATATCATCACACTTACGTCCGACGGCACCAACGTGACTGCGACGCTCAACGGCACCGCGTCTGATCCCTTTGCCCTTTCCAGCATCACCTCCATCACCGTCAACGGAAACGCCGGTAACGACTCAATCACCGTTGAATCGAATATGCCCGCAAGCCTGGGCGTCAGCGTCCAGGGCGGACCGGGCGATGACACGATCATGGGCGGACCCGGCAACGATACGCTCGGCGGCGGAGCGGGCAATGACTCCATCGCCGGCGGTCCCGGCGACGACTCGATCAAGGGTGGAGCGGGCGACGACGTTCTTGCCGGCGGAAAGGGCAACGACACGCTGTTCGGCAGCCTCGGTAATGACACCCTCCGCGGCGGACTCGGTGATGATTCCCTCAACGGCGGCGCTGGGACTAACCAGATGTATGGCGGCCAGGGAAACAACACCTTCTATGCAGTGAACGGAACGGCCGATCAGCTCTTTGCGGGTGCGGCCACCAACGACAGCCTGATCTACGGCCCCAGCGACAACTACATCATCGAAAGCGGCGTGATTCCGCCGGGGAATGTCACGGCGGCGTGACCGAGTCCGTGGCATTCCGGCTGGTCGATTGTTTTCCAGGAGATATGTCGGCCCCCGGTCTTTCGCCGGCGCGCAAGAGACCGCCGTCAATGCACGCACTTTTGACACTGGTAGACCCACAAGCGGGTGTCGCGCCTATAGTGTGAGGCGGCGGCACGATAACGGATCGTGCTCTTGCGGAGGAGTCTAACCTGCGGATTGGCATGAACACCAAATCATTCGTCGCGGCATTGATCCTGATTTCCACCAGTGCGGCCATGGCCCAACCGGCGACCGCTCCGGCCACCACCGCTCCGGCCGCGGCCGGACGCGCCGGCGGCCGCGGTCCCACTCCCACGCGCGATCCGCTGGCGCCGGGATATGTCAAGGCCACCGAATTGCCAGATGGTACCGTTCCGCCGGTTGACGCCGATGGCAATTTCATCATCGGGCCGACCCACAAAGCCGCGCCGGAAATGAGCCCCGTCACCGACCCCGCGCTCAAGGGTGACATCTTCAAATTCACGATGCGCTCAACCGACAGCAAGCTCTATCCCGGCGTTGCTCGTGCCGGAGCGGACGATCCGGCCGGCATTACCGCCCGTCCCGCGCCCTGGACACGCACCGTGTCGGTGTATGTGCCCAAGCAATACGTCCCCGGCACCGCCGCGCCGTTCATGGTGACCAGCGACGGCGACGGCCGGGCGTTCAGCGTGCTCGATCACCTGATCCCTCTAAAGAAGGTGCCGGTGATGGTCGTCGTCGCCATCCCAGCCGGCGGCGGGGATGGGCCCGGCAGCGAACGCGGATTGGAATATGACACCATGTCCGGGCGGTACAGCGACTTTGTCGAAACGGAAGTCCTGCCCCTGGTTGAGAAGACCGCCCATGTGAAGCTCACGACTGATCCCGACGGGCGCGGGACCATGGGCACCAGTTCCGGCGCCGCCGCCGGAATGATCATGGCATGGTTTCATCCCGAGCGCTATCACCGCGTTTTGACGTTCTCCGGCACTTTCGTGAACCAGCAATCGCCAATGGATCCGAAGTTTCCGCACGGCGCCTATGGTCTGCCCGAGACGCTGATTCCCAACAGTCCGCCCAAGCCGCTGCGCATTTTTATCGAGTGCGGCGACCGCGACAACGGCAGCGGCGGCGGCATGCACGACTGGGTGGCGGCCAACGAAACCATGGCCAAGGTGCTCGCCGACAAGGGGTATCACTACAAGTTCGTCTTCGCCCGCAACGCCGGCCACACCGACCGGCCGACGATCTCGGAACTGTATCCCACGGCCCTGGAGTGGCTCTGGAAGGATTATCCGATCACGGGGAAGTAACGTGAATGCGGCGCTGCCGCCTAACGTGTTCGCTATGAGACCTCGGCGCCGGTGGTGTGGTCGGTGTCAGGTAACCCGGCCGGTTATCACGCCGTAGCTGCAGTCTGCCCGGTCGGGCCAATGGCAACGGCTTTGGCCATCGCCACGGCAATATCGAATGCCCGGTCAAGGTCAAAGGTGGCGAAGTCCTTTGCGCGGAGGACAGGCCGAAGGCGGGTGTCGAGTTGGCCGCGTAGCTGCATGAGGCGACTGGTGCTGACGTTCACCGGGTCATTGCCCGGAATCGCCAGCTTCCGCCGCACCATCTCAACCAGCGTTGCGTCGGACGTCGGCAATCGAAGCTTTTGGACGGCGTAGTCCAAGTCGAAGAAGTCGCGAATGGCCACCTCGCGGCGTGAGAGGGCCGCACGGAACTTCTCGGCGAACGCCTCCTCCCGACCAATGCAGGACACCGTCACGGCCGGAACCATGGGCCCGGCGGCGACAGGGTCGCGCAAAAGCGTGCGCGCCCCCGCTTGCGCCGCCGGCGTCAATAGGGGCTCACGCAGGCTCAATTCCAGGAAAATGGGTTCGTCATGGCCATCCAAAAGCGACGGATAGGTCACGACCCCTCTATATTGCGTGGAGTTGCTGTGGCCCTCCATGGGTACCGTCAGGCGAAAGGGCGCCGGAAGGGCCTCGACCGCACGGCGAAGCGGTTCCGCGAGCTTCCGATGGACGCGGCGATTTGCATCGGTGGGCACTGACACAGCAAAGTCCAAATCCTCGCTGAGCCGGTAGAAATCGGCATGCACCTTGGCGAGACACGTGCCGCCCTTGAACACGGCGTTGGCGACGGTCGCGGTGTGCTGGAGCAGCAGCGTGCAGAAGTAGTCTTTCTCGATCAGTCGGGCGATGAAGCCGGTTTCGGCGGCCGTGTAGCTGACCGCTTCACGAAACAAGTCCACGTCCTCGTGTACCCGGATTCCTTGAAGATGGCGGGTGCTCATGGACTTCGTCCGATCCGGTTGTCCAGGATACCCCATCGCGTGCTCGATTTGCCGCGTTTGGGGGCGTTGGGAATCCACGGGATCAGGCTGGAGGAGGGAGCAAGGGCCTTTTGGAGCCGGCGCAACAAGGGTTCGGCGATTTTCTCCTGTTCCAGCAGGAATCCCACGCGACGTATCGTGCCCTGGTTGCCAAAGCGCAATGTGTCGCGCACTAGATCCTCCACGCGGATGCGCCGTGCGGCCAATTCCCGCCTAATCCATTCGTAGCCGCGCGGTAGCGAATCGAAACGAGACCAGTCGTAGACAGCATCGACGAGCGTGCGGACGCGGGACGAGTAAACCAGTCTCAGCCCATCGCCGGCCGCGACTTCCTCTGCGCTTCCCAGTCGTGGCCTGGCCACCTTGATCAAGGTCAGGCAGATGCTTCCGATCTGCCGGTCGCCAGAGAATCGGTCATTGTACAGGTAGGTTCGGGCGGGCACCTGGTCATCAAAGCCGTAGCGGTTGAATGCGTTGGGTCCGCAAATCTGGTAGCGTCCCGCGCCGCTTTGGCCCGTTTTGCCCGTTGCTTTGGTGGCGATAGGCTGGAGGGCGGACTGCATGAGCGTGGTGATGGCGAGGGCATCGTCCGGGGTCCAGACACCGGCTAGCGGCAGGCGGGACGGTACAAGGTAGAGGCCGCGGATGACCCGGACGATCAGGCCCTTCCTGGCCAGGTGGCTGAGCAAGCGGCGTTCCTGTGAATCGCTGAGGCGCAACGGGCCGGCCAAATCCCCCAGACGGACCGTTTGCATTCGGCGCAACTGGGAGTAGGCGAAGAACCGCATTTCGAGGGGTCCAAGCCGTCTGGCCATGACTGTATTCTATTTATCGATAATACGTCGTCAAGTAATTATCAACAAATAGAGTACGTCGCTTGAGGATCGGGGTTGGGGTCGGCGGAACAACAAGGGAAGGGAGGTCCGTGGTGCGTCATGGCTTTCATCTTGAACCCCCGATGGGTTGCGCGAAGAGCGGCCGCACCTGAATTTTTTCTTTTCTTTGCCTTTCTTGGATCGAGTCCTAGTGTAGTGTCTCATAAATACAATATTTTAATGCAATAAATTGCGTGACTTG
>CAYQTE010000112.1:0-11063 GCA_964420285.1 uncultured Tepidisphaeraceae bacterium
GAGGCGGACATTTCTATCGGGCTGAAATACCGGACATTTCTATTTGGCGTTGACAGATTTTATTTGCGGCCTGTCGCCGCGGGGCGGTCGTCCAGTACACTGTGCCGTCGATTATGGGACGGCGCGCCTACGATGGGCGTAACAAGGAGTCTGTCAGATGCGTATAGCGGTACCGAAAGAGATCAAGGCCGACGAATATCGCGTGGGAATGATGCCGGTCGGGGCCGATATTCTCGTCAAGGCGGGGCACCATGTAGTTATCGAGACGCAGGCGGGCGTGGCCAGCGGGTTTCCGGATGCGGCGTACACGGCCGTCGGCGCGACCATCGTGCCCAACCACGAACAGGCCTTCGCCAGCGCCGATATGATCGTCAAGGTCAAGGAGCCGCAGCCGACGGAAATACGTCTTTTCCGGCCGGGGCTGATCGTGTTCACATATTTCCATTTTGCGGCGGCACCGGAATTGTCGCAGGCGTGCCTGGAATCGGAGATCGTGGCCATCGCGTACGAGACGATCCGCGACAGGCGTGGCGGCTTGCCGTGCCTGACTCCGATGAGCGAAATCGCCGGTAAGATGAGCATCCAGGAAGGCGCGAAATACCTCGAAAAACCGATGATGGGCCGGGGCATCCTGCTCGGCGGCGTGCCGGGTGTGCCGCCGGCCAAGGTGGTGGTTCTCGGCGGCGGGACCGTCGGCACCAACGCCGCCAAGGTGGCCGCGGGTTTGGGCGCGCGCGTGGTTCTCATGGATGTGAATCTGGACCGGCTGCGTTACCTGGCGGACATCATGCCGGCCAATGTGTCGATGATCTTCAGCGATCCACACACGATTCGCGATGAGGTCGCCGATGCCGATCTGGTGGTCGGCGCCGTGCTCAATCCCGGCGCCAAGGCGCCCCGCCTGCTTTGCAGGGCTGACTTGGCCCGCATGAAGACCGGCAGCGTGATCGTGGACGTGGCGATCGATCAGGGCGGCTGCGTCGAGACCAGCCGTCCGACGACACACCAGAATCCCACCTTCGTCGTTGAGGGCATCGTCCATTATTGTGTGACCAACATTCCCGGCGCGGTCGGCCGGACCAGCACCATCGCACTGTGCAACGCCACGCTTCCGTACGCTTTGCGCATTGCCGGCCAGGGTTACGAGAAGGCGGCCGCGGAGGATCCCGGATTTGGCGAGGGGATTAACATGATGCGAGGCCGCGTGACCAACAAGGCGGTGGCCGATTCCATGCAGATGCAGGCCCAGCCGCGAGGCAAAGGCGCCGCGTAGTTTCAGGAGCGTCCATGCCAAACCAACCGCCCGTGGATCGCCTGACGACACTTTCGGCCATGCTGGAGAAGAAACCGCGCGATGCGTTTTTGCTCTATGCGATGGCTCTGGAATATCGCAAGAAGAACGACACGCCGCGGGCCGTCCAGTATTTCGACAAGGCCATTGCCGTCGATCCCGGTTATTGCCCGGCCTGGCAGCAGAAGGCGCAGGCCCTGGAAGCCGCCGGCGACATCGCCGCGGCGAAGCAGGCGTATCGAGACGGCATTGCTGCGGCCGTGCAGGTCGGCAATTCCCACGCCCATCAGGAAATGGCGGCGGCGCTGGCCATGATCGAGTAAGATGGGTCCGTTGTATCTGGTGACCCCAAGCCCGCACGCACTGCCATGCCCGTTGACACGCTTATCGAGTTTCTCAGCCGGCCGGAATGGAAGCGGCAGGGCGGCTGGCGGCGGGCGATCTGGGAAGGGATGTCGCGGCTGGGTTTGACGGGGATGCACGGCCTGCCGGTGAACCGTCGCTGGGTCGAGATTCATCGCCGCGACATGCCGCTGGTGGGTCTGGATCCGCGGCTGGCCGGGTTGAAAATCGTCCAGATGTCCGACCTGCACGTCAGCCCGGTTGTCTGGCCGAGGTATCTCTCGCACTACATCCGCTGGGTGAACGATCTCCGGCCGCACATGATCGTCATCACCGGCGATCTGATCACCGGCGGATATCGCTACGGCGCGCGGGCGGCGGCGGTGCTGTCGCATCTGCACGCGCCATTGGGCGTGATCTGCACGCTGGGGAATCATGATTATGGCATGTACGGCAAGCGCATCATCAGCGAAGGGGAGCGGCGGGCCGATCATTTGCAGAAATGCCTGGAGGCCCGCGGACTGATCGTATTGCGCAATCAACATCGCACCATCGACGCCAAAACCGCCACCATCGCCCTGGGCGCCAAACGCGCCGCCGCCGCCAAGCCTGCGTTCACCATTGTCGGCCTCGATGATGAATGGTCCGGCCATCTCGACGCCGATGTCGCCTTCGCCCAAGCCCCGGCCGGTGTGCCGACCATCTGCCTCAACCACAATCCCGTCAACGCCCGCGAACTGCTCGACTACCCCTGGCAATGGATGCTCAGCGGCCACACCCATGGCCGGCAGCTTGCCACCACCCGTTTTGGCCAGACGTTCTATCCTCACCGCCGACGGCCCTTCACGCACGGCTATTATGCGATCGGCGATCGGCACCTCTACGTCAATCGCGGCCTGAGCTACGGCCAGCGCACCCGACACTGGTGCCGGCCGGAGATCACGGTCTTCAAACTGCAACCCGCCAAATAGGCGGCCTACAATCAATCCAAGAAACGACCGCTGCACGGACATCGACGCCGGCAGCAGAGTGTCAACCGACAGTGCCATCGCCTTGATGGTGCATAGACAGGAGAGCAGGCATGACCACATTCAACAACACGACAGCCGGTATGGCCGACGCGGGCCGCGGTGGCACGAAATCCACCGCGCGCTACTTTCCCGCGACGGCCAGAGTTTTGATGGGGCTGGTGTTCTTCGTGTTCGGGCTCAACGGCTTCCTGCATTTCATACCGCAGCCGGCGACGCTGCCAAACCAGGTCGCGGACTACATGGGCGCGCTGCTCAGAACGGGATACATGCTGCCGCTGATCATGGGGACGCAGTTGGTGGTCGGCGTATTGCTTCTGGTGAATCGGTTCGTGCCGCTGGCGCTGGTGCTGATTGCGCCGGTCATTGTCAACATCATTGGCTTCCATATTTTTCTGAACCTCTCCGGCATCGTACCGGGCGCGATCGTGGCCGTGCTGGAAGTCTATCTGATTCGGTCGTACTGGAGCGCGTTCCGGGCGATCTTCGTTGCGCGGGCGACTCCGGACCCGAAATAACCCGCCGCATGGTCGCAAAGAAGGAGAGATGTCATGAAGACCCCATCCAACCCCCCCGACAACGAAATCACGCCCGAAAACCTTTACCTCAACCGGCGCACGTTCATGAAGGCCGGGGTCGTGGCGGCGTCGGCCGTCGCCACGGGCTTGGTCTATCGTCAGTTCAACGCGCCGTCGACAACGGCGGTAACCACGGCCGAGATCGCCGTGGCCCCAAGCACCGCGCCGGCCGATTCGGGGTTCAGCGTTGATGAAGCCAAGACCTCTCTTGAGGACATCACGCACTACAACAACTTCTACGAGTTCTCGACGAACAAGGACGGCGTGGCCGACGCGGCCGCGGGGTTCAAGACGGCCGGCTGGAAAGTCGAAGTGGGCGGGCTGGTGGCCAATCCGCGGGTGTTCGACATCGACGACCTGCTCAAAATTGCCGCGCCGGAAGAGCGCGTTTACCGCATGCGCTGCGTCGAGGCCTGGTCGATGGTGATTCCGTGGGTCGGCTATTCGCTCTCGCGGCTGCTGGATCGCGTCCAGCCGCTGGGAAGCGCCAAATACGTCGCCATGCAGACGCTGCTTGATCCCCGGCGGATGCCCGGACAGCAGGTGGAGGTCTTGTCGTGGCCCTATGTCGAGGGTCTGCGCATGGATGAGGCGATGCACCCGCTGACGATCCTGGCATCGGGAATCTACGGCCGGGCGCTGCCGCCCCAGGACGGGGCGCCGGTGCGTCTGGTCGTGCCCTGGAAATACGGGTTCAAGGGAATCAAGTCGATCGTCAAGATCGCCCTCGTGGAAGACCAGCCGCCCACATCGTGGAACGGCGAGGCGCCCAACGAATACGGCTTCTACGCCAACGTCAATCCCACCGTGGATCATCCCCGCTGGAGCCAGGCCACCGAGCAGCGAATCGGCGAAAGCGGCCGTCGCAAAACGCTCATGTTCAACGGATACCAGGAACAGGTCGCCAGCCTCTACGCCGGCATGGACCTGCGCAAGTTCTACTGATGTACACGCCACAGGCTGACTTGGAGCCCTCGGATCATGAAAGACCTGCGCTTCGCCAAATTCGTCCTGCTCGTCAACAGCCTGGTGCCCGCGGCCATTCTGCTCTGGGATGTCTGGCACGGCCATGCCGGTGCAAACCCCATCAACTACGCCATCCGCACCACCGGCCTGCTCGCGCTGATCTTCCTTTCGCTGACGTTGCTGGTCACGCCGCTGCGCAAGCTCACCGGCCTGGGCTGGCTCTTCCACTTTCGCCGCCCGCTGGGGCTGCTGGCATTCTTCCACGCCCTGGCCCACTTCTCCATCTTTTTTGTCTTCGACCGCGCACTCAGCGTCCGCGACACGCTTTCCGAGATGGTCAAACGGCCGTATCTCGTCGTCGGTTCGCTGGGGCTTCTGGCCATGACGCCGCTGGCCATCACCTCGACCAATGCCATGATCAAGCGGATGGGCGCGGCGCGGTGGCGGGCGCTGCACCGGCTGGCGTATGTCGCGGCGATCGCCGGCGTCGTGCATTTCTATATGCAGGTCAAATCCGACACGCGATTGCCCATCGCGTTCGGCATCATCATCGGATTTCTCCTGGCCTATCGGCTCGGCGCCTATCTGGCGACGCGGACCATCAAGCCCGCTGCCCCCAAAGCCATTTCCGCCCAGACGCCCCTGGACCAAGGCCGATGGACCGGCCAATTGCGCGTGCAGAAGATCGTCCAGGAAACCCCCGAGGTTCGCACCTTTCGCCTGGTTTCCGCCCATGACAGCCAGCTTCCCTTCATGCATCTGCCCGGCCAATACCTGACGTTCTCGCCGCCGGTGGGCGGAAAGACCGTCAAGCGCACCTACACGATCGCCTCCTCGCCGGCGCGGCGCGACTATTGCGAGGTCACGATCAAACGCGAGGAGAACGGCCTGTTCTCGCGGCACATGCACGACACGGTGAAAGAGGGCGACATCATTCCCGCCGCCGCCGCGGCCGGGCGGTTTACTTTTACCGGGAGCGAGGCCGAGAGCATCGCCCTCCTGGCCGGCGGCGTCGGCATTACACCGCTGATGTCCATCTTGCGTTACCTGACCGATCAGAACTGGGCCGGCCAGATTTACCTGATCTTCTGCTGCAAGACCGAGAAAGACATCATCTTCCGCGAAGAGATCCAGTCGCTGCAGCGACGGTTCCCCAACTTCCATCCCACCATCACGCTCACGCGAGCCGACGGCGCCAATTGGTCCGGTCCGGTCGGCAGATTGAGCGCCGATCTTCTCACCCGCCAGATTCCCAACCTGACCGACATTCCGTTCTACCTGTGTGGCCCGGCGGAGATGCTCAAGTCCACGCGCGAACTGCTGCGGCAGTTGGCCGTGCCCGAATCACACATCCATACCGAATCGTTCGGCGCCCGGCGTTCCGATACCGGCAGTGCCGCTTCGGCCAACGGCGCCACATTCGCCGTGACCTTCTCACGATCGAACAAAACCGCAAGGATCGATCCCGCACGGCCGATCCTGGACCTGGCCGACGAGCTTGAGGTTGGTGTTGAGTCCGAGTGCCGCTCGGGAATCTGCGGGACATGCAAATGCCAACTGCTCTCCGGCTCGGTGCAGATGGAGACCCAGGAAGCCCTGGACAACTCCGACCGCCGGAACAACATCATCCTGCTCTGCCAGGCGCGGGCATTGGAGGATGTGACCGTGAACGCCTGATGCTGGCCCGGCGGCTTGGTTGATCCCGCACCTCAGTCCGATTCCCCGGGCTTGAGGAACGTGCCTTCCTTCAATTCATCAAACGCCCGCCGCAGTTGTTCCTGTGTGTTCATAACGATCGGGCCGTACCACGCCACCGGTTCCTTCAGCGGCTGGCCGGATACAAGGAGAAAGCGAATGCCCTGGTCGCCGGCCTGGACGACGACTTCGTCGCCGGTGTCAAAGAGAACCAGCGATCGGTCGTCGGCCTCGGCGGGCGGGCTGGTGTCCAGCCAGCCGACGCCTTCGGTCGGGACCGCCAGCGGGCCGGATGCATTGCAGAACTTCCCCGACCCGGCAAAAACGTACGCAAAGGCGTGGCGCGATGTGTCGACCGCCAGGCTCTTGCGCTTGCCCGGCGGCACGGTGACATCAAGGTACATCGGATCGGCCGCGATGCCGTCCACCGGGCCTTTCTTCCCCCAGAAACTTCCGCAGATGATGCGCACCTGCGTGCCGTCGTCGTCGGTGAGGTTCGGGATCTCGCCCGCCTTCACCTCCTGGTAATGCGGCGCGGTCATCTTCAGCGACGCCGGTAGATTCGCCCACAACTGGAACCCGTGCATCCGCCCGGCCCGGTCGCCCTTGGGCATCTCCTGGTGGATGATGCCGCGCCCGGCCGTCATCCATTGAATGTCGCCCGCCTCGATCGCGCCGTGATTGCCCATGCTGTCGCCATGCTCGACACTGCCGGCCAGAACATAGGTGATGGTCTCAATGCCACGGTGCGGATGCCACGGGAACCCAGCCAGATAGTCGGCCGGAATGTCGTTGCGGAAATCATCCAGCAGCAGGAACGGGTCGAATTCGCTGGTATTTCCGAACCCAAACGCCCGCCGGAGATGCACGCCCGCGCCTTCCAGAGTGGGTTTCGATTGGATCAGCCGATGAACAGGTCGAATGGACATGACCGCTCCTTTGTCGTTGCCAGCCTCCGCCGGCGCAGACCCAGTCGGCCCAGCCGCCAGCAGACGTTTCCGACCATTCTAGGCAGCCACCGGCCGGATTGCGGACGGGGATTTTTGCCCGCAAGAGTCCATCTTCTCCTGTCCCCGGCAACAAATACGATTTGACCACGGATGGTCACGGATGGCCACGGATAAGAAGCAAACCAAACGCATCATTCCTTACGCGTTTATCAGTGAAATCCGCGGTTAAATCATATTTTCTCCGCGACCGCCGCGCCTCCGCGTGAGGAATCCTCGATCGCCTTGGTTCGGGTTGCGGGCAAAGCTCGCGCTGGGCAGTCCGTGTTCAACATGCATCTGCTTTGCGCCTCCGCGCCTCCGCGTGAGATTTCTACCCAACTGTATTCCCGGCCTGCGCTTACGTTCAAAACACGACATTTCGCCCCACGCCTCCCACTCTGTTATTGCCCCAATATCGGGGTTCGGCCAGGAAATCGTGCCGAAAAAACGCTCAAAACATGCCGAAAAAGTTCGAACTTTGCCCGCAAGAGTCTGAACTTGGCGCGCCCGAGTCGAGTTTCGTACCGCCCAGGCGCGCCCATCTCCCCGGCTCCCGCTCTCCATCGCTCCCCCTGCCTGCGGCGAGCGCGTCGAACCGCTCCCTCTCTCCCCGACTCCCCCCGCTCTTCCATGTCCCCGAATGTCCCGCAGGGGGGGTGGGGGTGCGACCGGATTTCGACCCCCGGCCGCGCCAAAATCCCCGCTCCCAGCCTCCAATCGCCGTTTTTTGCCCTGTCCCACGCATGTCCCATTTCGAGGGGATGGGACATGGAGCAAGTGACAATGGATAATGCACAATTGAGAATTGAAAACGGCCTGTTTCCCGCCCGGGCTGCCATTCTCAGGTGTCGATTTCCCACTGCCCGTTGCCGTGTCATTGTTACTAACTTTACACGAACTACTGGTTCTTTGCAAGAGAAAAATTCCGTGGCCTGCTCACGTCATGCTCTAATTCAATCGGGCGATCCTGAGCCGATCGGGGTTTCCCAAATGTGTTGCACGACACGCCAAGCGCGATAGAATAGTCACACAATTCAGAGAGGCGGTAGATGATGAAAAGAGCTACGTGCCTGATCGTGGCGATCGCGATAATGACCGGTATTGCTGGCCGCGTGGCGCGACCTGCGGAGCCGACGACGACGCCGACGACGCGGGTAGGGCCCACCACGCAGGAATTGACTAAGAATGTGATAGCAGCGCAGGCATCGCTGGACACGGCGGCGGGTGGACTAAAGCTGGCGCAGGCCGATGCTACCGTGAGACTTCAAAAAGACCCGACATACCTGAAACTGCTTGCCGCCATCGGCGATGCCACGACCGAGCTGGCCTCCATTCAATCCGCGGACACGGTGACAGGAAAAGGTGAAGTCAAAGACGCGACATTCCAGACACTGCTTGCTGCCGTGAGCGCCGCTGCCGAAAAAAAAGCATCCGTGCGCGAACCTGACCCCGATTCGCCGCAGGCTCGGCTTGATGCCGCACAGGCCCGCGTTGATGCCGCTGCGGCTTTGGTTAAGGCCCAAAGCGATGCCGATAAATGCAGGGGAAAGCTCTTGGCGGTGGCGTCCGCGAATGTGGACAAGGCGCATAAGGCTGCCGACGACTTCGATGCCGGTTTTGTGGCCAAGGATCAGGCGGTGGTAAGCGCGACGAAAGCTAAGGCCGATGCGGCTGATCGGGTTAGGTCCGCACAGGCGGCGCTAGCAAAAGCGGAAGCGGACGATGCGGCAGAGGCGGCGGCGAGGGAGCGCGAAGCAACGGCAGTCGCAGCAGCGCGCGAGCGTGAAGAGGCGGCGCGGGAGAAAGCGGCAACAATCGATGCCGCTACGCCCGATCAACTCAAGCAAGCAGCCGTCGGCGGCGGCAAGGTGAGCGGAGCTGCATGGACCGTCAAGAACGATGCAACATCCAGCCTGTTGCGCGGACTCCCGATCTGCATCGTTGAAAAGGAAACCACGGCCGTTCCTGCCATCAATGGGGTTCTAAGGGCGCGACAGCACGGATGGGAGGAAGCGGCCGATTTCAGTAACCATCTGGCGGATGACTTCCGAAAATCGGCAAGCGCAAATGAATTTGCAGGTATCGCCGAACTGAATCGAGATGAGGCCAGCAAGTACGCGGCCGATGCCGCAAATGCCATTGGCAAGGCGCATGCGATCCAAGCGGCTATCGACAGGCTCTCTGGGACGAAGGTCATTGATCGCCGTCTCGCTCTTGACTTGGAAGCACAATACGGAGGCCAGCCGGAAGTAATTCTAGGAGGTGCGCCAAGTGGGTGCTCATTCGGGTCTTGCAAGACCAACGTGGATGGCAAGTTTTCACTCGACGATGTTGTGCCGGGAGATTACTACCTGATCTCCGAGTTTGCGAGTTCAACCCTGAGAATTGAATGGATCATTCCGATCCATGTCGATGCCGGAAAGGAGACGATTGTGGAACTGGACAACGACAACGCGGCGTACATCAAGTAGGCAAAATGATGGGCACGGGCGTTCATCGTCGGAGAAAAGGGGACGTCCAAGATTTTCGCGTCGACACGATTTCATAGCCGGAGGGTCCGGGCCGTTTTGAAACCCGACTCGGTCCGATTCAGGAAAACTTGGATGTCCACTTTTCCTAATCCGAGGCTAACCCCGGTCGTCGGTCGTCTTCGGTCCGATTAGCTTGAAAGTCTGCGGTGCGACCTTTAGGAATAGCTCCGGCTTGTGAAAAGCGCGGACCTGAATCTGGCTCGCGGGCGCCATGCCGCCCGGGTTCTTTGCCCGCTTCGATTGTCGGTATGAATGCCGCCGCCAAATTTCCTCGCTGATAAAGTCCGTAGTCGCGGTTGGGCTCGGTTGCTCCGAAAGCACAATCTGGATTGCTTGGTAAAGGTAATACACCGGAGCCACCTTCTATCGGTCGATGCAGATCATGCCTGACGCGTTGCGCGTAACGCCAAGCACCGTGCCCGGCGGGATTGATGCCAATGCGCTTTTACCCACGCGCAGCACGGCAGATCGCTCTCGGTCGGGCCCGTATCTCGGGTCGTATGCCACATTAGTAAGAACGTGCCCAAGCAAACTGACGTCTACGTGAGCGACCCCATTTGGAAAAAGAGACTTGGCGGCGTGCGGTAATCGAATCCGACCGTTCTCAATGTCTACGGCGGTAATGTGCTGAGTTTGAACTGGCATCGTCCACTCCGCCCTGACACTCGGGCATGCGCTTTTTCGAATCGTACTCTATCAAAGCGATCGCGCTTTACAAGCGGCTGAAGACCTCGCGATTCTCCCGAGGGGGACCGCGCCGTATCCAGCAGGAAGATTCGAACATCTGATGGCATCCGAGACAGAGCGGGGTATACTCAGCACAGGAGAACCGCCTATGTCCGCGCATCCTGTCCGATTTGGCGACCTGATCGAGATGATCGACCGCCTGCCGCTCGATGAGCGACGGAGTCTGGTCGATGTGGTCCGCAAGCGCATCGCCGACGACCAGCGGCGTCGGATATTCGCGAGCATTCGCTCGGCCAGGCGCGAACACCGCCAAGGCCGGTGCAGGCCGACCACTCCAGACGAACTGATGCGGGAGATTCTGGCGTGAGCCATGTGCTCCTGCGCAGCTCCGCGTTCGTGCGCGATTCCAAGCGGCTGCTGCGCGGGCGTCCCGACATAGCCGACCAATTGCACCAGACTTTACACCTTCTGGCGGCCGATCCATACGCCGGTACGCTCAAGAGCCACAAGCTCAAAGGCAAGTATCGGGATTCCTGGGCCTGTTCCGGCGGCTACGACCTCCGCATAATTTTCTCTTTCACCCGACACGCCGGCAAGCCGGCTGTCCTGCTGGAAACAGTCGGAACCCACGACGAAGTTTATTGAACAGTTGGGGCGGATGAGGGGACATCCAGGATTTTCGCGTGAATCCGATTTCAGCACGTAACGGTCGGGTCGTCTTGAATGTCGGCGCGATCCGGCTCCGGAAAACTTGGAGGTCCCGGTCACTACGACGCACGCGATTGAGAACTCGCATCCGCGGCCGGTGGGTAAGAACCCTCACCCCACCCTCTCCCTGCGTACAGGGCGAGGGGGAAGACGGATCGCATTTGTCTTCCGCGCGCGTTTGTAATAAATTCTTCGCCCAATGCGAACGGAGATTGATGCTCGGGATGTCGGGCGGATCGTGAAGGAAT
>CAYQTE010000113.1:0-10711 GCA_964420285.1 uncultured Tepidisphaeraceae bacterium
CCCCTCCAGTACAAGGGGAGGAGGAAAAGACAGGCTCCCGGAAAATCGGGCACACCCGGCGGCGAGCCGAAATCAATCGACTGTCCAGGTATCTTCACCGGTGACCAGCGCCTGAAGGTCGCCCGGTCCGCTTTTATTGATTGATTCCTCGATCTGGGATTGGACGATGGTCGAATAGGTCGGCCGGTCGATGTCGCGGAAGACGCCCATCGGCTCGGGGAAATCGGGGTGGCTCATGCGGCTGAGCATGAAGGCGAGGCTGGGTTCGAGGGCTTTTTCATCGTGAACGAGCAGATCGGCGGCGGGTGTGTCGGCCGTTGCGACAATGCGCGGGTTCCATCCGTCCAGGCGGATGCCCCTGGACCCGTTCTTGCCAAAGATCATGGGCTTGCCGTGTTCGAGATAGAGCGCGGTGTCGGGCTTGCGGGTCTTGTCGGTGAGGTAATCGTAAGCGCCATCGTTGAAGATGTTGCAGTTCTGGTAGATCTCGACGAAGGCGGTGCCGGAATGTTTGGCGGCGCGTTCCAGGACATATTCCAGATGCTTGACATCGACATCGACACTGCGGGCAACGAACGTGGCCTCGGCGCCGATGGCGATGCTGATCGGCCGCACCGGATAATCCGGAGCGCCCAGCGGGCTGCTCTTGGTCATGTGACCCTGTTCGGTGGTGGGGGAATACTGGCCCTTGGTCAGGCCGTAGATGCGGTTGTTGAACATGACGATCTTGATATCGACGTTGCGGCGGATGGCGTGCAGGAAATGGTTGCCGCCGATGGACAGCCCGTCGCCATCGCCGGTGGCGACCCAGACCGTCAGCTCCGGGTTGGCGAGCTTGATCCCCGTGGCGATGGTGGGCGCGCGGCCGTGGATGGAATGGAATCCGTAGGTGTCGAGATAATAGGGGAACCGGCTGGAGCAGCCGATGCCGGAGACGAAGACGGTCTTGCGGCGGTCGACGCCGAGCTTGGCGAGCACCTTCTTCATCTGCATGAGGATGGAGTAATCGCCGCAGCCCGGACACCAGCGGATATCCTGGTCGCTGGCATAATCGGCCGGCTTGGGCGCGGGATTCAAGACGTCGAGGTTTTGTGCAGTGGTGGTCATGGGTATTGGGGGCGTGTGGTTTGTGTTGCTCTTGTCGTATTTCAGATCAGAGGGATTGCAGATTTCAAATGGTTTAGCCGCCGGCCATCACATCGGCCGACTCGGGGCCGGCCAGGAAATCGTATTCGAGGGCTTCGAGCCGGCCGTCCAGAACCGCGTGTGCGCCGCGCAGAATCTCGCGGATGGTAAATGGCTGGCCGCGGACCTTGTTCAGGCCGTGGGCATCCACCAGGTATTTGCTGCGAATGATGCTGCGGAACTGGCCGAGGTTCATCTCAGGGACCAGGACATGCTTGAAGCGGCGGAGCAAATCGCCCAGGTTTTTGGGAAGGGGATTGAGATAGCGAATCTGCGCTGCCGCGGCGTTGATGCCCTGCTGGCGCAGTTCCAGCGTCGCGGCCTTGATGGCGCCGAACGTGCTTCCCCAACCGACCAGCAGCAATTCGCCGTTGGGCGGGCCGGTCCAGATGAGGTCGGCGCCGGCCGGTTGGATGTCAGCGATCTTGCGGTTGCGGAGCTGGATCATGCGCTCGTGATTGGCCGGATCGTAGCTGACGTTGCCAGTGACATCCTGCTTCTCCAGGCCGCCGATGCGGTGTTCAAGTCCGGCGGTTCCGGGAATTGCCCAGGGCCGGGCGCCGTCGGTATTGCGCTCGTAGGGGTGAAAGACCTTGCCGTCGGGCGATGCCGTGGGATGGTGGATGACGATGGGGGGAAGCTGGCTGACGTCGGGGACCAGCCACGGCTCGGCGCCGTTGGCGATGTAGCCGTCGGTGAGAAGCAGCACCGGCGTCATGTAGCGCGTGGCGATGGTGAAGGCTTCGATGGTGGCGTTGAAACAATCGGCCGGTGACGCCGCCGCGATGACGGCCACCGGGCATTCGCCGTTGCGGCCGTGAATCGCCTGGAAGAGATCGGCCTGCTCGGTCTTGGTGGGCAGGCCGGTGCTGGGCCCGCCACGCTGCACATCCACAACCACCAGCGGAAGTTCGGTCATGACAGCCAGGCCGATGGCTTCGGCTTTGAGCGCTAATCCCGGCCCGCTGGTTCCGGTGACGCCCAGGGCGCCGGCGAAACTGGCGCCGATGGCGGCGCCGACGGCGGCGATCTCATCCTCGGCCTGGAACGTGACCACGCCGTGATTCTTCTGGGCGGCCAGGGCATGAAGGATGTCACTGGCGGGCGTGATGGGGTAACTGCAATACACGAGTTTCTTGCCGGACAGATGCGCGGCGGCGATCATGCCAATGGCCACGGCCTCGTTGCCGGTCACTTTGCGGTAGGTGCCGGGCGCCAGCTTCGCCTTGGGAACCTGATAGCTTTCGTCGAACAGTTCGGTGGTCTCGCCAAAGGCATATCCGGCCTTGAGGGCCAGTTCATTGGCGCGGGCGACGGCGGGTTTGCGGCCGAACTTGTCCTTGATGTACAGAAGCGTCGTATCCAACGGCCG
Organism: uncultured Tepidisphaeraceae bacterium; assembly: GCA_964420285.1. Classification (GTDB taxonomy): domain Bacteria; phylum Planctomycetota; class Phycisphaerae; order Tepidisphaerales; family Tepidisphaeraceae; genus CAYQTE01. The sequence goes on from CAYQTE010000113.1 coordinate 2,558, forward strand.
GCTGTAGAGCCAATAGACCAGGCCGAGGGCGAACATATTCTTGCAGCGGTCGGCGTCCTTGGCGCCCAGGCCGCATTCTTTGGTGGCCGCGGCGTTGAGCTTGTTCACCGGCACCTTGATGACGCGATAGCGGGCCAGCGAAGCATCTTCCAGCGGATTGGCGGTATAACCGGCCTTCTTGATATCGCCGGGCGTGAACGCATCCTCATTGACGATGACGATGCCGCCGTTGCGGACGGTCTTGAGGTTGGTGCGCAAGGCTGCTGGATTCATCGCCACCAGCGTGTCCACATCGTCGCCGGGGGTGTAAATATCGTTACTGGAGAAATGGATTTGGAATCCCGAGACGCCGGCGAGCGTGCCGGCCGGGGCTCGAATCTCGGCCGGGAAATCCGGCAGTGTGCTGATGTCGTTGCCCACGATGGCGGAAGTGTCGGTGAATTGGGTTCCGGCCAATTGCATGCCATCACCGCTATCGCCGGCGAACCGGATGGTGACCGATGGCAATTCAATGGCTCCTCGTCGCCGCACCGAGTCCGCGCCGCCGGTTTGGTCGGATACCGAAGTTGTGACTGCGCCCATAGGCAGATTCCTCGAAATGGCCGCCCGGCAAGTGACGTGCGCCGCCGGCCGAAATCCCCCTGCACCTCCGCTTCATGGGTATTGTAGGCACGGAACTTTGCATGGCTTGAACTTCCCCCGACAATCTGTCCGATGCGACATGACTGCGCGGCACAGCGTCCGAACATCTTCCAGCGACTGACGCGGCAGTGGTCGGCGGTGTACCCGTTCAATGGCGCGCAAGTCGTGATTCTGTCAGAAGAAACGGGCGGCCGCGATTGGGATGGGGCATGGAGATTGGCCTGTCAGGATCTGGGATTGGGCCGGCTTCTCTGCGCGGGCGGGCGCTACCGCCATGAGGCTTTGGGTTGCGAAATGGGGAAAGATTGCGTTTGCCATGAAGGCGGGACGTCGCTCGAGGAAGTCATCGAGAAAGGAATGAACCAGCGGATTAGCCTGGCCGAGACTGGTCCCTTTCGGCCGTTTGTCGGCTCGCTGGCCGGACAACATTGCGCTGGGATCATTTACGAGCATTGGGTGGCGGACAGTTTGTCGGTGCGGATGGTGATGCGCCGATGGCTGGAGCGGGCGCTGGAGGGATCGGACGCGTGCAATCCGCGGCCAATGCGTTGGCCGGCGGGTGGATTTGCCAGGCATTTTGGCCCGCAAACGGGGGCGTGGAATCCAGTGCCGGCGATTCTCGATGGGGCGAGATTCGTTGATCGGATGAGGCGGGTGCGGGCGCTGAAGATCGTCGAGTCGTCGCCGTGGCGAACGGGGTTTTTGATTGCGCGCGGGACGGATGGACTGCTTGATCGGCTCAAGGCGGCAGCGCGAGCGATGGGCGCGACGGTCAATGATCTGCTGGTGGCGGCCGCGCTGGAGGCGGTGGCGCGGGAATTGCCTATCGCGAACAGATCGAAGCGCCGCCGGGATTGGGCGGTCGGTTCGATCGTCGATCTGCGCCGCCAGGGCAACGGATTAGCCGACGTGTTCGGGAATTTCCTGGGGTTCACGGCGGCGTTCGCCCGGCCGGCGGAGGTGACGGATTGGCGGCGCCTCGTGGCCGTGGTCAATCGGCAGACGCGACGCGACAAACAGACCGGCGCGGCGGCCGCAAGCTGCATGATGATGGCCGTCGCTCTGGCGGCAAGATGCGTATTGGATTCCAGCAAGACGGCCTACTTCTGCCGGTTGCATGCGCCGCTGACGGCCGGTGTGTCCAACGTGAATCTGACGCGCCAGTGGCCGAGCCGATGGGAAGGTGATCCGATCGTCGATTGGGTGCGGGCGTCACCGACCGGGCCGATGGCGCCGCTGGTGTTTGCCGTTACAAGCTTTGGCAGAGGCCTCAGCATCGGCGTGACGTTTCGCGAATCGATCGTGAACCGGGCCACGGCCCAGCGCGTTACCGATGCTTTCTTGGATCGACTGGAGCGGATTCACCACCCGCCGCTGCCGTAGGTGTTCATGCCGGAGCCCCATCCCGAGCCGTGGCCGCTCGCACCGGCCGGGCGGCACGAGACCTCAGAGCCATACGACCCGCCCGCGCCACACGCGCCGCCGCCCGCTGGCAGCATGTTACAGGACTCAATCCCTTCGATGTTGAATCGCTGCAAGGCCGCGGCCTGGGCGGGATCCTGCGCCAGGAATGGGCCGGCGATGAGGTCGTCTACCAATAGCGACGAGCCGTCGAAATACCGCGGCACGCTTGCCATCGCGGCGGCATCGATGGAATGTGGATTGGCCACGGCGGCCGGTTGGTCCGCATCCGCCCCGGCGCGTACGTACGCGGCAGGAGCCAATGCGACGGCCAGGGCGGCAATTGCGAAAAGGCGACTTATTTTGTTGAATGGCATATTGTCTCCGTTGTGGCCGTTGGCCCGACGCATCATAATACCACACGAAAGACGCTCAGGCGTGGCATGACCGAGGATGTACAATGAAAACGTATTGGGACAGCCGGATTCGTTGGACGACGATGGTAATACTGGCCGGCGCAGCAATTGCCGGCGGGATCACATGGGCACAATCGCCGGCGACGGCGCCATCGCCCATGGCGGGGACGACAGCGGCTCCGTCCACCATGCCGGCCGGCGGACCGGCGCTGCGAGTCTGGCTTGTTGATGACTTGAATGACCTGAGTGACAAGATTGAGAAGGTCTTTCCACAGTCCGACTGGGCCGATACCGAGAAGCGGGCCAAGGCGGCGCCGGAGGCGATAGTCCTGTTTCATCGCGTTGAAGCGGATTTGGACAAGCTTGCCCCGCTGACCGACGAGCCGCCGGATCAGGTGGCGGTGGGCCATATTCAAATTGACGCATTGCTATATGCTCTGAACGACCCCGATGCGCTGGCGCAATTGAAACAGGCGTCGACTGGCCCCGCGCCGGCTGCGCTTAATGCCAAGTTGTCAATGGCGCTTGGGCAGTGGTTTGAGGCGGGTGCGGACGCGGCCCAACAGGAGAAGGTGTTGCAGAGCGTCCACGACCTGGCCAAATCGGATCCCTCCAGCGAGCCGGTGGGCATGGTTGTCGTCCTGGTCCATGAGTCGAGCAACGTCACTCCTGCGGTGAAGACCGAGGCGGAGAAGATCATCACGACGGAATTAACCAGTCCCCTGGCCAGGCAGGTCTCGCAGGAGATCGCCAACGAAGCCAAACTTCGCGCCCTGGAGGGCAAGCCGCTGGTCATCAAGGGAACGACGGTGGACGGCACGGCATTCACGACGGCGGACTGGAAGGGAAGCGTGATCCTGGTCGATTTCTGGGCAACATGGTGCGGCCCGTGCATGGCGGAGTTGCCCCGCGTCACCAAGGCCTATGCGACGTATCACCCCAAGGGCTTGCAGGTGCTGGGTGTTTCCAATGACTACGCCCAGGCCGATTTGACCAAGTTCCTCGCGGCCAACAAGGATGTGGCCTGGCCGCAGTTGTTCGACAAGGACGCCGCCGCCAAGCACGCCTGGAACCCGATCACCGAGGGATACGGCATCGATGGGATTCCGACGATGTTCCTGATCGACAAGAAGGGCGTTGTGCGGACGGTAGAGGCTCGCGCGAATTTTGAGGATCTGATTCCCAAGATGCTCGACGAGCCGGCTCAATAGGAGAGCTTTTGCAATTCACCCCGACCGCCGGGGCGAACCGATAAACGGATTGTCGCCGCAACGGCCGATGCCGCGCGCGGCGGACCAGCGAGGTTTCAAGGATGAAACGTATTGTCATCAATGTCTTTGTCGTGTTGGCCGTCGCCTGCATGTGCCCAACGGCACGCGCCGGCGAAATTGGGGCCGACGTTCAAGCGGTTCTGTCGGATAAGCTTCTGGCCAAGGCGAAGGTGGGAATCGATGTCGTTCGCCTGGGCGATTCTGCGGCCGAAAGCAGCGCCGTTTATCAGCTTCACCCCCACGATCCTCTGACTCCGGCCAGCAACCTGAAAGTCGTCACCACGTCGGCGGCGCTGGACAAGCTCGGCGCGGATTTCAAGTTCCGCACATTGCTGGTTCGGCACGGGCGGGATCTGGTGCTGATCGGCGACGGCGATCCCGCCCTGGGCGATGCCGAGGAATTGCGCAAGCTGAACATGAGCGCGACCACGGTCTTCACCACCTGGGCGGCCGGTCTGGTCAAAATGGGATTGAACGACTTTGACAACCTCTACGTCGATGACAGCGTTTTTGAACTGCAGTTTGTCCATCCGCGCTGGCCGGCCGATCAACTGGAAAAGAACTACGAAGCCGGCGTGGGCGGGCTGAACCTCAACGCGAACTGTGTGGATATTTTCGTGCATGCCGGCAAAGTGGGCGAGGTTGTGCAATTCACCAGCGATCCGCCGACAGCCTACCTGACGGTGAAAAACACGTGCGTGACCGGCAGCGAGAATGCGATCTGGTGGACGCGGCAGGCCGGCACCAACTCAATCAATTTGCGCGGACAAACGCGGCAGACCATCGATGTGCCGCAGAGGGTTCCGATGCAGGATCCTCCCATGTTTGCCGGAACAGTTCTCGCCGAGACGCTGCGTGCCAGCGGCATGGCGATTCGCGGATCGGTGGCGCGGGATCGAACGCTTCGAGCGGCGTATGTGGCGCGGGCATCCAGCAACGACAAGACATGGTCGCTGCTGGCGGTTAACGAGACGTCGCTGCTCGACGTCATCGCCCGCGCCAACAAGGACAGCATGAACCTGTACGCCGAGTGCCTTTGCAAGCGCCTGGGGTTTGCCGCCGCGGGCGAGGGTTCATGGTCAAGCGGCTCGGCCGCGACGGGGGCATTCCTGCGCGGATTGGGCGTCGGCGCCAATGAATTCAATCTCGACGATGGATGCGGCCTGTCCAAGCAGGATAGTGTCAGCGCCTCGGCGATGGCGGCCGTGCTGACCCACGATTATTTCAGCAAGGATTCCAAAGCGTATCTGGCGACACTTTCGGTGGCCGGCGCCGACGGCACGCTCCAGGACCGCTTCAGGGATTCCGATCTTCGCGGCCGGGTCATCGGCAAGAGCGGATTCGTCAACGGCGTAAGCTGCCTGAGCGGCTTCCTGACCGGCCGGGACGGACGGACCTACGCATTCTCGATCCTGATCAATGGCATCCCGGACTTATCCAACGGGCAGGTGAAGATTCTGGAAGAAAAGATCGTTCGCGCGGTAGACACCGATTGCACGCTGGCCCGTGCCGGCCGGGCGGTCTCATCAGCCGCCGGCACTGCGGCGACTCGGAGATAGAAGAAAGAATCTCGCAGAGGCGCAGAGCCGCAGATAAGAAAGATCGTCGATCTCCGCGCCTCTTCGACTCTGCGTGAGATCCGCATTTTTCTTAGAATCCCTGCGACCTGGGGTTGGGGAAGATGTTATCGTGCCCCGGCACGATCAAATCGGCGATCTTGTACACCTCGGCAAATGCCGCCTGCGCCTCGGTGACATTGCGGGCGTCCGGCAGAACCTGGCCGGCCAGGAAATGATCGATCGACGCGACGGCGTTGCCGGCGATGACGGTTGTCGTTGTGGGCGCGGCGAGGATCAGCCCGCAATTGCCGGGCGTGTGGCCGAACAGGGGAAAAATGCCGACGCCGGGGACAAGCTCATCGGGCGCGGGTTTCAGCCGGGCCAGCAGCGCATGACCGGCGGTACAATCGCCGCCACCCGAATCGGCCGTATGATGCTCGTGCTCGGCTTGCAATTCGTTCTCGAAGAATTCGATCTCTCTCTCATGCGCGTAAATTGCGGCGTGATCGAACAAGTCCAAACCGGCGCGGTGATCCTGCTGAAGCGTGGTGAGAAAGATGGTATCGATGGCCGACGGCTTCAGCCCCGTGCGTTCGAACAGCCGGGCGGCCAGCGCCAACGCGGGCAGGCCGGGATCGACGAGAATGATCGATCGGCCGGCGCGGATGAGACTGGTCGTTGCGTGGGCGGTGCGGAGATTTTCAGATTCATTCCAGAGCCGGTTGCGGGCCAGCGTTCCGATGCTGATGATGTCCAGTCGCACAGTTGTCATGACCAGAAGGTACGAGATGCAGGCCAAAGAATCGACAGGCGCACCCGAAGAACATAACGCATTGCAACGGGGCCGCTGGCTGGCTGTGGCGGCGGGCCTCTTTCTGCTGGCGGCCGCGGGCTGCACATCCAACCCGCCGGTGGGCACATGGGAGGGGCCCAGCGCGGCGTTAACGCCCACAATTGCGCCATGGACCGACGCGCCGGCGTGTGTGCCGCCGGGCGGGCGGGTGGTCGGCACGCCGCATTACCTGATTTATACCACGATGACCGACGACGATTTCCTCAAGCAGACGGCGCAGGTGATGGAAGGCGCTCTGGGGGAATACCGCCGGCTTGCTCCCGGCGCCAGGGCTGTCGATTCGCCGATGAAGTGTTATCTCTTCAGCGATCTGGCCGAATGGGAGTCGTACACGATCTGGAAAACCCGCGACCCGCACAGCATCTACCTGCAGATCACCCGTGGCGGATACTGTATCGGCGATGAATATGTCGCGTACAACATCGGCCAGGCCAGTACGCTGTCGGTGGCGGCGCACGAGGGCTGGCATCAGTTCCGTTTTCGCACATTCATCGGCGCTCTGCCGCCTTTCCTGGAGGAGGGCCTGGCCACGACGTTCGAGACGATTCGATGGGATCGCGGCCTGCCGCAGTGGAACCTGTCGATCAACGGGGCGCGCGTGCTGGGATTGCGGGAAGCGATCGAGGATCACGCCACCTGGCCACTGGAGACACTCATTACGCTTGATGCCGGCAAGGTCGTGACCGGCTCTCGCGAGAAGATCGAGGCGTTCTACTCGCAGAGCTGGGCGTTCGCGGATTTCCTGTACAACGGCGATAACAAATCGCGCCGACCGGCCCTGTTGCGCATGATCGCCGACGCCGCCGCCGGGACCATCCGCGACCCGACCGGATATCTTCGCCACGGCTTCCGCCAGTTTAACCCGGCCGGGTGCAAACCCCTGCTGGTGGACTATCTTGGCGGCAATCTGAAAGCGGTGGATCAGAGTTTCGCGGACATCGATACGGAGTATCAGGCCTACATCCATCAACTGGCCTATGAGGGACTCAACAGTCAATATCCAAATTGACGATCCGGCGATCCGCTGATGCGGCCGGGCAAGAACTCGCCACTTGACTTGACGGTTGGCAGGCATAGCCTCCCTTGCGGCGCAAGATGGCCGCTGGTCATCGAACGGCAAATTTCTTCAAGAAGGAGATCGAATCATGGCAAATTGGAATCCGGGGCGCAAAGCCCTGAAGGCGTCGATGTGTGCGGGTGTGGCGGCTATCGCTCTGCTGGCTCGAGCCCCGTTGTCACGGGCGGCCGACGCCGTCGGGCTGACGATGGACGAAGAGATCAAGATTGTCCCAACCAACGGCGGGCAGACCACCGATATGACAATGCACGTCGAAAGCCGCGGCGATGCCAGCCGCAGCACGATGCAGGGATCGGGCATGGCCAATGGCGCAACCATCCTGCGGCCGGGTGACGGCCGCACGCTCATGCTCATGCCGCAGATGAACATGTACATGGTGGTGCCGACCCCCGCAGCGCCCGCGACGGCAGCAACCAGCCAGCCCGCCGGCGACGTCACTGTGACCGATACCGGCAAGAGCCAGAAGATCGATGGCCACGACGCCGAAGGCTATCTGGTTGTCACCAAGCCCAAAGACCCGGCCGCAGCGTCTCAGGAAATGACCTTCTGGATGAGCAAGGACATTCCCGACGCGGCCAAGATCGCCGACCAACTGAAGACCGCGCCGTTGAGTCCCATGAGTGGCCGTGGCGGCCGTGGCGCACGCGGCGGTGGTGGCTCGGCCCCCAACGTGACCGTTCAAGGCATGCCTGCCGACGCCGGCGTTCCGCTTCGCATGGAAATGACCGAAGGCGCCAGCAAGGTGACGATCGACTTCACCAACATCAAGCTCGCCCCCATCCCCGACGCCGACCTGCAAATTCCCGCCGGATACCAGGACATGAGCGGCATGATGCAGGGGATGCCGAACATGCCCAATATGCCCATGGGCCGGTGAGGTTTCACCCACGCCCTTGACGATTCTTGAACGGGACTCGCGCTATCGCGAGTCCCG
>CAYQTE010000114.1:0-10703 GCA_964420285.1 uncultured Tepidisphaeraceae bacterium
GACGGCAACACACGGCCAGGCGGCCGGGGAAACCCAATCGCCTGGCCGTTGTGCGTTATTGGACGCAAAGGGCGGGATGGGCGGCGTGAGTTGGGCACCACCTCTTACTATATTGTAAGCGGCGGGAGAGAGATTCGGGGAGGGAGCTGAGCAGATCGACGCGGGCGGGTGTTAATTTGTCACGTTTATTTGGCATTGACGGGGGATGCCGTACGGGGGCAAGGGGTAAAATTTTGCGCGTGGGGGTTTCCGGTAGTTAAGTCGGCCATCTAACCGCCTGATAGACAATTGGGATGACCCGTTGGGGTTTGCCCTTTGCGTGAATGGGTCTGCGCGAAGGCAGTGGTCCGATGTCCGAGCCGAAAGGCCGACCGGGCCGACCCGGTTGATGACCTGGCTTGAGCCGAAAGGAGCTCGCAATGAAGGTTCTGAATCTCATGAAGCGCTTCGCGCGTGATGAGCGTGGCATGGAAACCGTCGAATGGGCGGTTCTGGCCGCGCTGGTGACGGCGGCGCTGGTGGCGGCAATCAGCACGTTGGGCACCAACGTGAAGAACGCTTTCACCACCCTGAGCACCGCTGCCTAAAAGAAGGCAGCGTGCTTCCGGATGTGGAAATCGGCTCGGCTGTTGGAGGCTGGCCGGAATCAACGGTCAGCCTCCAATGCCCGCCGAATAGAAGACGCAAGCGAGGCGGGATGAAGGACCAGTGATGGATGCCTTGGAACGCATGAAGCGGTTCCTGCGCGACGAGCGCGGTTTGGAAACCGTCGAATGGGCGGTATTGGCAGCGCTGGTGACGGCGGCATTGGTGGCGGCCATCAAGACACTGGGCACGAATGTCAAGAACGCCTTAACCAGCCTGAGCACGGCGGCTTGAGGAAGTCGGCGTGTCGGCGGCTGGGAATCGGGTCGGAGGTCAGATGCCGGCCGGAGGATTTTCGATGAGCGCATTTTTGACGCAGAGCGGACTGGACGTGCGATGGGCGGCCGTGTTCACGGCCTGCCTGATCGCGGCGGTGTGTGATGTTCGCACACGGCGCATTCCCAACGTTCTGACGGGCGTGATGTTCCTCGGTGGATTGATGTGGTCGGTTCATCGCGGGGGAGTATGGGGGCTGGGAGCCAGCCTGGCGGCGTGCGCGATGATGGCGGCGCCATTCGTGGTGCTGTTCGTGATCGATTCGGCCGGTGGCGGCGCCGGCGACGCCAAGCTCATGGGCGCGATCGGCGCGTGGCTGGGAATCGGGCAGGGGCTGGTGGTTCTGGCGACGGTGTTGATCGTCGGGGCGGTGCTGTCGCTGGGATACGCGTGCGTGAAGGGTCAGCTTCGGCCGGTGCTGTCGAACCTCTCGATGATGACCGGCGCGATGGCGTGCGGAGTGACCAGGCGGATTGCTCTGAGCGATGTGCGAGCGGCGATGCCGCCGCAGCAGCGCATGCACGTGATGCCGTACGCGGTGTCGATTTTGCTCGGCGTGGCCTGGGCGGCGCTGATGATGAGGTGAATCATGAAGGCAGTTGCAGTGAATATCGCCTCGACAACAAGAAAGCGGCCTGCGCGCGGGATCGCGATGGTCGAGGCGGCGATCCTGTTTCCGGTGCTGCTGATGATCACGTTCGCGATGATGGAATACGGCTGGATGTTCCTCAAGATGCAGCAGTTGAACAACACGGCGGAAGTGGCGGCGCGAATGGCGGCGATGCCGACGGCGACCAACTCGCAGGTGACGGGCGAAATCAGCACGCTGATGACCAGCTACGGCATGGGGAACACGTCGTACACGACGACACTCACGCCCTCGGATGTCAGCACGGCATCGCTGGGCGCGACGGTGACGGTGGCTTTGAGCGTGAGCTACAGCAAATTGAAAGTGACCGGTACGTCGCTGATTCCGATGCCGAGCACGATCACGGCGTCGGTGACGATGGTCAAGGAGTAGGCGGATACGTGGTCCGTCGCACCCGCGGCGGAATGTGACCCGGCGACGGGTCGAACCAGGTACTTGACGAGAAAGAGGCAAAGACCATGAAATTGGCAGTCGCCGGATTAATGTTGTTGGGCCTGGTTGCCGCCCTGTGCGCGGCGATTCTGGTCGGGGCCATGAAGGGCACTCCGCAGGTTCCGGCCCTCATCAAACCGCCGGCGGTTACGACCGACAGCGGCGAGGTGAAGGTGCCGTGCGCGGCCAGGTCGCTTTCGGCGATGACCGTGATCGGATCGTCGGACGTGACGGTCAAGACGATGCCGCGCGACCGGGCTCCGGTGGGATTCGCCACCACGCCCAACGATGTGATCGGCAAGGTCCTGGCCGGACCGATTGCCGAGGGTGCTCCGTTCACCGACACGATGTTCTCCGGTCAGATCGGGGCGAAGGTGTCGGCCGTCATTCCACCGGGCAAGCGGGCGGTGGGGATTTCGGTGTCGGATTACGCCGGCCTGGACGGATTGCTGTACCCGGGAGCGATGGTGGATGTGCTGCTGTCGCTGCGGCCGGAGAGCAGCGGGCCGGACAACGCACATCATGACGCTCTGGCGACGACGCTGATAGAAAACGTGCCGGTGCTGGCGATCGAGCAGATCAGCGTGGTGTCGGCGGTGAAGCCGGACGATCACAACGAACCGCAACACGGCGCGCATCGCATCACGCTGCTGGTGGATACCAAGCAGGCCAAGGCCCTGGATCTGGGCATGCAGCAGGGCACGCTGTCGCTGAGCCTGCGCAATCCGATGGACGATGCCGCGGCCGAACGCGAGCCGCTGAGCGAAGGCGCCATGGTCAGCGCCGCCCCGATTCGCATCGGTTCGGGGTCGACGGGTTTGGCGCTGAACACTCTGGAAGAGGCATTCGTCAAGCTGGCAAACCGCAGCAAGACCGCGGCAACGCCGACGATCGCGCCGGCGCCCGCGCCGACAACGGCGCCGGTTGACGCGCAAACGCCCCAGCCGTCGCAGTGGGAGATGCAAATTATCCGCAGCAGTGGCGTGGAGACCAAGACGTTTGTCATCCCGGCCGCGGACTCCGGGGAAACCGCGGGAACCAGCAGCCCCGGGGAACAGCCGTAAGCGCGTGACAGGATCAGAGCCGGAACCAGGAACCCCAAGACACCCTACACGGAACGGGGACAAGAACCATGAAAGCAAACCAGAACAAAGCGGAGATGTTGGCAAGCCGGTTGTGGCCGGTGATTCGAGCCGTCGGCCTTGGCTGGCTGGCACTGGGCGTGGCGCGAGCGGCGGCCGGTGACACGCCGACGACGGCGCCGGCGGAATCGATGCAATTGCAGAGCATGGCGGAGGCAGCGCCCATCAACATCAACGTCGGGCAGTCCGTGTTGCTCAAGGCGCCCTGGCCGGTGAAGACGGTCACGGTCGCCGATCAGAAGGTCGCCGATATCCAGCAGGCGGTGGATCTGAAGAACTTCGTCGTGCAGGGCAAGGCCATCGGGACAACCGACCTGATGTTCCTGGGCGAGAACGGCAACGCCGAGCGAGCCCACGTGGTGGTGACGGCCGATTTCGACGCCGTCCGCGGTGCGCTGAAGAATCTCCTGCCCGGCGCGAACCTGAACATCCACATGAGCAATGACGTGCTGATCGTCAGTGGCACGCTCCGCCGCGCCGAGGAATCCGATATCCTGCATCGCTATCTGGAGACGACCGTCCCGAACAAGTTCGTGGACGCCACCACATTGGCCGGGCCGCAGCAGGTGTCCATCAAGGTGACGCTCGCCGAGGCCAACCGGACGGCGGTTCGCGCCTTGGGCATCAACGCCTTTGAGGTCGGCACGGAAGCGACCGGTGGATTCCAGGTGGGCTCGTCAACCGGCGGAGCCCTGAATCCGGCGGGCAGCATCGGTCTGCCCAACTCGGTCAGTCCGTCGGTCACGATGTTCGGCGGTCTGCCATCGGGCGATCTGGACGTATTCATCAAGGCGCTGGCGGAGAATCAATACGTCCGCGTCCTGGCCGAGCCGCAATTGACCGCACTGACCGGCCATGAGGCGAGCTTCCAGGTGGGCGGGCAATTCCCGGTGCCGTCGATTCAATCCGGCGGCGGCGGCGGAAGCACGCCCACATCCGGAAGCACGGCAACGGCCAGCTCGGGGGCGTCGGTCACGATCGACTGGAAGGACTTCGGCGTGCTGCTGACGTTCCGGCCGACGGTTCTGGGCGACGGGCGCATCCGCCTGGAAATGGTTCCCGAGGTGAGTGAACCGAGCAGCGTGAATTCGGTCACGGAAAACGGGTTCAACATCCCGTCGCTGACCACGCGCAAGGCCGACACGACATTGGAATTGAACAGCGGCCAGTCGTTTGCGATGGCCGGCCTGATCCAGAAGGAAACGCAGGCGATCAGCTCGCGGATTCCGGGCCTGGGCGATCTGCCGGTGCTGGGCGCCCTGTTCCGGTCGGTGCGCTACGAGACCGACGACACGGAACTGGTGTTGCTGGTGACGGCGTCGCTGGTCGAGCCGCAAACCAGCGCCGTGCCGCAGCGCCTGCCGGGCGACCTGCACACGGACCCCGACGATTGGCAGTTTTACTTCATGGGCGAACTGGGCAGCGACCGGCCGGCCGCGGTGTCGCCGGAAGATGCGGCACGAATGCAGTCGGCGGGTTTGAACGATCTGCGCGGTCCCGGCGCCTGGGCGAGCTATTCGACGGGCATCGCGCCCAAGACCGCCGCCGCAGCGCCCGCCGCGGGGACGGCGGTCCCGGCGACTCAGCCCGCCGCGGTGGAAGTGCCATCAACAAACAACGGTCCGGCCGATGCATCCGGCAACGACGGCTCGGCGAGGGTTGATGATCGCTGACGCCCGGCATGTGGGCCCTTCGCGGCGCAGGGGAAACACTTTTGACAGAATCGACACATGGCTTCCCATACCGTCCTGCTGCTGTCGAATGACTCCGCGATGGTCGGCACGGTCACGACCGCGCTGAGCAACAACGGCAAGCTGACCCCGGAGAATATCTGCCGCACCGTGGCGGATCTGGGGGATCGTCTCAAGCGCGAACCCGCCGCTGATGCCGTGGTCGTGGACGTGGATGCGTTTCCCGAGCGGCTGATGCGGGCGATCGAGCCGCTGGTTCGACGGTTTGGCGACACGCGCTTCATCGTGGCCAGCGAAAAACTCCGCAACGAGCTGATGCTCGAGGCCATGCAGATCGGGGCCCGCTATTACATGCTCAAGCAGCAACTGCCGGCCGAGCTGAACGATGTCGTGCATCGTTTGTGCCGCCAGGCGGAGGAAAGCCGCCAGGGCGGGGCGGTGACGATCCTGTCGGCCGGCGGTGGTTGCGGCGCGACGACGGTGGCGGTGAACCTGGCGGCGGAACTGCACTTGTGCGCCAAGGACACGGAGAACGGGCCGTCGCTGGTGGTCGATCTGGACCCGGCGTACGGCTCGGTGGCCAGCTACATGGGAGCCGACAGCCAATACGGGGTTTTCGATCTTCTGGCCCGGGAGGGACCGATCGACGCGGAGCTGATCAAGAGCACGTCGCTGTCGCTGAGCGAGCAACTGCACGCGCTGCTGAGCACGTCGCTGACGCGGCTTGGCGAAGTGGGGACGTTCGACCCCGAGCGTCTGGCCGAGGCGGCCGCGGCGTGCAAGCTGGCGTATGGATGGACGGTTCTGGACGCGCCGCGGATTCCGATCGCGGCGGCGGCGGCGCTGGCCAAGCGGAGCGACGCGACGATTCTGCTGATGCAACTGGCGATCAAGGATCTGCGGGTGGCGCACCAGATGCTGGTGGGACTGACGGAGCGCGGCGTGCCGACCGAGTCGATCTACATCATCGCCAACCGCTATCGAAAAAAGGCCACGATGATCAGCGTCGAGGAAGCGTTCAAGGCCCTGGGCCTGTCCAAGGCGGACGACCTGGGGACGATTCCCAACGACTATCAGGCGGTGACCGAGGCGGTGAATCTCGGCAAGCCTCTGTGTGACGCGGCGCCCAAGAGCGAATTCCGCCGGGCCCTGCAGGATCTGGCCGGCACGATTGCCTCGGTCCACCAGAACGCCAGTACATCGACCGGCCAGATGGCCGTTGCTTAACCGGAGGGAATGCAGCCCATGAGTCGAGCACCAAACGCCATGTTTTCCACCCGGCCCGGCGGCGCGAAGAACGGTTCGTCGGAGGACGCCTTTGCCAAGATCAAGGCGAACGTTCACCGGCGGCTGCTGGAGACGATGGACCTGACCGAGGCCCGGCGGATGGCGCCGGAACTGCTGCACACCGAATGTTCACGGCGCGTGGACACGCTGCTGGGCGAGCAGCGCACGCCCCTTTCCGCGCCGGAAAAGACCCAGCTCTTGCGCGAGGTGATGGATGAAATCTTCGGCCTGGGGCCGATCGAGGAATTCCTCCGCGATCCGCACGTGAGCGATATCCTGGTGAACGGGCCCAAGCAGATTTACGTCGAAAAATACGGCCGGCTGGAACAGACCACCGCGAGCTTTCGCGACGATGCCCAGCTTATTCACGTCATCCAGCGCATCGCCGCGTCGGTGGGCCGGCGCATTGACGAAAGCTCGCCCATGCTCGACGCCCGCCTTTCCGACGGCAGCCGCGTCAATGCGATCATCCCGCCGCTGGCGCTGGACGGCCCGGCCGTCAGCATCCGGCGGTTCGGAACCATTCCGGTCAGCGCCGACAAGCTGATCGAGGTCGGCGCGCTGACCGAGCAGATGGTGACGTTCCTCCAGGCCGCCGTGAAGTGCAAGACGAATATCCTGATCGCCGGCGGCACGGGATCGGGCAAGACGACGCTCCTGAACGTGCTGTCGCGCTGGATTCCCGACGGCGAGCGCGTGGTGACCATCGAGGACGCGGCGGAACTTCAGTTGCAGCGGGACCACGTGGTCCGGCTGGAGACCCGGCCGCCGAATATCGAATCCAAGGGCGAAATCACCCAGCGCGATCTGCTGAAGAACACGCTGCGCATGCGGCCGGATCGGATCATCATCGGCGAAGTGCGCGGCGCCGAGGCTCTGGACATGCTACAGGCGATGAACACGGGTCACGCCGGGTCGATGACGACGGTGCATGCCAACACGCCGCGCGACGCTCTGCGCCGCGTCGAGAACATGGTGAGCATGGCGGGACTGAATTTTCCGATGTCGGCGATTCGCCAGCAGATCACCGGCGCCCTGGATCTCCTGGTGCAGTTGGGCCGCCTGGTGGGCGGCAAGCGCAAGGTGCTGGCGGTGGCCGAAATCACCGGCATCGAGGGCGACACGATCTGCCTGCAGGAGATATTCCAGTACCAGCAGACGGGAATCGACGACAAGGGCTGCGCCAAGGGGCATTTCGAGGCGTGCGGCATTCGGCCGCAGATTCTCGACCAGTTGCGCGAGCGAGGCGCCGATCTGCCCGATGATCTCTTTGACCGGCGGGTGATGTCGACGTCGAGCGTGCCGGCGGCGGCGCCGGTGGCGCCGGGCAAGGCGTTCGGCGGGATGAAGAAGGTCGGATAACCGCGGATCGGGAGGTGCAATATGGATCGCCAGGAATTACTGAATCTGATCCGCGAGGCGGCGGCCTTCGGGCTGATACTGTCGGTATGGCTGATTGGGACGCTGCTCTGGGTGGCCCGGCGGACTCGCCGCGCCAATGAGATGAGCAAGCGGCTGGCTCTGGCCGATCCGAGCCGGGCGAAAAACGGTCGCGTGCTGCAACTGTGGAAGGACGGCGAGGTCGCCACCGCGACCGTGCCGGACCAGCGGCCCAACCTGGGCATCTACGCGCAGATCGACAAGATGCGGCTGGACGCCGGCTGGCAGTTGTCCCTGTCCGCCACCCTGCTTCGCCTGGGCGGCGCGGCTGTCGTGGCGGCGATACTCGGATTCATTGTCACCGGCACGCCCCTGATGATCGGCGCAGCGCCGATCGCCGTCGGCGTTGTTTTCTGGATCTACCTGACTCAGCGCATCACCAAGCGACAGGCCCTGTTCGAGCGGCAGCTTGTTGATGCCCTGGAACTGGCGGCCAGAAGCCTGCGCGTCGGACATCCCCTGGTCGGTTCGTTCCGGCTGATCTCCGAGGAAATCCCCGCGCCGGTGGGCGAACTGTTCGGCCGCGTCTGCCAGCAGCAATCCCTGGGCGTGGCCATGGACAGTGCCCTGCGCGACGCGGCGGCGCAAAGTCCGTCCGACGACCTGCGGCTCTTCGCCACGTCGGTGGTGATCCAGTTGCACAGCGGCGGAAACCTGGCCGACCTGATGGGACGGCTGTCGGAGGTCATTCGCGAGCGCAACCGCCTGGCTCGCCGCGTCCGCATCCTGACGGCCCAGACCCAGCTCAGCAAGCGCGTCCTGCTGGCCCTGCCCATCCTGGCGTTCGTGGGGCTGAGCTTCATGAACCCGGAGTACATGCGCCCGCTCTACACCACCCATTCCGGCGATATCGTTTCGGCGGTGGCCATCCTGGGGATGTTCTTCGGATGGATGTTGATGAACTGGCTGGGCAAGGTCGTTGTGTAACAGGAGTCGGCCATGATTCAACAACAGCAACAACAACTGATTGTCGGCGCGATGGTGTTTATCGCCGTTGTCGCCACCGGCGCCGCCTTTGTCATGCTGCGCAAAGCCAAACGCAGCGGCGTGCAGGCGCGACTCGACAAAACCGGCGCCAACCCCGCGTCGCGCAAACAGGACAGAAACCCCGGCGACGGCCAGAAACTCTCCGGCGTCATGGGCAACATCGGCACCGCCGTCAGCTCCGGCCCGGCCAGCGCAACACTGCGCGAGCAGCTCATTCAGGCCGGCTATGACGGGCCGAACGTCCCCTCGGTGTATCTGGGCACGAAGATGGTGTTGGCGGTGGTCGGCGTCCTGGTGGCCCTGGCGCTGGTGGCGCCGTCAAGCCTGTCATCGCATTCCAAGATGATCGCCGGCGGCGGGATCGTGGTGGGACTCTTCATGCTGCCGAACATGGTCGTCAGCTCCAAACGCAAGAAGCGGTGCAATCACATCCGCGTGTACCTGCCGCACGCCATCGACCTGCTGGAGGTTTGCGCCAGTTCCGGCATGGGCATGGACATGGCCTGGAATTCGGTCGGCGACGAGATGCGCCAGGTCAGCCCGCTGCTGGCCGATGAAATGGTGCTGGCGAATCTGGAGATTCGCCTGGGCGCCGCCCGCGCCGATGCCATGCGGCACATGGCCCGCCGCACCGGCGCTGATGAGTTGCACAGCCTGGCGGCGGTGCTGGTCCAGTCCGAACGTTTCGGCACCAGCATGTCCGAGGCCCTGACACTCTTTGCCCAGTCCATGCGCGAAGCCCGCAGCCATCGCGCCCAGGAGGCGGCTGAAAAACTCAGCGTCAAGCTCATGCTTCCCATGCTGCTGTTCATCTTTCCGGCGCTGGTGCTGGTGACGGCCGGTCCGGCCTTCATCCTGCTGTACCACGCTTTGGGAGCCCATTAGAGACAGGAAATTTTATTCGCCAAGGAATTGACCCGCCAAGCGCGGGAGAAGTGGAGTCGAGCGATATGAGAAACACGAACAAATGGCACAAGCCGGCAATGGCCGCCGCCGTGGCGCTGCTGGCCACCGCGTGTTCCAGCAATCCGGGTCCCGCCGCCCAGGACGATCCACTGGCCGACCGGCGCGCCGACCTGGCCAGCGTCGATATCACCCGCGACACCGGCATCCGCAACGCCATCCTCGAACAGCACACGATCTACCCGTACCACTTTGAAACCGGCACGGCCCTGCTCAACAGCCTGGGCGAGCGCGATCTGGCCGTGCTGGCCGACAGCTTCCGTCAGGCCGGCCGCGGCGAGATCTCTCTGCGGCGCGGCGATGCCAGCGACGAGCTGTATGCCGCCCGCACCGATTCGATCAAGACCGCACTGACCCGGCTGGGTCTGACGGCCGATAACGTGAAGATCGACGACGCGGTCGCCGGCGGCGAGGGCGCACTGGGCAACGACGTGGCGCAGATTCTCAAGGCCGACGCCGGACGTCGCGATTCCAGCGGAGGCTCGGCGGGCTCGGGGGCGAGCGGGGCATCGGGCGGTGGCTCGGCGTCACCCGGCGGCGCCGCGGCGGCCACGACGGGAGGCATGTGATCATGAATAGCTCATTATCGGACGCATTTCGTCCGTGGCTGATCTGTTCCGTGGCCGGATTGCTTCTGGTGACCGGATGTGTCTCCTCGCCGCCGCCCCAGCAGGCCCCGCGCGAGGCCACGCCGGCGGACGTGGAATTCGAAAATGGCGCCAAGCGCGCCCCGGAGCCCGGAACATTGTATGTCTTAGCACAGCTTCTTTCCGAACAGGGAAAGGACGACCAGGCCCAGGTGATATTGGTCGGCATCATTCACGACCATCCGACCTACATGCCGGCGTACTGCGACCTGTCGGCCATCCAGATGCGGCATCATCAGGATGAAGAAGCGATCAAGACGCTGACGGCGGGCCTCAAGCTCTCGCCCCACGAAGCGATTCTTCTGAACGATCTGGGCATGTGCCAGATGGTTCGGGGCGATCACGCGGCGGCGGCGGAGGCCTTCACCAGGGCGGCCGGTTGGGCGCCGGATGTGGCGCGTTATCGCTCGAACCTGGCGGCGGCGCTGGGATTGATGGGACGCTATGGCGAATCGCTGGCGTTGTATCGCCAGATCATGCCGGCGTCGGACGCGTATCACAACGAGGCGGTTCTGTGCAGCGCCCGCGGCGATCGTGAATCCGC
>CAYQTE010000115.1:0-10316 GCA_964420285.1 uncultured Tepidisphaeraceae bacterium
CGCTGCGTCCGCACTACCACCGATTCAGACTATCGGGGGATTCGCTTGTTTAAGGGCTAGTTCCGAAGATTCGCAACCGCACGGCCATTTGGTTACCATCGAGAAGAAATGAAACCGCTGTTTACGACCGAACAGATTGCTGATATCGCTGATATCCTGAAGCTTGGCCAGATCGGCAATATTCATCGCTCGCCAGTTCTCTATCGCGGCCAGAACGACGATTGGCCGTTGGTGCCGAAAATTGCCCGCCCTTGGGATGAAAAGAAGAATGAAATTGGGAAAGTGCTCGCGCGAGAGAAGTGGTTGCTGGCGGAGTTCAGGCGACAGGGCGTCGCCGTGGATTCCGTCCCCAAGGAAGAACGTGACATCCTCTCTCTTGCGCAACACCACGGCCTTTGCACTCGGCTGCTTGACTGGACGCAGAATGTGGTCGCCGCGATTTGGTTCGCGGTCGAAGGGCACAAGGAGGGTCAGCAACCCGTCGTATGGTGTTTTGAGACCGTTGCGGAAGATTTCGACGACGAAGCAAGTTGTATAGACGCACCGCGCACGATCGTGTTCAGGCCGAACCATGTTACCGTCCGCATACGCGTGCAGTCTGGTTGGTTTACGGTTCATCGCCTGAAAGAAGGAAAGACTTACCCGCTCGAAACGATACCGCGGTATGGCAGACGGCTTACAAAGGGTCTCGTTGACGGGGACGTTGGAAAACTTCGCAAGCAACTCAACGAAATGGGGGTTAATCGCGCTAGCCTATTTCCAGACCTCGGGAATTTGTGCAAGCACCTCAACTGGGAGTCCAGGGGCGTTACGGAAGCCTTGTCAACGCCGGAAAAGAGCGGCTTCGTGCGCGGTGGCTCTACGGGGCGGCGGTCATCGAAGTGCGGCGGGGCTACTCTGAGTCCAGCACAACACGGAAACCAATAAAGTCCTGCCCGTCGCTCGGGGCGCATTTGCCGCGCATGGCGCAACGGCTCGTCTTGGGGAAGTCGCTCCAACCGCTCCCTCGCGCCGTCCGTTCGGTGCCAACTGCCGGCCCGGTGGGATCGGTGGCATCCCCTTGGGGATAGCCGCCGTACCAGTCGTTACACCATTCCCATGCGTTTCCAACCATGTCATACAATCCCCACGCGTTCGCCCTGAATTTACCGACCGGGGACGTGAAGTAATATCCGTCCGACCAATGAAATGCCCCTGCGCTCCAGTTCGGGATTTTCATGCTGGCGGTCCGATCTATTAGATTCGCGCATCCGAGCCCATCGTCGGGGTTACTGCTCCACCAGTACGCAGTCTGAGTTCCCGCCCGCGCCGCATATTCAAACTCCGCCTCGGTCGGCAGCCGGTAATGCTCTCCCTCTTTCTTGCTAAGCCAATCGCAAAACGCCACGGCGTCGTTCCAACTAACGGACACCACAGGGTGGTCGTCCGCCTGGGTGTATTCCGGTTCTTCTTGCGGCTTTCGCCAAGATGATCCGTTGATATGTGCCCACCCCGAACCATTCCACCCGGTGGCCCATCCCTGTTTTTCGGCATCTGTCTGGTAGTTGGCGTTCTGCGCAAATGCAGCAAACTGGGCGACAGTCACATGGGTTGTGCCCATGAAGAAGCCCTTCGTGAGCGTTACGGCGTGCTGGGTCTCATCATCGGATCGGTCCTTTTCGTTAGCCGGACTGCCCATCAGGAACCTCCCAGGCGCGATCGCGATCAGCGTCATGCCAAGCGAGTTTCTTACCGTGTAATAGGCGCTGATCTTGCCCTGCAATGCAAGTGCCTCCGCATTCTGCGGATCAAGCCTTAACAAATCGTTCAACGCGCCCAGAGCGACATGGCCGCTCACTTGTGTGTCGTTTGCCTTAGCCGTTTCAAGCAGAATGGTGACCTGCAACTGACGTTGGGTGGCCGTCACGCGCGATGACTCCTTTGCAAGTGCGGCTTTGGCGTCCACCAATTTCTGACTGGCAGCGACCAAGTCGGGACTGCCGGGGGTGGCCGTGTCGCCGAGCGAATCCACGGCGGCTTTCGCCTGACCGGCCGCCGCCTTCGCCTGCTGATAGGCTGGATCGTCGGTGAATGCCGCATCGTACTTGGCCTGCGCCGCGGCGGCTGCGGCTTTGTGGCGGGCCAGTTCCGCGGCATATGGCGCGGTAGGCGATGGTCCCGTTGCAGGCGGCGTGGTTGAAATGGCGACCGCCGGCCTTGACGCGGGGGGTAGGGTTTGCGGTGCGGGCGGCGTCGGCGGTGGAATTAGAGGCGGCGGTTGCGTGGTGACTTCGGGCGTTGGCGGTTGCGCCGGACCCGTGTTGTCGGTCCGCGGGCTTCCCCGATCCGCCGGGGCGGTAGGCCGTTCACCGGGAATCACAATTGGCGGGCTGGTGTGCGCGACCCCCGACGGCGGGCGCGTTTCGGATGCACTTTCATGTTTTGGGCTGAAGATCACCGGCATAATCCAGATTATGGCAGCCATCACGGCACAAGCAGCCGTTGCCAGCCAGAGCAGCTTTTTCTCAAACCGCCGTCTGCCTATTCCATCCCGTTTCTGATCGCCGCTCGCGGATTTCAAGGCATCGAAGAATTCCTTTGCCGACGCAAAACGGCGATCCACGTGCGAATAGGCTTTGCGGAACACCTCGTCGATTGCCTTGGGAACCTTCGGATTGACCTCACTCGGCGATTCGGCCCCGGCGGGGCGGCGGCCGGTGAGCATCTCAAACAGCACGATGCCGCAGGAGTAGAGATCGGAGCGGGCGTCGATTTTGTTGCCGTCGCGTTGTTCAGGGGACATGTAGGGCGCGGAGCCGACGATTTGGGGTTTGTTCTGGCGGTCGGTGGAGAAGACGATGGAGTTGGGGTTTTGGATGTCGGTGCTACCGAGGCCGAAGTCGCTGAGCTTGACCGCGCCGGGTTTGTTGTAGCCGGTGCGGGCCAGTTTCTCGTTGATGAGGATGTTTTCCGGCTTGATGTCGCGGTGGATGATGTTGTGGCCGTGGGCTTGGTGCAGGGCGGAGAGAACCTGCTTCATGATGGCGACGGCGTCGGAGACGGGGAGCGGGCCGGTTTGGATGATCTGGCGGAGATTGGGGCCCTGCACGTATTCCATCGCCAGGTAGGCCGGATCGTGGTAGGGGTCGAAGGCGATGGCTTTGACGATTGTGGGGTGGACGAGCCGGCCGATGGCGGCGCCTTCTTTTTGCAGGTAGCTGGCGTAGCGGGAGTCGGTGGGGATTTTGATGGCGACGATCTGATCGGCCCAGGCGTGATGTCGGGCGCGCCAGACTTCGCCGAACGCGCCGCTGCCGATGCGGTCTATCAGGATGTACTCGCCGAGACGTTGATTTGCGGCCGCCATGTGCCCCTTTCCGATCGCGTATCAGGATACAGCGCCGGGGCGGGGAGTCCAACAATAACGCAGGTATTTTGGGAGTGCCGAATTTCCGGGAGCCGTCTTTTCCTCCTCTCTGTGTACTCAGCGGGAGGACCGAGCCAGGGGTTCTTTGCCAGCGGCTCCGGAAGGCTCAGCCCCCGACCAGCGCCGCTGCGGCTGGCCCCCCGCCCAAGCCTCCCCCTGAGTGCAAGGGGAGGGCGTAAAAGGTTGCTCCGCATCGAGTTACCCTTGCCCGGAAATTCGGGAACACTCCCCGGCGATTGACAAGCGCTAGGCCCTTGATATCGTGGCGGCATTGAGTGAGGTCGGAGACCAAGTCGTCCTCACTGGCTCGGCGCCGAGGCGTCGGCGGCTGGGCAAACGAAATCATTTCAACTGGAGCCTGCGATGAGGAAAACGCTGTCTGCCGGGCCGTGCGGCTTTGTGGCTTTCGCCGTTATTGCTCTGG
This sequence comes from uncultured Tepidisphaeraceae bacterium, assembly GCA_964420285.1. Lineage (GTDB taxonomy): Bacteria > Planctomycetota > Phycisphaerae > Tepidisphaerales > Tepidisphaeraceae > CAYQTE01. Next base: position 3,831 of record CAYQTE010000115.1, read on the forward strand.
CATTGGCTTTGCCCATGCCGCTGCTGCGTGCCGCGGATTTGCCGGCCGTCGTCAAGCCGGATGTCAACGCGGCCGTGACTGTCACCGACGCAGGCCGCGAATGGATTCTGGACAACGGCATCGTCAAGGCGACGATCAACAAGAGCAACGGCAACATGACGGCGCTGGTGTATCACGGCGTCAACACCATGGGCGGCGGCGGATATTGGGAGGAAACTCCGCAGGGCGCGCCCCAGTTGACCGACACCATCACCATCGATCCGACCAAGAACGGCGGCGAGCGCGCCGAGGTGGCCGTCAAGGGCATCACCAATGACCAGGTCGAACTCACGCCCAACGCTCCCGGCGGCGGCACGTATTGCAATATCGAGGTCCGCTACGCCCTGGAACGCGGCGCCAGCGGAATCTACGCCTACGCGATTTTCTCCCACCCGGCCTCTTACATCGCCCGCGGCGTGGGCGAAAGCCGGTACATCACCAAGCTCAACCACGATTTCAACTGGATCTCGGTCGATGCCGATCGCAACATGCTCGAATGCACGCCGGCGGACTGGGGCAACGGCGTGGTCGTCCACGCCAAGGAGCAGCGCATCCTCAGCACCGGCTACTACAAAAACTCCGTCGAGCACAAATACAGCTACAACGCCGTGCAGTACAAGATTCCCGCCTACGGCTGGTCAAGCACCAAGGACCACATCGGGATCTGGTTCATCAATCCGACCATCGAATACCTCTCCGGCGGGGCCAGCAAGCAGGAACTGGTCTGCCACTTCGACGCCAATAACAACCCCGATCCGATCATTCTCGATTACTGGCGCGGCACCCACTACGCCGGCGGCGCAAGCTGCAACATCGCGGCCGGTGAAAACTGGAGCAAGGTGATCGGACCGATTTTCGTGTATTGCAACGCTCTGGCCAGCCCGCTGATCCCATCGCAAGCGGACCTTGCGACACTGGAAGCGACGGCGGGCAACCCCACTGTCCCGGCCGCATGGAAGGCCGACGGCACCGCCCTGTGGCAGGATGCGCTGGCCCAGGCCAAGGTTGAGACCGCTCACTGGCCGTATGACTGGGTTAACGGCGTGGATTATCCGCATAAGGACCAGCGAGCGAATGTCACCGGCCAGTTTGTGCTGGACGATCCGCAGGCCGCGACAACCAAGTTACCGCATCTGACGGTTGGCCTGGCGCACCCGGATTACGGCGGTGGCGGCGGTGGCGGGCGCGGCGGGTTCGGTGGAGGCGGGGGAGTTGACTGGACCCACGATGCCAAGTTCTACGAATTCTGGAACGACGGCACCGAAGACGGCGCGTTCACCATCACGAATGTTCGCCCGGGAACGTATACCCTCCACGCCTTTGCCGACGGCGTGCTCGGCGAATTTGCAAAGACCAATATCACCGTGGAGGCCGGCAAGAACCTGGACCTCGGCAAGCTCACCTGGCAGCCCGTTCGCTATGGCAAGCAGGTGTGGGATATCGGCTATCCGGACCGCACCGGCGACAAGTTCTACAAGGGCGACGGCGCCAATTACTGGCTGTGGGGCTGGTACCTGCGCTACGGCGATCTGTTCCCCAACGACATCACGTACACCATCGGCAAGAGCGACTATCACAAGGACTGGTTCTTTGAAGAAGTCCCGCACGCCACGTCCGATGCCTGGAAGAACCCCGACGCCAAGGATCCGCTCAACCAGCCGTTTGGCTGGATCAAGGCCGAGTCGCTCACTCAATATCCTCAAACCAACACGACCGGCCCGTGGCGCGTGTACGGCACCGGCCGGGCGACCACCTGGACGATCAAGTTCACCCTGGATAAGGCCGAGCAGGGCCAGGCCGCCCTGCGCGTGGCGCTGGCCGGCGCCGATGGCAACGGCGGGCTTGCAATCGGCGTCAACGGCCAGAGCGTGGGCACCATCCGCCCATCGGCCACCAACGCCCTGCGCTACAACACCAATAAGAGCGTCTGGCATGAATACTCACAGCCGTTCGACGCCTCGTTGCTGAAACAAGGCGAGAACTCCATGACGCTGACCGTCCCGGCCGGAGACCTCTGCACCGGCGTCGTTTGGGACTACCTGCGCCTGGAGGTCAACGAGAACGGCAAGCCGGGCGGCACACTGACGCCGGTCAGGTAAGATAACCGGCCTTGCTTTTGATCCGGCCAGAAGTCCGTGCGTCCGGTGCGCGAGGATTATGTCAAGACGATATCTTGTAACCGGTGGCGCGGGATTTATCGGATCGCATTTGTGCGAGCGGCTGATCGCCGATGGGCATTCGGTAGTCGCGCTGGACGATCTGTCGACGGGGCGGCTGGAGAATCTGACCGGCGTTCGGGATCACGCGCGGTTTCAACTGGTGCGCGATTCGGTCGAGAACGAGCGGACCGTGGCCTTGCTGATGCACGACTGCGATCAGGTATTTCACCTGGCGGCGGCGGTGGGGGTGCAGCTTATCATCGACGAGCCGGTGCGGACCATCCGCAGCATTATTCATGGCACGGAAGTGGTGCTGGCCGAGGCGGTGCGGTTTGGTCGGCCGGTGCTGATTACCAGTTCGTCGGAGGTATACGGCAAGGGCGCCCGCGTGCCATTCAGCGAGGATGACGATGTGGTGGTCGGGGCGACGCGTTTCAGCCGGTGGTGCTATGCGTATGCCAAGGGGATCGACGAGTTTCTCGGCCTGGCGTACCACAAGCAGGTTGGGCTGCCGGTGACGATCGTACGGCTGTTCAATACGGTTGGCCCGCGGCAGGTGGGGATGTACGGGATGGTGCTGCCGCGGTTCGTATCGGCGGCGATGGCCGGCGCGGATTTGCAGGTGTACGGGGACGGGATGCAATCGCGGTGCTTCTGCCACGTGGCGGATGTAGTGTCGGCGCTGATGAAATTGACGGCGACAGCGGGCTCGATAGGGCAGGTCTATAATCTGGGCAGCGACGAGGAAATAACGGTTCTGGATCTGGCCAATCGAGTGATTCAACTGACCGGCTCAGGTTCGAAGATCGCATTTGTTCCATACGAAAAGGCATACGGGCAGGCGTTTGACGACCTGCCGCGGCGGGTGCCAAATCTCGATAAGATACGCTCAATTATAGACTTCCAGCGAAAATACTCGCTCGATCAGACGATTCTGGATGTCCAGCGGCATATTGCGAGTGTGTAAACCCCTTCAGCGGCGGCGATTGTGTGGTATTGTATGGCATCGGAGACCGCCGCAGCCTGAATGGGCGGCTGCGGACTACCGTGTTTGGGGGATATTGTCAGCCCGACCGACCGGAGCGTCAATCGCATGTTCGCGATGCCTCTTGCCCAAACCACCAGGCCCCTGATCACGCCCGACAGCGTGATGAGTCCGAATATCTACATCTTTTACGTCGCGTTTATCATCTCCTATACCTTCACGCCCATCATGCGCTTCGTCGCGCTGCGCTACAGGATCGTCGATAAGCCCGATAACCTCCGCAAGATGCACACCGTCCCCGTCGCCTATCTGGGGGGCATCGCGGTGTTCCTCGGCTGGATCGCCGGCTTCAGCTTCAGCAATCTCATCCCCGAACCCGTTCCACAGACCTTCGAACCTTTCCTGACCAGCGCCAAGCTGGCGATCACCGCCGGTGCGTGTATCGTCCTGGCACTTGGACTATGGGACGACATGAAACGTCTCAAGCCGAGCATCAAGATCGCCGGGCAACTCCTGGCGGCGGTGATTATCCTGTCGGCGGGGGTGGGCACGCATTGCATGGGGCCGATTCTCAATCCGGCCGTGGACAAGTTGGGTACCAACACTTTTTCCGCTTCGGAGCATTTCCCGGACTGGTTTGTGGTGGCGGCAAGCTGGGTGACGGTCATTTTTATCGTAGTGGCGTGCTGCAACGCGACGAATCTGATGGATGGGCTGGACGGATTGTGCGGCGGCGTGACGGCGATTATGGCGGGCGGACTGCTGTTCCTGGCGATCAACATGGCCGTGGTGAACGTCGCCGGCGATCTGCATTGGGATGCGTTGCGCATCGCAATGGCGTTGGCGCTGATGGGGGCGGTGCTGGGATTCGTTCCGTTCAATTTCAATCCCGCGTCGATCTTCATGGGGGATGCCGGGAGCATGTTCCTGGGCTATGCCGGGGCGGTGATGATCGTTTCGCTGGCCGAGGTGAAATTGCAATGGTTCCTGGGCGGAACGGTGATTTTCGCCCTGCCGTTCCTCGATACGGCGTTGGCCCTGGTGCGGCGGTGGGTGAACCGCCGGCCGTTCTTCAGCGCGGATCGCAAGCACTTTCACCATCAGTTGGTGGATCGCGGGCTGACGGTGCGGCAGACGGTGCTGGTGAGTTACGGCCTGACGCTGATCTTTGCATTGCTGGGCGTGAGCGTGGTGTTCATGCGCGTGCGTTATGCGGTGGCGGTGTATCTGGTGTTCTTTGGATCGCTGGTGGTGGCGGCGTACAAGATGGGAATGGTCCACGAGCGGCCGAGAGTCGTGGGACGGCGGCCACTGGGGCCGGGATCGATGATGCCATCGCCGACGATGTCGCAACCGGGCAACGTGCTGGAGATTCGCGATGCGGATTTGCCGCAATCGGGCGCGGCCGTTTTGGCGCCGCAAGAAGTGATAGCATCGACTGCCGTACAATCGCAGCCTGCCGTCAAGCCGGACCCGACGGTGACCCAGAGCGGCAAGACGTGAGGGAGTTGCATGGCCGCGCCGCAGCGGAAGAACCCTCACCCCAACCCTCTGCCTGGGTACAGGGCGAGGGGGAATGACAGTGGAGCCGATTGTGCGATGCGCGCCGTCGTGACTGGCCACGTGTGATAACATTGGGAAAGGGATATTCTGGCCGCAAAATTCCGGCAGTTTGTGTGATCAGGACGGCCGGGGGCCGATAGGACGTTGGGGCGTGTGTTCGTGCGCGCCGCGATGAGGTGGTGCGGGAGAATTGTGCAAACGCGAGGTTTGGATTTATGGACGTGACAGTTATCGGGTGTGGTTACGTGGGATTGGTGACCGGGACATGTCTGGCCAGCATCGGGCACATGGTGCGCGGGGTTGAGAAGGACGCCCGGCGGCTCAAGAGCCTTCAGGACGGGCTGTGCCCGATTTTCGAGCCGGGATTGCACGAGCTGATGCAGGAAAACCGAGCCTCGGGGCATCTGGTGTTCACCGAGAACATCCGCGCGGCCGTGAAGGACGCGGAGGTCATTTTCCTGTGCGTGGGGACTCCGCCCAAGGACGACGGCACGGTGGACATGAGTTATCTCGAAGGCGCGGGCAAGGAAGTCTGCGATGCGCTGTGCGAACTGAACAGCAATTACCTGGTCACGATCGTTGTCAAATCGACCGTCCCCGCCGGCACCAATCGCAAGCTCTACAGTTTTCTCAAGCAGCAGACCAAGGCCTATGTGCAGGTGGTGAGCAACCCGGAATTCCTGCGTGAAGGGTCGGCCGTCAAGGATTGTCTTGAACCCGACCGCATCGTGATCGGCGGCGAAAGTCCCGAGGCGTTCCGGATCATGCGACGGCTCTACGATCCGCTGGTGCGCCGCGAAGAGAACTTCATGACGATGAACTGGGAATCGTCCGAGCTGACCAAATACGCCGCCAATGCGATGCTGGCCGCGCGAATTTCGTTCATGAACGAAATGACGATTCTCTGCGACAGCTACGGGGCGGACATCGAGGACATTCGCAAAGGCATCGGTTCGGACGCGCGGATCGGGCCGGCGTTCTTGCGGGCCGGGTGTGGTTACGGCGGAAGCTGCTTCCCCAAGGATGTGTCGGCGCTGGCGCACATCAGTCAGCATGTGGGCTATGAAATGCTGTTCGTCAACGCGATTCAGACGGTCAACCAGAACCAGAAGAAACGGTTCGTGGAGAAAATCGAGCAGAAGCTCGGCCGGCCGATCGCGGGGGCGAAGATCGCCGTGTGGGGGCTGGCGTTCAAGGCCGACACCGACGACATCCGGGAATCCGCCGCCCTGGACGTGATCCGATATCTCCTGGACAAGGGCGCCACCGTGCGCGCGACCGATCCCAAGGCGATGGAGAACATGAAGGGCGTGTTCCGCGACCAGGTCGAGTGGACCAATGATCCCGTGACCTGCGCCGTCGGCGCCGACGCCGTTGCGCTGCTGACCGACTGGCCGCAATACACCACGCTGCCGTTCCGCAAGATCGCGGCGACGATGAGCAGCCCGATCATTTTCGACGGCCGCAACTGCCTGCATCGCGACATCATGCGCGAGGCGGGATTCCAGTATTACCCGATGGGCCGGCCGGTGGTGGAGAATTCGCTGCGGCTGAAGAACCGGGGGTAGGGCCGCGGATCACGACGCGGAGATGCTCGGTCAGGCGATATGCTGCGCCCGGCGATGTTTCACTTTACGCAACCGGTCGCGCGGTCGGCCCGCCATTCGATCTCGCTCCGCCTCGGCGCGAAGCAACCTCTTACCCCTCCCCTTGTACTCAGGGGGAGGGTTGGGTGGGGGT
>CAYQTE010000116.1:0-9917 GCA_964420285.1 uncultured Tepidisphaeraceae bacterium
CCGATCTTCGCACCTTGTCCCGCTCATCATTATAACCCTCATCGTCATCGCAATCGAGAGCCGTCTGATCGCACTACATGAACGATTGACGATGACCTGAATCGCAATGACACTGAACTCCGTTGTCGATGAGGCCATCATGTCCAAACGGAACCGCCGGCTGCTGGTCAAATTCACGATCTTCGCTGGCGTTCTGTTTCCAGCGATTTGGTTCCACGGCATTGTCATTGAACAGGAGCATCGCAGGTTCGAGGAAGAATCGCGCCCGCCCGCACCAAAATGGAGCGAGTTCTCACCGCCCGGTGGCGGGTTCGTCGTCTTCATGCCGGGAACACCTGATCGGACCGACGGCGATCAGATCGACCCGCTCAGCGGCGCCAAGATTCCCATCATCGTCTACGGCAGCGCCGACGGCGCCACCGCCTATTCCGTGGGTTATTTCCAATACCCGCCGGACCTGTTCAACCTGTATTCGCCCGCGGAACTGTTGGCCCTGCATCACAACAGTCTCGTTCTGCATTACGGCCAGTTGGATAGCGATGCCCCCGTCACCCTGTCCGGCAACCCCGGCAATGATATCGTCTACCAACATGATGGAGAGATCTCGCACTCCCGCTTCTTTGTCGTGGGCAATCGTGGCTATCACCTCTTGACCTCAACGCGCAATCTCTCCGAATCGCAAGACCGGATAGACCAGTTCTTCAATTCCTTCCAATTGCTGCCGTGAGTCATTCGTCAAACGCGAATTGGCCGTTCGGCATAACAGGGACGTTACGAACCCGATCAAAACATCCACGGCCAGCCGGATCGGCTCCATCGATCCACCTGAGCCAGCACAATTCCCGGCCGGTCTTCCCACGTACTTTGGTACATCACGTCCAACCCCCATTGCCGCCGGCCAATGACACGGCCCGCCGACAATTCCAGCGGGCCAGATTCGCTGTCAATCCGCAACTGCTTCGGATAGCGCACGCCCGCCACCCGGCCGGCGGATCGGATCGCGATACGGGCGACCGCCACCCCAATTGACGGCTTCTCGTCCATCCGCACGATCGCGCCGGTGCACACGGCCGCCGCGCCACCATATCCCCGCCGATCCGCCATCAGATCGAATGCCCAGCCCGCTCCCGGCCCGACCTGCCGGCCGCGCATGCACCAAGCCGCACACTCCCGCCGCGGCCCGGTCCCGTAGACATGCTCGTGCCACCCGCCGCCGGTCAGTTTCAGTTCACGTCCATGCACGCGAACTTCGCCATCCACTTTGGAACACGATCGCCCCACCACCCATTGATGCAGTTGGCCGCCACGGCGCGAGAGTGGAATTTCCGTCGCCACGATGTCGGAGGCATCGTCATAGGCAAACGTGAATGTCGCGGTCACGTCATCGCCGGTTTTTGTCCCCTCGCCATGTACCCAGGGAGAGGAATAGGGTGAGGGTTGATCCATTGCGGATTTCGCTCGACCTGCTTGGTTGTCAGAACCCTCACCCCGACCCTCTCCCCGAGTACGGGGCGAGGGGGAAGAAGCACCACCGCCGATGCAAACGTGGATCGATCGGCCATCGCGGTGCACGGAGCGACCCCCGACGCGCAAACCCAGGTTCTCGTCGTCCGCGTGCAGCGCATTGGGCATAAACTGCCGCTCCCGCAGCCCCAAAACGCGCGAGTCCTCAATAATCGTCAGCACAATGGCCGGATATTCCGAAGCGGTCGGCGGGCGAAACAACGTCGGAAGATTTCGATACCTCCACCACCGCCGCGCGTATTCCCCGCTGCCCGGCCAGCCGAGCCACATTTCCCCGATCACGCCGACGCCCTGGCCATCAAATTGCCCGGCGTGGAATCTCCATCCCTCGTATCCGCCGGGACCGATCACGCGATGCCCCGCCATCGCCCGCTCCAGTTCCCTCGCCTGATAACACGGAAGTGTCGGCATCCCTATTGCGTCCTTATACATGAATCCAAACAAGCCGGAATCGTGACGGGGGCCGCCGACATGGCGGGCGATTATACCGACTCGACCAATATCTTCGCCGCCGCGCCTAGTCCGAGAGACAACGGCGTTCGCTTCGGCTGGCGGATGCGGATGGTCTCGGCGGCGGGTTCGCGTTGTTCGACCGTCACCGTTGTGCCGGGCATCAGGCCGTTACGCTCGACAAAGACCAAAAACTCCGCCTCCTGATTCAGGACGCGGGCGATGCGCTGCGGCTGGCCGACGGGACAATCGGCCAGGCTGGTCAGCGGCGGTTCGTGAAGGTGGCCCTTGCTGGTCGGGATCGGATCGCCGTGCGGGTCGGCCGTCGGATGGCCGAGCAATGCATCCATGCGCTCCAAAACCTGATCGGAAATGGCGTGTTCGAGTGTGTCGGCCTCATCGTGGACGACGGACCAGTCCAGCCCCAGCACCTTGACCAGGAACAACTCGACCAGCCGATGCCGTCGCAGGACGTGCAGGGCCAGTTGCTGGCCGCTGTGGCTGAGGCGCACACCGCCGCGCGGTTCGTATTCGACCAGTCCCGAATCGGCCAGGGCCTTGACCATGCTGGTGGCGGTTCCGGGCACGACGCCCATGATGGCCGCCAGCCGCCCCATCGGAACCATGTCCCCCCCATGAGCCTGCTGCTCGACATAAAGCTGTTTGAGATAGTTCTCGACGGTGCTGGTCGCCATGCGTAATCCTGCCTTTTATCGGCCCAAATCCTATCCGCCGAATATCTGCTTGACAAACTTGGGCCGTTCCGATATTTCTAATTTGATTAGTCAAAGTGCGATTATCGAGCATCCGAATAGGATGCAGGGCATGCGATGAAGAGCCAAACGACCCAGCCGCTGGATTACGAACCTGTTGCGCCCCTGGCCAGCCATCTCTCGCTGGAGGGGATGCACGGGTCGGTCGAGGTTCCACATTCCGGGGCGGGATTCTGGCGGCAGTGGCGCGCGTATGTCGGCCCGGCCATCCTCATCAGCGTCGGCTATATGGACCCGGGCAACTGGAGCACCGACCTGTCCGGCGGGGCGGAGTACAAATACCGCCTGCTGTGGGTGGTCGGCGTCGCCAGCGTGATGGCCATCTTCATGCAGGTCATCGCCGCCCGCCTGGGCGTGGCCACAGGCAAGGATCTGGCCCAATGCTGCCGCGACTGGTATCCCGCATGGACCCGCTGGCCCAACTGGCTGCTCTGTGAAATCGCCGTCGGCGCCTGCGATCTTGCCGAGGCGCTGGGAAGCGCCGTCGCCCTCAACCTCCTGTTTCACATCCCGCTGCTCTGGGCGATGATCATCACGGGGGCAGATGTGCTCCTCCTGCTCGCTTTGCAGGGGTTCGGCATGCGCACCATCGAGGCCGTCGTGCTGGTGCTGGTCGCCACAATCGCCGGCTGCTACTTCGTCGAGATATTCGTCCTGCCGCAGACTCAGCCCAGCTTCCTGGAAATGGGCCGGGCATTCATCCACCCCAGTTTCCACGGCGTCGGTTATCCCAACGACACCCAGACGATGGCGTTCCTGGCCATCGGAATCATCGGCGCCACGGTGATGCCGCACAATCTCTATTTGCATTCGGCCCTGGTGCAGAGCCGCAAATTCCAGCGCGACGAGGCGTCCATCCGCACCGCCATCCGCTTCAACACCATCGACTCAACCGTCGCCCTGATAGTTGCCTTCTTTATCAACGCGGCCATCCTGGTTCTGGCAGCGATAGTGTTCTACCAGAAGCCCGGCGCGACGGCCGGCGACCAGTGGTACGCCTTTGACGCCAACACCGACTGGATCCGCGTCGCTTTCCTCACGCTCAAGCCCCTGCTGGGAACTGTCGCGGCAAGCCTCCTGTTCGCCATCGCCCTTCTGGCCAGCGGCCAGAGCAGCACGATCACCGGCACTCTGGCCGGGCAGGTCGTTATGGAAGGATTCATGCACTGGCGAATCGCCCCCTGGCTTCGCCGGATCATCACGCGGGCGCTGGCCATCATTCCGGCCATCCTGATCATCGGATTCCGCGGCAACAGCAGTGTCAACGATCTGCTCAACCTCAGCCAAGTGGTGCTGGCCTTGCAATTGCCTCTGGCCATGTTCCCCATGCTGCACTTCGCCAGTTCGCGAAAGCGCATGGGCCAGTGGAAGCTGGGCTGGTTCCTGCTCATCACCGGCTGGGTCAGTGCTGTACTCATCACCGCAATGGACATCTACGGACTGCCTGATTCATTCAAACAGGCATGGACAGTGATCACCGGCGGATGAACCGACGCGGAGGGCATGCACGGATCGTCGATGTGCACGCAAGGAACGTCATGTACGAGACTATTTTGACGACGCTCGACACCACCGCATCGGACCGCGCGATCATCAAGCACATCAAGGCTCTGGCGGCGTTGATGATAAGCCGGGTCGTGCTGCTTCACGTGGCCGACGGCTGGGCGGCGCGCACCTTCGGGCCGGATGCGATCAGCACGGAGATCACGCAAGACAAGGCGTATCTCGAGCGGGTCCGAGCGGAATTTCAGGCGGCCGGCATTCCGGCGGAAGCCTTTCTTGCCTACAGAGAACCCGTGACGGAGATTGTCCGATGGGTCCATGAGAAGCACTGCGATCTGGTCGCGATGAGCACGCACGGTCATCGCCTTCTGGGTGATATTTTCTTCGGCGCGACCGCCAGCCGGGTGCAGCACAGCATTGACGCTCCCGTGCTTCTGATTCGAGCCAGGTGAGAACCGATGATACCAATTTTCCTGAACGCCAAAGGGCATAGTGCGATCTGGACGGCGGCGGCCCTGGCCGCCGTGCTGGTGCTCTTGAGCGTACCGGCACTGGCCGACGAGCCGGCGTCCACCACCACCGCCGCCACGACCCAGCGGGCCGACAAATGGCAATTTACGCTCTTCAATCCGGTGCCAGTCGATGACCTGCGCGACATGGACACGGACCGGCCCGATAAGACCAACACGCCGCATACCGTCGACGCGGGGCATCTGCAAATCGAAACGGGAGCATTTGATTACGACTATTACCGCGACCGATACCAGGGCGCCGACGCAAGGATCGAGACGCTCGGTGTCGGGCAAATTGACTTCCGCCTCGGAGTTTTGAACGACCTGGAATTGAACGCCGTCGTCAACGCCTACGATTTCCTGCGGAACACGGATAGCGCCGACAACCAATCCGCCCGCCAGAACGGCATTGGCGACACCTTGATCGGCGGAAAGCTCAACCTCTGGGGAAATGATGGCGGCGATGCAACCTGGGCGACGGCACTGGCGATCCAGCCGCAGCTCAAGATTCCCACCGCGCGCGAAAATCTCGGCAACGGCCACGCGGAATTGTTCGTCGGCGTTCCGTTTCTCATCAATCTCCCAGCAGAATTTCACCTGGGCCTCCAGCCGACGATCTGCTGGGAGCGAAACACCAACGATACAGCGGACGTGGCCGGCTGGCAGAATTCGGCGTCGATCGATCGCGTCTGCTTCGGCAATTTTGATATCTACCTCGAATACTGGTCGCAAGTCACCACCCAACGCCACCAGGAATCGCAGCAAACCCTGGATGTCGGTTTCACCTACCCGCTGACGGACAACGTCATATTCGATACCGGCGTGAATTTCGGCCTGAACAGGGCGTCGGATAGCGTCGAATGTCTCGCTGGTGTGAGCGTTCGGTTTTAGGTTCCGGCCGCGACGCTCGCCATTTTCGCATGTCGCCGTCGCTGTTTTCCTTACCGCGCCAGCGTCACCGACATCAGCCCAATCACCACCTCGTTCGCGTGCGTCGTCAGCGTCAGACTCTTGAGCTCCCGATCACTCCGCAGCGGCAAATCCTCCACCGTCGCTGCGCCGCCGGCCACCGTAATGTTCGAGCCGCGCCCGGCTCGCTCTGAAGCACGGTAGCTGGCCATGTCCAGCACGCGCACATTGCCGGTCCGCAAATCCACGCGAATCGGCAACGGCTCCGGCCGCTTGAACTGGTAATCGTCGATCACGTAATCCTCATCAATCGGCCACCAGTTCGTCGGATTCACCAGATCCAGTTTGTCGCTGCTGCCATCCGTATACGTCACCGTCACCGTCGCGTTGACGAACCGGCTCTGCATCCAGTTGGTCGAGCCAGCCATCAGCAGATACGCGTGCTGCGCGTGACCCGTCAGTGGCACCGTCGCCTCGTGCGGATAATTATCCCACTGGCTGGTGAAGATGATGTTCTTCGCCCCCGCCTCGCCCGGCGTCGCCAGCGGCACATGATTTGGCAACACCAGTTTACCGCCGTCCCGCGCCGCCACGCGACGCAGACCGCTGTCGTCCACCGCAAACGTCGCTGTCGGCCGGGCCCAGCTTCCAATCCCCTGCGTCGGAATCGCCAGCGTCGCCCCCGGCGACCGTGGCGACAGATACTTATTCTGGAAAATCTGCGTTACGCGATCATCGAATTTCCCGGACAAATCCACCGTCTCGAATTTCGCATCCGCCGGCGCGGGAAGTTGCCAATTGACGACCGTACCGGTCACAGTTGCGCCGGCAAGCTTGATTGTCACTGGAATCGTTCCCGGCAATACCGACGTCGAATTCAGAGCTATCTCGCCCGACCAATCCGATTCACTTCGCCACGGCATCTCAACATGCTGATAAGTCGTCTGACCGCCCAAAATAATCGTTGCGTCCGCATCGAGGTGAGGTGGCGAGTTCATCCGCAGACGGAATCGCACATGGGAGGCATCCTGATTCTCCGACGCGAGGAATTCAAAATCCCGCGTCTGATTGGGATTCAATGTGAGATCCTGCCAACTCAAAATGCCCTGCTTCTTGCCGGCAAACTGGATCGGCGAGGCAACGTTAACAGGCATTCCGAAAATAGGCGCCAACGCAGGCGGCGGGTCCGAGAATTCTCGCAGCGTCGCGCCTGCGACAACCGGCACATTCCCCGTCCAATTCACCACCACATCAAACTGCTGCCCCGCCGGCGCCGCAATCTCAATCCGCGGCGTGCCGACCGCATCACCCAGATTCTTCCATTGCCCCGGCTGCCCGTTCACTGTCACCGACGCGATGTCATCTTTTCTAGCCACAATTTGCAGCCGCAGCGCCATCGCCTTGGTAAATCGCGGCGTTACGTGATACGTCTCCTGATCGCCGTTGCGCACGTAAGAAAAATCCACATCGGCATGATGCAGGCTGGCATGTCCCCAATCGGCCGGGAATCCCGGCCGGATCAGCAGCTCGCCCGCCATCGCATCCGGCTGAATGCCGAACAATCCCTCGATCAGCGCCCGCGAGCTTGTTCCCACCGCATCGCCGAAATCGCGCTGCGATTCGCCGCGGGCCACGTCGAACGTCGTACACATCCCCGCGTTGCCCGGACACAATCCCATGTACATGCTGTCCAGCAAACAACCCTTGAACAGCCGATATGCCACGTCGTCGCGCCCGGCCTGCCAATACGCCAAGGCCGTGTGCGCCGACTCGGCCATCACCACGTTGTTCGTCGACCACGTATACGGCATCCAGTTGGTCGTCGCGACGGTGAACCAATCTCCCGCCGGAACGCCCGGACCCTTCAGCGGAATGTGCGCGATTTGCGTATCCACAAACCGCGACATCCGCCACGCCTCGATCGGCGTCGGCACGCGCGAATCGACCGTGTGATAGAACGTCCACACGGCCGGCGATGCGTGGGCCAGTTGCTCACCAAGGGCATCGCGGAACTCGGCATAAACGCCCTGATCGTCCAGCCACAACTGGCTGTGCATCGCCTTGAGAATGAGATCGGCCTCGGTCTTATACGGCGTCGGGTCTTTCCCGATCATCGCCGCCACGCGCGCCGCCATCGTGTTCTCGAAATAGTTGTACGCCGATGAATGCGCCGCCCCGCCGCCGTCGTATTCCAGATCGTCGCTCGCCCAGATACAGCAATAGGCGTCGTAAAGCGGACGCTTCTCCGGCCCAAACGTCCGCCGAAACAGCCGCCGTTCCCAGGCCAGATGCGCCTCGATGGCCGGCCACATCTTCCTGGCAAACTCAACATCGCCCGTCCACAGCAGGTGGCGGAACAGATTGTCGAAGTAGACCAGGTTCATGTCATAGTGGTTCTTGGACAGATCGCCGTTGCTGTGCAGGGCCGCTTCGTTGCGGGCCAGATTCGCCGAGATATCCGCGGTGGGAATCATCGCCGGAATCGGCGATGTGTTGCGGTTCCCCGCCCAATACGTGAAATACCGCTCGGCCCGGTCGTGCCAGCCGAGTGCATCCGCCAGATACGGCCCGCGCCAGCCAATCAGCTTTGTCCGCCACGCCACCGCTCCGTGCATGAATACGCCCGTCGGCTCATCCCACACCGCATCGCCCGCCACGCACAACGCTCCCGCGGCCGCGTTGATGTACGGGTCCGGCGTGTCCACGATGATCTTCCGGGCCACCGAAACGCGATGCCGCTCGGCCGCGTCAAACAGCGCCGGCAGATTCTCCGCCGTCATCGCCAAAAGCGCCTGCGTCGTCGCGCTGGGCGCTGTGGTCACTGTTCCCGCCGGCGCCTGTCCCAAATCGCGATAGGTCTGCAAGTCCACCGGCGTCTCGCCCGCCCGCGTCCGATGATCCAGCGCCAAATACGCCGCAGATCCCACGGCAAGATCGACTTGCCCCACAATCACCGGCTGATTCCCCGCCGATCCGATCGAAGCCAGCAGCCCTGCCGCCGAATTCCATTGCCGCGCATCGGCCGTCGCCAGCGTCGTACCGGCCGTGCTGGTACCCGCGATTGTCATCGCCGTGCTGGTCATCGTAAAGCCGCTGCCGTCGATCTTGAACGCATCGCCCGTGCAATACTGCGGCAGAAGCTGAAAGAACCGCGTAACCGGCTCGCGCTCGGTGCCGATATCCCCATCGCGCGAACCGCGATCGCCATTGGCCCCGCCGTAGGCCCAGAACAGCTTCGCCGCCCCATCTCCGCCGATCCGATCGACGCGCACGATGAATCCCTGCCGACCCGACAGCGATATTGCCGTCATGTCGATCGTCCCGCCCGCCAGGCTCGGATCGGTGATCGTGTACAGCAGCGACCCCGGCCGATACCGCGCCACGATATGCGCCGCCTCGTCCAGCCAGACCGCCTTGCCGCCCGTTTGAATCCCCAGCCGCACATTCCCGCCCCGGCCGGGAACGTACAAACTAAACTCCGGCCGATCGCCCCCATCCACGCGGAACGCCGAATTGTCCGCATACAGCGGCCGATTGAAATACTCGGCGCTATCGGTAATGACAAAATCCCCGCCGTCTGGCGTATACCGAAGAGGGCGAACCACGCTGGCGACGGTATTGCCGCCGGCCCAAACCCGCGCCGGCAAGGAAAGCGCAAAGGCAGCAATCACCAAGACGCCGATTTCCCACGCGATCTGTGCTCGTTTCATGCCGAATCTATAACGCGCGGTGACGCCGATTGCATCACTTCGGCCACGAGCGGGCCGGAGGAACGTGTTTGAGCCGTGTGTTTAAGCTCGTCGCAGCCCCCATGCCTCCGGATATACTATTCCTATATGACCGCCGAACATTTTGAGCGCGTTGTCCGGGCCTTCCAGAAACGGGCGCCGTTTCGATCCTTCCAGGTGGAACTGGTAAGCGGCTCGCGATTCGTGGTCGATCATCCTGAGGCAATGGTGCTCCGCGCCGGCGTCGCCGTCTTTTTGTCTGCCGCAGGCGTGCCGACGCTGTTTGACAATGAGTCCGTCGCCCAGATCACTGATGCCGCCGACCAACGCGCGGCATGATTATCGACGAGCGTTGCACCCCGAAACCGCCCGTCATGCCATCCTCCTCCTACTCTTCCTCCTAATCCTAATCGCAGTCGGCATAAGATCTTAGCGACGAAGACGCGGTCCGCCGGCCCATATTGCCACCCTCATTTCCAGCCGAATATCGCGGTTTCGCCCCCCAAATCGCGACGAAA
>CAYQTE010000117.1:0-9738 GCA_964420285.1 uncultured Tepidisphaeraceae bacterium
ATTGTCGCCGGACAGGGCGGTTGGCTCAATAACCACGATCGCCCAATTTTCGGGAGCGGCCGTTCGACCGCTCCCCTGCCTGTGGTGAGCATGCCCGCCGTGAGCTTGCCGAACCGGTCGAACCGCTTCACTGCTCCACTGCTCTTCCCCTCCCCCGCCCCCGGCGGTATTCTACCCACGGCCAATCCGGGAAGGACCATGCGATAAGGCTCGAGGCCGCACTCGGCAGCCAACTGGCGATGAAGCGCGGATCGTTGTACAGGATCAGGATCGTTATTGGCAGCCGGCCGGAAATTTGCCGACGCCGCTAGTTGGCTGTGTTTCCGCAGGCTCTGCCGGGTTTGGTCGGGTTCGTGGTAGTGGCGGCGCATGCTCGGCGGTTGCCGACCCGGTCTTAGAGGACAAACATGCCGACGCTGGATTTCAAAGGCAAATCGTTCGTCTACGCCCACCACCTCTCGGTACCTTTTCGCGAGCTGATCGTCGATCCCGCGAAATCACTGCCGGCCAAGGGTCAGAAACCCTCGCTCGACGACAACCTGATCATCCATGGCGACAACCTGCACGCGCTCAAGGCGCTGCTGCCCGTATACGCGGGCAACGTAGACTGCATCTACATCGACCCGCCGTACAACACCGGTAATGAGGGCTGGTGCTACAACGACAATGTTCACAGTCCGCTTATCCGCGAATGGGTCAAGGAATCCGCGAACCCCGTAGATAGGGAGGATTTGGAACGACACGACAAGTGGTGCTGCATGATGTGGCCACGCCTCAAGCTATTGCAGGAGCTTCTCGCCGATCACGGGGCGATCTTTGTCAGTATCGACGACAATGAAGCACCCCACTTGCGAGGCCTGATGGATGAGGCGTTCGGAGAGGACAATTTTGTGGCGTCCTTCGCGATCAAGGCTAACCCGCGCGGCCGACAGTCGGACGAATATGTGGCGACGCTGCACGAGTACATAGTCTGCTACTCCAAGCGGCCGGACGACCTCCGGCTTAACGGCCTTCCACTCACCCCGGAGGACATCGAGGATTTCGACCAAAGCGACACAGACGGCGCACGATGGCGAGAGCTTGGCCTTCGACAGCGCGGTGCCGCTTCGCTCCGCGAGGACCGCGAGGAAATGTTCTTTCCACTCTTCGTGAATCCCGACGACTGTAGCGTTACCCTCAAGGAAGATGCGAAGCACACTGCCAAGGTCATACCCAGAAAATCGGATGGCAGGGAAGGTCGTTGGATGTGGGGCGCGGAAAAAGTGGCAGAGGAATTGGCTCGGGTGTACGCCCGCAAGATCTCACGTCGGGGTGAGTTCGACATCTTCATCAAAGACTACCTTGACCGCGCCAACGGCCAACGGACGATGAAGCCGAAGTCCATGTGGCTTGCGAGGGATGTGAACACCGAGGCGGGAGGTAAATTGCTAAAACGCATCATGGGCAAGAAGGCATTCGACTATCCAAAGCCCTTGGGGCTCCTGTCGCGCATACTTCAGATCGCAACCGACAAAAACTCAATCGTCCTTGACTCATTCGCTGGGAGTGGAACGACCGCTCAGGCCGTATTGACGCTGAACAGATTGGACGGGGGTAACCGACGATTCATCCTAGTAGAGATGGAGCACTACGCGGACGAAGTTACCGCCGAGCGAATTCGCCGGGTAATCAAAGGATACGATTCCGCAGGCGTGCAGCGTGAGGAACTCCATCGCGAGCCGCTCACGTGGACGAAGCTCAAGAGGGCGCGCGAGTTGATCGAGAAGGCGGAGAGCTTCGAGATGTTCGAAAAGAGTCGCTTCGACCGAATCACTAAGGCCGTCGAGGCCGGGGACTTGGTCGTAACGGGCGAAAGGAAAGTCACCGAGAAGGTGGAGGGATTGGGGGGAAGCTTCACATTCGCCACGCTGGGCCCGGAAATGTCCCTGGACAAACTTCTTGCGGACGGCTTGCCCACGTTCGACGCCCTCGCCAAATACGTTTTCTACACGGCAACGGCAAGTCGGCTGACCGAGCTGCCAAAGAACAGGGACGCGGAGCTTGGGTATATTGGCGAAAATGATCTCTATCGTGTCCACCTACTCTACCGCCCGGATAAGAAGTGGCTCCAGAGCAACGAAGCCGCGCTGACGGAGAGGATCGTTGACAAACTTTTGGCCGCCAACAAAGGTAAGAAGAAACTGCTCGTGTTCGCGGCCGCGAAGTTCATGGGGCAACGTGAGCTTTCCCGCGCCGGTGTTGATTTCTGCCAGTTGCCCTATGCCATTCACCGCATCCAAGGGAATTGAGCGCCGATGCAACTGAAGGATTACCAGACCGACGTCCTGAGCGACCTGAGCGCCTACCTCGCTGAGCTAAGCACCAAGCGCAAGGAAGCGGAGGAGTTCGTCGAGTTTCAGCGGTCGAAGGGTCGTGACGTGGCTCTCGCGGACTACTGCCAGCAGACGTGGGCCGCGCTCGAAACGGCGCTGCCCCGCGTCAAGACCCGCGACGGCAGAAGGGTCGTCCTCCCATACATCGCGCGCAAGGACAAGATCGGCCGCGCGATCCCCAACATTTGTCTGAAAGTCCCCACGGGCGGCGGCAAGACGCTTCTCGCAACGATCGCCGTGGAGCGAATCAATACAGAGTATTTCAAGACCCAATCGGGCTTCCTCCTCTGGGTCGTGCCCTCCGACGCTATCTACGCGCAGACGTGGAAGGCGCTCGCGAACCGCGAGCACCCGTACCGCCAGATGCTCGAGCGTGCGTCGGGCGGTCGGGTGCGGCTGCTGGAGAAGGGGGATGCGTTCACGCGGCAGGATGTCGACCGCCAGTTATGCGTCATGCTGATGATGCTCCAGGCGGGGGCTGTGCGCAAAGAGTCCAAGGATGCGCGGAAGATGTTCCAGGATAGCGGGCGCTATCCGAGCTTCTTCCCCGACGTGGACGATGCCACGGGGAATGCCGAATTACTGCGGAAGTTCCCGCACCTCGACGTAAACGACCTGACCGATGAGGGCTTCCGCATCGGCGGGCTCTCGGCCAAGCAGAGCCTCGGCAACGTGCTACGGATCGTCCGCCCTCTGGTCGTCATCGACGAAGGACATAAGGCCTACACGAACACGCGGATGGAATTTATCGCAAGCCACAGTCCCCGCTTTATTCTCGAGCTTTCGGCGACGCCTAACGCCAAGGAGCATGTCAGTAATATAATCGTCGACGTGACCGGCGCTGCGCTTAAAGCCGAGGCGATGATTAAGCTCCCGATTAACGTGATCAACGAGGGCCGCGCTGAATGGAAGCACGCTCTCGCGGCGGCGAAGGAGAAGCTTGACGACCTGCAGAAGGTGGCGGCGTGGGTGCGGAACAATGAGGGCCGATACATACGCCCGATTCTCCTCGTTCGCGTAGAGCGCACGGGCAGGGACCAGCGCGACAAGCAGGAGATACACGCCGAGGATGTGCGCGAATACCTCATCGACAAGATGGGCGCGGACAAGGATCAAATTAAAGTCAAATCCGCAGAAATGGACGAGTTGGCCGAGGTGGACAAAAGGCCGGAGTACGAGGGCAAAGGGCTGTTGTCCGAATTCTGCCCGGTGCGCTATATCATCACGAAGGACGCATTACGCGAAGGCTGGGACTGTCCGTTCGCGTACGTACTCGCAGTGCTGTCCCGCACCACTGCCGCGGTGGCATTGACGCAGATGGTTGGACGCGTGCTGCGCCAGCCCGACGCGAAATGGACCGGCGAACCCGAGTTAAACGAGTGTTACGTATTCACGCACGATCAGGACGTGCATGCGGCAGTGGACAACGTGCGCCGGGGACTCCAGGAGGAAGGCCTGGGCGACCTAGCCGCCAGCGTCACGGCCGCTGGCAAAGGCGCGGCAGCCGGTTCTCGCACCGAGACGCTCCGGCGGCGCCGGGCGTTCAGGGGCGTCAACGTGTTCATGCCGCGGGTTCTTTCTAAACACTACGCAACCGGCGAGTGGCGCGAGTTTGATTATGAACGCGACATGCTGCCGCGATTGGATTGGAACGCATACCGCTATACCGATCGCGATGTATTCACGCCGGACGAAATGGAAGGCCTCGATCGTACCCGCGTGCGCGTAGACGTCGGCGATCTCAGCAAACAGGACGCCGATCTCCTCGCCGGGGCTACGGTCACGACGGAGGAAAGCGATCCCGCGATCGACGTTCCGGCGATGGTGAGGCTGCTCCTCGATGTAGTGCCCAACCCGTGGCAGGGGGCGAGGATTGTAGGCGAGGCGCTAACGGCACTGCGGGCGCGCGGGTTATCCGAGAACCGCATCTTCACAAACCGGCTTTTTCTCGTGAAGGCGATCAAGGAAAACGTCAGGACACAGATCAACGATGCAAGCGAGGCCGCGTTCCGGCGGATGCTGGCCGACGGCGATTTGTCTTTCCAACTTGTTTCATCCGGGGATCCTGCTCTGAACTGGGAGCTTGCGCAAACGCTTGAGCTGGAAATCACGGACGAAGACAGGGTGCTTCTGCGCAAGAATGGAGCGTCGCTCGAAAAGAGCTTCCTTGAACCGATCTACCAGAAGCAGGTCAACGAGTTGGAGAGGGAGGTTGCGTGGTATCTCGATGGGGATAAGGCGGTCAAATGGTGGCACCGGATCGCCGTAAAGCAGGATTGGCATTTACAAGGATGGCAACGCGGCCGCATTTACCCCGATTTCCTCGCCTGCCTGCATGACAACGGCGACGGGACAATGCAGTTTCGGGTTCTGGAAACGAAGGGCCTGCACCTCAAGGGAAACGAGGACACGGCGTACAAAGAGAGGCTGTTCGAGCTTTTGACGCAGTATTCCCAAAGCGCGGTCCCGGTCGGGGAGCTGTTGATCGGCGGCGCGAAGCAGCGAATCCGATTCGACCTAATGCTGGAAAACAACTGGCGGGAAAGGCTTCCGGCCAGCCTCGCCTACTGAAAAACGACCGACATCTCAAAGTTGCCCGCGAGGCCGACACGCTGCCCGGTGGCGGCGTACGGGCCGTAACGCGCGACTGAGGCAGCGACGCGGCGAATGAAACCAGTATGTGAGCGGTTTACGGCCATGTGCGGGCCCAAGCGCACGGGCGAGCACCCGACCGCTCCGCGAAATTTTTCCCTTGCAAGAAATCCACAGTTAGGTTAAAGTCAGGAAATATGGCAGTGCATAGCGGGCAGTGGATAGTGGATAACGGCAACCGGCGGGCCGGCCTGCGGATTTTCACCTTGTCACCCTGTCACCAAGTCACCTTGCCTGCCCTGAGCTTGCCGAACCGGCCGAACCGGGTCACCCCCACCCCCCCTCCGGGGCATTCGGGGACATTCGGGACACCCCCACCCCCCCTGTGTTGCATTCGGTTGCATTTTGGGGCATTGCAGAAGCGGGGGAGAGGGGGAGCGGTTCGACAAGCTCACCGCGGGCCGGGGAGATGGGGAGATGGAGCCGGACGTGGGTTCGGCTGGCGAAACTGCCGAAATGACATGACACGGCCTGCACGAAATTCGACCCGGGCGCGCCAAGTTCAGACTTTTTCAGCACATCTTCGAACTTTTCAGCCACTTTTAGGTCGTTTTTTTGTCGCGTCTTTTGGAAAAACCCCGATATCCGGCCAAAAAGCGGGGTGTCGCCGGGGCGGAATAGCCGCCGATCTCGGCGTAAGTACAGTCCGCAAAGCCAGTTGGGAGAAGTTCGCCTCGCGCGACAACTTATGCCGCGATCGGCGGGATCTTCACTTTCTTCATTTTCAGCCGGGCTTTCCAGAGATCGTATTGCATCTGCTGATCGAGCCAGGACTCGGCCGTCGTGCGAAAAGCCTGGGAAAGCCGAATCGCCATTTCCGCGCTGACGCCGGATTTGCCGTTGACGAGTTCGGAAAGGGCCTTGCGGGTTACACCAAGCGCCTTCGCCGCGGCGGTTACGGAAAGGCCCAGGGGTTCAAGACACAGTTCGCGAATCACTTCGCCGGGGTGCGGGGGATTGTGCATGTACTTGTTCATATTCCCCCCGACGCCGCCACCGGGTCGGGCGGGGCGAGGATTGATGAGACGGCTTTTGTTCGGGCGGCGGTCTCGGGTCTTCGGCCGAGGATGTCTTCGCTGTAGGAGCGGAGGATTTCGGCCACGGCCGGGGCGCTGGCAAGGGCACCGCCGGGGTGATGGGGGTAATCGCCATCGAAGAGTTCGGGGATTTGGCCGACGCCCTGGCCGCGGAGGAATTGGATGGGGGCGTCGATCCAGGCGCGGACGCGGCGGAGGTTATCCGAGCCTCGGCCGTAGGCGCGAACCTGGGCCGTCACCAGCGGGCCCAGCAGCCACGGATAGGCCGAGCCTTGCTGATAGGCGCGGTCGCGGGCGATGACGTGGCCGCTGTAATGACCCTGGTAGGCGCGATCACTGGGGGCCAGAGTGCGGAGGCCAAAGGGGACGAGCAACTCGGCCGTGATGACGGATAATGCCCGCTCGAACCTGTCCAGGGAGAGGATGGGGAACGGCAGGCTCATGGCGAGAATCTGATTGGGGCGGACCGACGCATCGGTGCCGTGGTCTTCCAGGCAATCGAAGCAGCAGCGTCGATCGGCGTTCCAGAACCGGCGGTTGAAGGCGACATAGGCCCGCGACGCCGCCTCGCGCAGCGGTTCGGCCGTCGTGCAGGACGGGCCGTTGACGTGCATCGACAGTTCGGCCACCGCCTTGAGAGCGTTGAACCAAAGGGCATTAAGTTCGACTGGCCGGCCCTGGCGCGGGGTGATGACCCAATCGACCACCTGTGCGTCCATCCAGCTTGTGGGCACGCCGGGTTCGTGGCTGGCAAGCAATCCGTCGGCATCGACGCCGATACCCAGCCGCGTGCCCCGCTGATAATGGTGGATGATCGATTCCAGACTCGGCAGGATTTTGCGGGCAAACTCGCCATCGCCGGTGTAGCAGATGTATTGATAGGCCGCGTTGATGAACCACAGCGAAACGTCCGCGCCGTGATAGATCGGGCTGGAGCCGTCCTCGGGAAACACGCTGGGAAGCAATCCCTCGTCGAGGAACTGGGCATATCCTTCCAGCAGAGCGCGGGCCAGTTCAAATCGCCCGGTCACCAGAAAAAGACCGGGCAGGCTGATCATCGCGGCCCGGCCGGATGGCGCGTTCCACGGCAGATGCGTCAGCAACGTCACCGGCGGTTTGCCGTCGGGAATCTGCACAACAAACGTGTCGGCCGCCCGGGCCAGATCGGCAAATTCGCCATCGTGGCTGACATCGGCCGGAATGGACACCAGCACGGTTTTACGATCGGCTTCGGCAAAGGCGGATTCGACATCGACCGGATCGGTCGAGCAGACCAGCTTCGCCGCCTGCCCCGGCGACAGCGTCCATCGAAACGCGCCGGGCATCAGCACGTCTTCCAGGCCCGCGTAGCCTCGCTCCTGCTCGCGGCGGTAGATCGTGTTCAGATACCAGACCGATTCCGCCTTGAACGCGCCGTTGTGCGCGAAGAAAACCTCCGGCGTGCGCGCGGTGGCCGGAATATGCACGCGCGAATCGGAAATCGGCAGCGCATCGAGCCGGCCGTTCCATTGATACGTCAACTCGTGCATGCCGCGCAGGGCGAGAATGGGTCGCAGCTCGAATTCGACCGGACTGGCCCCGCCGAGCAACGTGTATTGCAGGCAGACCGTATTCTGTCCCGGCACAAAACGAAGCCCTTTCTCCAGCGTGAATCCATCGCCCTGAAATGCCCAGCGCGGGAACGGATCGCTGTTGAACGCGCGCAGATTCGGATATCCCAGCGGATGAATCGTCCCCGGATATTCGTTGCTGGACAGCGGATACAGCTTGCCGTCGGCCAGGACGGTTTCGTCGATGCGCGAAAGAATAACCATGCGTCGCACCGGCGGCGACATGGCGGCGACCAGCAGGCCGTGATATTTGCGCGTGTTCAGTCCGCAGATGGTCGAGGCGGCGTATCCGCCGTTGCCGCTGGCGATGAGCCATTCGCGTTGGATCAGCCCGTTGAAATCGAGCGATGAAAGATCGAGTGCATCCATGACTTGCCTACCTCCGTGCCCCGCGCCCGCGCATTATAACGCTGTGGCAACTTGGGGAATACGCTTTACATGTAATATATGCAGAAAATTATGAAGAGTTTCACGCTGCGCTGGCGGCACAATAAGAACGCTTGATCCGCCGAGCGTTCCTGAGCCGCCATCTCGCGTTCAGTATTGCGGCCCGCCGGGGTTGATGTCCCTGTTCCAGAGCAGAATCCCACCTGCCATGCTCTTGACGTCCTTAAACCCCTGTTGCCTGAGCACTTGCGTGAACTGCATCGATCGCCCGCCGCTCTTGCAGTGCACCACGATCTTCTGCCCTTCGCGTCCCTTGAACTCGCCGAATCGCTGCGCCAACTGCTGCAACGGAATCAGCTTCGCGCCTTCGATCCGTGTAATGGCCGCCTCTTCCGGCAGGCGGCAGTCAATAAACACGAACTCTTCATTGCGATCGAGCATCGCCTTGACCTCGCGCGGCGTCACTTCCAATTCCGCGTTGAGCCGATACGCCGGCGGCAACCCCTTTTCGTTCAGCGCCGGATCGGAAACCGCCTTGCCCGCCGGCGACTTGGCCGCCCGCACCTCGGCCGCCGTTTCCTCGGCGCTCTTGGGATCCAGAATCGGCACGCCGCAGAATTGTTCGTAATCAATCGGCGCGGTGATCGTCGGGTGATCCCCGCACACCGGGCAATTCGGATCGCGACGAATCTTGAACGACCTGAACTCCATGTCCAGCGCCGCGAACGTCACCAGCCGTCCGATCACCGGCGTGCCCACACCCAGCAACAGCTTGATCGCCTCGTTGGCCTGCAATGTGCCGATGATCCCCGGCAACACGCCCAGCACTCCGCCCTCGGCACAACTGGGCACCGACCCCGGATCAGGCGGCTCGGGATACAAACACCGATAGCACGGCCCACGCTCGCCCGGCCGGCCCGGATTCGCCAGGTGCGGCGCGAACACCGTCACCATCCCCTCGAACCGGAATATCGAGCCATACACGTTCGGCTTCTTCAAAATCACCGCCGCGTCGTTCACGCAATACCGCGTCGGAAAATTGTCCGTCCCGTCGATGACCAGATCATAATCGGCCAGCAACTCCAGCACATTGCCGCTGTTCACCACCGTCTTGTACTGGCGAACGTCGATATCCGGATTAAGGTCTTTGAGTCGATCGGCCGCGACTTTCACCTTGTCCTGCCCGATGGTCGATTGCCCGAAGAGCACCTGCCGTTGCAGATTGCTCGGGCTGACCACATCGACATCCGCCAGGCCGATGGTCCCCACGCCCGCGGCCGCCAGATACAAACTGATCGGCGAACCCAGCCCCCCCGCACCGATGCACAGCACGCGGGCATTGAGGAGTTTCTTCTGCCCCTCGACACCGACCTCCGGCAGAATAAGGTGCCGCTTATACCGATTGATCTGTTCGCCGGTAAGCTGATCCACTCGCTTTCGCCCGCCGCCTGTATTGCACTGCAAATCCATGACAACCTCTTGCCGTTTGATCGCTGAAAGCGATGGACCAATAGAATAGGCCGGAATCGGCCGATTGTCGATCCGAGGCCACGTCCACGGCCGCGGCGGCAAACAAGTTTTTCGACTCCAAGTCCATTACCGTAAGACGCTTACGACAAGAACGCCCCTTCACTGCACGCGGGCTCACCCCGCATTCCCAGCCGAATATCGCGGTTTCGC
>CAYQTE010000118.1:0-9696 GCA_964420285.1 uncultured Tepidisphaeraceae bacterium
GGCGGTTTATTCTTCTTGTTAAACCTTCCCAGCCGCCAAAATCGTCTCGACGGTTTCGCACAGGCAGTGGTATAGCAGCAGGTGGCATTCCTGGATTCTGGCCGTGACCTGGTTGGGAACAAGCAGTTCGATCTCGGCCACGCCTTTGGTGAAGCCGCCGGATTTGCCGAGGAAGGCTATCGTGTGCATCTTCAGTTCGCGTGCGGCTTCGAGGGCGAGCAGGACGTTGCGGCTGTTGCCGCTGGTGGTGAAGGCGATCAGGACGTCGCCCTCTTTGGCAAAGGCACGGACCTGGCGGGCGAAGACCTGCTCGAAGACATAATCGTTGCCGACGGCGCAGAGTGTGCTGCTGGCATCGGTCAGGGCGATGGCGGGATACGGCCGGCGGTCGGCGTTGTAGCGGCAGACGAATTCGGTCGCCAGGTGGGCCGCGTCGGCCGCGCTGCCGCCGTTGCCGCAGGTCAACAGTTTGTTGCCGCTCAGCAGGGCGTGCCCGAGCGTATTGGCGGCCCTGTCCAGCGGCGCGGCCAGATCGCTCAAGGCCTCGACGGCGGCGATGTGTGAGGCGATGTTCGTGCGAAGGACATCCGAAGCGGCAAGTCGGGTCATGTATATCTCCGGCAAATTCAATCTCACCGCAGAGACGCAGAGAACGCAGAGGAAATCGTAACAGAATTTTCGGGACGCCGGTACCGCTGGCTCACTTGATTATTCTCTGCGTCCTCAGCGTCTCTGCGGTGCATATTTCATTTTCAATGCGCAACAACCCGGCTGATGGTGAAAATCGGCAGCATCAGCGCCAAGGCGACGGTGCCGATGATGGCGCCCATGACGACGATCATGATCGGCTCGATGCAGCGGGTCAGGTCGGCGGTCTTTTCCTTCAGTTCCTCCTCGGAAAAGTTGGCGACCTGCTCCATGACCACCGCCAGACGCCCGGTGCGCTCGCCGACGCGCAGCATCTGGGCCACCGACTTGGGCACGAGATTGTTGGCGAGCATCGGTTCAGAGAGCTGTTTGCCGGCCTGGATTTCCCGCCCAATCTGGTCCCACAGATCGCGATAAAAGACGTTGGGGCACAGATCGTGGGCGGTGCGGACGCAGTCGATGAGATTGACGCCGGAGCCGGCCATCGTGCCGACCATGCGCAGGCCGCGGGACAGATACAGCTTGCGGAACATGGGACCCAGCAGCGGAAGGCGAAGCTGGACGGAATGCCAGCCGCGCCGGCCGATCTCGCTATTGAGCGACCCCCAGACCGCCAGGCAGACCGCCGCAACGGCGGCGATGAGATACGGCCACTGGTGGACGACAAAACCGCTGGCGGCGATGAGCAATCGGGTCGGGATGGGAAGTGCCGCGCCGCGGCTGGCGTAGATCGCCGTGAATCGGGGCAGCACAAAGGTCAGCAGGAAGATGGTCGTCGTGACCGCAAAGGCCAGCATGATGCAGGGGTATGTCAGCGCGCCCCGGACGCGGCGGATGGTGACTTCCTCGTCGCGGAGATAAGCGGTGGCCCGGCCGAGCAGGCGGGACATCATGCCGCTCTTTTCGCTGGCGGCCATGAGCGCGACATAGACGCGAGGGAACGCGCGCGGATGTCGCTGAAGGGCGGCCGAGAAGCTGCTGCCGTTCTGGATTTGCTGAATGATGTCATTGACGAGGCGCGTGACGGTGGGCTTGTCGGTCTGCCCGGCGATGCATTCCAGGGCTTCGGAAATGGGGACGCCGGTTTCGATCATGATGGCCAGTTGGGTCGAGATCTGGATGAGATCATGGCGCGAGAGGCGGAATCCGCGGCGCGGGCTGGCGCCGGAGGAACCGGCGGCGTCGGCCGGTCGCACACTGGTGGGGTATTTGCCTTCAGCGCGCAAGAGGCGAGACACATCGGCCAGGGCGCTGGCGGCGATGACGCCGCTGACGGCGTTGCCGGTGGCGTCTCGGGCGGTGTAGGCGAAATTCGGCATCGTTAAGCGTCCTGCGACCAGCGGATCACGCGCCGGTAACGCGGTGGATTTCTTCCAAAGTCGTCACGCCGGCAATGACTTTCTCAAGGCCGTCGGCGCGGATCATTTTCATCCCGCCGGCGACGGCGCGCTGGCGAAGTTCGTTCAGTTGCATTCCGCGGCTGATGCCTTCGATGAGTTCATCGTCGGGGACGAGCAGTTCGTAGATTCCGATTCGGCCGATAAAGCCAAGATTTCGGCAGCGCGGGCAGCCCTTGGCGCGATAGATGGTGACGGGTGCATCGCCTTCGCAGCCGAGTTGGCGCTTTTCGATGGCCGTGGCTTCGATCGGTTGTTTGCAATGCTGGCAGAGCTTGCGAACCAGGCGCTGGCCGAGCACGCCGCAGACGGTGGCGCCGACGAGATACGGCTCGATGCCGATGTTATAGAGTCTGGTGATGGCGGCGGGCGCATCGTTGGTGTGGAGAGTGGAGAGGACCAGGTGGCCGGTCAGGGCCGCCTGCGTGGCCAGTCGGGCGGTTTCCTCGTCGCGGATTTCGCCGACCATCAGGACGTCGGGATCCTGTCGCAGCAGCGCCCGCAGCGCCGAGGCGAACGTGAAGCCGGCCTTGTCGTTGGTCTGGAACTGATTGATGCCGGCCAGCGCGTATTCGATGGGATCTTCGACGGTGCAGATATTGACATCATCGCGGGAGAGTTCCAGCAGGCTGGCGTAGAGGGTTGTGCTCTTGCCGCTGCCGGTCGGGCCGGTGACCAGGAGAATGCCGTTGGGCAGCGCGATAAGCCGGCGCCACTGCTTGAGCGTGTCGTAGCCGAAGCCAAGCTTCTCGAGATTGGCGGCGGTCTTTTCATTGTCGATGATGCGGACCACGACTTTTTCGCCGGTGCGGCCGGGCATGGTGGCGACGCGCAAGTCGATCGGCCGCTTGTCCATCATCACGTGGATGCCGCCGTCCTGTGGGAGGCGTCGCTCGGCGATGTCCAGGCCGGCCATGATCTTCAGGCGGCTGGAGACCGCGGCGTGCATGTGAAACGGCGGGCGCAGGCGTTCGGTGAGCCGGCCGTCGATGCGAAAGCGAATGCGCAGAATGTTCTCGCCGGGTTCAATATGGATATCGCTGGCGCACTCGCGGACGGCGGTGTAGATGACATAGTTGACGAGCTTGACGACGGGTGAATCGCCGGCGGCCTGTTCGAGATTGGCGATGTCGGTGACAGGGGCTTCGATGAGGGTGAAATCAGTGGGATTGACCTCGTCGATGATGTCGTCAATGACGAAGACCTTGTCGTTGGGGAGATAGGCCTGAAGGGTCTGGCGGATATCGCGGGCGGTGGAGGCGACGAGTTGGGCGCGGCAGCCGCTGAGGCGTTCGATCTCCTCCATGAGAAAGACGTTGGCCGGCTCGGGAACGGCAACGGTCAGGACTCCCTCGACAAGAAACAGGGGCAGAACCTGGTGTTTTTCGAGGAATTCGCGAGGAAGAACGTCAATGACCTTGGGATCGGTGATGCGCGGTCCGATGCGGGCGTAGGGAACGCCGTAGGCCTGGGCGAGCGTTTCGATGACCTGGTCTTCGGTGCAGAACCGAAGCTCGACGAGAATTTCGCCCAGGAGCTTCTGGTGATTGGATCGCTTCTGTTCCAGCAGCGCGCGGTCGAGGTTCTCCGGCTGGAGGAGGCCCTTGTCCACCAGCATCTGGCCCAGAGGTTTTCGTTCCGCGGTTGCGATCATGGTACGGCGGGCTGGCCGCGGGTTGTCGCGTCCACCCCTTGATGGTTCATTGCATGTTCTTCATTGCCTCGGCCACGTCGGCGCAACACTCGAATCGATGATCGAGCCGCGTCATTTCCAGGATTTTGCGGCAGTGCTCGTCGAGTTGGGCAAGCTTGACGCGACCGAACATTTCCTCGCTGGTTCGCTTGATCCAGAGCAGCGTTTCCAGACCCTCGGAATCGACGAATCCGCATTTTCCGAAATCGACAACGAATTCGACGATGCGGCGGCTGTCGATGCGCTCCTGCACGACTTTGCGTATGTTCACCACGGCGTCGCCGGTGAAATCGCCCTGGACCTCCAGGACGCAGACGTGCCCGTAATCGTCGCATTTGACGTTCATCGCGTCTCCCCGATGGCCGGCGCGGAATCGCCGGCGCTGTCCAAAAGCGTTCCGCCGCCGCCCAGTGCGTGATGGGCGGCGAGCAGGCTCTTGAGCCGGCCGTCCCCGATTCGCAAGAGGGCGTCGGCCAGAGCGGGATCGAATTGCCTGCCCCGGCCGCGATCGATCTCGACCAGTGCCGCCTCAAGGGGCATGGCTTTGCGATAGGTGCGCGTGCTGGTCATGGCGTCCAGGCAATCGGCCAGGCAGATGACGCGGCCGATGAGGGGAATGTTCTCGCCGGCCAGCCCGGCCGGATATCCGCCGCCGTCGTAGCGTTCGTGATGATAGAGCACGCCGGGGATGACATCCTGGATTTGCTTGACGTCCTTGAGAATGCGGGCGCCGATGGCGGGATGGCGGCGGATGAGGTCGAATTCCTCGGCCGTCAGCTTGCCTGGCTTGGAGAGAACATGTTCGGGGACGCCGATCTTTCCGACGTCATGGAGCAGGCCGCCCATGTAGATGCGTTCGCACTGGGCCTCGTCGAGTCCGGCTTCGCGGGCAATGCGGCGGCTGAGAAGCGCAACGCGGCGGCTGTGACCGCAGGTGTACGGATCCTTGGCATCGACGGCGCTGGTGAGGCTGTGCAAAAGCCCCATGACCAGGCCGCGCACGTCTTCGTACAAAATCGAATTTTCCAGGTAGATGGCCGATGCGTTGGCGATCGAAATCAGCAGCTTGACGTCGTGCGAATCGAAATCGCTGGCGATCTTGTCGAGTGCGAATAACGCGCCCAGGTGCTTCTGAGGCCGAAACAGCGGCACGGCCAGAAGCTGGCGGGCATGCCGGCCCAGGAAGGCGTAGCTTGGCGAGGCGGCCAGGTCGTTGATGATGATTGGGGACTGGTCGTAATTAAAGGCGTCAACCAGCAGACTGCCCAGGCGATGCAGTTCAGGCGCGGGAAGGCTCATCGGGCCGAACATGGCCGGCGCCGCCCCGGGTAGCGACCCGACGGTCAGGGCAACGCCGGTCGAGCGCACGCCGGTGAATTCGTTGTATTCGGTGCATGCCTGGCGGAAGAAATCGGCCGGAGTGCGGGTGATGTGCATGCTCGCGGTGAGCTGGTAGATGAGCGTCAGCTCCTCGTAGCTGCCGGACAGCTCACCGGACACGGAATCGATCTCACGTTGGACGGCGGCCAGACGGATCTGGTCGTGCAGCATGTCCAGCAGCAGGCGCGAGCGATGGGCAAATGAATTGTCATCCGCGGGAGGCAGCCTGCGGGCGGCGGCCAGAAGCCATTGCGCGTCGAGGCGCAGCCGGCCGGCGGCGCGCTGAAGGTCTTCGGTGCGATCGATGGCTGCATCGACAGCCGCCAGCACAAGGATTCCCTGCATGCGGCGCTTTTCGATGAGCGGATGGATGTCCAGCAGCACGCCGGGAATGGAGCGATCGACCGGAGCTCGGCCGATACGATCGGCGCCCAGCGCCAGTGACTTTCCGAGCTCGGCACGGAACTGGGCCAGAACGTATTCCAGGAAGAACGGCGAGGCGTGCGAATCGTGATAAACGACAGCGCCGGCGGGATCGAGCAGGGAGATGAAAAGACCGCTGCAGCGCCAGCGCGAAGCGAGGGTGTCGAGCACGGCCGTTGGAACGGAAGCGGCGGCGCCGGAGGAAGTATCGGTAATCGTGGCCTGCGATGGCATAAAACATCGCGAGGTCGGCCTGAAGGTGTCAGGCCGCCTCGTTCAGCACCTCATTAACGGTGGCCAGAAGATGCCGGGGACTGAACGGTTTGCTGAGCATGCGGCGGATGCCGGATTGTTCGGCATCCTGAGGGCCGAGCTGGTAGCCGCGAGCGGTGAGCATGATGGCGCGGATGTGCGATGTGGCGGGCTCCTGGCGGAGGCGCCGGCACAATTCCAGGCCGGAAAGCTGCGGCATCTGGAAATCGGTGATGATCAGGTCGGGCAATTCGCTGTGGGCGAGGTCCAGGCCCTCCTGGCCGTCCGAGCCGGTAACGACGGTGAAGCCGGCGTTGCGGAGTTTCAGGGAGACCACGTGCAGGATGTGCGACTCGTCATCGACGACAAGAATCTTCCTGGCCGATGAGGCGACGGCGGCGTCTGTGGATAAGAGAGTCACGGTTGTTCACTCCAGCGGTTGTGGGTCATTTGCACAGTTCAAGCTCGAATCCGAAGCAGCTACCCTTGCCGACCTGACTGTCGACAACGATGCGGCCCTGGTGGACCGTCTCAATAATGTGGCGCACCAGGGACAGGCCCAGGCCGGTCCCTTTGGCCATGTGGTTATTCGCTTCCACTCGATAGAACTTATCGAACACAAAGGGGAGGTCCTTGGGCGGAATTCCCGCGCCGGTGTCGCGGATGCGTCCGACAACGCGGCCGTGGGCCTCGTCCACTTCCGTCTCGACCGTAATCGTGCCGCCCTGGGGCGTATATTTGACCGCGTTGCTGAGCAGATTGAGCACGGCCTGGTAAAGCATGTCCTTGTCGGCCCTGGTCTGATAAAAGACGGGCGTGAGTTTTTCGACGATCGACAGGCCCTTGAGCCTCGCCTGCGGCGCGATCACCTCGATGGCATCCTTCATCACCACCGTCAGACTCTGCGGCTGCTTGTTGACCTTCACCAGGCCCGATTCGATGCGCGAGATGTTGAGAATGTTGTCGATCAACCGGCCGAGGCGCTGGGCTTCGGTGCGGATGATTTCGTAGAACTCCTGGGCCGTCTTTTCGTCGCGGGCCTCGCCGTCGATCAGCATCTCGACATAGGCGTGAATGCTGGCCAGGGGCGTGCGCAGTTCATGACTGACGCTGGAGACGAAATCGTTCTTCATCTCGGCCACTTCTCGTTCGCGCGTGACATCGTGCAGCACGGCCACAACGCCGCCCACTTCGCCTTCCGTGCCGGGAACGCAGGACAGCGTGACCTTATAGGTCTTTTCGCCGGCCGGCGATGTGATCTTGTGTTCGACGATCCGCTTGCCGCCGTGGCTGTCGCTCTTGCGCATGTCGCGGATCATGGCGACAAGGTCTTCATCATCGAGCACGCGGTCCACCGGCGAGCGGCGCGAGCGTTTCAGATCAAATTCCAGCGTGCGTGCGGCCGATTCGTTCGCCAGAACAACCTCATCAAACAAATCCGTGACGAGCACCGCATCGGAAAGGCTGTAGAGAACGGCCTGGGCATGCTGCCGCTCGGCGGTGGCGACCTTGAGGTGAATCTCCAGTTCCTTGACGCGGCCGGTGACACGCTCGGTCATGTCGGCCACTCGATCCAGCAGGCCGTCGATGGAACGGCCCAACGGACCCAGGGTCGGCGCCACTTCGCCGGCGCTGCTCGTACGGCGATCCAGATCCGTGGTTTCGATGAATTGAATCAGAAAGCGACACTGCCGACGCAGCGAGGTGACCAGACCCAGCCCGCACAAGGCCGCCGACATTCCGCCCGCCGCCGCCAGCGATGTGGCCGGAAGCATCAGGCGACCAACGATCAGCGGCCGGCCCCACAGCAGGGCCGTTCCGCTGGCCACGATCAGCACCAGCATCGCCATCGACCAGATGTTCACGCGTCGCATCGTGTGGCTCCGCCCCCACATCCAATCAACCGCGAGATTGTCTTTCGCACCGAATCCTGCGGGTGTTCCCTGTAGCTAATTGGCGTCAAGACCCGCCAGCAGACGCCCGGCCAGTTCATCCGATGGCCTGATCTTCAGCGCTCTCTGGTAATAGCCCAGGGCGTCGCGAAACAGCCCTTTCTTCTGATCGACGTAACCCATCATGCAAAGGCTCACCGTATCGTCCGCCCGCAACACGCTGGCCCGCGAGAACGCGGCCATCGCTTCGTCCAGACGGTTCTGACGCAGCCGCACGTAGCCGCGCAGCAGGCTGATGTCCGCTTCGTCGCCGCCGGCAATTGTCGCCTTGCGCAAATCGGCCTCGGCACGCGTCGCGTCACCCAATTGGATCGACGCCTTGGCCAGTTCCATCAGTGGCAGCGGGCTGGTTGGATCGAGATCGGCCGCCGTCGTGAACGACTCCCGCGCATCGCCGATCCGGTTGAGATTCATCCGGCACTCACCCTGCATGAGATAGAGATCGGATCGTTTCTGTTGTTTTGGATCGGCCAGAATGCGCTCCAGTGCTTCGGTCGCATCCGCGTATTCGCCAATGTGATAGAGGGCCCGTGCCAGATGTTCGCGGACGGTGGCATCGTCCGGCGACAGAATAGTGGCGCGGCGGAACATGTCGGCCGCATCGGTCCAGCGATTCTTCTGTTGCAGGAGCAAGCCCACTTCATCGCGGATGGCGGGGCTGTTCTCGAAGAAGACGACTTTCGCCTGCAACAAGGCCAGGGCATCGTCCGTGCGATCCATCGCCACGAGCATCTCGGATTTGGCCAGCAGATATTTCTGCTCGCCGGGATCAAGGTCGCAGGCCGACGAGTAGAATTCGCAGGCTTTTGCCGGCTGTTCCCAGCGTTGATAGACGACTCCGCTGAGATAAAACGCCTTGGGATTCTTGGGATCGATATCCCTGGCGACGGCCAATTCACGGTCGGCGACATCGAGTTGTCCCTGCTCGATGGCCAGTTGAGCGGAGAGAATTCGCAGCGGCGCGTTTTTGGCGTCCATGCGCTGGGCTTCGTCGACAGTTTGCCGCGAGCGGTCGAAATCGCCGTTGTTGAACTGATCGGTCGCCAGCGACAACATCACATTGGCGCGGGCCGTGTTCCATTGTTCCTTGGCCGATTCAGATGGGGGCTTGTTCTGCTGACACGCGGCCAGAAGAATCACCGTCAAGAGCGACAGCGAAATTCGCGATGCTGTGCGTGCCATGTGAACTCTCCATTGACAACTTGCCCGTCTCCCCGAACACGGGGAGACGGGGCGCGACCACTCATTTGCCGCCATTGGGAATGATCGACGTATCGATCAGGGCCGAACCTGTCGGCTCGGTCGTGGGACGGGTTGCCGGTGCGACGCTCACCTGCATGTCATCGGCATCCGGCAACTCGACAATCGTCTGCGTAGGCGGCGCCTTTGTGGCCGGTGGGCCGGCGGCCGTCGTCGCCATGTCGGCCGGCTGCGTCGCGGGCACGACGACCGATACCGCCGGCATGGGGACCGGTGCCGCCGCATCCTTGGGCGCTTCCAGCGATGCCGGCGAGTTTGCGGTCAGGTTATTGACGGGCAAAGTCGGCTGGGTTGTCGCGGCCGCAACATTTTCCCGAACCGGCTGAGTTGTGATCGAAGCCCGCAGGTCGGGCGACACCGGGCCAGCCGTCGGCTCAATCGAGGGGCCGGTTGTCGGCTGAAGTTCCGCCATCGACGGCGCTGGCGGGTCCAGGAGAATCTGCCGGGCGACAAACGATCGGATGGTGCTGTTGTCGGCCGCCGTCACGCTCTTACCGCTGAGCTTCTCCTTCAGGTCGATGGCCTCGATGAAGGTGGGATTGAGATTGATGGCGCTGTCGAGATGCCAGAGGGCCAGGTTATTGTCGGGCGGGCTCTTGCGTGTTGCTGCCAGAGCGGCTTCGTATTCGCCGTCGGCCAGGCGCTCGCGGCCGAACCACATCATTCCCTGCCGCACGCCGACGCGGAGTTT
>CAYQTE010000119.1:0-9676 GCA_964420285.1 uncultured Tepidisphaeraceae bacterium
CACCGCGCCCGCCCCGAACTTGCGGCCGGTTGGTCTTGCGCCTATGCTCCCTTTCAGTTTCCAGGAAGGGTTAATAGCGCATGAGTATCCTCGTCAACAAGGACACCCGCGTCATCTGTCAGGGCATCACCGGCACGTCCGGGGCATTCCATACCAAGGGCTGCCTCGATTACGGCACCAAGATGGTCGGCGGCGTCACGCCCGGCAAGGGCGGCACGAAAGACGTAAACGGCCTGCCCATCTTCGATACCGTCCAGCAGGCCGTCGATGCCACCGGCGCCGACGCCTCCATGATCTTCGTCCCGCCCCCGTTTGCGGCCGACGCCATCATGGAAGCCGCACAGGCCGGCATCGAGGTCATCGTCGCCATCACCGAGGGCGTGCCCGTGCTGGACATGATCAAGGTCAAGACCTATCTCAAGGAGCACACCGATTCGGTCCTCATCGGCCCCAATTGCCCCGGCGTCATCACGCCCGGCGAGTGCAAGATCGGCATCATGCCCGGCTACATCCACACCCCCGCCGGCAAGGGAAAGAGCGGCAAGTCCGTCGGCATCATCTCCCGCAGCGGCACGCTCACATACGAGGCCGTCTGGCAATGCACGGTCCTGGGCATCGGGCAGACCACGTGCGTCGGCATCGGCGGCGACCCGGTCAAGGGCCTGAACTTCATCGACATCCTGCACCGCTTCGGCAACGACCCGCACACCGATGGCATCATCATGATCGGCGAAATCGGCGGCACCGACGAGGAAGCCGCCGCCAAGTTCGTCCACCAGAACATCAAGAAGCCCACCGTCGCGTTCATCGCCGGCCGCACCGCCCCGCCGGGCCGGCGCATGGGCCATGCCGGCGCCATCATCAGCGGCGGCGAAGGCTCGGCCGACACGAAAATCGCCGCGCTCAAAGCCGCCAACATCGCCGTGGCCGACAGCCCGGCGGCGCTGGGTTCGACAATGGCGGCGGCGCTGGGGATCAAGGCGTAGGCAGCCCCGCTGGTTGATCCGGGCACACTTCGCGGCGATGATGCGGGTCGTGTGAACCCGGACCGACGCCTTGCGGATATTGTTACATGATCCGAACCAAAATAGTCGCCACGATGGGGCCGGCCTGTGCGTCGGCGGATAACCTGGTCTCGCTCTTTAACGCCGGGGTCGATATCTGCCGGCTGAATTTTTCGCACGGCGATCTCGACGCCCATCTGGCCACGCTGCGCAATATCCGCGAGGCGGCCGCCCGGCACGATAAGCCGATCGCCATCCTCGGTGATCTGTGCGGGCCGAAGATCCGGCTGGGGCATGTGGCCGATCAGGGGGGCACCGGCGGCATGGCCATCGCGCCGGGAGATGAACTGGTCATCCAGCGTGCCAGCATCGTCGGGGCCGCGGGCCGAGTCAGCAGCACGTATCCGCAGCTTATCGACGACGTGCAGGTCGGGCATCGCGTGCTTATCGAGGACGGCCTGATCCGCCTTATTTGCAGCGACAAGAATTTCAACGAGCTTCGCTGCAACTGCACCGTCGGCGGAATCCTCAGGACCGCCAAGGGGATCAATCTCCCCGATTCGGTCGTCACCGTCGCTTCGATCACCGACCGCGACTGGGAATGCGCCGACTGGACCATCGAGAACGGCCTGGATTACCTGGCACTGTCCTTCGTGCGCAGCGCGGACGATCTGCAACTGCTCCGTGAACATCTCCGCAATCG
Source organism: uncultured Tepidisphaeraceae bacterium (assembly GCA_964420285.1). Lineage (GTDB taxonomy): Bacteria > Planctomycetota > Phycisphaerae > Tepidisphaerales > Tepidisphaeraceae > CAYQTE01. The sequence goes on from CAYQTE010000119.1 coordinate 1,708, forward strand.
CCAGTGCGACACGCAGCTTATCGCCAAGATCGAAAAGGCCGAGGCGCTGGACCATATCGACGCGATCATCGAAGCGGCCGATGGGCTCATGATCGCCCGCGGCGATCTGGGCGTGGAAATGGACATGGCCCGCGTGCCGATCATTCAAAAGGAACTGATCCGCAAATGCCAGACGGCCGGCAAGCCGGTCATCGTCGCAACGCAGATGCTCCAGAGCATGATCGAACAGGCCTCGCCGACGCGCGCCGAAGTGAGCGATGTGGCCAACGCGATCTTCGACGGGACCGATGCCGTCATGCTCAGCGGCGAGACATCCATCGGCAAATTCCCTTTCGGGGCCGTGCATATCATGGGGCACATCGCCGAAACGACCGAAGAATACATCGTGCGCACGCCGCGGATGTCGCTGGCCGATCTGAAGCCGACGGGATTGACGCTGCGGATGTCGGCCGCGGCGGCACACGGCGTGTGGCAGATCGTGCGGGAACTGGAGGTGAAGCTGGTGGCGATCTGGAGCCAGACCGGGGCGACGGCGCGGATTTTTTCCAAGACGCGATTCCCCGTACCGATCATCGCCCTGTCCAGCGATCACCGTGCGCTGCGGCGCATGGCGCTGCACTACGGCGTTGTCCCCCAGGAAATGTCGCCGCCATCGGATATGCGAGAACTGATCCGTTCGCTCGACGAACTGCTCCGCAGTCGCAAGTTCGCAGTGGAAGGCGATCGCATCGTGTGCGTGGTCGGCGCCGCGTTCGGAATCCCCGGCGCCATGAACGGGATCATCATCCACACCGTCGGCGACGTGCCGGAGGAGCCCGTCGCCATGAGGGCCGTTGCCGAGGTCGCCCAGACATGACACCACAACTGCCTCACTTGCCGCTGGCGATCATCATCGCCGCCGCGACGCTGGCCGGCGGATGCATCAGCCAACCGTCCAACCCCGCGCCCGGCCACAGCGCCATCGACATCGACCCCAAGCTCGCGACCGGCGATTACTGGTATCACCAGCCGGCTTCGGTCACGATCACCGGCCGGGATTTCGACAAGCTGGTCGCCGCGACCGAGGAAGTAGCGCGGTCGCGATTCTTCATCATCGACCGCACCGACTATCGCGACGGCCTGATCACGACCAAGCCGTTGGTCAGCCGCCAGTTCTTTGAACCCTGGCGAAGTGACACCAGCACCGCCTTCGACCTGGCTCAAAGCTCGCTGCAAACCATCCGTCGCACACTTCATTTTGAGATCGCCCGCCGCGGCGACAATACCTGGACCATGTCACCCAAGGTGCTGGTCGAGCGCTACGTCCTGATCGGCCGGTCGCTGACCAGTCCGGCCAACATGCAGGTGAACGTATTCGCCCCGAGCACGGAAAGCGGTTACGACGCCGATCCCAGCATCGTCCCGCTGGCCAACACCTACTGGTACGCACTGGGCCGCGACGCCAACCTGGAAAAAGACCTCGCCGAGGATGTGAAGAAACGGCTGTGAGCAGGCCTCGAAACATTTCCGCCCGCAAGGGAATCCCGCTCACGCTGTGTCTGGGAATTGTCCTGCTGATTGCCTTTGAAGCCCTGCTTTTTGCCGATGTGTACTGGTCGCATCGCGGGGCTGTCGAATCCGCGCAGCAACTCAACAGGATCCTCGATAACGAGCCTTCCGCCGGCCTGCACGAACTGGCCCGGCTTGTCGCCGTCAACATGACCCCGCTGGCGTGGCTGGCGTATCTCTTTATTCTTGACGGCATCCTCCAACTGCAGGGCGGCAGCCCGATCCGCACACGGCCGCACCATTTCGCCTGCATGTTCCTGGCCTCGATCACCATCTGGTGCATTTTCGACGCGATCAATTTCTATTCGATCAAGGCCTGGTTCTACATCGGCATCCCCGCGATGGACGCCGGCACGGCCGTGTGCTACGCCATCGCCTTCGGCACCATCGTTCCCGGCATGCTCATGAGCGGGCAGATGCTCATGAACCTCGGGGTGTTCAATTTCGCCAGATCCCGCCCCTGGCCGATGCCGCGTGCCATTCCCATTGCATCGCTGATCGCCGGAGCGGTCATGCTCGCCTGGCCCATTGTCCACCCTGACCCGATCACCAATCTCACGCTCTGGACGAGCTTCGTGTTTTTGCTCGATCCGATCAACTACGCCCTCGGCCGGCCCAGCATGTTCCGCGACTGGCAAAACGGCTGGTACGGCCGCACGCTGGCCGCCTTCGCCGGCGGGTTGCTCTGCGGATTCCTCTGGGAATTCTGGAACTACTGGGCACTGGCCAAGTGGATTTACCATCTCCCCTTCCTCGGCCGGGCCGAGAACATCCGCTATTTCCAGATGCCCGTTCCGGGGCTGATAGGCTTCATTCCCTTCGGCATTGAGTGCTGGGTCATGTGGCAGTTGATGCGCATTCCCCTGGACCCGATGATCGAGCCGCTGCCGGATGATCGAGCCCTGATATAACCTATTGGATCGGCTCAGGCGCCAGTGGGTGTCACTTTCATGACACCGCCCGTCGCCTTCAGGAAGAACCTGGCGACCATGTCGCTCAATCCTTGCGCCCGTGCTAACATGGCCGGATTGGCCTCTCGTCCGGGCTCATGGACCACGTAGAACATCATGTGAAACAGTTTTTGTGAATCGGCACTGGAGGGTTTGCGCTGGCCCATCACCTTCACGATGTCCGCGATCCGCACCGGAATGACGGCTCCCTCCAGCCGGTTCGAAGTCAAAGCCTCGGCAAAGGAGGTGTCCGGAACCTGATTCGCCGGCAACATCCCCATGATATAGAGATCCAGCGCCGAATATCCGCCGGGCACGCCGGACGGATAGTCGCCTGTCGAAATCCTTCCATCCGGCCCTCGCTGCCAGGCCGATCCCCCCATGATCGAGCCTCCAACAGCCGGCTTGTCCAGGAACAAGTCCCACACCGGAAACATCGCCGTTGTATCCAACCCCTCCCGCCAGTGCCCCACGCTGTCGGTCAGCTTTTCGGTTTGTCCGGTGGTTGGATTCTGAAAGCTCAAATCCAATCCCCAGCGGTGGGTGCACTCGTGCGCGACCCATTTGACGCCGTGCGCATAGTTGAGCCATCGTCTTCCGTCGTCTTCGACGCCGGATTGATCGAATAACGGCGACCCCAGCCACACCGTCGCCACGGACATCTGCAATTGCGTTGAACCGATCGCCCCGGTCGACCGTGGTTTCTCGTTTTGCTTCCCGATCCCCTCGATGCCAAAATTCGCCGCAATCGCGCCGCCGCCCTGTCCATACAAATCGTCAATCCTGAAATCCGTAAAGACGATGGCGATGTCGTCCACAGCCGGCGCCGTCTTGTAAATCGTCGTCAGAAGCCGCTCCGACGCCTTGGTGACCACCGGGTAATGAAACACCTCAAACACATTTCCCGAATGCTTTTCGTTGGCTTTGGAGAATTTGACCGTCGCCGGCGCGACGCCGCTCATGCCAAACGAACCCAATTTGTCTCCCGATTGCACAAATCGCCCGGGCTGTCCCCACCACGTCACATCCCATGCGACCGAGCACTGCCTGCACCCTGACAACAGGACCTTGGACACGAACATATCCACGCGCCGGCCATTGATCCGCCACCCGCCTGTCCTGGGCGCCGGGCCCAGCCAGCAACTCATGCTGGCCCGATCCGATACGCTCACCGACACCGCGTCCTTCACGCCGTCGTGGTCCACCCAGCATCGATAATCGAGCGGCCCCGAATCAACTTTGGTGAGGGCGTCCTGCTTCATCGTGATCGCCAGATCAAGAACCGTCCCCGCGTCGTACACGTCGGCCGTATCGATGGCCACGCTTGGATGCGGCGCCTTGCCCGTGTATTTCCAGTGATTCAGCGACGTTCCGCTGGTCGCCGCTCCCGGAAACAGTCCAACGATCCCGTCCCGTTCGGCCACATGCGGATAGGTAAACTCGATCACCCCCGACGCGTACAGCCGGGCTTGAAAATTATTGACTCCCAATACCGCCTGGCCCCAGGCGGCGCGCGTCATGTTCCACGTGACCGCCAGACAGTTCGGCTGCACCCCCACCGACACCTGGCTGACGGTTGGATTGAGATACGGCCCCCAAAACGCCGCAATCATCTGTTCCATGCCCGCCGCCGACCGCGAATCAATCGCCGCCGCCACCGAATTCATACCCGCATCCGACCACGGATCGCGCTGCGGCCAATACTCGCTTTCCGGCTTCTCAAAGGAAATATTCCCGTCCATGTTCACGTACAGCCGCTGCCAGGACTTGCCCCCAAACGGAAACGCAAACGGAAGCGAAACATTCCAACCCTTGCAATACCACGGCCCCTGCGCCGCTTGATCCTGCAATCTCTGGGCGGTTTGCACCAGCGCGGACGTATTGAGCGTTTGCACCTGGTACGATCCGTCCCCGGCCGGCGTGAATCGCACCGTCTTGCCCTGCAAATCGAATAAATCCGCGGGATTCTGGACCAGATTCTCAATCGGGACCGAAGCGACAAACCCCGCCCCCGCCGCACGGCCGCCGAGCGATAGCACGACCAATGCGAAGCAGGCACACAAACACAGCGGCCGGCTTCCCTGAAGACTCGATAACTCTCTCATGTCAACGCCGCCGTGAGTTCGAGGCCAGAATCCGCAGGATATAGAGGAACAGGTTGATGAAATCGAGGTAGAGCCGCAACGCGCCCCTCACTGCATACCGAGCCGCGACCGCCCCATCTCCCGCCGTCGCGAAGGCGTCCTGCTTGAGGCGCTGCACGTCAAACGCCGTCAGCCCGCAGAAGAGCAGCACGCCCAGGTACGTGATGCCCCAATAGAGCATCGAACTGCCGATGAAAAAGTTCACCACCGTCGCCAGGATGATTCCGATCAACGCCATCATGAAAAAGCCCTGCATCGACACCAGATTGCGCCGGGTGACCGCTCCATACACGCACATCGCGCCGAACATCCCGGCCGTCACCAAAAACGCCCCGGCCAGGCTTTGTGTCGAATACATGAAAAACAAAGTGGAAAACATCAGTCCGTTGAGGGCGGCGTAGAGAAGGAACAGCGCCGCGGCCACGCCCGCACTGATTTTGTTCACCGCCGCCGACACCACCCAGACCAGCGCCAATTCCGCGATGACCAGCATGATAAGACCCGGCCCGCTGAATATCGGCGCCACCGCCTGAATGTTGCGCGCCACCATGTAGGCCACCAGCGCTGTCACGCCCAGCCCGGCCGCCATCCAGCCAAATACCGCGTTAAAGAACGTGGCCATGGTGGAATCGGCCACGCCGTAATCCACGGCCTGCGCCGGCTGACCCCGCCCAAACCCGTTCCAACCAAAACCGGAATTGAATGATGACATTTTTTCTCCTTTATTCACACTGCGTTACGGTCGTTATCCCGCTGGCCGGATTATACACCCCCGCGGGCCGTATGTCCCACCTACCGGGTCTGTGCTCGCAGCAGGTCGGTCCCGGTCACAATGCCTACCAGCTTGCCGCGATGGCGCCGCTCCACAACCGCAAGCCGTGCATAATCCTGCTCGGTCATGATCTGCATCGCCTCGCGCAGCGTTGTGTCCGGATACACAAACCGTACCGGCCGATGCAGCAACTGGCGCAGCGGCGTTGTCGCCGAAATCGCCGGATCGAATATTTCGCGATGCGCCAGCATTCCAACGACCGTCCCGTCGCCATCGACAATGGGGTATCCGCCAAACTGCGAACCGTTCAGGCCCGAAGACATCCACAGCCGCACATCGGCCACGGTTTGCGAGTCCTTCAGCGTGACGACATCGCGCGTGGCGATGGCGCCGACCCGGGCGTGCTGGAGGAAATCCGGGGTGTATTCCTCGGGGACGCGCACGCCGCGGCGGGCGATCTTCTCGGTCATGATCGTGTGCGGCATGAGCAGGCAGGAAACGAAGAACGCCCCCGCGCAGCCGCCCAGCAGCGGCAGCAATCCCATCGGCTGCAACGTCGTCTCGAATGCGAAAACCACCGATGCCAGCACGGCACGCGACGCTCCGGCGAACATCGCCGCCATGCCCACCAATGCCGCCACGCGCGGATCGACGCCGCACTGCGGCAGGATATCTGCCGCGCCCCGGCCGATGAGCAGTCCCAGCGCACTGCCGATGGTAAACAGCGGCGCCAGCGTTCCGCCGGATGTTCCGCTGCCCAGGGCGATCGACCACGACAGGAATTTCAGACATCCCATCGCCAACACGAAGGCGACGGTCCAGTTGTTGCCAAGCAATGCGGAAATGTTCTCGTACCCGACACCCAACGTCCGCGGGCAGATATACCCGATGATCCCGACCGCCAGCGCCCCGACGGCCGGCCACCACATCCAATGCAGCGGCAGCTTGGCGAACAGGTCCTCGACCAGGTAGACCGACCTGGTCACGCCGATCGAGGCGCACCCGACCAGCACGCCCACCAGCACGTAGATCATCATCGCCAGGAGTCCCGGCTGAGCGATCGGCGGAAGTTGGAACATCGGATAGGTGTCGCGGAAAGCGAATCGCATGGCCGTCGCCGTGACGCTGGCCAATGCGACCGGAATGAGCGAACGGGGGCGAAACTCGAACAGAAGCAGCTCAATCGCCAGCAGCACCGCGGACACCGGCGTGCCGAACGTGGCGGTCATTCCCGCCGCCGCCCCGGCCGCCAGCAGTGTCTTGCGTTCGGTCGCGGTCACCGTCACCAACTGACCGATCAGGGAACCCATCGCGCCGCCGGTGGCGATGATCGGTCCCTCGGCGCCGAAGGGACCGCCGGTCCCAATCGACAGGGCGGCGCTGATGGGCTTGAGAAAGGTGAGTCGCGGCGGGATGCGGCTCTGGTGCATCAGCACTCGCTCCATCGCTTCGGGAATTCCGTGTCCGCGAATCCCTTCCGACCCGTACCGCGCCATCAGACCCACGAGGACCGCGCCGATGACCGGCACGCCGATCACCCACGCACCCAGGTGATTGTCCGCCGGGGATGACAATTGCAGCGAGAATCGCCCGTAAAACGCAATGTCGGTCACGAGATGAATCAGTCGCACCAGAATCTCGGCCGCGAACGCGCCCAGAACCGCGACCATGACCGCCAGCAGGGCAATGAAAGCCACGCGTCGATCGACCAGCGTCGCACGCGCCCGCACGGAGGCGGTTTGCAGCGCCGGCCCCATCGACGGCGAAACCGGAAGTCCTTCCGTGGTTGAGGCGAGCTCGACCTGGCGAAGCGCCGCGGCATCCGAATCAGTGTCGCGCCTTGTCATGCGGTTCTTCCGCCTCCTCAAAAAACATCGCCGCTCGCCGGGCGCCCATCGCGTCGGCCAGCGTTTCCAATTGCCCCGCAAGGCGTCCGCTCTCGCGGGGCGCCATCGCGCCCAGCGCCACGATGAGCCGTCTCTGGGCCGCTTCGGGAACCCGCCGCAGCACCGACCGCCCCGCCGCGGTGATCGACAGATCGCGGCTTCGCCCGTCGGCCGCCGATCTCCGGATCAGCACCAGCCCGCCCGCGGCGAGTTTCGCGGCAACGGCCGACACCGAACTGGGATCGGTGTGGGTCCGCCGGGCCAGTTGCGTCATCGACATCGGCCCGCCGTCGGCCAGCGACTGGAGCACAAAGACCCTGGCCGCGCTGAGCCCGACGCGTTTTTCCGCCGCGCGGTCGAACAGCCGCAGCGACCGCACGATGCGCCGCAGAGCGTCCATGACCCGTCGGGCCGATCGATCCTGCCGCCGCCGATTTACTTGGGCTCCCATGTATTCACCCATCATAGGCCGCGCGCCGCGTCGCGACCAGTCCCGGCGTTGACGGTCTATGAGGTCCAAAACGGGCGAACCGGTCGCGCGATCGGCGTCTCCGTCGCCCCGGGCGAGCTTCGGCCGTTCGCCGCCGCGCAGTAACGCTTTTGGTTCCTTTTCCCCGATCGCTTGAAAAACCGCGCCGGATCACGACAATCCGCCCGGCCTGGAATTTG
>CAYQTE010000120.1:0-9432 GCA_964420285.1 uncultured Tepidisphaeraceae bacterium
GCAGCGGATGGAGTTCATGCTGGCGGTGTTGTCCCGCTGGCTCGTTGCGGCCTGCCCGGCCGCTGGGCGCCACGCCCGACGCCGCGGCGGTGTTACCGCATTCGGCCGTGCTGCGTTACCTCCAGCGAATTGCGGCCTGCTTTCCTTCTGTTACCAAGCGGGCGCCACCGGCGAAGGCCGGTAAATACGACATTGTCGAGAGATTAAGTAGGGAATTGCCCGGCGGGCCAATTCGGCGCGCCCAGATCGCACTCGGCCGGGCCAAGTTGCTATCAAGTTCCAACTCCTACAGGCGAAGTTCCGACTTTTTCGACACGTTTAGGGCCTGTTTTCGGCACGATGTTTGGCGCCAACCGCGATATTTGGCTGGAAAGCGGGGTCTGGGGTTTTGAAGATTTGAGATTTCGGGCTGCGGGGTGGCGCCTAGAATCGTCGCGGCTGCATTGACGCGTGTTCTGAGCGGCCTTTTTTGTCGGAGGAACTATGACTGTCGGACGACTGGTGATTGCCCTGGCGGTGATGATCGTGGTGTGCGGGTTGTCCCTGCGGATGGCCGCGGGCGATGGAGCGGCGACGCGGCCGTCAACCCGGCCGGACGTGCCGGCGGTGTTGAATTTCACCATGCAGTCCCTGGCCGGTCAGGATGTGGACCTGGGGCAATACAAGGGGAAAGTCGTGCTGATCGTAAACACGGCCAGCCTTTGCGGGAACACGCCGCAGTATGCGCCGCTGGAGGCGCTGCACGAAAAGTACAAGGACAAGGGATTGGCGGTTCTCGGATTCCCGTGCAATCAGTTCGGCGCCCAAGAGCCGGGCACGGCCAAGGACATCAGCACATTTTGCACCAACGAGTATCACATCACCTTTGACATGTTCGCCAAGATCGAGGTGAACGGCGACGGTGCGTGTCCGCTGTACAAATATCTCACCGACAAGGAGACCGATCCGAAGAATCCCGGGCCGATCACGTGGAACTTCGAGAAATTCCTGATCTCCCGGCAGGGGCAGATAGTTACGCGCTGGGTGCCCAAGACGCAGCCGGATGCGCCCGAGGTGGTCAAGGCGATCGAGGCCGAATTGGCCAAGTCGTGAGCCCGGGTGCGTCAGGAACGGCCGCGCTACCCAAGGCAGTCCCGCGCGACTATTATCGGCGACATGGCTGCAAAGATCATTGATGGTGTGGCGCTGGGAAACCGGATTCGGGCGGATATCGCCGATGCCGTTGCCAAGCTGCGAAACGACGGGCATCCGGTTCAACTCAATGCGATTCTGGTGGGCAGTTCACCGGCCGGGGAGCTTTATGCGCGGCGGCAGGGCGAGGCCTGCCGGGCGGTGGGGATCGGGTATGAACTGGTGACGCTGCCGGCGGAGGCGACGGCCGAGCAGGTGAGCGGTGAGATCGCAAGGCTGAACGCGGATCGTGCGGTGACGGGGATCATGCTGCATCAGCCGTTGCCGCCCCAGCTTGAGGCGACCGCGCTGCAATATCAGATCGCTCCAGTGAAGGATGTGGAAGGAGTGAACCCGGCCAACCTGGGATATTTGTTGTGCGGTCAGACGCGAATCGCGCCCTGCACGGCCGGGGCGGTGATGGAGATGATCAAGAGCACGGGGATCAACCTTCGCGGGGCTGAGGCGGTGGTGGTGGGGGCCAGCGAGATCGCGGGCAAGCCGATCGTCATGCTGCTGAGCGAGGAGCGGGCGACGGTGACATTATGCCGCTCGGCGACGGCGGATTTGGCGGGGCACACGCGCCGGGCGGACGTGCTGGTGGCGGCGGTGGGGAAAGTGGGATTGATCAGCGGCGAGATGGTGCGGCCGGGCGCGTGCGTGATCGACGTGGGGATCAATCGCGTGCGCGGAGCGGACGGCACGATGCGAACGGTGGGGGATGTGGATTACGCCAGCGTGCTGGACGTGGCGGGGTATGTATCGCCGGTGCCGGGCGGGGTGGGGCCGGTGACGGTGGCAATGCTGCTGAAGAACACGCTCCGCGGCGCGATGCTGGCGCTGGGGAAATAAAGTCCGGGAGCCGGACAAGTGGGGGATGACCGGCTAACGAGTGATCGCCAGCAGGAATATCCATACGGTGATGAAGATCGGCGGCAGACCCAGAGGCCCCATCAGGCTGAGCAGGATGGTGAGGTTGCGGCCCTGGATGAGCGGCAGGGTGAAATCGGTATAGGGTTCGATGGCGGGCGGTTCGTCGCCGCTGGGCAGGGTTTGGCTGCGGTAGAAGTTGCGGAGGCTGGCCTTGGCGATGACGCCGGCGACGATGCTACAGAAGATGAGAGTCGCGACCAGGGCGGCGACGATGGGGATAAGGACGGCCAGTTTGTTGCGGACCGGGGCGGGGGATTCGCCGGTGACGACGGCGAAAGCGGTAAAGAAGAACGACTGGCTGGCGATGAGCCAACTGAGGCGTTGGGTGACGAGATTGTCCTCGTGTTCGATGCGGGATCGCACAATGCGGTAGAAATCGAGTGCGGTGGAGGAGTCGGGCATGTTCGACAAATATCGGCCAGAAGGATGATTTGCCGCCAGCGGGGCGAGGAGCCGCGGGGCGTTATGGGACGCGGCCGGGGAAACGGGCCTTTTTTACATTTTCTTGAGTGAGCTGTTGTTTTTTTTCAAGGTACTCGACGAAGCCACCCCGCTTGGAGTACAATCCGCTTGACGCGATGGCGAAAAGTGGTTGCAAATGCGTTCACGCGATGCAACAAAGGTGGATTGAATTTGTAGAAGAAGCAGCGGCGATCGCGGCCGCTGCCCGAGGCGAAGGATGGGGGTTGAAAACCGTTTGCCGGCTCCAATAACGGAGCACGGCAAAACGAGTGTGAAATATGTTGTGTAGGCATCGTGTGATGACTACACATGAATCACGTCGACGCAAGTCGCAGTGAGGCTGGGCCTATGCAGGTCATGAACCGAAAGCGGGGAGAAAGGGCACTAAGATAATGGCAGCAAAACGCGCGATCATGCGGATCCAAGTGGATGCGCAGACGAAATCCCGGATGGACAAGTTGTGCGATAAGCGAGGCATGACGCAAATAGCGCTGATGTCCCGCGTCGCCAACTGGTTCCTGAACCAGGACGAGACAGTCCAGGCCCTGGTGCTTGGGGCACTGTCGGAAGAGTCGCTGGCACCACTGGCTCGGACGCTCCTGGAACGTCTGGACAAATAATCGCAACTGTCGCAAAGGCAGATTGTCCGCCGCCATGCCGCCACGCCCGGCCCATTCGCTCCAATCGGAGCCGGGTATTTGTCGGGCGGCCAACGGGGTACCCTTATCACTGTTTATCAACGGAGCGGGAAGACGATTGAAGGACTATGGCTCGTCGAGTAATCATGCGGATTGAAATAACCCCTCGCGCTAAAGACGCCCTGACGGGCTTCTGCGGCCGTGTGGGTATGACCCAAGTCGCCGCCATGTCACGCATGGTGGACTGGTTCTCAGAGCAGGACGAAGTCGTGCAGGCCGCCATCATGGGGCTGTACCCGACAGACATCCGCGCCGACATCGCCAGGCTGATCCTGGAAAAGATGGCCGGCTCGAAATAGCCGTTCCTTAAACGGGCGGCAGTTTGTAACAATTCGGCACCAGCACCGGCGGTGCGCCAATGGCGGCGTATTGGCCCGTGCTGAGGTTGTCGAACCGCTCGACTTCGGCGTCGAATCGTACGCGAATCTCTCTGACGGTGGGTTTCATGGCTGGCTTGCACCAGCGCCGGGCGGAAGGGGTATGGGCGCCGGCTTGATTCCCAGCGAGCGCTCGATGCGCTCGATGCCGGCCAGGATGTCGCGCGCCGAGCGGAAGGCCGGCCTGGTCGGATCGGGCGGGCGGAGGATCTTCTCCGTCAGCCGCGCCAGTTCGATCGCCTCGGGGCTGGCGGCGTCGTACTGGATCAGCCCGCGCAGATCGGGGTTGGTCTGGGGCGCATTGATCTGAACGGCCAGGTAGAAATAATCAACCGCCTTGTCCACGCGATGCAGACCGCAGGTGATGGCGTGGCTGGTGACCTGGCCGCTGCGGCTCATGGCGCCCAGCATGCGCTGGATTTCGCTGGTCCGCATGAGTTCCTCGAACAGGCCGTTGAGCAGCGGATTCTGTTTGAGGTCTTCATCGTCGCGCACGGCCGATCCGAAATCGACGAAACCCACCCCGTGATCGGTCACGACGAAATTATCCAGCCGCAGGTCCAGGTGGATGACGTGGGCATGCTCGTGGAGCACGCGGAGCAGGTCGGCGCTCTGGCGGGCGAAGTTGAGCTGGGCGATCGGCTGGCCGCCGTTGCGCAGCCACGACATCATGAACCGACGGACGTAGCCGCGTGAGTCCTGCTCGACGTCCAGGAGCCTGGGGACTCGATGGCGGTATTCCTCCGGCAGGTCGCGGTGGAGAATCTTGAGGATCGCGACCTCGCGGGTCAGAAAAATCGGGAAGATCTTTTCGGTGAACTTGCGGACGCGTTTCTCAATGATCTGCGTATCCAGATCGGGCCAGCGCGCCCGCAGGCGGTCGCTGAGCATCTGCGCCGATGGAACTTCCTTGGCGACCACCAGCCCTTCGCCAGGCGCCGGCCGGTGCAGATACACATGATGCGTGAAGCGGTCGCTGATCTCGCCGACCTGCGTGAGATGCACGCGGCAGGCGGCGAAGAAATGATGCCGGCGCCGCAGGAACGGGATTCTCCAGATGGGCCGGCTGACGCTTTGCGAGCCGTGGGTGATTTCAAATCCGGCTTCGGCGAACTTGCGCTCGACTGCGTTGACCAGATCGGCCGAGCGGGCCACGAAGATGAATGTCCCGCCCCAGCGCAGGCGTGGAAAGATCTCGCTGGGCAGGTGTGGATCGTCCGGCCCGGCGCAGAGGAAATCCACCATGTCCGGGCCGGCGTCGCTGGAATTGCGCATCGACCGGCTGCGCAATTCGGGATCGTGCGCGGCCAGCCGAACGGCGACGGCGTCAAACAGACCGGGCTGTTCCAGGGCGGACGTTGTCATCCAGATCATTTTTCGGCCACAGATTACATCCGGACGCCGTCGGAGGCCGGCGCGTGAAAGACATTTGTACAACTATCGGCGGGAAATCACAATGTTCTTTCGGGCGGTTTTCGATCAAAACGCGATATCCATTCGCCTGGAGGCGGCCGCAATGGCGTCCATCGGCAATGTTGTTAACATGGCGGCATGAATTCGTCGATGCCGGCCGTTCGCGTGGGGACTCGCGCCAGCCTGCTGGCGCGCACACAGAGCGGGCTGGTCGTCCGCGACTTGCAAACCCGCTGGCCCGATCTCAAGGTCGAACTGGTCGAGATCACGACCACCGGTGATGTGGTTCTGGACCGGCCGCTGCATGAACTCGGCGGCAAAGGACTTTTCATCAAGGAACTGGAACTGGCCGTGCTCGAAGGGCGCATCGACCTGGCCGTGCATAGCTATAAGGACGTGCCGGTGACGATGCCGCTGGTGGCGGCCGGTGAATTGTGCGTGGCCGCCGTTCCCATACGACAGGACGTGCGTGATGTGCTGGCGATGCGCGGCCCGGCCGTGACGCGATTGGCGGACCTGCCGGCGGGCGCCCATGTGGGGACGGGCAGCCTTCGGCGGCAATGTCAGCTCATGGAAAAGCGCCCCGACCTGCGGATAAGTCCGATTCGCGGCAATATCGATACGAGGCTGCGCAAGCTGCGCGCGGGCGAATTTGACGCCGTCGTGCTGGCCATGGCGGGGTTATTGCGCTGCGGATTATTCGATGCGGCGACGATGGGCGCCATTGACACCGGCGAGTTGATGCCCGCCGCCGGGCAGGGAGCTTTGTCGCTGCAATGCCGGCGCAGCGACACGGCGACGCTGAATTACGCGGCGGCGCTGTCGGATGCGGCGTCGGCCGAGTGTGTCAATCTCGAACGGGATCTGGTCGCCAGGCTGGCGGGCGATTGCCATTCGCCGATCGGATCGCTGGCCCGGATCGAAGGCGATCAGATTCACCTGTCGGCCAGCGTCGGCGCCCGCGGCGGCCAGCCGCCGGTCGTCCGCGCCACGGGGCACAGCGATCGCGGGCATGCGGCCGTCGTGGCGGATCAGGTTTTCAGCTCCCTGGTCGCTCTGGGCGCGATGGACCGACTTCACGGCGGCGACAGGGATGCGAATATCCGGTATTAGAACTCGGTGCGGGATCGGCAGTTTGCAGTTGGGTGTGTCAATTTGGTTGTTGACCCGTCGGGTTGGAAAATCGTAGAATCGGTCGAACGTGCGCGCTGCGGAACAAGACATTGGAGAGCAGGCGGAATAAAGTTCTGGTGCTGGCCGGTTCGGCGACGAACAACGTCGCATTGATCGACAGCCTCAAATCCTGTTGCGACGTCACCGAGGTGGGGTCGACCGAACAGGCTCTCGACTTGATTCGCCGCGGCGAGCACAGCGCCATATTCGCGGGCGTCGCCGATTTCCTGCCCCTGGAACGCGCCCTGGTGTCCCAGCAGGCCAATCTCATTCTCAACACCATCGGCGAAGGCGTCTGCATCATCAATTCCGACGGACGCTTCGCCTGGATGAACAAGAAGATGCAAAACTGGCCGCCGGCCATGCACGACAAAATCCGCCACACCTGCCAGGAAGCCTTCGACATCTTCTCCAAGCAGGTATCGCCCGGAAATGCCGACATCCCCGCCTACAGCCGCAGCAAACGCTATGCATTGAACATCGAGGACACGCAGTTCATGGAGATGATCGCCAGTCCGGTCATCCAGACGCAGGGGAATGTCGTGCAGGTGGTCTGCGTCGTCTGGGACGCCACCGGCACGCGGCGGCTGCAGCAGAAGATCGACGCGATCGACAAGGCCGGCCGCGAACTCGTCCGCATCGAGGGCGATGCCATCAAGAACCTCAACGTGGCTCAGCGGCTCAAGCTCATGGAGGAGAAGATCATCAGTTACACGCGCGAACTGATGCACTTCGATCACTTCGCCATCCGCCTTCTGGACCGGCGAACCAACAAGCTGGAACTGGTGATCAGCGCCGGCCTGCCCGCCGAGGCGCTGTCGGTCGAATTGCTGGCGCTGCCCGAGGGGAACGGCATCAGCGGCTATGTCGCTTCGACGGGCAAGAGCTACATCTGCCCGGATGTCGAGCGCGATCCGCGTTACGTCATGGGGCTCGACCAGGCCAGGAGCACGCTGACGGTGCCGCTCACCTTGTATGACAAAGTCATCGGCATCTTCAACATCGAAAGCCGCCAGCGCGCCGCCTTCAACGAGGACGATCGCCAGTTTGCCGAGATCTTCGGCCGGTATGTGGCGCTGGCGCTGAATATCCTCGACCTGATGATCTTCGAGCGTGTCGTGGCCAGAAACAAGGTCACCGAGGACGTCTGTTCGGAAATGGCCGGCCCGCTGAACGACATCGATCTGGACGCCAACGCACTGCTGGGGGAATGCAACATTGACGACGCCAATCGCAGCCGCTTGCAGCAGATCCTGAACAACGTGGCCTCGATCCGCAAAAGTCTGGCCCAGGCCGTACAGGGCCCGCAGAACATCCTGGGCGTTGCGGACGTGAAGGTGACCAGCGATCCCGTGCTGGCCAATGCGCGCGTGCTGGTGGCCGACGACGAGCCGAACATCCGCTTCACCATCCAGGACGTGTTGAGGAAGTATCAGTCGCAGGTGACGGTTTGCTCCAGCGGCCGGGAGGCGATCGCCGGCATCGAGGCCAATGATTACGATCTGGTTCTCAGCGACATCAAGATGCCCGACAAGAGCGGCTATGACGTCTTCGCCGCCGCCAAGAAGCGAAAGGCATCGCTGCCGGTGATCTTCATGACCGGTTTCGGCTATGACCCGAATCACAACATCGTCCGCGCCAGCCAGGAGGGTCTGGCGGCCGTGCTGTTCAAGCCGTTCAAGGTCGAGCAATTGTTGCAGGAAGTGCGCAAGGCGCTGACAGCGTCGGGGCCGAAATAGCGGCCCGCAATGCAGTCATGATCCTTGTGGCTGTCCGGCGGAAGGAGATCATCGTGCGATTGAAGATCCTCGCGGCGGTCGCGCTCCTGCTGCCCGGCCTCCTCGGCATCGCCTTGGCCGTCGATCCCGCGACTCAACCGGCGCACGCGCCCTCATCCCGGCCAGCTATCACGAGCATCCCCATCGGCCCGGCCTACGCCGGCACGCAAATCAACGCCACCGTCTTTCGCGTCAATGCCCTCGTGACCTCGGGCGAGTATCAATTCGTCACCTATTACGCCCCCGATGGCTCGGTCGTCGTCGGCCGGCGAAAGCCGCCTGATGCAAACTGGGATCTGGCCACACTGGCCTTCAAGGGCAATGTCAGCGATGCGCATAACGTCGTGGTGATCGGCGTTTCCAGCGATGGGCTGCTGCATCTTTCCTACGACCATCACGCCCAGCCGCTGCATTACCGCATCAGCCAGAAGCCGCTGGACATCCGATCCTTCGGCCCCGAACGCCCCATGACCGGCCAGACCGAACAGCACGTCACCTATCCCCAGTTCGTCAATGCCCCAGACGGAACGCTGTATTATTTCTACCGCGACGGCGCCAGCGGCAACGGCTCGCTCTGCGTCAATCGCTACGATGCCGCCACGCAATCGTGGACAATCATCGCCCATCCGCTGATCGACGGCCTCAACCGCTGCAATCCCTATTGGTGGCGGCCCAGCTTCGCCGCCGACGGCGCGCTGCATCTCGCCTGGTGCTGGCGCGATACGCCGGATGCGCAGACCAATCACGATCTCTGCTATGCCGCCTCCCCCGACGGCGGGAAAACCTGGCGGCGCAGCGACGGCAAGCCGCAGACCATCCCCATCACGCCCGACAACGCCGAGATCGTCGATCCGATCCGCAAGAACTCCAATCTCATCAACCAGTGCAGTTCCGCCGTCGATGCCGCCGGCCGCCCGCATCTGGTCCAGTATTTCAACGACCCGGCCGGGATTCCCCAGTTCTTCCATATCTGGTTCGACGGCAAGTCATGGCAGCGCAATCAGGTGAGCCAACGCACCGGCAAATTCTCGCTCTCCGGGAGCGGCTCGCTGGCGATTCCGATCAGCCGGCCGGAGATCGCCATCACCCGCGATAACCGCGTCACCATCATCTGCCGCGACGCGGAATTTGGCGGCGGCGTGCGCCTCTATCGAGCCAACGCACCCTACGAGAAATGGGACGCGATCGACCTCACCCACGACGACCTGGGCAACTGGGAGCCGCAATACGATCTAAATCGCTTCCGCGCGGGCGGCATCCTCGATCTGTTCCTGTTGGCCGTCCGACAGGGCAACCACGAGACCGCGACCGATTTCGCCCCGCAGCAGGCATCATTGCTGGAAGTGAATCTGAACCAGTGAAATGCGGGATTCACCGCCGAGCACCTGTGTTAGATGTCAAGGGCTTTTACGACATTTAGTTGTTCCC
>CAYQTE010000121.1:0-9381 GCA_964420285.1 uncultured Tepidisphaeraceae bacterium
CGTCTTCACGGGCCGCGTACGTTACGGGGTGGGCACCCTTCTGTCAAGCTGGCCCTTTCCTTTCACCATACGCCAATCGTCCAGATCATAATCCTGCTCTTTTGATCCCGATCCTACTCCGATTCTCACTCCTGCTCCTCATCGTAATCTTAATCCAGGTTCGGCGTTGCGCTGATCCCAGCGACGGCCGGAGCAGGATTCAGCCGCCCGGGCCGGCATTCCGGCCGTTCTCACGCCGTCCGCTTTAGACAATCCCCTCGCACGGGTCGGGCCCGCGGCCCTCGATTCGGTCTTGATGTTCCCACTGCGGCGTCGGCGGCTTGATGCCGGCCGGCCAGGGAATAGCGTTCCAGCCGAAGCCGGCGCGAAAGGTGTGATAGGCCGGTGACGTGCTGACGGGGAACCGGTCGAAGATGTCTTTCCAGCCGGCAAAAAGCTCGAACGTCGCCCGGTCCGGCATGATGCCGAAATCCCACGCCGTGCAGATGCGGTGCAGATAATCCGCCTTGGCGAAATCATCTGCCAGTTCATCGGGCGGCCGGTCGAGATCGGGGTAGACGCTTTGGTCGATGGGGATCTTCATGGCTTGAGAAACTCCGTGTCGAACCAGCGGCGCGTCTGGTCGGCTCGCTGGCGCTGAGCGGCATCTGCGATCCTGTCCAGCGGCCGTCTGGATTGTAGGGCCGTCAGGTGCAGCCGGACCTTCTCTTTGGCGCCACTGGCGTCCGGCTGGCGGTTCTTCTTGAGCCAAAGATTCCAACACTGCTGAACCGTGACAAGTCCCGCGTCGGCCAGTTGCTTGATGTCGGCGAAATCCCGCGGCGCGCCTCGATCAACCAGGGCGTTCATTTTGGCCCCGATATTGTCAGCCAGAGTCTCGATAAGAATCGGCGGCCACGGGCTGGCAACCGGCGGCTCCAGTTCAATCGAGCGCACGGCAATCTGAAACGAAAAGACCCGGTTCTTGTCCCTGAGCAATTCAAAGCTGACGGTATCGCCGAAGGCTCGCCTGGCGAATTCCAGCCCCTCTTCCATGCCGACGGATCGCATCGCCTCCTCAACGGCCCGCTCGGTCTCTTGACTCGCCCGGGTCCGCCACCACGCATCGATATCGTGCGTCGTGCGATAGTCGAGGTAATGTTTCAGCGCAAAGTACCCGCCAAGCACAATTTCTGCGCATTCCGGTTTTCCCGACAGGCGATCGAGCAGTTTCGCCGCAAGTGGATCGAGTTCGATTGGCTTCTTCATGGCAGGCTGCCTTGTCACCTTAATGGCGCGTTGCGTCGTTAGTTGCGCTTCGACGCGGTCCAGATCTTTGCGCCACTGCGAATATATCACACAAGTCAATCTGGAGGTGGGCTTCCGCGACGATCCGATGGCCGGTACACACGCCACCCCTCCCGCGTTACAATGCCTCCATGTCCACGCGACTCATCGAATTGATCGAAAATCTCAAGCCGTGCCGGGTTGCGCTTATCGGCGATCTGATGGTGGATCGGTATTTCTACGGCGAGGCCAACCGGCTCAGCCCCGATGCCCCCGTGCCGGTGCTGCATTATAAGCGGGAGGATTGCCGTCTCGGCGGGGCTGGGCGCGTGGCGGCCGATCTGGCGGCGCTGGGGGCCAGTGTGCGCGTTGTTTCCGTTATTGGCAGTGACGACACGGGGGCACTGCTGCGGCGTCTGCTGGCCGAGACGGGGGCGCAATGCGATGGAGTGCTCCAGACAACCGATCGCCCCACCACGGCCAAAGTGCGGCTGGTCGGGCTGGCACAGGATCGGCACCCGCAGCAGATGATGCGGCTGGATTACGAGGCGACCGAGCCGCTGTCGGCCGAGATGTGCGGTCGAATTCTGGATCGGCTTGCCGTCGCCCTCGATGGAGCCGATGTGCTGTGCATCGAGGATTACAACAAGGGGCTCTTGCCGCCGGAGGTCTGCAAGGCCGCCATTGACAAGGCCCGCCGGCGGAACATTCCGGTTCTGGTCGATCCGGCTCGCATCGAGGATTACTCCAAATACAGCGGCGCCAGCGCCATCACGCCCAACCGCACCGAGGCCGAAGTTGCCAGCGGCCTGCCCACGCAGAAGCCCGAGCAATATCAAGCCTGCGCCGAGCGGCTGCTCACGACGCTCGATCTGGACGCGGCGATTCTCACACTTGACAAGCACGGTGCCTATCTGGCCTCGCGCGACGGCGTGCGGCGATGGCTCAAGACCAAGGAACGCAATGTTTACGACGTGGCCGGCGCGGGGGACATGGTTCTATCCGTGCTGGCCATCGCCCGCGCCAGCGGGGCCGATTGGACCGATTCGCTGGCATTGGCCAACGTGGCCGGCGGGCTGGAAGTCGAACGCTTCGGCTCGGTCCCGGTCACGCGGCAGGAAATCACCCAGGAACTTCTCTCCGATGCCCGCGAGCAGCTCGGCAAGCAGCGGCCGTTGCATCAGCTTCTTATCGAGCTTCAGCGCCATCGGGCCAGCGGCAGGAAGATCGTCTTCACCAACGGCTGCTTCGATCTGATCCACCTCGGGCACGTGAAATACTTCCAGTTCGCCAAGCACCAGGGCGATCTGCTGGTGGTCGGAGTAAACACCGACGCGAGCATCCGCCGGCTCAAGGGCGACAAGCGGCCGATCATCTCCGAAATCGACCGCCTGGGCGTGCTGGAGGAATTGCAGAGCATCGACTATCTCGTCCCCTTTGAGCAGGACACGCCACTGGAACTGATCCGGGCGATCCGGCCGGATGTGCTGGTGAAAGGTGCCGACTACGCCGATCAGGAGATCGTCGGCGCCGACCTGGTCCGCGGCTGGGGCGGGCGTGTGGCGCTGGCGCCGCTGATCGACGGACGCAGCACATCGACGGTCATCCAGCGGATTTTGCAGGCGTACGTGAGTTGACGGTGCGTGTACCGCACCAATTTGTTCGTTCGCGCGCGGCGGCCCGTCTGGTAGTGTCGCAGGTGGATTATGAAGAAGAAACCACGGCAACCACACACAAAAGGAAACGCCATGAAACATGACGACACGCCGGAAACGGCAAGCGGAAGCGCGGCGAAGGTCTCGGAATCGGTAGGAAATATCGGCCGCGACCTGCGCGACCTGGGCAGCAGCGTCAAGCACGCCGCCGCTGAGGAGTGCGAGCACCTGCGCGAACGGACCGAGGACTATTTCGATCGCGGCCGTGAACGCGCCCGCGATTTCGAGCGCGGCATCGAAGGATACATTCAGGAACAGCCACTGAAATCCGTCCTGATCGCGACGGGAGTCGGCTTGCTGATCGGCATTCTCTGGAGGCGGCGCTGAACCGCGTGGATGTGGCAGACGACGATTCGACCGCGCGGCCGTTACCTCCGGGGGATGATTCGACCCCCGACCACAACGGCGACCGGCCGGAGGGCGGCGACGGAATCCTGGGCGATGTCGGCCGGCTGTGGAGTTCGACCGGCGAGATGGTCCGCGCGATGCGGCAGCGCCTCGCCGCCGAAGTGAGCGATCGGTCGGCCCGTCTGGTGACGGCAATTGTCGGATTGGCCGCCGCAGCGGCATTGGCGGTCATGGCGGCGATCTACGCCTGTATGGGAATCGCCGGCGGCCTGGGTGCGCTGCTGGGCGGGCGCGTGTGGGCTGGTGATCTCCTTGCGGCCGTCATCGCGGTTATACTGGCCTATGTGGCCGTCCGATTCGCCATCGGGCGAATTCGATCGGCTTTCCAATCCGGTACCCTGGAGGCACATGAGCGTCCAAAACCCAGCGTCGCCGAACACCGGGGCGCCAATTCCGGCGAGCCAGACGGCCGGGCACGCGACTCAGAGGGACGATCCGATGGCGCGTGAGCAGGCGGCCCGGCAGGCGGTACACGACTCGCTGCGCAGGTTGCGTCGCGACGTTCGTAACGCGGTTGACCCGCGCGTCTGGGTTCGCCGTCATCCCTGGCTGGCGGTGACGATCGCGGCAGCCGCCGGGTTCGCACTGTCCGATAATATCGCGGCATCACAACACCAAACGCCACAAGCGCCACCTCCGGCCGAAGGTTCGTCTCCCAGCGCCGCGCAGCCCTCGCCGCCGCCGTCCACTTGGCGCTCCGCCATCTCGCGTGAGATCCTGGCCGTCATGCGCCCGATCTTGATTGCCGCCGTGACCCAACACCTCAAGAGCACGGCCTTCGCCGACGAGCCGCCGAAGCCCCCGAGCCATGATCCGTCAGCGGCGTAGATGCAGCGGCGAGGGAATGCTGACAGGGTGACAAGGTGACGGCCCGATCTTTCACCTTGTCACCCCCTCACCTTGTCACCCCCTCACCTTGTCACCCCCTCACCTTGTCACCCCCGCTTTCGGCCCGCATTCAACGCACCATTTACCCCAGTTATCAGACATTGCCGCCCTCACCTGTCGCAGAGCCGGTTTTTTGTTGGACACTGCGTCTTCCAGGGGTAGTCTCATCCTGCCGCGTATGCCCTGACCGGTTGCCGACCGTTCTCAACGCCAGGTTGCCGCATGAAACTGCAAATCCTGAGAGCCGTGTTCGCCGCGGCGCTATTGGCCCTTCCCGCCTCCGGCAGCACGCCTACGGCCGCAACCCTAAGCTCAACAGACGCGCCAACAACTCTCAATTCCGACAGTTCCCCCCAAGTCTACCTCCGCCGTCTCCACCTTGTCCGGCCGGATTTGATCCCTTATCCGATCGCGGTTGAGATTTTCTGCTGAACGCTGTCCCCATCCTTCCAACTAAGAACCATCGGCCAAGTCGCTTTACCGTAGTGCGCTCATGGTTTGGTGGTCGCCGGCGCGGTGGTCGGTCCGGGGTTGGCGGCCGGGCCTTGTTTGGTCGCCTTGACCATGTTGATCTTCCCGTCCTTGTCGAAAGTCAGTTCGTCGCAGCAGACCGAACGGCGGAAGCTGTTGCCCTTGGACAAATCGGTGTTGTGATAGAACACATACCACTTGCCGTGGAAGTCGATGACCGAGCCGTGTTGCGTAACACCGGCAACGTGCTCCATCACCGGACCTGCGTAGGTAAACGGCCCCATCGGATTGTCGCCCATGGCGTAAACCTGGGCGCTGGTTTTGTCCCAGCCGTTGGAATAGACGAAATAATACTTCGATCCACGTTTGAACATGAACGGCGCCTCGCCGTAACCCTCGGGAAGCACCGGTTGCGCCCCGCTCTTGGCCACCGGAACCGGCTGGCCCTTGGCGTCCAGCAGCGAAATATCGTGGATCGGTCCGGCCAGCTTGGTCATCGACGGATCGACTTTCACCACCTTGGGCGTGCGCGAGGCGAAATAGAGATAGACCTGCCCATCGTCGTCAATCAGCACGGCCGGATCGATCGGCTCCTCGCCCGCATCCGGCATGATCTTCTTGTCAATCAGCGGCTTGCCGATGGCATCCTTGAACGGCCCGTCGGGCGTGTCGCCGACGGCCACGCCGATCTCCGCGCGATCGACCGGCAGGACGAGGTAGAATTTCCCGTTGGTGTACACGCTGTCCGGCGCCCAGGCCCACTTGGTCGCCCAGGGGAAGACCTTGAGGCTGACCACCGAGCCGTGATCCTTCCATGTGACCATGTCTGTCGTCGAGAGCAACCGCCAGTCGATCATGTCCCAATACGTCGCGTTGGACTGATCGTGCGACGTGTAGACATACAGCGTGTCGCCATACACCCGCGCTTCCGGATCGGCCGTATAGATATTTGTAACCAGCGGGTTTTCCGCCAGGGCCAAAGTGGTCAGAAACAGACCGGCTAGGAGACTCATGACGAAGATCTTCATGGCGAATTTTCCTTTCGAGATGCCGTGGTTGACGATTGCCGTTGTCTCGTATCGTAATACGGGGCTGGCCCGGCCGCCACACGGCGGAATCGCGGCAGTTGACTGGGCACGAAATTGACGGCGGGCGGCAAACGCGTCACCATGCGGGGCATGCCAAACGGCCCCGCGACCGAAATCACCATTCCCATCCGCGTCCGCTACCCGGAATGCGACGCCATGGGCTATCTCCACCACAGCCGCTATTTCCAATACTTCGAGGTCGGCCGGGTCGAACTTCTCCGCCAGGCCGGGCACAGCTACGCCGATCTGGAAAAGGAGGGCATCTTCTTTGTCGTGGTTAAGGCCGAGTGCTCGTATCGCGCCCCGGCCCGGTTTGATGACATGCTGAGCCTGACGACACGGATCAACCGCCGAACCGCCGCCCGGATCGATCATGCCTACAAGCTGATGCGTGATTCGACCCTCCTGGCCGAAGCCGCCACAACCATTGCGTGCGTCGATCGCGCCGGTCAGCTCATCGCCATTCCGGATTGGATCAATACGAAGGAAGAATAGCTCACGCAGAGGCGCAAAGAGAATCCGCACCTGCATTTCAGCTTCTGCGCCTTGGCGCCCCTGCGAGGGGATCTTTCTTCTTCGCCGGATTGCGTTTGGCCGGGGAGGTTGCCTTCGAGCGTGATGCCCCTTCCCCCGCGTCTTTCTCCCTCGCCTCCATCTGGGCCGCCGTCGCCAGGAGTTCATCCGCCTGCGCCCTTGTCGTTGCCGTCACGTGCGCGCCGCCGATCATTTCCGCAAGCTCTTCAATCCGCGGCGGGCCTTCCAGGGATTTCACGACTGTTGTTGTCTGCGCGCCCTCCACCTGCTTGCGGACCGACAAATGCCGATGCGCGAACGCGGCGATCTGCGGGAGATGCGTGATGCACAGCACCTGGTGATGGCCGGCCAGTTGTCGCAGCTTGGCGCCGATCACCGACCCAAGCCGCCCGCCGACGTTGGCGTCGATCTCGTCGAAGACCAGCACGCTGATCCGGTCGCTCCGCGCCAGGATACCCTTCAAGGCCAGCATCAGCCGCGACAGTTCGCCGCCGCTGGCGATCTTCCGCAGCGGCAGTTCAAGCTGGCCGGGATTGGTCCGAGCCATGAATTCGACCACGTCACTCCCGGTGGGCGTGAAGGGCTCGCCGCCACCGTCACTGGCGGTTGTGTTCTCGATTGTTACCTCAAAAGTCGCCTTCTCCATCCCCAGTTCGCCCAACTGGCCCCGCACCGCACGCGCCAACCGCCCCGCCGCTTCCCTGCGACGACGGCTCAAATCGGCCGCCAGGTCCGCAATCTCCTGCCGCATCGCCCCGATCCGGCCGGTCAGCTTCGCCAGTTCGTCACTGGAACCAGAAAGCCCCGCGATCTTCGCCCCGATCTCTTTCCGGTATTCGGCAACCGCGTCGATCGAGCCGCCGTATTTGTCGAGCACCCGGCCGATGGTGTTCAGCCGCTCCTCGATCCGCGCCAATTCCGCCGGGTCCAGGTCCAGCCGGTTCAGATACCGCGAAAGATCGATCGCCGCATCCTCAAGCTGAATCGTCGCGCCGCGCACGATCTGCAAAAGCGGGTCGAGACTGGCGTCCAGATCGGCCAGATCGTCGAGAATCGCGACAATACCCCGCAGCCGCTCGACGGCCGAGCCTTCCGATTCGTAGAGCGCCGCATGGGCCGTCGCCGTCTGGAGCTTGAGCTTTTCCAGGTTCCGCAGCACGCCGGCCCGCTGCCGCAGGTCGGCCAGTTCGACGGCGTTCAGCGACGCCGCGTCGATCTCGTCGGCCTGGAATTGATACAGTTCAAGGCTCTGCCGACGGATGGTCTGATCGCCCGACAGTTCCGCCACGCGCTTCTGCGCCTCGGTCAGATTTCGATACGCCTGGTAATATTTCTGCCGCTGCTCCTTGAGGCCGCCGAACTGATCGAGAACGTCAAGCTGATTGCCCGGCCGCAGCAGGAACTGATGATCGTGCTGGCCCTGCACATCGACCATCGCCTGCCCGATCTGTTTGAGCATCGCCAGCGTGATGGGATGGCCGTTGATGCTGATCGAGGTGCGCCCGCTGGTCGCCAGCCGGCGGGTCAGGAGCAATTCGCCGCCGTCGTCGGCCAGCGGGGCGTCGGTCCACTGCTCGATCTGTCGGATCAAGTCGGGATCGTCGATCTGAAAGAGTCCGCTGACGCGTCCCTCATCGACGCCCGGCCGGAGCATCTCGGCCGGGCTGCGCAACCCCAGCAGGAGTTCGACCGCCCCGATAACCAGACTCTTGCCGGCCCCGGTGGCCCCGGTGAAGCAATTGAGCCCGCCGACGAGTTCGATCCGTGCATCGCGAATGACGGCCAGGTTCGTGATGTGCAGTTCGCGCAGCATGGCCGCCTGTTTGTGTCCCAAATTCAGTGCTTATCGCAGAAGCGGATACGCGCCAGTGACACGTGACAAGGTGACAAGGTGAAGAGGTGACAAGGCGCAATGATTGAGCAAGACCTGCGTCGTTGAAGTCACCTTGTCACCGTGTCACCAAGTCACCTTGTCACGATATTATTCCGCGCCTAAGCCGCAGATTTGGCTCCGCCGTCAACTCACCTTCGATCCCGCCGTGATCGGCTCGGCCGGTTGGGCCAGGATCACGCGGTTGGTCACGGGGTCGGTGGCGGCCAGGAGCATTCCCTGGCTGATTTCGCCGCGCATCTGCCGGGGCGCCAGGTTCGCCACCACGATGATCTGCTTGCCGATCAGGCTGGCCGGATCGTAATGGGCGCGCAATCCCGCGCAGATCTGGCGTCGCTCGCCGCCGAGATCGATCTGCAAGACCAGCAGCTTGTCCGCATTGGCGTGTGGCACGCAATCGATCACGGTGGCCACGCGCAAATCCAGCTTCGCAAAATCATCGTAAACGATCGTCACGGGTAATCCGTCCATGCCAACATCCTTCAGCAAAGTGTCCCACTTTAGGCAATAACCGCCCGACTGCCAAGAGTCGCGAGACGCGGTCAAGCTGAGAATCCAAGGTCTGCGCCTTTGCGCCTCTGCGAGGGATAATCTTCTTCCGAACGGCCGTGGAAGAGAATATTCCTCGCAGAGGCGCAAAGACGCAGAGGTCAAAGGCAGAAAGTTGCGTGACCGCGAGCCCAGGCGGGTATACTGATCGCCGGTGCGGTGACGGGCAGATGGCGGATGGCAGGAAGTAATTCCGAGGGAGCAGCCGTGAGTACGATAGAATGTTATCTCGTGGGCGTCGCGGCGGCAGGTTTGATCGTTTGGACGCGCGGGTGCGCTAGGCGATCGGCGGGGAGTTGCGGGCTGGGGCTGCTCCTTGGGGCGGTTGCGGCCGTGGCGTATTTCGTGGCGTTCAGCCTCACGCGGACAAGTTATCTGGCGGCCGGCTTCTTGACGCCGTTTCTCATCGTTCTGCTGGCATTTCACGGCTGGTCGGTCACGACGGCGGGGAAAATTCTGGCCGGAGTGGTCATCGTCTTGATCGTCGCGGCCGGTTTGACGGAATATAAACTGGTCTCATTGGGCAACGCGATGCTGGTCATCGAGCCGTACCGGTCGGGAACCACCTGGC
>CAYQTE010000122.1:0-9152 GCA_964420285.1 uncultured Tepidisphaeraceae bacterium
GAGTACCGGATTGTCGATCCGGTGGTTGCGGGTTCGAGCCCCGTCGCCCTCGCTTCGTTTAGATAAACCCCTTTCCAGTCGCCCATAAGCGGCGATCGGAAAGGGGTTTGTGTTGGTGCAGCCGCCGCCCAAAGCGGACATTTCTATCGGGCTGAAGTGCCACATATTTTCCATTTGCCTGTGGCAAAAATAAATGATGCCATAGACACCCGGCATCAGGCCGGTTACGATGCCCTTGGTTGGTAACCGGAAATTTCGGATTACGAGAAGAGTTTTTATTCTGTTCGCAGTCTTGTTCCCGCCTGCCTCCCACCTCCTGGGCCCGAGTGTTGGCCTCTTTCCCTCCTGACCTGGAAAGTAAAATGTGGGTCTAATGCCCAACTCTCAAGGAGAACCTATGGGCAAGAAGCTGTATGTTGGCAATTTGAGCTACGACGTCGATAGCTCGGCACTGGAACAACTGTTCACTCCCCACGGCACGGTGAGCAGCGCACAGATCATCAACGACCGGGACACCGGCCGGAGCAAGGGCTTCGGGTTTGTCGAAATGGGATCGGACGAAGAGGCCAAGACGGCCATCGACCAGCTCAACGGCAAGGATCATGGCGGCCGTGCCCTGACCGTCAATGAAGCCAAGCCCCGTGAAAACCGTCCGTCATCCGGCGGCGGCGGCTACGGTGGTGGCGGCGGCGGCGGACGCAGAGGCGGCTCCAGCGGCGGCGGCGGACGCGACCGGTATTAAAGGCTGGTAGCGGCCTTCCGCGGCCGGTAAAACTTCAGCGACAATCAACGGCGCCAGGCAGGCCAAACGGCCCGTTCTGGCGCCGGTTGTTGTTGTTTTGCCGGAAGGAATGCACAGCCATGCTGATTCGCATCGGATTCGAACTCACTTTCGACTTGCCGGCGACCACGCCGATGCTGCTGATGCTCTATACGCATCCCGACTACGCCCCTTTGCTGAAGAAACCGGAATGGGTGCGGGTCGAGCCGGCGATTGACGTCAACAGTTTCATCGACAATTTCGGCAATCGCGCCGGGCACATCATCGCGCCGCAAGGCCGGCTGGTGATGAGCTACGACAATGTCATCCAGGACACGGGAATCCCGGAGACGAAGATCGATGGCGCCCGGCTGCATCCAGCCGAGGAACTGCCGCCGCACTGCCTGCCCTTCCTGCTGGCAAGCCGGTATTGCGAAGTCGATCGCATGTCGCAGATCGCATGGGATTTGTTCGGCAAGACACCGCCGACATGGGAACGCGTGGCGGCGGTGATGGATTACGTTCACAACCACATCACGTTCGGCTACGAATTCGCCCGCCCCACCAAGACGGCCCACGACGTCTGGACGGAAAAACGCGGCGTTTGCCGCGATTTCGCGCATCTGACGGTTACTCTGCTGCGGGCGCTAAACATTCCGGCTCGATACGCCACGGGATATCTGGGCGACATCGGCGTGCCGCCGGACCCGCTGCCGATGGATTTTTCGGCGTACTGCGAAGTGTATCTTGGCCACCGATGGTATACGCTGGACCCGCGTCACAACGTACCGCGCATCGGCCGAGTCCCGCAGGCGCGCGGCCGCGACGCGGTCGATGTCGCCTTGACGACCAGCTTCGGCACGGCGCAACTGGTGAAATTCAACGTGTGGACCGAGGAGATTCAAAGTGCCTAAGACTGACGGCGAGAACGAAAAGACCACGGCATCGTTAACCAAGCCGAGCAAACCAACCGGCCGGCGCAGCGCAGTGCCGAGCAGCGCCAGCGCCGACACGGTACGCAAGGTCATCGAGGACGTGTGCAAGCTGGCCGGCGCCAGCGTCGCAATCGAAGAGCAACTCGGCGAGATGGATCAGTCGCAGTCGAACCAGCGACGGCACGTGCAGGTGACCTACACGGGCGAGCGGCCGATGCCGTACGCGCAGTGGTTCAAGCTGGTCGACAGCATCGACGCCGCACTGGATCCGTCGGGGCTGATCGACTGGGAATACAGCGAATTGAGCGAAGAAGACGAAGACGAGCGTAACGCCGCCTGGGCGGTTGTGGGCAAGGCGTGAGAGACAGGCCGACAGGGAGAAGAATTCGATTCGCCAGCGCGATCACGCGGCTCTGATTTTCGCGTCCACGGCTGATGGGTCCGGGATGCGAATGTCCCAGGCGAGGCCCAGTAAACCCATCAACCTGATCACGATATATGATGCATCGAATTGCCACCAAAGCAGGCCGTGCCGCGCGCTGGAGGGAAAGGCGTGGTGGTTGTTATGCCAGCCTTCGCCGAGGCTCACCACGGCGATCGGGAAGTTATTCGTACTGTAATCGGCCGTCTTGAACGGACGAGTTCCCCAGACGTGGCACACGGAATTGATGCTCCAGGTGACGTGCTGCATCAGGCAGATGCGGACCAGGCCACCCCAGATCACGCCGGAAATCACGCCGTGCCAGGAATGGTAATACGCGCCCAGGATCGCGCCCGGAACGGCCAGGCCCAGCGCGATCCAGAAGAAATAGAGTTGATCGATGACCAGTATTGCGGGATCGCAAAGCAGATCGGCGACGCTTCGGGACAGGTCCGGCGCGTCGGCGCTAAAACACCAGCCGACGTGGGCATGGAACATCCCGCGCAGACGCGCAAGCAGACCGTCACCGTGCAGATGAGGCGAATGCGGATCGCCGTCTCGATCGGACACTTGATGGTGCCGCCGGTGGGTGGCGCACCAGCGGATGAGCATTCCCTGCCCCGCCGCCGATCCGCAAATCGCCAGGGCCAGCCGCACCCACCGCGGCGTCTCGAAGGCCCGGTGCGTAAACAGGCGATGAAATCCGATCGTCACGCCGAATCCCATCAGGGCATACATGGCGAGCATGACGAGCACTTCCGGCCAGCCGACACCGATTCCGCCGGCGTGCGGACGCCACAGGAGCACGATCGCGGCGATCAAGCCCGCGATCGGGCCGACCACGGAGATGAACATGACGGCCTGTTGCAACCGGGGCATGCGCTCCACGGGCGGCGAAGGGTCGCGGGCTATGGTCGATATTTCCGTCTGGGCCCATGTGCGGGCTGGCGTTAACAAATCCACGCGATCGATCCTCAGTGAACCGGGCTCATTGAGCCGGAGCGAAAGTCAAGACTGCACGTTTCCGGCCACGCATTATAGCCCGCGGTCAGGAAGAACATTCAAACAGCCGATAAATCGCATGGACAAATGGTTTATTTCTGCTATAGTCTGTGAGCCAACTGCCTGCCCCGACCCATCACGAAGCTTTGCCCGTACGGCACATTCCTGATTGTTCTGAGCCAGTTGCAGCGCATGGATCGGCTCGTTTTCGGCGTCCGCCGTGGCCCCTCTGGTGCGCATCGTCCACCAAGGGACTTGTTCATGAAATTCAGTGATCTCAAGCTCATCGAGCCGTTGCTCCGCGCCGTTGCGGGCGCCGGCTACACCGACCCCACGCCCGTGCAGGCACAGGCCATTCCGCGGGTGCTGGAGGGTCGCGATCTGCTCGGCTGCGCCCAGACCGGCACCGGGAAAACCGCCGCCTTCGCGCTGCCGATCCTGCAGCGACTGGCCGCCAATCCGGTTCCCATCGGCCACACGCCGCGCGTGCGTTGCCTGATCCTCTGCCCTACCCGAGAGCTGGCGACGCAGATCGCCGGCGACTTCCGCACCTACGGCAAGCATGTCCGCTTTCGCATCGCCACGGTCTTCGGCGGCGTCAATCAGAACCCGCAGGTCCAGGCACTTCGACAGGGTCTTGACGTCCTGGTGGCGACGCCCGGCCGGCTGCTCGATCTCATCGGGCAAGGCGTGGCCGATTTGCGCAATGTCGAGACGCTGGTTCTGGATGAAGCCGACCGGATGCTGGACATGGGGTTCATCGACGACATTCGCAAGATCGTCGCGCGGATTCCCCACGAGCGGCAGACGCTGATGTTCTCGGCCACCATGCCCCGCGAAATTCGCGGGCTGGCCGATTCGCTGCTGCGCAATCCGGTGGGCGTGCAGATCGCGCCGCCAGCGTCGACGGCCGACGGAATCAAGGAATCCGTCTACTTTGTCGAGAAATGCAACAAGCCGGCGCTCTTGGCGCATCTGGTGAACGCGCTGCCCATGTCGCGGGCGATCGTCTTCACGCGCACGAAACACGGCGCCGATCGCGTGGTGCGCCAGCTTCATTCGTTCGGCATTCACTCTGAAGCCATCCACGGAAACAAGAGCCAGAACGCGCGGCAGCGAGCCCTGGACAATTTCCGCGCCAGCAAGACCGCCATCCTTATCGCGACGGATATCGCGTCGCGCGGCATCGACGTCGACGATATCACCCACGTCGTGAATTTCGACATCTCGCACGAGCCGGAAACCTACATCCATCGCATCGGCCGCACGGCTCGCGCCGGCGCAACCGGATCGGCCGTCTCGTTTTGCGACCGCGACGAAATGCCGAATCTCAAGGACATCGAGAAGCTCATTCGCCGCTCGATCCCGGTCAAGACCGATCACCCGGCGTACGCCGCCCGCCCCGCCGCCTCCAATCCCGCGCGGCAGGGTCACCAGAGCGCTGGGCCCGCTTCTACGACGCATGGACCGTCCGCGCACCGGCCCGCCAGGCAACACGCGGCCGCCGCGCACGCGCCAGCGCATCCACCAGGCTCTCGACCGCAAAGCGGCCACGATCCGGCAGGGCAACCGGCCCCCCACCATCACACCCATGCCTACGCCGTCGCACGATCCACCAACGGCCGCCCCGTCGCTGCTCACGCGCCGGCAATTCACAATACAAACGAGCACAGGCCGGCCCAGCACAAGACCACACAGCGGCGGGCGATCGCACGTGACGGCAGTATTCTTCGCCGCGCCGGCGCCGGCGTCATTCATCCGCACGATCGGAGCCGACATGCGTGAAACCGAAAAACTGCGGATCGATGCGGCAATGCGGCCTGCCGCCGTTGGCATCGTCCATTCACATCGGGAGCGATCACTGTGACCATCTATAGCATGTACGTTCAGAACGGGCACAAAGCCGGTTTCTGGGTGCAACACCGAAGCTGGACCAGCACGTGCGCTCGCGTGTGCAGCATCGCGGGACAGCAGACTGGAAAACTGCCTGGCGAACCGCCGCTGTACGGCAACGCCGAGGTGCTGGTGCAGGCGTTCGATGTCCGCAGCGGCCGGCCCGTTCAGATGGGACCGAAGCTGGAAATGCCCGAGGATCGCAACTACGTGATTATTGCCGAGCCGGGCTGGTATCGTGGGACCACGGCATCGACCGCAGCGCATGGATAGCAGCCGGTTAATTTCGCGCAAAGGGCTGTACGATCCTGGTCGATATCGGTAGAGCAGTGTCGTCGTGGCGGATGCCGCGACAAGAAGACGTTTACGGAGAGTGCCACCATGACCGAAGAAATGAATACGCTCCCCAAGCCGCCGGGCCGGAAGCCATCGGACACCATCATCGATGTCGATCTTTCCGCGGAGATCAACGCGGCCATGGCAACGGAACAGGGCGAGACCGTCCGCTGCGTCCGCGTCTACGGCGACAACTACCGCTGCAACTGGTGGAAACGCCGCGAGAACCCCGCGACCGGCAAACCCATGGCCACGGGTTTCGATGTCAGTGAACTGCGCGTGCGCCGAAGTAGCTTCCTGAGAGTTAGGAAAACCGCCGAGGGACTGCGCATCCAGGACTTGACCCTCCGGCCGCCAGCCCGCACGCGGGTATGAACGCGGGTTGGCGCGGCCGCAGCTTCGCCGCTATTTCTGCCAGCGAGTCGTGGGTTGTGTCGATGGAGCGGTTGTGGGCGATGCCGTCGGCGCCGCATCGTCTTCCGCCTCGCGGCCGTGTTGGTTCTTTTCCATTTCGTGGATTGCGTCCAATTCCCAACCGCCGCCCAGCGCCTTGTAAAGAGCGACCAGGTTGGTGGCGATGGCCTGATTGCTCTGGGCCAGGTCGTCCTGAGCGCCGAGCAACTGCCGCTGGGCGTCGAGCACCTGCAGGAAATCGGTCAGGCCCTGCTTGTAGAGATCGCGGGAAATATCCACGGAGTCGCGGGCCGAATCCACCGCCTGCATCAATTCGGCGCGATGGTCCTGTTCGTTGTTGTAAGCAACCAGCGCATCCTCCACGTCGCGCAGCGCGCCCAGCACGCTGCTCTTATACGCAAGCACCGCCTGGGCATACAACTCCTTCTGTTCCTCGACCTCGGCCTTGGTATGGCCGGCGTCGAACAACTTCCATTGCATCGTTGGATAGATGATGAAGAACCGGCTGTCGATATCGAAAAGCGGCGAGAGCCGGTTGGAGTCCAGGCCGAAATCGCCGGTCAGGCTGAATTTCGGATAATAATCAGCCACCGCGACGCCGATGCGGGCGTTGGCTGCGACGATCTGTCGCTCGGCCTTGCGCAAATCGGGACGGCGGCACAGCAGATCGGAGGGCAATCCGACCGCGACCGTGGCCGGCAGGTTGGGGATCGAGGCCGGCTTGTCCAACTCGGTGACGACGGAGTTCGGATCCAGCCCCAGCAGAATGGCGATGGCGTGTTCCTGCTGGCTGATAAGTGTCGTCAATGGCACGATCTGGGCCCGGGTTTGAAAAACCTGAGTATTAGCGCGGGTCACGTCCAGGTCGGAGGTGAATCCGTTGCCTTGCAGCGACCGCGTCAGCGCCAGCGTGTCCTCCTGCAACGCCAGGTTCTCCCGCGCGATCCGCAAACGTTCTTGCGAGCCGCGAAAAACCAGGTAATCCCGGGCCACCTCGGCCGATAGAGACACCTGCACTTCGCGACGGTCTTCAATGCGGGCATCGTGATCGGCGGCCGCCGCTTCGATCTGCCGCCGCTGCCCGCCGAAAACGTCGATTTCCCAGCTTGAATCGAAACCGAGTTGATAGACATCGGCGACGAAGGCGCCCGAGCCGCCGCCCAGCGAGACGTGTTTCCCGGCATCCAGGTGCGCATACGCCGGGGCGGCGCTGACTGTCGGAAGCTCCCTGGCCCCGGTCATGGTCAATTCCGCGCGGCTTTGACGCACGCGCGAGGCCGCTTCCTGCAACTCGATGTTCCCGGTGACGGCGCGATCCACCAGCGAGTCCAGTTCCGGATCGCGCAGCGTCGTCCACCACTGGATGGTCGGATCGGCGTCGGTGGTCACGGTACTGGTCCGCGTCGTTGCGCCGGCCGGTTGCGTCGTCGAGAGGTTCGCATATGCCGGCGCCACCGGCGTTTGCGGCGGCGTATAATTCGGCCCGACGGTGCACGAGGCCAGCGCCAGAGCCAAAATCGATGCCGAAATTCCTGCGGTTTTCATGTGCGACATATCAGTCCTTCTGCTGCTTGAAGCGGCACGTTGTTTCAAGATCCTCTGCCATCAATGCGCCATGACAGCGCCGGGCTTCCTCTTCACCGGACGCATCGCCAGAATCAGCACGATCACCACCAGGCATCCGATGCCCATGATTTTATACACGTCCAGATACGCCAGCATGTTCGCCTGCTGTCCGACGGCGCTATAGAAACGCAGAATGTTGTTCGGCGTAAAGCCGCCCCTGGAATTCATCATTTGCACGAACGGCTGATAGAAATGCGTGGCCGTCGCGCTCAGCCGTTCCTGGTGAAGCTGCGTCCGCCGCGTCAGCAATGTGAACGCCACCGAAATCCCGATGCTTCCGCCCAAATTGCGCATCAGTGCCATCATCGCGCTGGCGTTGTTGTTCTTTCCCGGCGGCAGATTTCCATAGGCGATCGTGTTCAGCGGAAGGAAGAACAGCGGCAGCCCGCAGCACTGGATGATGCGCACACCCACCATGTGCCCGAACGAAACCTGTGCGTCGAAGCCGGTCAAATAGAACATCGACCCGGCCGTCATCATCAGCCCGAACGCCATCAGGAACTGCGGCTTGATTTTGGTCACCAGTGTTCCGGCAATCGGCATCATCACGATCAGCAGCAGGCCGCCAGGCATGAGAATCAGCCCAGCGTTAGTGGCGTTGTAGCCGAGCAGCGATTGGACCATCTGCGGCAGCAGCACGGTGGTGGCGGTCAGAATGAACCCCACGACAAATTGCAGCACCATCGACGAGGACAGGTTGGGGTTGGTCAGCAGCGGTATGTCCACCATGGGATCGTCGACGATCATGGTCTCCCAGATGACCAGCAACACCAGCGTGATCACCGCGATGACGCTAAGGACGCAAATGAACGGCGAACCGAACCAGTCATCCTCCTGGCCCTTGTCCAACACAATCTGCAGCGCGCCAAAGCCGATCACCGTCCAGACGAATCCCATATAATCGACCTTGAATCCGCTCTTTTGCCGATTGCGCCTCGTTTCGACATGTCCTGGCGAATCCTGCACGACGTTGTACGTCAGGAACAGCGACAGCACGCCAACCGGCACATTGATGAAAAAGATCCATCGCCAGGAAAAGTTGTCCGTGATCCATCCGCCCAGCGTCGGTCCGATCGCCGGCGCCACCACCACCGCCACACCCCATATCGCGAACGCTATGCCGAACTTCTCCGGCGGAAAGGTATCGGCCAGGATGGACTGCTCGCTGGGCGCAAGCCCTCCGCCGCCCGCCCCTTGCAGAACGCGAAAAAACAGCAGCATGCCCAGCGACGGCGCCAGCCCGCACATCAGCGAACTGATTGTGAACAGCGCGACGCACGTCATGTAAAACCGCTTGCGGCCAAACGCCGACGACATCCACCCGGTGATCGGAATGATGATCGCGTTGGCCACAAGATAGCTGGTCAGCACCCATGCGCCCTCGTCCTGCCCCGCACCCAGATTCCCCGCGATATGGCGCAGCGACACATTGGCGATGCTGGTGTCCAGCACCTCCATGAACGTCGCCATCGAGACGACCAGCGCCACAACATACGGGCTGACGCCGGGCTTGGCCGCGCTATGTGCCGTCCGCATCATCGCCATGACATTTCATCCTGGGCTGGGGTGAACCGGGTCGTCATATCGGTCTCTTTATTCCTGATGAAGCACGTCAAATCTCAAATTCCAAATTTCAGATTTCAAATCACTCCATCGCCATGACGTGCGCGTCCTGCCTCTTGGTTGTGCGCATCATGAAAACCATCGCGATCACTACCACACATCCAATCCCCAGAACCTTAAACACATCCACATACGCCAGCAT
>CAYQTE010000123.1:0-2779 GCA_964420285.1 uncultured Tepidisphaeraceae bacterium
CGCGGTACTACTCATGGCGAGCGCTCGCTGCCTCGACCGAATCGACCGTGACAACCGCCGCTGTTGACACAAACCCGGCCGCTCCGCCCGCCGACACACAACGTCGGCCGGAATCGTTTGCCCATCGCCTGGGCCTGTTCTGGCGGCGCCTTTCGGCGGCGACATGGTGGCATTGCCATCCGGTTCTGATCCTGACGTTCATCGGCGCGATCCTGCGGCTGTGGCAGCTCGATCAGCCCGCCCTCTGGTACGACGAGGCCGCCACCTACGCACGCAGTTCCGGCGCCTATACCCAGATGCTCGGCACGCTCGAAGACGCCGGGTTCTCGCCGCTGCATTACGAAACCTACTGGGCCTTGAACCACTATTTCTGGATGACTCCGTTCATGATGCGGATCATCCCCGCCCTGTGCGGCATCGCCATGATCCCCGCGATGTATCTGCTGGCCCGCCATTTCCTCCGCAAGCCGGCCGCTTATTCCGTCGCCGCTTTCACCACCTTCAGCGCCTTCCTCTTGAACTATTCCCGCGACGCCAAGATGTACATGGACCTGTGGCTCTTTTGCACAGTCAGCACATGGTGTTTCCTCAGCTTCGTCCGCAACGGCAACATATTGGCGTTTCTCGGCTGGGTCGCGGCCGGGTTGGCAATGGTCGGCCTCCATGCCCTCGGCTGCATCCTGCTGGCCTTTCCGCCGCTTTTTATCCTCACGCGCAAGCCGCCGCCTCCGCGAACCTGGATTCTCTTCGTGACAGGCATGCTCGTGATCGCCTCCGGGCCGCTCGGTTATTACACGGATTTCAGCCATTTCCTGAACACCAGCGAAGACCGCAACCTCAACACGGCCACCGGCACCGGGTGGGTTCCCGCCTACAACGCCGGCCGAACCGGCAGCGACCAGATCCTCTACGGAACCACCGCCTTCCTCTTCGCATGGGAATGGCCCCGCAATCCCATCGTCGGCGAATTCGACAATCAGCAAAACGCCCAGACCACGCGCGACATGCTTCAGGCCAGTCATCTGCGCAAGACGGCCGCTGTCGGATTGCTCCTGATAGCCCTGGCCGGCATGTGGCCGTGGAAGCGCGTCGGGCATCTGAGCGCCGCGGGCGACCCCGACGCGGCGCTCTGCAACCGATTCCAGTCGCGGCTCTGGCTGGCCGTCTGGCTCATCGTGCCCGTTTACGGCTTCTATTGTGCCAGCGTGCGCGGCTTTGATACGCCCACGCAATGGATCAATTCCGTCAGTGACCTTGTCGGCGGGCACTGGTGGATCGTCGGCGGTGAAGCCCTCGCCATCGCGGCCATCTGCCTCATTTGGAAACCCGCTTCGTCGCTTTTTATGGGCGCGGTCTGGATCACACCGCTGATTTTTCTGAACCTCGCGGTCTTCAAGATGGGATTCCCGCCGCCCGGCCATTTCTCCGACTGGTTCACCGCCATTCCCTCCAAATGGTTCATCGCCACCGAGAACTTTTTCGATCTGCTCTCCGATCCGCGCACCATCGGCGGCGCGCTGCCCATCATCGCCGCCGTCGCGTTTCACCAAAGCGGCCGCGACATCTATTGGCGCCTCGGCCGTTCGCTGGGCGTCGCCATCATCGTGGCCATCATGCTCGGCGCCTGCCAGCAGGCCGCACAGGCCATCGCCAAGACCAACCCCACCGGTTCGGTCTGGATTCCCCGCTACATGGGCATTTGCTGGCCGGCCTTCGCGATTATCCTCTGCGGGCTGTTCGATCGCCTGCCGCATCGCACGCTGACGTGGTCGGCCCTGGCGCTGCTCGTCGCCGTCAACCTCGTGCATTACCTGGACCGCCTGGATGCCACCGAGCCGCCCATCGATCGCATCGCCGCCGACCTGGTCGATTCCGACATTGTCCGCCACGATCCCTCCGGCGACGGCCCGGTCACGCGCCGCCAGCAACAAGCCAACCTCGTGCGCGACGATGCCGCCATCACCGATGCCGATATCCTGCTCCGCGATTCCCTGGGCGATCCGATGGTCATCCAGCAACTTGTCCTGGACGATGAAGCCGTCGCCAACACACAAACATGGCACAAACGTGTCCCGATCCGCACCTACCTGCTCAACCTCCCCGCCACCGGCCCCAACCCCGGCCAGGGCAACATCGACACCAACGTCGGCCACTATTACATGGCCATCACCGGCATGACCGTGCGCTCGCCCACGCAGCTTCGCGCCCAGGTCGGCCCGTCGGCGTTTTTTGACCTGTGGCCGGTGACGACACCCGCCCAGGTGGCGGCCGACGTGCAGAAGACCCCGGCGCTGAGAAAGTTGATCGTGTGGGATTTCAGCATCGCCGTCCCGAGTCCGGCCATTGATGCCATCCAACTCCAACTCGACCGGCTGAAGGCCGGGTGGGAACTCCAGTCAAGCGAACTGTTCACGGTCGAAGAGCACTGGAGCTTCCACTCGCGGGGAACGTATCGACGGCGGGTGTATGAGATCGTTCCCGCGCCGCATGCGCCGGGGGATTTGAAGGCCTCTAAATAATACAAATGCGGATTAACCGCCAAGACGCCAAGATCGCCAAGAAGAAAATACGCAGAGAATTCTCGACGGCAGTTAACCGAGCTGCCTGAGTTCGTCCGTGAAATTGGTGGTGAAAATCTGAGTGTGAAATTGCGGCCACTTCGTCGATGCGCGGTACAATGCTCATCCATGAAGCGCGCCCGACGGTGGATACTGAGGGTTTTGACGTCGGTCTCACTGCTGGTGTGCGTGGCGGCCGCAGTCGAATGGCCGCGAAGCCA
>CAYQTE010000123.1:2879-8981 GCA_964420285.1 uncultured Tepidisphaeraceae bacterium
GCATGGATACGCAACTGTTGCCCGACAATGTTCTGACCACGCAGCTTAAGCGGGTGGTCAACTGGTCCCGGCGGAGTTCGCTGTGGCCGATGCCGTTCGCCACCGCCTGCTGCGGCATCGAGCTGATGGCCACCGCCAGCAGCCGGTACGACCTGGCCCGGTTTGGGGCAGAGGCCATGCGCTTCAGTCCGCGGCAGAGCGATCTGCTCATCGTGGCCGGGCGGGTGACGCTCAAGCTCCTGCCGGTTCTTCAGCACATTTATCAGCAGATGACCGAGCCCAAGTGGATCATCAGCATGGGCGCCTGCGCCAGCACCGGCGGGGTGTTTGACGTGTACGCGACGATACAGGGTATCGATCAGTTCATGCCGGTGGATGTGTACGTGCCCGGCTGCCCGCCCCGGCCGGAAACGCTGATTGAGGGGATCATGGCGATCCAGCGGATCATCGACCAGGAGGGTTTGCCCGCGGCCGGGCGTCGTCGCCCGCTGCAATTATCGGTCGTCCCCGACTACCAACCGGCCGCACAGCCGGTTCCCCTGCACATCGCCGGCCGGCAGGTCTGATCCTGCTCTTACTGCTTCGCCTGATCCTCATCTTCATGCTGCTCCTGCTCTCCCGCCCTGATTCCAGCAACTTTTCGACACAATTACCCACCTTGACACGAACCCCTTTTCCCCTTATTATTGCTTTGCTCTGGACTTGCGGAGGGGCAACCCCGTTCGCAAGGTCGGCGGATGGGAAATGCCGGCCGGCCTGGCGGCCGCTTCGGGGCAACCGGCGGACCTTGCGGCGCGCAGTCGGAGAAAGGAACCAGGGCGATCCGTGGCGAAATCACCCTCCCAAAAGCCGGCGGCCAAGGCCGCTCGTCCGCACCCCATCGCCCGCATGGGCACCACGCCCGCGTCAAGTGCAAAATCCAGCAACGGCAAGGCAGCCGTCAACGGCAAGCCCGTCGCCAAACAGCCCGTCAGGGCTCTGGTAAGGTCTGCAGCCAAACCGGCCGCAAAGCCGCAAGGCAAAATGGCCAAGTCCCTGCCAAAGACTCTCGCCGCGCCCGCTGTCAAATCCGCGAGCCAGGCCGCTGCGTCGCCTGTCCGGCCGCTGGCTGCCGCTTCGTCGCGGACCAGCAATGCCCGCCGCAACGAACAACGCACCAATCAGGCGTTGTCCGAAT
The DNA here is from genome assembly GCA_964420285.1 of uncultured Tepidisphaeraceae bacterium. Taxonomy (GTDB): domain Bacteria; phylum Planctomycetota; class Phycisphaerae; order Tepidisphaerales; family Tepidisphaeraceae; genus CAYQTE01. The sequence goes on from CAYQTE010000123.1 coordinate 4,057, forward strand.
CTCGCGATGTGTCGCTGGCGGCCAGGAAGACCAAGACCGTGTCGGCCCGCGCCGCGGCCGCTCGAGCGGCTGATGAGCAAAACCAAAATCTCATCAACAACCGTCCCAGCGCCATTCCGACCGACACCAAGCCGCGCAAGAACACGGCCGGGCTCAGCGCCCACGAACTGGAGTTCTACCGCGATCTGCTCCTGGCCAAGCGCCGCGAACTGGTTGGCGACATGAGTTCCCTGGAGCGCGAAGCCCTTCACACGACCGGCGGGAGCAACCTCTCCAATCTGCCGATCCACATGGCCGATCAGGGCACCGATAATTATGAGCAGGAGTTTACTCTCGGGCTGATGGAGAAGGATCGCCGGCTTCTGCGCGACATCAACGCGGCATTGGGAAAGATCCAGGACGGTTCCTACGGCATCTGCGAGGGCACCGGCCTGCCCATCTCCAAGCCCCGGCTTGAAGCCCAGCCGTGGGCCAGGTTTTCCATCGAACACGCTCGCAAGCTGGAGCGGCACATGGTGCGTTGAGCCATGGCTTCGGCTCCCGATCCACATCGCCCGACCCCCGCATCGGCTGCCCGACCGGCCGGAGCGACCTCGCGGCCGCCGCAATCGATGCCTGCCACGACGGACAATTTCAAGTCGCCGGCCGCGATTGCGCGATTCGTGCTGACTACCCTTGTGCTACTGGCCGCGGATCTCGTCGTCAAGCACGTGGCGTTCAGCCGTCTGGCCACGGAACTGCTTGTGCTGCCCGACGGACACGTCCAGGTCCGCAGCCGCACGCTGGATTTGATCCCCGGCCTGATCCATCTGGAAGTGACCGCCAACCAGGGCGCGGTGTTCGGTCTGGGGCAGGGACAGCGCTGGGTTTTCGTTGCGGTTTCAGTGGCGGCCATCGCGTTCCTGACCTATCTCTTCCGGCGCGGGGGGAAATCGGCGTCGTATCAGATCGTGCTGGGCATGCTTCTGGCCGGCGTGCTGGGCAACATGGTCGATCGCATCGCGCTTGGCTACGTGCGCGACATGATCCATGCCCTGCCCGGCTGGCATTGGCCGCTGTGGCTGATTCGACGGCTGCCGGATTGGAGCTGGAAATACGGCGAGGTCTTCCCGTGGATTTTCAACGTGGCCGACAGCCTGTTGTGCGTGGGTGTGGCGATCCTCATTCTGCACGGCCTGTTTGTTCCGCCGCAGGGAGCACCTGTGAAGGCCGATGCACAAGATCCGCCCGGCAAGGCGGCATCGTGACGCGAAGTTTTCGGTTGACACTTTGCGTTGAATGCGACAGATTGTGTGTGCAGGAGGGTGGAGTTACGGAATGGCACGGAACACGGAAAAGTTCAATGAGACGCTGGTGATCTTCTTCTCCGCCGAGGACCAGAGATGGATCGCGCATGGATTGCATACGGACCAGATCGGCGACGGCGATTCGGTCATTGGCGCCCTTGAGGATGCGCTGCGCGCGATCGACGCGGTCGAAATGATCGTGCACGACGATCCGACCGTCGCGTTTTTCAGGGAGGCTCCGGACGATATCCAGGCGATGGCAATCAACGCCAAGCCGTTGCTGCTGATGTGATGCTCATTCTGCTCAACCAAGTCCGCCGGACGTCGACTTTGCGAAAAAGCATATGAGCCCGCCATGACGCCCGACGCCACCCACATCGACCATCGGGATTGGATGCTTCGCTCGATCGACCTGGCGATCGGCGGCCGGGGGCGGGTGGAACCCAATCCGATGGTCGGCTGCGTGATCGTCAAGGACAACCGCGTGATCGGCCAGGGGCGGCACGAAGTATTCGGCGGCCCGCACGCTGAGCCGATGGCGCTGGACGCCTGCAGCGAATCGCCGGCCGGGGCGACTGCGTATGTGACGCTTGAGCCGTGCGTGCATACGAACAAGAAGACGCCGCCGTGCGTGCCGAGGCTGATCGCGGCCGGGCTGGCTCGCGTTGTTGTCGGGTGTGTCGATCCGAACCCGCCCGTGGCTGGCGCGGGGATTGCGGCGCTGCGGAATTCCGGTATCGCCGTGGAGACCGGCCTTCTTGAGGAGCACTGCCGGCAACTCAACGCCCCGTATTTCGCGACGACGGCGCATCATCGCCCCTACGTCACGCTCAAATGGGCGCAGAGCGCGGACGGCGCCGTGGCCGGTGCAAACGGCCGGCCCATTCCGATCACCGCCGATGCCGCAAATCGCGCCGTACACGCCCTTCGCGGCCGATGCGACGCGATCCTGATCGGCGGGCAAACCGCAACTGGCGACGATCCGCTGCTCACGGCCCGGCTTGTGCCGCCCTTGCGAATTCCGCTCCGCTCCGTGCTCTCGGCGAAGTTGTGCCTCTCTCCCGATTCCAGGCTGGCGCAATCGACTGACTCCGGCCCGGTCCTGGTCTATTGCACGCAATCATCGCTCGATGGCAACCGGGCGCGAGCGCTTATGCTGGAACGCCAGCGCGTCGAAGTCCAAGCGTTGCCGTCCGACGAGCACGGCAGAATTCCCCTTCCGGCCGCTCTGGACGATTTGCACCGCCGGTCGGTGACACATCTGCTGATCGAACCCGGCCCGGCGCTCGCGGCCGGTTTCTTGGCCGCCAATCTTGCCGATCGCGTGTGGGTTTTTCACTCGCCCAAACGCATCGACGATCCCACAGCGCCGCGTGCCGCCGCCGTCCCATTCGCTCCCACCGCCCGCCTCCAACTCGGCGCCGACCTCCTTACCGAACATCTCAACCCGCGCAGTCCCGTTTTCTTTGCGAATGATCCATCACCCGACTTGCGACTGCTTCAGCTTGAAGCCCACGGCTCAAACAGTTAGGCATCCGGCATGAAACGCAATTACATCGCCTTCGATATCGAGACAGCCAAGGATGTTCCCGGCGAAGATTTCAACTGGAAGCCGCACCGGCCGCTGGGGATTTGTTGTGCGGCCGCTTTGCCGGGCGATGGCCGGGAGGCGATCGTCTGGCATGGCAAGGCGGACGGGAAACCGGCGGCGCGGATGTCGCACATCGAGGCCCGTGGGATGGTCGATGAACTGACGAAATTCGCGGCCGATGGGTACACCCTGCTCACCTGGAACGGACTGGGATTTGATTTCGATGTCCTGGCCGAAGAGGCCGATGCGCGGGAGCAATGCAAGCGGCTGGCCGTCAATCACGTGGACATGATGTTTCACGTCTTTTGCATGCGGGGTTTTCCGGTGGGTCTGGACAAGGCGGCGGCGGGGATGGGAATCGCGGGCAAACCGGCGGGCATGTCGGGGATATTGGCGCCGCGGCTTTGGGCGCAGGGGCGTTATCAGGAAGTGCTGGATTACGTGAAGCACGACGTGCGGATTGCGATGCAGATAGCGCTCAAGGGCGAGGTGATGCGACGGTTGGACTGGATCACGCGCAAGGGAACCAAGAGCTTCGTCGATCTGCCGCGCGGCTGGCTGACCGTCCAGGAAGCCGCAAAACTCCCCGAACCGGATACGTCGTGGATGGATAGCAAGATCCCGCGGTCCGATTTCACGGGTTGGCTGGACGGCCGGTAACGCGGCATGGCGCGGCTGCACAGTGTTCGCTCAATCGAACGCGCCGCCGATGGCTTCCTGGATGGACCGTGGGGCGGTGACAATGAGCGTGCCATTCCATTGGGAGATATAGGCGGTGGCTTTGCCGTTGGTGTCGCTCCAGGCATCGGGTTGGACGACGGCCTCGATGAGCTTGATAAGAGCCTGTGCCTGGGAGTCGGTGGAGGGCGTGTTGCTGTTATTGGAGTTGCCGCCGGTCGATGTTCCATTGCTGTTGCCAAAGCTGCCCTGATTGGCGGTGTTGTAGCCGCCGGGGCTGGCGAATTGGCCCTGACCGAACTGGCCCTGCGTGCCGTAGCCGCCGGGGTTGCCGAATCCGCTTTGATTGCCGAAGGGGCTTTGAGCGCCATATCCGTTACCGTAGGCCGACTGGCCGTATCCGGAGCCGTATCCGCCGCTGTAGTTACCCTGGCCGTATCCGTAACCGCTCTGGCCGCCATAGCCGCCGCCGTATCCGCCGCTATTGGTCGAGGCGGTGAAACTGGGCACTGTAATCAGCAGATCGCGTACGTCGTAGACGATGGTGTAGACGTGTTTGTCGGCCTGGGCCTTGGTGGTCACCTGGATGACATCCCGATCGACGTAGAACGTGAGCGCGTCGGCCGCGGTGCCGGCCTGGGCGAGGACAAGATTCAAGACCTGTTGGAGCGAAGTGTTCTTGACGCGAAGATTGATGGGAGTGTCCCTGGTGATGCTGGCGGCGGCGAGGGTTTTCCAATCGACGACGAGATTGGCGCCGGAGACATCGTGGAGGAAGTCGATGCAGTCGCTGAGCGGGACATTGTCGAATTTCGTCGAAGGGACGTTCGAGTTCAGCAGGTGGCGGACGCTGGATTCGCCATGTGCGGAGAGAACGGGCAGTGTGCCCAGCACGATCACCAAAGACACAGTAAGCCAACCGCGTGTCATATCAACCTCCCGGTCTGGAAGAGTAGACCGGCTGCGGGGTGCGGCGGTTAGGGTTATTTGCGAATTTTCTTCGAAGGGCCGGACGATGGGGGGATGAGAATGGCATGAAAAAAGCCCACGGATCGTAAAGTCCGCGGGCTTTGAAGAAGAACCCTACTGCTTGCTCGATCAATCGAATGGACCGCCGATGGCTTCAAGGATGGGCCGAGGGGCGGTGACGATCAGCGTGCCGTTCCATTCGGAGATGTAAGCGGTCGTGCCATTGTTATCCGCCCACGCATCGGGCTGGACAACGGCCTCGATGAGCTTGATCAGTGCCTGAGCTTGGGAGTCAGTGTTGTTGGAGCTGCTGCCGCTGCTACCGCTGCTGCCATTGCTGCTGCCACTGGAGCCGTTGGAGCTTTGGGTGATCCCGCCGCCGCCCATGCCACCACCCATAC
>CAYQTE010000124.1:0-8953 GCA_964420285.1 uncultured Tepidisphaeraceae bacterium
TCGAACTTGTGACCTCGTCCTTATCAGGGACGCGCTCTAACCAACTGAGCTACGAGCCCGGCTCGCCGTCAGCGAGGGACTGGAATTCTAAGACCGGCCGGGGCCATGTCAATTGATCGTCGAGAAAAGAACCCACGATCAAGACCGCGCCGCGGGGTCATGGGGCCGCAGCCGGCGCGGTGGACGGCGCAGTCGATGGTACGGCGGCGGCCTGAGCTTCGAGGAAGATTGTGAAATCCCGCGGGGGAACGGGCTTGGTGGCGGGGGCGGTTGCGGCCTGGGTTGTGGAGCGGCTTGCGGCCTGCGTCGTGGGTTGCGTGGTAGCGGCCCATTGGAGAAATGCGCTAGCGGCCGCGAGGTGGCCGGCAATGGTGGAATTGCCGGGGTCGACCGCGAGGGCATTGGCAAAGAGCTTCTGGGCGATATCCGCCTTTGGGGGATCCTGGTTCATTTCCAGAACACCCATGAAATCAAGATACGACGTCGGGACACTGCCGAATGTGCTGTAATAGTTCGCCATGACAGTTGCCTGAGTCTTTCTGGCGTCAGCAAGCTGGCCGTCCCATGCCAGGTACTCGGCCATGAGATAGGCCATTTGTAGATCGGACGGGTCGAGTTGCACGGCGGTCTGCTGATCCTGGACAGCATATTTGTATTGCTTGGCGTGAAACTCGGCTGCGGCCAGATGCGCCACGGCGTTAACGCGGATTTGAGTTAGATTCGGCAGCGGGATCCTGGCGGCGGAGAACAGCAATTCCGCGGCATGCCTCAGTGCGGCAATGGAAGCGGAATAGTCGCCGTTCTTCTGCTGGCCAGCCAGGCCATCGAGCACGATGCCCAGGTCGAGATAAGTGCTGTAATGGATCGGATTGAGCGCAGCCGCCGGATCGGCAGAGATGAGGTGAGTGGCGTGAGTCAGATATTGCGAAGCTTGCTGGAGCTCGCCGAGGCTCAGATAGGTCGAACCCAGATCGGTGAGCATTTCGATCGGATCGCCGCCGGGCGCCAGAAGCACAAAATTATAGTCGTACGCGGCATCGAGCCAGTCCGTGCGGGCCTGTGCACGTTCGGCCTCGGCATCGACCGAGTCGCCCTGGCTTTGGTCTCTGTTGGCAGCATCGGACTCGGCCTGAGCCTGCAGGCTCAGGGCCATCGCGCGCAGGCGGTGGGCGGGCCACAGAGCCTTGTCGTCGGGGTTCTTGATGGCGTCGGTCCAGAGCGCGACGGGACTGGTGAATTTGGCCGACCGCATCAGCGTGTCGATGCCGAAAAGCACCAGCATCGCCAAGGCGAGGAGCATGGCCAATCGCGTCGAGCCGGGCAGGGCAGGCGGCTCGTCGGATTCGGCGGTGGGCCGCTCAGCCGACGGTGAAGCCGGGAGTGTCGTTTGCGGTTGCCGATGTGCGGCCTGGTAGCGTTGAAAAAAAACCGCGATGCCGGAGATCAGCAGGGCGATCGGTGCGATGCTGGGGAGATATTGAAAATGGTCGGCGACATCGGTGTGTCGCAGCGTTGTCAGATCGAAAAATCCCACATGGGGAAAGAGCATGATGCCAAACCACGCCACGGCCGTCAGCGGACCGGCGCCAACATGGCGGCGAAGGGCGAACAATCCAAGGGGAACCGCAAGTGCGGCCACGAGAAAGAGCCACCGCATCGAGTCGCTTACCGGCCATTTGCCATAAAGGGCGCTGAGGCCGATCGGCATGAGTATCTTGCCAAGGTAGAACCAATACGCCTGCGCGGCAATGAGCAGGCGATCGACCAGCGGCCGTCTGATGTAATCGGTACTGGTAGCGACAACGCCGCCGGGGGAATATTCGATACGCACGGCCAGGCAGGCTGCGGCGATGCCGATGGCCAGCAGTGGAACCAGCCCCAACAGGGCGTTGCGGCTTGCCCGGTCTTTCCAGAAAAGAATCGGGATGATGGCGGCCGGGAGTACCGCGACGGCGGGTTCCGAAAGAACCGCCAGCAGGAAAAGAACGATCGATGCAATCAGTGCGGCGATGGGATCGGCCAGCAGTCGCCAGGGTTGCCGCGAATCATCGGGAGGCGGGCGCAGATCGGCGTAATCGAAAAAGAACCAGAGCGATCCGAAGCCGAAGAGCGCGGCCAGGACCGTTTTCAACTGGCTGATGGTGCAGAGCGTTTCGGCCTGTACGGGATGTATGGCCCAGAGCGAGGCGATGACGAACGCGCCGGGGATGGCCAGACGGCGAAGCAGTCGCCAGAGCAGCACGACGCCGAGCGCGTGCAGCAGTAGATTTGCCGCGCGGAACCCGACGGGATTGGGCGAGACGCCGCCCCAGATTCCACGCAGCATCCAGTAAGCCGTCAGCGTTACCGGATGATATTGCGGATCGGCTGGCGGGCCCGTGTGCAGGTCGGTCCAGATCTGGACTATGCCCAGCGATTGGCCGGAACTATCGACGCCCGACGCGAACTGGCGATCGACGGCGGAGAGGAACTGACCGGTGACGGCCGGCAGAAAACACCCGAGGGCGAGCAGGACCAGCACGCCCGCCCAGAGATACCAGTCGTCGTCGCTGTCGGGATCGTCCGGCGTGGCGAGCATGATGGGCTCGGCCGGAGCTTCGTCGTCGGGGTTGTCGTTGACGCGGGGTTCTTGGTCAGTCATGGGAAGGTCAGCTTTCGGCGCGATAATACCCAATCTCGAAATCCTCTGCACGAATCAGAAAGCGAGAGTGAAGGAGTCTGAGGCGCCGTCGAAAATGAAGAGACATGAAGCCAACACATTTCGTCCGATCAACGCGGTGATTCCTTGCGAACCAAGGTCGACGGCGATAACCGGAACCGTTAAGAGTATCATGCTGTCCTTGGGGTGGTAGATCCCCAACGAAACGTCGTAGAAATCGCAAGAATGGGGCTGACCCGCCGTCGACGGAGTGTGAATAAGAGCGTGCCCGGTTGGCGTTAGTTCCAACGGTTTGAGAATCGCGGGGTCGATGCAGGTGTCGCTTGCGCCGGTATCAATCAAGGCCAGGCATTCCCGCATTTCTGGAGGTGTTCGCCCCGCCTTGGTAAAGGCGATTCTTCGTTCATCGCTGATGCCAACGTAGAGCGTAATCAGGGGGCTGCCGCGCGTGAGCCTGTTGGTTAGATGCGGCATGGTGACAGGTCTCGCGTAAAGCAATGAACCTGCTCGACAGCCTGAATCATCTTGACGAGAAATGGCTCCAAGCCGAATTTCTCGTAACCAGCTCTGAGGGCGGCCTTATAATCGGGAAACGTGTCAACAACCTCATCGCCGTGAATGAGGACAAATCTGCCTGACTGGGGAATCAGCTTCGGCAACTCTCGCGCATAAACCGCTATTTCATTTTCCAGCGACATAGACCACTTTTCCTTGACCGCGCCTCGACAATTGGGCGGGCACGATCGCCCACTAAGGACGCTTCCGATTATACGCGCACGCCCGTCGCCCGCCATCCCAATTTCGTCACAAAAGTCAAGAGTTGTTAAGTCTTTTCCGTTCTTGACTTGCGACGACATTCTGACCAAGTACGATAAAGGGCAATTCGGGCGTTTGATCCCAGTGGCCAGGCGAGATAGGTATATGACCCAAGTGGTGAATGCAACGGGGATTGACGATCCGGTGAATCGGGCGATTCTGGCCGTCTCGGAGGATCGCATCAGCGGCTTTCTGCGCGATCCGTTCGCGGCGATCGCCCGGCAGAGCGGCATCGACGCGGCAACCGTCCGCCAGCGGATTGGAGGGATGCTGCGCTCGGGGACAATCCGGCGGGTGCGGCAGACATTGCTGGCGACGAACCTGGCGCGCGGGGCGCTGGTGGCCTGGGAGGTGCCGGCGGAGAAATTGAACGAAGCGTTCGACACGCTGTTCGATCGCGACCCGTTCTCGGGTCACGTGGTGATCCGCTCGACGGATTCCCTGGTGGCCGGATCGAAATACCGCCTCTGGACCACCTTGAAGGTGCCGCAGGGGTATTCACTGGCCAAACACGCCGAAGTGATGCGAACGCGAATCGGCGCGGCGTCGGTGAAACTCATGCCGGCCAAGCGGCTGTTCGCCTTGGGCGTCGGCCATGTGCGGCGCCACGGCCTGGAGGTGGGAAGCAAATCGGACGAATTGGCCGAGGTCACAAATACCGACATCACCGAGCTGAGCGATCTGGAATGGCAGGTGCTTCTGGCGCTGAAGCGGGAGTTCACGGCCGAAGAAATCACGCCCGAGCCCTGGGCCGCGCGAGCGGTCGAGGCCGGCGTGTCGCTGGAGGAATTCCTGCGTGTCGGAGATGAACTGAATCGTCGCGGCGTGATCGGGCGGTTCTCGACGTTTCTGGAACACGTCAAACCGCTGGCCGATGGGCAGCGCGTGACGCGGTTTAATGCACTGTTTCACTGGGCAGTGCCGCCCGGCCGGGAGATCGAATCGGGCCGGCAGGTGGGGCGGTTTCATGTGCTCACGCACGCATATTGGCGCGAGGGCGGGCCGGAATTCGAGAACGTGAACATCATGGCCGTGGCGCACGGGACGGACAAGGATCTTCTGCTGGCGCACAAGCGGGCGATCGACCAGCACCTGGAGTTGAGCGGAATTCCCGTCAGCTATACAAACGTCTTTTGGGGCGGGCGCAGCCAGATCAAGCCGAGCGAGATCTGGCCGCCGGCCTATCGGGAATGGTGCGTTCAGAATGGAATCGATCCGCAGGCGATGCGGGAGTAAGTTGCCAGTGAAGGCGGAATGCAGGATGCAACAGGTTCATGGAAAGAACGTGACGGTCGCGGGGTTGGGACGATTTGGCGGCGGGGTCGCGGTGGCGCGATGGCTGGTGCGCCAGGGAGCGAAAGTCCTGGTCACTGATCGCGACGGGCCGGATAAACTGGCCGATTCGGTGGCGCAACTGGCCGGCGAGCCGATCGAGTATCGGCTGGGGGAACATCGCACAGGCGATTTCGCCAGGGCCGATCTGGTCGTGGCATCACCGGCGATTCCGCCCAGCAACCCGTATTTGCTGGCGGCGGCTGCGGCGGGAGTGCCGGTGACGACGGAGATTCGACTGTTTATCGAAAGGTGTCCGGCCCGGATCGTTGGCGTAACGGGCACCAAGGGGAAATCGACGACAGCATCGATGCTGGCGCGAATGCTCGCGAGCGGGTTCATCACGCACCTTGGCGGGAATATCGGCCTGTCGCTGCTGGATAAGCTGCCGACGATGCGAGCCGATGATGTCGTGGTTCTGGAACTGTCGAGCTTCATGCTCGATTACCTGGGCCGGGTCGGCTGGTCGCCGGCCGTGGCGCTGGTGACGATGATCGGCGTCGATCACGTCGAATGGCACGGCTCGCGTGAGGCGTATGTGGCGGCCAAGACAAATATCGTCCGATTCCAACGGCCTGGCGACACGGCCGTGTTGTGCGCGGAAGATGCCGGCGCCATGGCATTGGCGGATGTATGTCGCAAGACCGGGGCGAAGGTGATCGCGTATCGCGTCGGCAAGCCGATCGAGCTGACGTTGCTGGGCGCCCACAACCAACTGAACGCCGCCGGGGCGATGGCGGCGGCCGGGGCAATGGGGATCGACTCGGACAAGGCAGCCAAAGCGGTGCGGGATTTCGAGGCCCTGCCGCATCGACTTCGGCCGGTCCACGCGGCGGCGGGCGTCACCTTTTACGACGATTCGATCGCGACGGTTCCTGAATCGGCCATGGCTGCCGTCGAGAGTTTCCCGCCGCGCACGGTGATCCAGATTGTCGGCGGCTACAACGCCAAGGCCGACATCGAGAAGATGTGCGGCCGGCTGGCCCAGCGCGCCAAAGCAGTGCTCTGTATCGGCGACACCGGCGATGCGATCGTGGCGATGATGGAGAAAAAGCGAGCCGAAACCGGCGGCGGTGCGGAACCGATCGTGCAGCGATGCGCCAACCTGGGGCTGGCCGTGCAGAAGGCCCGCGACATTGCCCGCGATGGCGATGTCGTGCTCCTGTCGCCGGGATGCAAGAGCTATGACCAGTTCACGAATTTCGAGAAGCGCGGGGAGGAATTCAGCCGGCTGGTCAGAAGCTGAAGTTCGCTTCCGGCAGGTAGATGAAATATCGGAAATTGAAGAGCCAGCGGAGAACCATCTTGATTGGCAACAGAGCCATGAACAGCAGCAGGATGACCATGATGGCGAAGCGCATCGGACCCATCTGAGCGTACATTTTCTTCATCGCGGTGAAGCGGAGTATGGCCGGGGTAATGGTGAAATAGCCGGCGATGATGAAGAGGCCGAGCCATTCGCGCACCAGCCAAACCGGCAGCAGGGCGATGGGATTGCTCCCCGCGTCCGGCGGGCCGCGTCTTGCGATGTCATCCCAGAAGAACTGGCTGAGGTCGATATTGGTCAGGGCGGGGTGCTTGTGCGGATCCCAGGCCTCAAACGGGCCGAAGAAGTTCCAGTTGGGGCCGCGCAGAAATGTGCCGAAGAAGATCAGCACCACCCACAGCACGATGAATCCGAAGAGAAACACGCTGATGGCGAAGGGTCGCTCCCTGAGTGTGTAATAGCCGTTGCCCTTGGGATTCGTGTCGATATACGGAATGGCGCACAGGCCCAAGATGATCAGGGCCGGATAGACGACGCCGGCCATCCAGGGGTCGTAATAGACCAGCATTTCCTGGAGTCCCAGGAAATACCAGGGCGCCTTGGCGGGATTGGGCGCGTAGCCGGGATTGGCCGGTTCTTCCAGCGGGGCCTTGGCCAGAATTGCCCACAGGATCAGCAGGGCCGAGGCGATCACCATGCAGAGCAGTTCGGTGTAGACCAGATCGGGCCAGACCAGAACCTTGTCGTCGTGACTGCCCTCCAGCAGCGGCAGACCGCCGGCCGTGCGAGTGTCGTTCATCGCAGCGCGGCGGAATGCGATCCATAGGCAGAATACGACGCCAATGACCATCAAGGTGATGGGGATGTTGTCGGGCTTGGCGACGATGGCGTGGAAGTTCCTGTCGGCCGCCGACGCGAAATAGGCCGCGAAAAACAGCGTAAAAAGCACGGTAAATACGACTGGCCTGGTCCACCGCTTGTAGAACACAAACATGAGAACGAAAACCAGCGTGATGATCGAGAGGAACCAGTACGGCCGGCACAATTCATCGACGATCCGCTTGATGGCGTCCAATCCGCCGGCCTGAGCCAGTGGGGCGGCCGCCAGAAGATGGGTGATGAATTGCGGCACGAGACGCCTCCAAGAGCCGGCTGGATCAAAGCGGGCCGCTGATACCGCCGTCCTTGCGGACGCGCCAAAAATGCACGGCCATCAGCACCGTCGCGATCAGCGGAATAAAGACGCAATGAAGCACGTAAAACCGCAGCAGGGCGTTTTCGCCCACGGACGTTCCTCCCAGCAGAAAAAACCGCGCATCCGATCCGGCGTGGATCATCGGAATATTCGTGCCTGGAAAGGTCATGAACCTGCTGAACGGCCCCGTGTTGCCGACGAACGGCGTCGCCCCGGCCACGTTCGACCCGACCGTGATCGCCCACATCGCCAGTTGATCCCACGGCAGCAGATAGCCGGTGAACGACAGGAACATCGTCGCCACCAGCAGCACGACGCCGACAACCCAGTTGAATTCGCGCGGCGGCTTGTACGACCCGGTCAGGAAGACGCGCAACATGTGCAGCCAGATGGTGATGATCATGGCGTGCGCGGCCCAGCGGTGGATCTCGCGGAGCAGGCCAAGCGTCACCTGTGCGTGCAAGTCCTGAACGTCCTGATAGGCGTATTCGACAACCGGGCGGTAATAGAACATCAGCAACACGCCGGTCACCACTTCCACCAAAAAGAGGAAGAACGTCAGCCCGCCCATGCACCAGGTGAAGCCCAGCCGCACGCCGCTCTTGCGGATCGCCACGGGATGCAGGTGGAGAAAGACGTTGCTCACGATCGCCATGGCGCGGGTGCGGCCGTCGCCCGGTACGCCGTGTCGAAAGATCGACTTCCAAACCTGCGTGCCGCGGAGGTAATTGAGCGGGCGGGTTAGCACGGCCATGGCAGCAACACCGTCGAGATCATGTCAGTTCGCCTCCGCCGCCGATCCGAATCTTCACGCCAGCGGAATGAAACTCTCCGGATCGTCCCACTGGCCCAGTTCATAACGATAGGTTCGGCCCATGTCCACCACGATCTGCCCGTCGGCGTCCCTGCTGATGGCGAACCGTTCCAACGGCCGGGGCGCGGGGCCTTCAAAGTTGATTCCGGTCCCCAAATACCCCGAGCCGTGACAGGGGCACTTGAACTTCTTTTCCGCTTCCTGCCAGTCGGGGATACAGCCCAGATGCGTGCAGACGGTGGACAGGGCGACCAGCCGCGGCTGCTGCGGCTGCAGATTGACCAACCAGAATCCCACCGGCTTGAACTGCTCATAGACGGCCCCGCTCGTGCCGTAATCGTCCAGCGTGCCGACGCGATAGATTTTCTTTGGTTCCTTGCCAACCTTGGGCGCCATGAAGTCCAGGAATATCGCCGCGCTTGTGGCCGTGCATAACGCCAATGCGCCCCAGCCCACGGTCAGTGCGATATTGAAACCGCGTCGCGTCGGAGCCTGTGCCGGTGCTGCTGCTGCGGCATCGACAGTTCCCGCCGTTGGCTCGCCGGCGGCGACGTCCATCATCTCAAACCTGATGGCATCCACGGGGCATTTATCGGCGGCGGCCAGGATCGATGCGGTCAGCGCCCCAACGAATTCCCGCGACATGGCGGCCGGTCGAATCACGCACTTCTGGTCCTGAATCTCAAACACATCGGGGCATTGGCTCTGGCAGGAATCGCAGACGATGCAGTCCGCGGCGATCCAGACTCCGGTGATTTGGCTATGCGTTTGCGACATAGGCGATTTGCCGTCATGGGCGAGTTAACGGTATTCCCCCGCCCGCCCGGCTGCAACGGGTCGCCGCCGTGCGGTTTCAACGAGAGTGCCCGA
>CAYQTE010000125.1:0-8627 GCA_964420285.1 uncultured Tepidisphaeraceae bacterium
GGATCGTTTGCTCGATGAAATGTCCCGACGGATTGCCCATCGGGGGCCGGATGGGCTGGGGAAATTCGTTGGCGGCGGGGATGGCGTTGATGGTGTGCCGGCCGTCTGCCTCACCGGCCAAGGTTTTTCAAACTGCGTCGCGGGACTATAATAATTCGGCATTGCACAGAGAGCGAGACGACGTATGACCTATCGTGGACGAATAAGAAACGGCGTTGCCGTGTTGGACGCGCCCGTTGCGCTGCCCGACGGCACGCGCGTTCGGGTTGAAGTCGAGCCGGCCGAGTCGGCATCCTGGGGGGGTATGACGGTGGAGGAGTTGGCCTGTGAACAGGGCGTTGTGCCCATTAGCAATCTGGCGGATCTCGCCATTGACTGGCCGAAGGAGGAATCTGTCGACGAGTTTCTCTTGCTCGTCCGAGAGGTCCGGCGTTGATGGACCCGGTAATTCTCGACACCGACGTTCTTTCGTTCTTTGCCAAGGGTGACACGCGAGCTTCGCTCTATTCTGCGTCGCTTGCGGGAAAGCGCCTGTGCGTCTGCTTTCAAACCGTGGCCGAACTGCGCCTTTGGGCACTGCTTCGCCGCTGGGGCTCCTTGAGGCGCGAAGCGTTGGATTCATTGCTCGATCAATTCGTCGTGCTTCCTTACGACTCAGACATGGCGCAGCGTTGGGCCGATGTCACGGCCCAGCGGCGCCGGCTCGGCCGGCCCATTGCTTGCGGCGATGCGTGGATCGCGGCATCGGCTCTTCGGCACGGCGCGGCGCTGGTCACTCATAACGCGAAAGATTATGCGGACATTCCCGGCTTGAACTTGATCTCGCGCGGAGGCTGAGCTCTTACGTTCACGCGATCAGTTGCAATGGCTTCCGCCCCGCGCTTCTCTGAAGGTGCTCGGCCGCTTATCGTGTTCCATCATGTGCGGACTGGCCGGTGTGATTGCATGGGATGAACGCCTGGCGGCGGGGGATCGTTTGCTCGATGAAATGTCCCGACGGATTGCGCATCGGGGGCCGGATGGGGTGGGGAAATTCGTTGGCGGCGGGGAGGGGTCGGCGGCGCGGGTGGGGATGGTGCATCGGCGGTTGGCGATTCTCGATCCCGATCCGCGGTCGAATCAGCCGTTTGTCGAGGGCCGGCTCGTGATGGTTTTCAATGGGGAGATCTACAACTTCCGCCAGTTGCGCGAGGAGCTTTCGCGGTTGCGGCCGGGTGTCCAGTGGCGGACCACCGGGGATACCGAGGTTTTGTTGGCGGCGTATCGTCAGTGGGGCGCTGGGGCGTTTGAGCGGGTGAATGGGATGTTCGCGGTGGCGATTTGGGATGCCGAGGCGCAGACGCTGACGCTGGCGCGGGATCGGATGGGGCAGAAGCCGCTGTTTGTGGCGTGCGTGGATGGGGCGGTGGCGTTTGCCAGTGAGTTGTCGGCGCTGCGCGCGGTGCCGTGGGTGGATGCGATGGTGGATGAATCGGCCATCGCGAGCTATCTGCAGTGGGGGTATGTGCCGTCGCCGAACAGCGTTTATCGTGGAATTACCAAGTTGCCGCCAGGATGTTGGATGATCTGCCGCAAGGCGGGATGCGATGCGGCGGTCAGGTATTTTGATCCGAATGACATCTCAATCGCGTCAGGGAAAACATCGTCCGTGGATTCGGCCGGTCGCGTCCGATCGCTGGTGCTGGAGGCGGTGAAGCGGCACATGGTTTCGGATGTGCCGGTGGGTTGTTTCCTGTCGGGAGGGATTGACAGCTCGATCGTGGCGGCGGGAATGTGCCGGGCGGCGGCGCGGGCTGCGGATGTCAATACGTTTTCGATCGGATTCGACGATCCGCGTTACGACGAGACCGCCCATGCGGCGGCGGTGGCGCGGCACTTGGGGACGACGCATCGGCAATTTCACGTGACCCCGGACGCGGCGGCGGATTTGCCCAAGCTGGCCGAGGTGTTTGGCGAGCCGTTCGGGGATTCATCGGCGCTGCCGACGCTTTACCTGTCGCGGCAGACGCGAGAGCATGTGAAGGTGGCATTGGGCGGCGACGGGGCGGATGAATTGTTTGGGGGATATGACCGGTATCGCGCGATGTCGATCGGGCAGAAGTTGTCGCATGTTCCGGCCGCGGGGCAATTGGCGGCGTGGGAAGGTTGGAAGAAACTCCCCGGCACGCATCCCAAGTCGCGGATGTTCCGAATGAAGCGACTGCTGGGAAGCCTGTCGGCCGGTGCGCCGATGCGTTATGCGGGATACATGCGCCTGTTCGATGACCAGCAGATCGAGAAATTGATGCCGCATGGCCAACTTGGCCAGGACATCGTGGCGCGCGAATTTGGCCGACTGTCGGCCGGGCGCGATGACGTGCGGACGGCGCTGGCGGTGGATCGCGTGACGTATCTCCCCGAGGACTTGCTGACCAAGCTGGACCGCTCGTCCATGCTGCACGCGCTGGAAGTTCGCAGCCCGTTTCTGGATGCGGAGGTGGTTCGATTTGCCGCGGCATTGAGCAGCGATCAACTGATCGGTCGCGGGCGAAAGCGTCTGCTGCGCGAGGCGTTCGCCGCCGACCTGCCGGCCGAGGTGTTTCGCCGCCGTAAGATGGGATTCGCCGTGCCGATCGGGGCGTGGTTTTCCGGGCAATTGCGGCCGATGCTGCACGATCTGCTCTTTGCCGGCGATTCGTTCGCGGCGGTGCATTTTCAGCCGGGAGTCATCGAGCAAATGGTCAACGAACATCACGAATGTCGCGTCGATCATTCGCAGCGTCTGTATGCGCTGGTCATGCTGGAATTGTGGCACCGCCTGCGGTGACGGGGCCGACGGCGCATTTTGCACGTTGCCCGGCCCCACATCCCAAGCGTATTTTCAGCGATGTCGAGATTCGACACACCAGCAAGGAGACACCCATGATCGTCGTTCGCGATGTTTTTCGGCTGAAATTCGGGGCTTCGCGAGAAGCCAATCCGCTTTGGAAAGAGGCCGCCGCCATTATTCGCAAGACAGGAATTTGTAAGGAGGTCCGGCTGCTGACCGACCTGATCGGGCCGCATTATTACCTGGTTGTGCTGGAGACGACCTACGAGTCTGTCTCGAAGTGGGAGCAACTCGACGCAACGCTGCATGGTGAGGCAAAATTTGGCGAGCTGTACAAGAAGATCATCGCATTCACCGAGGACGGCCATCGGGAAATGCTCCGGACGATCGATTGACAGCCGGGGATTTTCTACTCGCCGGTCTTGAGAAATCTCCCGATCCCGGGTTTGAAGATGACCTTGCCGTCGACGACGACCAGTTCCTCGTCGAGGAAGAGTCGCACGGCCTTGGTCAGGATATCCGCTTCGAGGTTGAGGCCCTTTTCCTTGACATCGTCGAGCGTGTCGGAACCCACGTTGATGTGGAACACGTCCTGGAGAATGACCGGGCCTTCGTCGAGCTGCTCGGTGACGAAATGCGCCGTGCAGCCGTGGACGCGGACGCCGCTTTCATAGGCTTGTTTGTAGGGTGCGGCGCCGGGGAAATACGGCAGCAGCGACGGGTGGATGTTGATGATCCGGTGCTTGAACGCGCCCACGATCCGGTTGGGCAGGATGCGCATGTACCGGGCCAGCACGATCAAATCGGGATTGATGGCGGTGAGACGGCCCAGCAGCCAGTCGAAGTGCTTTTCCGGGTCGGTCGAGTCGACATGCTCGAAGGGCAGCTTCGCCGCCTGCGCCACCGGGGCCAGATCGGGATGGTTGGACAGGACAATCTCCGGCTGGCCGTTCAGCTTGTGCGAGGCGAATTGCTCGGCCAGCGCCGAAAGGCAATGGGGTTCACGGCTGACGAGGATGGCGACGCGCTTGAGGCGCTTGTGGCTGTGCAGATGGACGCGCACTTCCATGTCGATGCTCGTGCCCAGCCCGATCAGGCCGGTGATCAGTTCGGAAAGATCGCAACTGATGTCCTTGAGATCGACGAGCATGTCCATGAGGAAGAAGCCGCGGACGACGCGTTGCTCGATATCCTCGATATTGATGCCGCGCTGGGCCATGTACGTGGCGAATTGCGCGACGACGCCCTTCTGGTCCTTGCCCAGAACGCTGACGACTGCCAACACCTGCTCGGGCACGTTTTCTCCTTGATAGCGAATCCAGCGCCGCCAGTGTATCGGGGATGCATTGAAATTGCAGCCCGGCGGCTTGAGGCCCGATGAGGCCGGCGCGCGATGGGGATTTCAACTCGGCGCAGCATAAAGCCCCCGGCTGGTCGAGTCGGAGGCGCGGGATTGCATGCGTTGGTGTCCGCTCGCCATCACGGGATGGTGATGGTCTGGCCGACTTTGAGCGTCGAGGGTGTCAGGCCGGGATTGGCATCGGCGATCTTTTTCCACTGGTTGCCGTTGCCGTAATGGGTGGCGGCGAGTTTCCAGAGCGTATCGCCGGCCTTGACCTTGTACGTTGTGCCCGTGGAGGAAGCGCCGCTGGCCAGAACGGGTGCGGTGTCCATGGCGGGAGTCACGGTCGCGGGCGTTTGCACGGGGGCCGGCGTATAGGCCGCGGGAGTGGCGGTGGTGATCGGCGCTGGTGTCATTGAGACATCGGTGACCGGCGTGCTGGACGGCGACATGGCCGACGACGATCCGTTGCTCTGGCAGCCGGCGGCGAGCAGTACGATGGCCAATATGGGAAGCGTGTATTTCATGGCGACTCCTTGCAAACGGTTGTGGTGACGGGCCATCCATGCCCGTGCGCTGACATTTGGATTATCGGACGACTTCGTGGTGCAGCTTGAATCAAACGCGGCGGGTATGATCAGGTCATGGCGAGCGTGGCGGTGCTGGTATTGGTGGTTGCGGCGGTGGGCCTGCTGCTGGCGATGCTGATCGCGGCGGCGATGGCGATGACACTACTTTGCCCGCAGCGCATGACCGACGGCCGGGCGGCGTGGCTGCTGAAACGCACTTCGCCGGACGATTTGGGCCTGCCGTTTGTGGTTCAGGAATGGCGCGTTTGCGATCAGCGCACCGGCAGGCCGCTGAACATCGCGGGATGGTGGATACCGGCGGCATCGACATCGGACAAGACGGCCGTGCTGATCCACGGCTACGGCGACGCGAAGGTGGGCGCCATCGCCTGGGCGCCACTGATGCGTCACTTGGGGTTCAACGTGCTGGCAATCGATCTGCGAGCGCACGGTCAGAGCCAGGGGCGTTACACAACGGCCGGTTGTTGGGAACGGTTCGACGTGATGCAGGTGTTGGATCAGGAATTGGCACAGCGGCCGGAGGCGATGCGGCGCGTCGTGCTGCTGGGCGTGAGTCTGGGCGCGGCGGTGGCGGCGGCGGTGGGGGAGATGCGTGAGGATCTGGTGGCGGTGATTTTGGAATGCCCGTACAGCAGCTTCCGCCACGCGATCCATTCGCATGCCCAGCGCAGCGGCATGCCGGGACCGTGGTTTCAGCGGGCGGCGGTGTGGCTGGCCCAGCGCATCGCGCATGTCGATTTTGATGCATTGGCACCGGTCCGAACGATAGGGCGGGTGCGATGCCCTGTCATGGTGATTCAATCGGGCGACGATCCGCTGGTGACGCCCGGCGATGCGGCCGAGATAGAAGCGGCCGTGCGTTCACGGCCGGTGGAGGCGGGGCCGAATGTGTTCTGGCCAGTGCCGGCGGCACGGCACGTGATGGCGATGAGCGCGTATCCGGATGATTATCGGGAACAGGTGCAGGCGTTTGTGGCTGCCGTGCTGGCGAAGCAGACACTCGACCAAACCGCCCCTGCGGCGGTACCCTGTCATCCATGACACCCAATCCCATACGCATTCAATGGATTCAGGACGCGCTGCGGCATGCCAATCTCGACGGATTGGTTGTGTCGCTGGCGTCGAATGTGCTGCTCGTCAGCGGCTATTGGCCGGTTGTCGGCACGGGCGTCGCCGGGATCAATGCCGATGGGCTGGTCGGCGTTATCTGCCCTGACGACGAACGCGAACTGGCGATGTCCGGACACGCGAAGGAATTCGTCTCGATCCATCCGGGGAGCCTGAGCGACCAGCGCTCGGCCGCCAGCAGTCTTTACGGGCCGCTGAACGAACTGCTCAATCGCCTGTCTTTGCGGGGGCGGCGAATTGGAGTCGATTCCAACGCCCACGTTCCCGCGCCGTATGCGTCGATGCACATTTACGGCCACGTGCTGACGGACTGCCTGGCGCGATCCGATTCAAGAATGACCGTCAGCATCGTGGACGATCGCCTTGAGGAACTCCGCGCCGTCGCCTCGCCAACGGAATTGGAAAAGATTCGCCTGGCGCATCGCATTGCCGGCGCGGCGTTCACGGCCGGTGCCGCGCAACTGCGGCCGGGGCTGATCGAATCGCAAGCGGCCGTTGCATTCGCCGATATTCTCGACGATCCGCGCGGGCTGGTCGATCTGAATCACTCTCGCGCCCACGGATTTGCCTGGTGCATGTCCGGTCCCAATAGCGCATCGGCATGCGCCGCATACGGCCGGTCGCGCGGGCGAGTGCTGTCGGCCGGCGATCTGGTGCTGGTCCACAGCAATTCCACGGTTGATGGCTTCTGGACGGATGTGACGCGGACGTTCTGCCTCGGCGGGCCGGATGCCCGGCAGCAGAAGATGTTCGACGCGGTCTTCGCCGCCCGGCATGTGGCGCTGGACTTGATTCGCCCCGGCGTCGCCGCCGCCAAGGTCGATCAGGCCGCACGCGAAGAACTGGCCCGCCGCGGGTTTACCAGCGAATTCCGCCACGGCACCGGCCACGGCGTGGGCTACTCCGCCATCGACGGCAACGCCCAGCCGCGACTGCATCCGGCCTCGAAGGACATCCTCCGCGAAGGCAACGTCTTCAACGTCGAACCCGCCATCTACATCGACGGCTACGGCGGCATCCGCCACTCCGATGTGGTCGCCGTTACCGCCACCGGCGTCGAACTTCTCACCGATTTCCAGAGCGATCTGGCGTCGGTGACGAAATAGGCATTGCCTACCCGAAAACCGGTAATTCGCCGAATTTCCGATTCTGCCGGAACTTTACGCCGTGCTTGGCGTCTACAGGGAATGGCCGGCCACGCAACACAACGCCCGGCGGTCGGTAGAACGTGTTGGCGGCGCTGTCGATAGAGGCGGCCGAGGAACCACGTTTATCAGGAGATGCACACATGCGGACATTTCTCAAGGCAATCTTGGTCGGAAGCGCGCCGGCATTCGCTGTCACCTGCATCGTGGGGGTCGCCATGTCCTCCGCCAGCAGTAGCCCCAATGCCGATCCGGGCATGGCCGGCATTGTTCCACTGGCCGAGCCGGGAACACAGCCATCGACTCAGCCGGCCACGCAACCTACTCCGCCGATGCCTCGAAGTATCCGCGGTATTCGCTCTTGATTGATCGAACAGGCCAAATTTGGAGACCCACGCATGAAAACAATGCTCAAGACGATCGTGGCCGGAAGCGCACCGGCGTTCCTCGTCACCTGCGCACTGGGCGCGGGAGTCGGAGGCGCCGATACTCGCACAATTTCCGGCTTCCGAAACGCTGCCCCGACTCCATTGGATGCTCCCGGCACACAGCCGTCCACACAGCCGGCGACCCAACCCGCCCCGGCCCCGCCGCCGGTACGGCGAGGTGGTGTAGGTGGCCTCGCCGGCCGCCGCGGTTGATGAAAGACTCAAGATCAGGAGATGCTCACATGAAAACAATGCTCAAGACGATCGTGGCCGGAAGCGCGCCGGCGTTCCTCGTCACCTGCGCTCTGGGCGCGGGATTGTCGGCCGGCGATACTGGCGCGCGTCCCGGCATCCGTAACACCGCTTCGACTCCATTGGATGCTCCGGGGACGCAGCCGTCCACACAGCCTGCGACGCAACCCGCCCCGGCCCCTCCCCGCGTGCCTAGCCCTGGCGGGGGCCGCGGCGCGGGCTATCGCGGATGATTTTTCGCGATTTTGCGCGCGCCTCGGCCGCGAAGAGCGTCTAATACACTGGCGGGAGCGTGGTTGCTCGAACCGGGTCGGGAATCATTCATGTTCGACGAGGGAATACTCCTATGAAGACCTCTCTCAAAGTTGCCATGATCGGAAGCGCACCGGCATTTCTCGTGACCTGCGGGCTGGGAGCGGTAATGTCCGCCAGCGCCACTCGCAACGCGCACATCATCAACAGGATCGTTCCTGCTTCATTGGACGCGGCGGGGACGCAGCCGTCCACGCAACCCGCCCCGATCCCGTACCCGGCCGTTTCCGGCTTTCGCGGCTGAATTTTCAAGCCCAATCAGGAGATTCGCCCATGCAAACAATGCTCAAAGTCGCCGTGGCCGCAAGCGCACCGGCATACCTCGTGACCGGCGGCCTTGGAACGGCATTGTCCGCCAGCGGCGCTCTTGGCGGGCCTGCTGTCAACAGGATCGCGCCGGCTCCAGTAGATGCGCCCGCAACACAGCCGGCGACTCAGCCCATCCCACCGCCGCCGACGGTCGTTCTCGGCCTTCGTGGCTGATCCGCCAACATGCAAAAGGAGATGCCCACATGACCACATTTCTCAAAGTCGCTGTAGCGGGAAGCACACCGGCATTTCTCGTGACCTGCGCCCTGGGGGCGGGATTGCCCGCTGGCGACACTCGCTCGGAGCCTGCCA
>CAYQTE010000126.1:0-8504 GCA_964420285.1 uncultured Tepidisphaeraceae bacterium
GCACGGGTCCGAGTGGGAAAGGCATCTAACGGTTCGCGGGACCTTTATTTCGTTCGAGTAGGGCGGATCGACTATGCGCGTATTCTATTTAATAGCGATTGTCCTTGGCAGTCTTTTACGTGCTGCGTATTTGGATGCTGAGCCAACGAGTTCGCCCGTGGGAACTAACGTCACTACGCGTTCGGCCGATGATATCCGGAAGTTCGTCAAGGAATGGGTCGATGCCGGAAAGCAGAAACGCCCGGAACCGGCCGACATACATTTGGACAAACAGGATCTTGCGGCGGTCGAGGCGGCATTGGCTCCGTATCGACGTGACCCCGACCCGCAGGTACGAGAGATGATCATTGGGCTTGACTATGTGGCTTCAATCAACAGGCCTGGATTCGAGGCCAAGCGGGCTTGGGTCGATCACGAGGTTGACCCAAACGAAGGGAACTGCGACGACAGCGATTTAAGGCTTATGCCGCTGACCTCTGACTGCTTTAGCGATGCGGCTAAGGCGAAATTGCTTGATGCGTACAAGCAAGGCTTGATCTCTCCGAAGTTGCTTGGCGTAGCGCAGGCCGCGGATGCGATTCCGCAATTGAAGGCGGCTGTGGCCAAAGATGGTCCGGCGGTTGTGATGGGGGGCCATTGGTATCAGCGTCTTGCGTTGGCCCGTATGGGCGACCACGAGCAGGTCAAGGCATGTCTCGATGCCATAGAGGCCATCCCCGATCCCGATGAGCGTCTTGGGTATCTCGAGGTGGTCGACTATATCCGCCAGCCCGAAGCGATACGCGTGCTGATCAAATACTTGAACGGCGAGGAATCCACGCGTGACCAGGGGGATGTCCCGCCCGCCCGCTATGCCCGCTATGCAATGGACGCGTTGCGCGACTCCCTGAAGGATTTTCCGTACCATCCGCTTTATGATTCCCGCTTGATTGCCACCGACAGCGATATCAACGCCTGCCGCAAATGGGCAGCCGAGCAAACGACATTCGACATCCGGCGTTAGCAACCAGAATATCTATGGGGAATGGGACGGGGACGTAGTTCGTTCTTGCACCGGGGAATGGAACGGGGACGTAGTTCGTTGTCGCACCGTATGTCGTATTGTTGCCCAAGCAACTAGAGGGGACATGATAATTTGATTGGAAATGAGGCGGCGCGGCGTGCGGAATTGCAGGGACGACGCCAATGAAGGCGGTGTCGCTGCTGAATACCGCGGCCGGGCGGGGATTTTTCGCGGGCGTGCAGGGTGACAAGAACGCGAAAAGTGTTACCTTCTGTTACCCCCATAGCGCAGCGTCCGGCCGTTATGGCGGGGGCGTCTTGCCGGCTTCGCCGGGGCAGAATGCGAACGGCTGCTGGAGCCTGAGCGTCCGGGCCGATGGCGCGGGTGCGGCCAGGGGGAAATGGGGCGGCTGGGCGGGCGGTTGCATTGGCCTGGAAAGGGTGTGCCCTTCGCCGGTTCGTAAAAGGACGCTGTGCGGTTATAAATGGGCGTTGGCGGTCTAACCTCGGCGCGGGATGCGGGTCTAAACCCGTGTCAGGCGGCCCGCTGGAGTGGCGGGCCGGGCGTGACGAATATGGCGTTTATGCATTGTGAGCGGCGATTTTCGGGATGGATCGTGGCCGTGGGACTGGCGGCGGGGTGTCTGTGCGCGATCCGGCCGGCCCCGGCGGCGGTGGGGGATGATGTCAAACAGGCACGGATAGCGGCGGCCAGCGCCCGGGCGGCGGATCAGCTTTTTGGGGATATTCAGACCCAGCCGATCGCGCCGGGGATGACGGTGGGGGAGTTCCTCAAGCGATGTAACGCCGAAGGGGAGATGCGGGCGTTTGTGCGGACGGCCCAACCGATCGGCGGGCCGAGGTGGGCCGATGACCAGACATGCCAGGTGCGCCTGGCGATGGACGGAGCGGCCGTGGCGGGCGAGATCGAGCGGATCGCGGCGGCGCATCCGGGGGTTTCGCCGCTGGCGGGGGGCGCCCTGGCGATGAGCCTGCAAAACTGGAACGGCCGAGTTTTTTCCGATACCGGAACCAGCACCAGCGCCATCGAGGCCGGGTCGGTGCTGCCGCCGCGCGATTCGGTGGCCTGGGCGCCGGTGACGACATCGGCCCGGCGCAAGGCGGTGGACGCGGCGCGGGAGGACGCGGCGGGGACGCTCCTGGCCAGCGTGCAAGGGGTGGAGATCGCCGGCGGTGAGACGTTCGCCGATGCGATGAAGAATACGACGTTTTCGGCATTGCTCGATACGTGGATGGCGGACCGGCCGGTAACGCTCGTCGATTTCCGTGAGGATTTGCGCGTCGAGGTAACATTGGACGCGACGGCCGACGAACTGTGCGACGAGATTCACGATGCGCTGCTCAAGGCCAACGCCGTGCCGCTGGCGGCGGATGCCGGTGCGGCGACCAAGCCGGCGGTTCTGGTTGAGCCGGGCGACGCGGCGGGATGGACGCGGCTGCGGGACGATCTGGAGAAACACGCGGCCGCGGCCGTGGGGCATGCGACGGCGGTTGTCGCCATAACCACGCAGGCCACGGAGCCGTCGGCGGTTGACGTTCCGCAACACGCGCCGCAGTGGATCGACAGGCAATTGACGGCGACGGCGGCGGGCGGTGATGGGTCAGGGAATCGCCTTGTGGCCGCGCACGCCGCTCAGGAAGCGGCCAATGCCCAGCTTCGCCGCGATGCGCAGAGTTTACCGTTGACGGAAGCGATGACGGTGGGCCAGGCGGCCGACCGGGACCGCCGCGTATCGGCCGCTGTGGACCGGGCAATGGCTCACGTGCGTCTGAGCAAGGTCGATTTCCGGGCCGATGGCACGGCGCAGGTCACGGTGGTGCTGAACCTCAGCGATCTGTGGAATGAGCTTGCGGCCGGAAATCGGTAAAGCACCAAAGCGGTCGCGCGGTTATGATGCCAGGTCGTGAAGCCGCCGCTGAGTTTCATCACGCTGCTCGCTTACGATTATCGCTACGCCTTCGAGGCGATTGCATCGTATTACGCGATCGCCGATGAGATCATTCTGGGGTTGGATCAGGACCGATTGACCTGGGCACGGCAGCCGTTTGAAATCGATCTGAACGCGGTTCGCGCGTTCGTCGGCCGGATCGACACGGCCGGGAAGATTCGCCTGATTGAGGGGAACTTTCATTCGCACGATCATCCGATGGAGAACGACACGCGGGAGCGCAACGCGCTGTCGATGCAGTGCGCCGCGGGCAACTGGATCGTACAGATCGATGCCGACGAGATGCTGCTGAACGCGGATGAGTTTATGACGTGGATGGAAGCGGCCGGCGACAAACTGGCCGGCGCGGTGATCATGGCGCGGTGGGTGAACGTGTTCAAACAATTCGGGGATAAGGCGCTGGTGATCACCCCGGGCAATGAGGGTGGGCCGATCGCCACGCGGATGGCAGGCCAATATGTCAATGCCCGCTGGACGCGGGAGCGTCAGGTTGCCTCGCCGCTGAACCTGCTGCATTTTTCCTGGGGCCGGACGCCTGAGGAACTGCGGCAAAAACTCCGCAATTGGGGTCATGCGCGAGATTTCGATACCGAGGCGTTCTATCGCCGGTGGGAGGGCCTCAATTTGGAGAACTACGACCAGTGGCGTAACTTCCATCCCCTGGACGGCCCGCTGTGGCAGGGGCTTTCGGTCTGGCGCATCGTGCGCACAGTGAGGCGGCCATGAAGTTCTTCGGCATGGTGAGCACGCGCACCTCGGCCGCGTACACGCCTTATGCGATCAAGTCGTTCCTTGACTGGACGGCGCTGGAAAAGGACGACCGGTTCTACCTGATCGACAACGATGGCGGGGTGGATGCGGGGTTTTCCAACCCGGCGATCACGCTGATCCGCCACCCATCGCCGCTGGGGTTTGCGGCTAACGTCAATCAGATCATGCGACTGGCCAAAGAGCATGAGGCGGACCTTTATTTTCTGAATAACGACATCATTTTCACGCCGCACTGGCTTGAGCCGCTGGCCGCCGCTGGGCCGGGGATCTGTTCGCCGGCGTCCAATTTCCATTTTGGATATCGCACGCGGGACTTGGTGTGCGGGAAGTTCATGGACCTTGCGGACTATATTGGGCATGAGCGCGACCTGAATGCCATCGCGGCCGAACACGCCCGGCGGAACCGGCAGCTTGTGCGGCAATTCATGGTTTGGTTCTTCTGCATCCGGATTCCGTTTGCCGTCTATAGCGTCGTCGGCGAGCTGGATGAAAACTTCGGCCCAGGCGGCGGGGAGGATGCCGATTACTGCCTGCGGTGTCATTTGCTGGACATTCCCGTCTGCACGGCCGGCGGATCGTTTGTGCTGCATTTCGTGGGCAAATCGACCTGGCGCGACGGGCGTCCCGCCGAGGACCAGGCCGCCCGCGTGCTGGCGCTGCGAAAGGTCTTTGTCGACAAATGGGGAACCTCCCTTGCCGACATGGCTCTGGAAGAGAAATGCGGCGTGCTGGACACCGATCCGGCCCTGCGCGCGGCGTTTGAGCGGGGTAATTACCGGCGATTGATCGAGTCATTGCGATCGCGCTGATGGTAATGACGCCGGCGGGGCGCTGGCGACCGGCCGTCGCGCCGGGGCGCGGGGGGAGAGAATGTGAATAAGGGTACATCGCGGCTCCTGGGCGTACAGGCAGGCAAGTCTGTTGCGGCTGGGCAATCTTACTTTCCGGCAGCATCGGGCGCGGGTAGATCCCAGACGTTCAAGTTATCGCTAAAGTCGATCGTCGCCACATGTTTGTCGTCAGGCGAGATGGCGAAGAACAAAGCGCGCCAATAGGCGCCCTTTGGTTGAATCTGGATGTCGTACATGAGATCGCAGTCGGGCATTTGCCACAGACACAATCCGTGCCCGTCCACAGAACAAGCGAGCAGGCGCCCGTCGGGTGTGAACGTGACGGGCTGAAAAGACCCAATCCAGGTCCAATTTGGCGGCTTCCAGACCATGCGCTGCAGGCACACGGCGTGCTTCTGGAGATCCTCGATCCAAACCACGCCATCGCCGGCGGAATTTCGCGACCAGGCAAACCAGCGCCCATCGGGCGAAATGCCCGAAGCCGCCCCCGGGGCGATCTGGTCGTACAACGGATCGTCGGGAGCATGGTATTCGCCGGGCGTCGGCGCCAATTTGTCATCGTCATGATCGTGATAAGCGCCGAATGGTTGGCCGTTGTACGCGGTGGCGCCTTTGGGCTGAACTATTGTGCCGATCTCTCTGAGGGACGGAACCGGTTGGGTGCGAAGGAACTTCAGGTCCGGCAGCGAAAAAACGTACTGGGTATCATTGTTGGTCGCGATGAACTGCTTGCCGCCCGGGTCGAAGCGCATAGCCGAAAAAGTGCGAACGTCACCGGCCACGCAGTCGCCAATCGGATCGCCGGTCGCGACGTTCCAAAGGCGGATGCCGCCGTCGGCATGCTGGGTACCGTCCATCGTCGCCAGCAATGTGCCGTCGGGCGAGAAGGCGATGGCATAGGCCGCATCTTTCATCGGCGGCGTGGTCTGGAATTCCCGTACGTCCTTACCAGTTCTGGCATCGATCAGGCGCAGGCGGGCGGGGCCGCTCGATCCGCCGCGGCTATTGGGCGGGTTCACGCCGACGGCCAGCATCGCTGCATCGGGCGAAAACGCGCAGGCGGAGTACGTCGGCTGCTGGCCGTGCGGTACAGTTTTGCCCGAGCCGGGTAGTGTGAACGCCGGCGCGGAGATTCCAATCGTCTTGAGTGCATAACCATCAATGGCGTGGCTCTCCATCACATGTCCCGAGCCGCCATTCACGATATAACCAAGGTGCGGATCGAGCAGAACGCTGTCATCATCGCGGAGATATCCATCCACGACGGTTCGCTGGCCGCGGAATTGAATGGGGATCGTGAAATGGGAACGGTCATTCGGGTCGGGTTGGCCGGCGAAGACCGTCAATGGGTGATTGGCGTTCCAGCGATAGAGTGTCAGGGTATGAGAATTGAGAACGGACGGCGGCGTTGTCGGCGAGGCAAGCGCGTAAGTTCCCGTCCTCAGGGCGGTGTTCAGTGAATCATGTTCGATCTCGGTTCCGCCGTCCTCCAGGACAACGCTCACAAGCCGCTGGTGACCGGCCGGGCTGCGAAGCTGGTGCATAAAGACGGAAGCTCTTCCCGTCGTTGAAAGAGGCACGGGCATGGACATGCCGGCCGGACGACCGAGCGTCCACAAGTCGGAATCAAGCGGGGCGAGACCTTTGGATAGGAAGTAGTGGTTCAAGTCGATGTGCATCACGGGTGAGCCGCCATAACTCTCATAAATACCCGGGTTCGTGTAAGCGCCGCCGGGGAGCTTGGCCGATACGGCTGGATCATCCGTATAGCAGACCAGCGAGGGGTCCATCGTGCGATTGCATGCGGCTGCCTGCACCGCAAGATAGCGGCGCGCCGCGACGGCGTGATCGACATACCTGGATATTCGCGGGCTGACGAAGATGCAAAGCCCGGCCAGAAGCAGCATCCCGGCGATCCAAAGGTACAGCCTTTTTCTGGATCGCGGCGCCTGGGCGTAATTGAGGATGGGCGGTGAGTCTGGCATGACGTTTATTTCCGGCGAATCTCATCCTCCGGTGGTCGGCGGGGCGGGCAGATCCCAGACGTCCAGCTCTTGCTTATCGTCAATAGTTGCGACTCGCTTGCTGTCGGGGGAGAAGGCGACGAATATTACGTCCGTATTGGTGGCGATTTCGCACACTGTACTACAGTCGGGCATCGGCCAGATGCAGAATCCACCTCCATCGACAGCCGACAAGAGGAAGCGCCCGTCGGGGGAGAACACCGCGAAGGCGAAGCCGAAGATCGCAGACTGCCATAGAATCTTGTCTGGATGGATGGAGCGATGAATGATCACCAAGCTTTGCGTGTCCAAAACCGACACGCCGTCACCGCCCCACGCAAGCCAGCGCCCGTCGGGCGATGCGCCTGACGTGGCTCCCAGGCTTTGTCTTGACGAGAATCGGCGATCCTCGAGAATCTTGCGGAATTCATTTGGAGCCGGGTTGGTCATGTCGTCGCGATAGGTCGGGTACTTGCGGCCATTAGGCTGAAGTGTAATTGTCGCCGGCTTGAGCGGAGGGGCCGGGTCGGTGTGCAGAAATTTCAGATCGGGAAGCGAAAAGGCGGACCACGAACCAAGAAGTCCCCCGGTCACATAGATGATCGGGCTGCCTTTCGGGTCGAAATGCATCGCCTGGAAACAATGGCTGGCCCAGCCGGCGCCAACGGTGCCAAGGTCGTCGCCGGTCGCAGCATTCCAAAGCTCGATCGAACCGCCGTTACCCATCGTGGCCAAATAGGCGCCGTCGGGCGAAAAGGTCATGGCAACGGGTGCAATGGCGGCCGCCTTACACTGGAATTCCGGGACCGGCTGGCCGGTCTTGAGATCGATCAGGTGGATTCGGCCGGGGGTGTCTTGTGTCGCGTCGCTGACAAGCAGCGGCAATCGGCATTCGCCGGTTGCCAGCTTCGTTCCATCGGGCGTGAACGCGCAGGACGTATACGTCGGGGGTGCATCGGGCGAAGGGTTATTGGGGAATTTCAACGCCGGCGTGGTGATTGTTATCTGTTTTTCGGCGTATTCGTCGATGCCGAACACCTCGTCGTAAGTTCTTGGAGCCACCGACGTCACACAGCCCAGGTGCGGATCGAGGGCGACGGTATCGTCGTCGCACAGACATCCATCGACAACACGGCGTTGGCCGCGAAAGTCGATGGGAATTGTAAAATGGGACGCGTCGCGCGGATCGGGTTGGCCGGCGTAAAGCGTGAGCGCCTGGTTGGTGGACCAGCGCCGCAAGGTCACGATATGGTCCCAGCGAGCAATTGCCGGAGGGGTTGCGGACGTGGCGAGCGTCAGAACCTCGGTGTGAAGGGAAATGTCATAGGAACCGTCATCGCCACTTGCGGTGGCTGCCTTGATCCAGATCGAAACGAGCCGCTCGTTCCCGCCTGGGCTTCGGCACTGGTGCAGGAAGACCGACGGACCCTGGGCGACGTCGAATTTGGGGTACACTGCCGCGGCCTTGCCCAGCGATTGGAGATCCGGGACCGAGTTCTTGAGCACAAGCTCGCTGGGCGGGACGTTGACCCCAATCGTTTTGCAATAGTCCGCGTTGCCCTTGAGCGATTCAGAAACCAAGGGATCGTCCGTGTAGCACACTGTCGCCGGGGTCGCGGTGTGCTTACACGCGGCGTCCTGTGCCCTCAGGTATCGGCGCACCGCGATATTGTGGTCGATATACGCGTCTAGTCGGGGGCTTATGTGGAACCAAACTCCGATCAGAACAAGGATGGCGACGAGAAAGAAAACGATCTTCTTTTGTCCGCGAGGAGCACGGCCGTAATTCAGGATGGGCAGCCCGGGCATACGGCGGTATTGTAATCAGAACGGGTGTGCATAGCCCGTGAGAGTGCCCGATTTTCCGGGAGCCTGTCTTTTCCTCCTCCCCTTGTACTGGAGGGGGA
>CAYQTE010000127.1:0-8335 GCA_964420285.1 uncultured Tepidisphaeraceae bacterium
CGTGTCGCCTTCCGTTACGCCAGCCGTAGGGAGATCGGAACAATATACGCCACCATTTGTAAAATATACTGCATCGCTTGTTCTTCTCGGAGCCGTAATATGGGCAGCGGACGAGCTTTGGCTCAAGATCGACGCGCCATGGCGAGTGGAGGCGATTGCCGAGCGCAACAACGGTTGGATAGACGACGCAATTCCACTATCCCGCGTTCATATTGACTGCGTTTTGCCCGCTGCGGATCGCACCGCACTTTTGGCGAGTTTGTCGCGGATGACGGGCATGCAGGAAATAACCATTGCGCGCAATTCTCCTGATGCGAGTTGGATCAGAGCCAATATCGATCCTTCGAAGCTGGAACGGGTTTCCATCGACGGACGGTCAAGTGGCTCTGGAATTTCCGAGATTCGTCAGCTAATCGCGGCCTGCCCGCGGCTCTTCGAGATCCAAATCTACGACAGTTCCCTGTCCACTGATGACACGACTTCGCTGCAGCAGGAGTGCTCGAGTAAGAAGATCATACTGGAATTCGACGGGAGAGCTGACGGCGATTTGCGCTCGTTGCAATAATATGCGAACTGCGGCGGTAACTGAAAGGCATACGCCGTTGCGATCTGACCCTATCACGCTGCGGCCGGCGTTTGGAGGTGACGCGACAAGGCCGAATCTGGTAAAATCCGCCCGGCGTCCGGCGATGTGCAACCCGGCCGGGCAGCGCCGGATCGAGGATGCGTTGAGGCGGCATGAATTGGCGAAAAGCGGTTGCGCCCGAGGTTGAATACCCGAATGGAGGGTCGTGGTCCTTCAGGTACCAAAGCCCTGTCGAAATCCCAAAACAGCGAGGAGTGTTGTGCACCATGCGCTCTCAGTCATTTTGCTCGCGTTGGGTCTCATTGCCGGTTGTGCCGGTACTGGGCGTGAGCACCCCATCATTGGAACCTGGGCGTTGAATTTGACGAAATCTAACCCGGATATGCCGACAAATCTTTCTCCTGCCAGCGATTTCACGTCTACGGTCACTTTTTCGCCAGACGGAACTTATCGAGGCGTCGCTCGGGTGGGCAGCAACGCCAGAGAAACGAGCGGAACATTTCGGACTGAGGGCGCAGACGTGTATATAAATGCGGATGGGCATGAGTCCAAGTTGCTTTACGAGATTCGCGGATCCGACCTCGTAGTTCACGACGAGCACGAGCCAGGCGTGCTTATTTACGACCGCGTGAAATGAAATCCTCAAGCGACTGAAAGCGACACGGCCATCCAACGGGAAGTTGGCTGAGTGACTGAACGGGACAGGACCATTCGATCAGCGGGCAACTGAAGGGGACACGACAAGTCGATAGCAAATGGGGCGACGCGGCGTGGGCAATGGCGGGAACCAAGCCGAAAAAGGCCGTGCCGCCGCTGAATTTCGCGGCCACGGGGATTTTCTTTGCAGGCGTGCAGGGTGACAAAAACGCGAAAAGTGTCACCTTTTGTCACCCCATATAGCTCCCTCCGGCCGTGGAATTTGGGTCATTGGGAAAAGCGTGCCTGTTGCGTGCCAGGTGAAAGCAGAGCCGGCTAGGCGGCCGTATCGAAACCCTCACCCCGACCCTCTCCCTGAGTACAGGGCGAGGGGGAAAGAGAACGCCGCCGGTCCCGTCACGGTACTGGGAGAGGGGGAAACGCGGCGGCGGCGTTGAATGGGGCGGCGGGGCACGTTAATCTGCCGGGGCGATGGGCCGATATCTCGTGAAACGGCCCGCTTGAACCTGAGGATGACGCATGCCCCAATTCCCGCGTAGGACGGCACTGATTACCGGAATCACCGGGCAGGATGGCTCGTATCTGGCCGAATTCCTGCTGGCTCGCAATTATCTGGTCCACGGCATCGTGCGCCGCAGCAGTTCGTTCAATACCGACCGGATAGCCCACCTGTATCGCGACCCGCACGATCCGGCCGCACGGCTGTTCCTGCATTACGGGGATCTGGTCGATGGAACGGGGCTGCGCGAGATTCTCACCCGCGTGAAGCCGGACGAGGTGTACAACCTGGGCGCCCAGTCGCACGTGAAGGTGAGCTTCGATCAGCCGGTGTATACGGTGCATGCCGATGCGCTGGGGACGATCAATCTGCTGGAGGCGATCCGGGACACGGGGCTGCCGATCCGGTTTTACCAGGCGTCCAGCAGCGAGATGTACGGGAAGGTGGTGGAGGTTCCGCAGACGGAGACCACGCCGTTTTATCCGCGCAGCCCGTATGCCTGCGCCAAGGTCTACAGTTATTGGCAGACGGTGAACTACCGGGAGTCGTACAACCTGTTCGCGTGCAACGGGATCCTGTTCAATCACGAGAGCCCGCGGAGGGGCGAGACGTTCGTGACCCGCAAGATCACCCGCGGCGCCACCCGCATCCGCGAAGGATTGCAGAAGAAGCTGTTCCTGGGCAATCTCGACGCCATGCGCGACTGGGGCTTCGCCGGCGATTATGTCGAGGCCATGTGGCTGATGCTCCAGCAGGACAAGGCCGACGATTTTGTCGTGGCCACCGGGGAAACCCATTCGGTGCGGGAATTCCTGGCCGAAGTGTTCGGATATCTCGAACTGGACTGGGAGAAATACGTGGCGGTCGATCCGCGCTATTTCCGCCCGGCGGAAGTGGACAAGCTGCTGGGCAACGCGGCCAAGGCTCGCAAGGCGCTGAAATGGGAGCCGCGGGTCACGTTTAAGGAACTGGCGCGGATGATGACCGACGCCGATTGGAAACTCGCCCGCCGTGAGCGGCTTTTGGCGGATCAGGACGGCAAGGATTCGGTGGAGACGCGCCCGGAGTGAATCGGGCTTGGCGGCAATTCAATTCAGCATGGAATGGATGATTCATGAGCGTGGCAGCAAGCGATCGCATCGTCATCACCGGGGGCGCGGGGTTTCTCGGCGGATCGCTGGTGGGGCAACTGCGGCAGCGCGGGTATCAGAACCTGATCATCCCGCGGCGCAAGGAATATGATCTGACGCACGAGGCGGATGTCGAGCGGTTGTACAAGGACACCCGGCCGGATGTGGTGATGCATCTGGCGGCGGAAGTGGGGGGCATCGGTGCGAACCGGGACAATCCGGGGAGGTTTTTCTTTGCGAACATGGCGATGGGTCTGCACCTGATCGAGGCGGCGCGGCGCGTGGGTCTGAAGAAGTTTGTGCAGGTGGGAACGATCTGCGCGTATCCGAAGTTCACGCCGGTGCCGTTCAAGGAAGCGGATTTGTGGAATGGATACCCCGAGGAAACCAACGCACCATACGGCGTGGCGAAGAAGGCGCTGCTGGTGATGTGCCAGTCGTATCGGCAGCAATACGGCCTGAACGCGATCTACCTGCTGCCGGTGAATTTGTACGGGCCCAGAGACAATTTCGATCTGCACAGCAGCCATGTGATACCGGCGCTGATCCGCAAATTCGTCGAGGCCCGGCGCGCCGGGGCGGATCACATCGATGCCTGGGGCACGGGCACGGCCAGCCGTGAATTCTTGTACGTCGATGATTGTGCCGCAGGGCTTGTCGGCGCGCTGGAGCAGTATGATTCTCCCGAGCCGATGAACCTGGGCAGTGGAAGCGAGATCACGATCCGGGCACTGACGGAGATGATCGCGGGAATTTGCCGGTTCGAGGGCGGCATCGTGTGGGACAAAACCAAGCCGGACGGCCAGCCGCGGCGCTGTCTCGATGTCAGCCGCGCGCAGAAGGCGATCGGATTCACCGCCAGGACCGGCCTGCAGGAGGGTCTGAAAAAGACGGTTCAATGGTACGAACAGGCGACGGCATCGGCGCCGCCCGCCAAGGCGTAGACGATCCAGGGCGGCGCATGGGCAAGATGTCGGCCGGTGATCCTGTGATGCCCGCAGATCTTCGCAAGACTTTTCTCGTCGTCAGCCAGACATACGTTCCGGACACGCCCAGCGTTGGCCAGCACATGGCGGATGTGGCCGTGGAAATGGCGCGGCGGGGCCATCGTGTGCGCGTGTATGCGTCGGGGCGCGGGTACGAGGACGCATCTCGTGTGTTTCCATCGCGCGAGATGCGCGACGGCGTGGAGGTGCGGAGATTTCCCTGGGCCAGCTTCGGGAAGCGCAATATCCTGGTGCGGGCGCTGGGCACGCTGGTGTTCCATATTCAGGCGTTCTTCGCCGCGCTCTTTACGCCGGGGCTTGAGGCGATCTTCTTCAGCACTTCGCCGCCGCTGATCGGCCTGCCGATGTGCATCGTCGCGGCGATGCGTCGCGTGCCGGCCCTCTATTGGGCGATGGACCTCAATCCCGATCAGCTCATCGCCCTGGGAAAGATCCGCCGCCGTGGCCCCAGCGCCTTGATCCTGGAATCCGCCAACCGGTTCATCCTGCGCCGCAGCAACTTGATTGTGGCGCTGGATCGTTACATGGCCGATCGACTGAGAAGCCGATTTGGCCCCGGCCGGCTCGATGCACGCCTGCGCATCGTGGCGCCCTGGCCGCTTGCCGATGAAGGCGCGGGCGTAGGCGCCGGCGAGAATGCCTTTCGCGTGCGATATGATCTGGCCGACAAGTTTGTGGTCATGTACAGCGGGAATCACAGTCCGTCCAATCCGCTGGCGACCATCCTTGACGCGGCCATGAAACTGCGCGAGGACGATTCGATCTGGTTCGTGTTCATCGGCGGCGGGGCGGGCAAACGCGATGTCGATGCCCTGGCCCGCCAGCGCCAGGCCGCCAATATACTCAGCCTGCCGTATCAGCCGCTGGCGATGCTGGGCGAATCCCTTTCGGCCGCGGACGTTCACATCGTCACGCTGGGCAGTCCGATGGTGGGGATCGTGCATCCTTGCAAGGTGTATGGCGCGATGGCGGTGGCACGGCCGGTGTTGTATGTGGGCCCGAGGCGCAGCCACATCGGCGACCTGCTGGATCAAGCCGATTTTGCCGTTCACGTCGAGCATGGCGACGCCGACGGGGCGGTGGCGGCGATAAGAGCTTTGCGCGATCGCGGCTCCGACTCGCGCGGCGCGATGGGTCGCCGGGGCCGGGAATTGTTGTGCCGATCGCTCACCCGTCAGACGTTACGGGCGGCGTTGTGCGATGAGTTGGAGAAGTGCGTGAAGGAAGAGGTCTCGCGCAGAGGCGCAAGGGCGCAGAGGGAAGAAGTGCCATAAGCCAGTTTTCAGCGGCACGGTTTTGCGAAATAGTTTATGACTCCATTCTTCCGCCCAACAAGTTTGGGTCGGTCATGGGGAGCGCGATGTTGGCTTCGCAATGATGGCCTGTGAATCATACTTCGTCCATTTTCCCGGAGTCCTGCAGATATCATGGACAATGTCGTGTTCCATGCCGATGTAGTGAAGCTGGTTGTTGATTGTGTGTTGGATCGACTCCAATTGAGAATGCCACGGATGTACTTGCATGAAGCACCCCGTGGAGTCGACCACCTGCCGTATCTGCTGGAGCGCATTGTCCACAATCGCGAAATGATCTTGGAAAAATGGCATCGGCATCGCTATATGAAAGAACTGGTTAAATTGACCCGGTTTCAAGCGGGTCAGAATCGATGGCTGTTCAAACGACACAAACAGTTTCGGGTCGCGGCGCTCCCGGATGCACACCGTCCAACCGGGAATCCAAACCTCGCCAAGCAGGAAAGTCCAAGCCGAACTCGCGGCCTTTGTGTCTGGCGAGTCATGCGTCCACTTCCGGTGACTGCGTGCGTTCCAGCCGATCTTGCCGAAGCGCAACTGCGTCGTCTTGTCGCGTTCGCCCTGGACGGTGCGCACTGCCGCGCTTTCGCCTGTGGCATGAACTAACGGATCCAACGCCGATACGATGGAGAGCCATTTCTCATAATGCCACAGCGGTGGAACACCCCGGCCAATGATTACGATCGAGGCGTATGGTTGTGGCGCAAGCGAAGCTGAACTCATGTTGTGCCTCCGCGCTCAGTCCAGAGGAACTGAAACTCTGCCGAATCGTCAGACGAACAAGCCGGCATTCACTTTGAAATAGTCTGCCAGCCTGCGGGCGGATTCGGCGGTGATGCCTCGCTTGCCGTGGAGCATAAGCGATGCCATCGCATGCGTGCATCCCAGGACTTCACCAAGGGCGGTGGGGCCCAGGCCTGATTCCTTTGCAAGATAGCTCAGCACCTCGTGCGGTGTGCGCTTTGATGGGGCAAACGCGCTGTGCTTGCGGTCGTAATCCTGGGCCAGCAGCGCCAAGGCATCAACGTAATCTCGCTCGCCCTCGCTGAGTTTCCCGCCGGGCCGGCCGAGCAAACGGTTTAGTACCTTGCCCGCCTGCTCATATTCGCCGTCGCCGCGGATTGGCCGCAGCGGAAATGCCCGGACCAGCTTGAAATAGTCGTCCGTCACCACACGGGTGCTTATCGTGCTCATAGGCGATCCTTCCAGCGGTTGGTCGAATACTCCGCGTGCGTCAGCACGTCCACGACCCGGCAGATCGCTGAGGCGTAGTGAACAACAGCGATCAGCCGATAACGGTTTCCCCTCACGTTGAATACGGTCGCAACTACGACCCCGCCACCGGGCGCCCGCACGTTGACGCCGTCGGCGGAGGGATAAACTCTCCGCAGGTCGGCCAGACTTCGCCATGTCGCCTGTTGGACAGTGTCGAGCCAATCCGACAGCGGCTTAGTGGCGTCGCGATGTTTACGCGCGAACCGTTCCAGGGCCAGGGTATTCAATACCGTGAACGCCACGTTTGTTACTGGATGTTACAGGTGGTTTGGGAAGCGGTCAAGGCGAAATCGCGGCCCCCTCAATTCGACAACCCCGAATCCAGCCGGTGTTTGCGCATTTTCTTGTACAGCGTGGTCCGGTTGATATTCAATTCCGCGGCGGTGAGCTGGCGGTTCCAGTTGTTGCGGTTCAGGGCGGCTTCGATGATGCGGCGCTCGGGGGCTTCCAAGGCCAGTTCCAGGGGCATGGGGTTGGCCGTGTAGGCATCGTCGGGGCTGCCGGCGGCGCGCTTGGGGAGTTGGAGGACAGTTTCCGGAAGGTCTTCCACGTCGATCTGCGGACGGCGGCAGACGACCACTGCTCGCTCGATCGCGTTTTCCAGTTCGCGCACGTTGCCGGGCCAGTGGTAACGCTGCAAGGCGGCCATCGCGGCATCGGTGAATCCGATGA
Source organism: uncultured Tepidisphaeraceae bacterium (assembly GCA_964420285.1). Lineage (GTDB taxonomy): Bacteria > Planctomycetota > Phycisphaerae > Tepidisphaerales > Tepidisphaeraceae > CAYQTE01. The sequence continues at coordinate 7,140 of CAYQTE010000127.1, forward strand.
TTTCCCGGCCGGTGTCGGCGCGGAAGCGGCGAAGGAAATTGGCGGTAAGAAGCTGGATATCACCGGGGCGATCGCGGAGGCTCGGCAGGTGGATGGTGACAATATTGATGCGATAGAAGAGGTCTTGCCGGAAGCTCTGCCTGGCGACCATTTCGGACAAATCGACGTTAGTGGCGAGGATGACGCGGACATCGACGGTGCGCGTGGTCGTGCTGCCGACCGGTTCGAGCGTGCGCTCCTGCAACACGCGCAGGAGCTTGACCTGCATCGCGGGCGTGGCGCTGTTGATCTCGTCGAGAAAGATCGTCCCGGCGTCGGCCGCCATGAATCGGCCCATCTTGTCGGCGATGGCGCCGGTGAACGCGCCGCGCACATGGCCGAACAGTTCGCTTTCCAGCAGCGTCTCAGGCAGCGCGCCACAGGAGACTTCGATAAACGGCTTGTCGCGGCGCGACGAACGGCGATGGATGGCGCGGGCCAGCAGCGATTTGCCGGTGCCGCTTTCGCCGGTGATCAGCACCGTCGTACGGCTGTCGGCGACGGCGTCGACCAGATCGAAGATCTTGAGCATCTGGTGATCGCGGCCGACGATGTTCCCCAGGCCGAAGCGAAGATCGAGCTGCTGTTTGAGCGACTGATTCTCGCTGAGCAGCGATTGCTGACGGACGGCTTTCTCGACGACGACGCGGATTTCCTCATCGACGATCGGCTTGGTCAGATAATCGAACGCGCCCATCTTGGTCGCCTCCACGGCCCCTTCGATCGAGCCGTAGCCGGTGATGACGATGACGACCACATGGGCGAATCGCCGCCGCACGTCGCGGAGAAACTCGGCCGGGCGGATGCCGGGCATGTTGACATCGGCCAGCAGGATTTGGACGGGTTGCGATTCGAGATGGGCCAGCGCCTCGTCGGCCGAATCGGTGGTATGGACATCGTAGCCTTCGCGGCGGAGGAACTGCCCGAGCGATTGGAGGATGATGCGGTCGTCGTCCAGGACGAGCAGACGGGGCTTGTGGTCGGTTTCGGTGGTCATATTGGATTCGCTGCCGATGTTGCGTTGCGTGAACACGTGTCGCAAACGAAGCATCGGCAAAGTGGGGTGATGACGGTAAGCAACGCGCGAGGATTTTATTTGCGGCCTGTCATAGCCCGATAGTAATGTCCGGTCTTAGCCAAGTAGAAATGTCCGGTTA
>CAYQTE010000128.1:0-7906 GCA_964420285.1 uncultured Tepidisphaeraceae bacterium
GGCTTACCGAGGCTGAATCGATCTACCGGCAGATACTCTCGGTCCGGCCGGATCACGCCGAGGCGCACCATTTGCTCGGCGTCGTCGCCAGCCAAACCGGGCGGCTCGATCAGGCCGTTGCCTGCTACCAGCGGGCCATCGAGCTCAAGGGTGACTTTCCCGATGGGCTGAACAACCTTGCGGTCGCGTTTCGCGCCATGGGCCGGCCGGACCAGTCCGTCCTCTGCTGTCAACGCGCACTGAAACTCAACCCCAATCTTGTCGAACCTCACGCCAACCTCGCCCTGGCCCTGAGCGACATGGGACAGCACGACCAGGCCATCGTCTGTTTTCAAAAGGCCTTGTCCATTGCGCCCGATCTGGCAGCGGTTCACGCCGGGCTGGCCGACTCGTTGGCGCGCATGCACCAGGTCGATCGGGCCGTTGCCTCTTACCAGCGGGCGATCGCGTTGAAACCGGATTTCGTGCAGGCCCACGTCAATTTTGGCCAGTTGTGTACGGAGGCCGGCCTGTTCCATCAAGCTATCGTCTGCTATCAACGGGCGATCGAACTCCGGCCCGAACTGGTAAAGGCGCGGACGAATCTCGGGATGGCGTTGAATCAGGCGGACCGGTTCGATGAGGCCATCGATTGCCTGAAACTCGCACTGGATTTCGACCCCGATGCCGCATTGGCGCACAACAATCTTGGCATGGCATGGATGTTCACCGGCCAACTCGATGAGGCCATCGCCTGCTTCCACCGTGCTTTGGCCCTGGAAGCCGATCTGGCGCCCGCCAACGACAATCTTCTCATCGCCCTGCATTATCATCCGGACTCCGATGCCCGCAGCCTCTTTGAGGCAAGCCGCAGTTGGGGCCGTCGATGCGCCGGCTCGCTGAGGCAATTCTTGCCCCCCGCTTCGACAAGCTCAGGATGGGCCAACGACCGCAATCCCGATCGGCCGTTGCGCATCGGATACGTCTCTGCCGACTTTCGCGTCAATGTCAGTGCCTTTTTTCTCCTGCCGCTGCTGAGCCATCACGATCGGCAACAGTTCGAGGTGACGTGTTATGCGCAGGTCGCCCATCGGGACGAATTCACCCGGCGGATGCGCGATTGTGTGCCGCACTGGCGGTCCACGGTGGGACTGGACGATTCGCAGGTCGCGTCGCTCGTCCGCGAGGACCGGATCGACATTCTGGTCGACTTGAAATTGCATACGGCGCAGAACCGCCTGCTCGTCTTCGCGCACAAACCGGCGCCGATCCAGGTGACCTGGCTCGGTTATCCCGGCACAACCGGCCTGAAGGCGATCGACTATCGACTCACGGATCCCTACCTCGACCCCAGCGGGCTCGACGATGCGTTTTATTGCGAGCGATCGATACGCCTGCCGCACACCTTTTGGTGCTACGATCCAATTCTGCCTGAGCCGCTTGTCAACGCCCTGCCCTGCCTGCAAACCGGGTTTGTCACCTTCGGCTGCCTCAACAATTTCTGCAAGGTCAACGGCGGGGTGCTGGATCTGTGGAGCAGGGTGCTGGCGGCCGTCCCCGGCTCGCGCCTGCTTGTGCTCGTGCCCGAGGGAAGCGCCCGCCGGTCGCTGCTGGATCGCATGGCAGCCAATGGCGTCGATCCCGCGCGCATTGAATGCGCGGGCAGGCACCTTCGTCCGGACTATCTGCGCACTTATCACCGCATTGACATTGCCCTGGACACTTTCCCCTATAACGGCCACACGACGAGCCTCGACGCATTTTGGATGGGTGTGCCGGTGATCACCCTGGCCGGCCGGACGGCAGTCGGCCGCGCGGGGGTCAGCCAATTGACCAACCTCGGATTGACCGAACTGATTGCCCGCACGCCGGAGCACTATGTGCAAATCGCCGCCGATCTGGCCGCCGATCGCCCACGACTGGCCGAGTTGCGCACGGATCTTCGCCGGCGCATGCGGAGTTCGCCGCTGATGGACGGTGCCCGCTTTTCACGCGGTGTTGAAGAGGCTTACAGAGCCATGTGGCGCAGATGGTGTGAGAAATGACGCAATTCACGGTCGAACAGGCGATGCAAGCGGCGCTGGACCACTACCGCGCCGGGCGGCGGACCGACGCCGAGTCGATCTGCCGCCTCATCCTCACCGCGCAAAGCGACCATGGCGAGGCGCTGCATCTGCTGGGACTTCTGGCCGGCCACGCTGGTCGCAATAACCAGGCGGCGGACCTGATCCGCAAGGCCATCGCCGCCGCGCCGGGAAATCCGGCCTATCGTCTGCACCTGGGGCGATTCGAGCAGGATCTGGGGCGGTTGGATGCGGCGATCGCCTGTTACCAGCAGGCACTGGCGCTGAAGCCGGACCTGGCCGAGGCCCACTACAATCTCGGCATCGCATGGAAGGCGAAAGGCCAGGATGAACAGGCGGTTGCCTCGTATCGGCGGGCCATTGCGCTCAAGGCCGATTTCGCCCCTGCGCACAACAACCTCGGCATGGCATTGATTGACATGGGCCGGCACGATCAGGCCGTCGCTTGCTTTGAGCGGGCTCTGGCCCTGGAGCCGGATTCGGCATTAGTACACAATAACCTCGGCATGGCGCAGGCTCGATCGGGCCTGCCCCAGGCGGCCATCGCCTGCTACCAACGGGCGCTGTCGCTCAAGAGCGACTGCGTCGAAGCCCTCTGCAACATGGGAAACGCCCTGAGCGCCATGGGCGATCTTGAGCGGGCCATCGCCTGTTTCCAGCGGGCTCTGCTTCTGCGGCCGCAATTCGTTGCCGCCCACAACGCGCTGGGCACGGCCTTGCGCCAGCAAGGGCACCTCGACCAGGCCGCCGCCGCTCACCAGAGGGCTCTGGAGATCGATCCCGGCCGCGCCGAAACTCACGCCGCCCTCGCGGCGTTCTGGAATGACGCCGGACAGCTTGATCGCACGATCGCCTGCTTGTGCCACTCGCTGCTTCTGGATCCCACCTGCACCATTACCCATAACAGCCTGATAGCGTCGCTGCACTTCCATCCGGATACCGTTCCAGAAACGCTGGCCGCCGAATACCGCACCTGGAACCGCCAGCACGCTCAACCGGTTCGGCGGCTCATTCGGCCTCATTCCAATGACCGCGATCCGCACAGGCGATTGCGCATCGGCTATGTTTCCCCCAACTTTCGCAACCATCCTGTCGGGCGATTCATGCTGCCGCTGATGAGATGCCACAATCACGCCGGGTTTGAGGTCTTCTGCTATTCATCATCGCGGGAAACGGACAAGATCACCGCGACGCTCAAATCGCACGCCGATGTGTGGCAGAATATTGTCGGCCTCTCCGACGAACAGGCGGCCGACATGATCCGCCAGGACCGGATCGACATCCTCGTTGACCTGACCATGCACATGGTCGAAAGCCGCCTGCTGATATTCGCCCGCAAGCCGGCGCCAGTCCAGGTGACGTATCTTGCCTACGCCAGTGGTACGGCACTGGACGCAATCGACTATCGGCTGACCGATCGCCACCTCGATCCGGACCCGGCCGGGGATCGGTTCTACACGGAAAAATCGATCCGTCTGCAAGGAACCTACTGGTGTTACCAGCAGAGCATCGACACGCCGCCGGTCAGCGAGCTGCCGGCCATCGCGGCCGGCACGATCACGCTGGGATGCCTGAACAACTTCTCCAAGGTGTCGCCCGCGGCGCTGGAGACGTGGGCCAGACTGCTCAATCGCCTGGGGGATGCACGGCTGGTGCTGCATGCGAGGAATAGCGCCCAGCGCGAGATTGCAGCGAGATTCATGGCCGACCGCGGCATAACGGTTGATCGGCTGCAAATTGTCGGCTGGATGGCTCCCGAGGAATATTTCGAGAACTATCTGCATATCGATATCGCTCTGGACCCGTTCCCGTTCGCCGGCGGCACGACTACCTGCGATGCGCTCTGGATGGGCGTTCCGGTGGTGACGCTGTCCGGGCGGCTGGCCGTTGGACGCGCGGGGGTCAGCATCCTGTCGAATGCGGGGGTTCCGGAATTGATCGCCCGGACGGCGGACGAATATGTGCAAATCGCCGCCGATCTGGCCGCCGATCGCCCACGACTCACCGAGCTGCGCGCCACGCTTCGCCAGCGCATGCTGTCTTCACCGCTGATGGACGCCAGTCGATTCGCCCGCGATGTCGAGGACGCCTATCGAACCATGTGGCAGACATGGTGCGAGAAATAGCTGGGCACACGGGGGGCACATCCCACCTCCCGCGTCAACCGACGGCTCGGCCTTCCTGCAACAAATCCAGCGGCCTGGCCCGCCCCACGGACAGCGCCGGAAGCAAGCTTGCCGCCAGCGACACACCCATCACCGCCGCCACGCCCACTCCCAGTGCGCCCCATGGAATGACCTCTTGCAGGCGCAGCCCGAAAATGTTCGTCCCCAGCGCCTGGGCGCACGTCGCCAGCTCCAAACCCAAACCGCACCCCACCAGCGAACCGACCAATCCCAGCAGGCAGGCCTCGGCCAGCACCATGCGCAGCAGGCTGCCGCCGGTCGCTCCGACGCTGCGCAGCACGCCCATCTGCCAGCGCCGGCTTCGCACGCTGGCGGTGATCGTGTTCCACACGCCCAGCGACGCCACCGCCAATGCCGCCAGCGCCACCGTCGACAGCAGCCCCACCAGCCGCCCGAATCCGCTGTCGATCTGGTACTTGATCGCCCGCACGTCGCCCCCGCGCAGTTCCAGATCGCGATCCCTCGCCTTCACGTCGGCCAGCAGGTCCTTCATCTCCCGGCCGCCCTGCAGATTCGCGGCAAACATCGTTATCCCCGTCACGCCAAAATCCCGCCGGGCATCATCGAGGGTTCCAAACACCGCCGACGATGTCCTCTGATCGAACATGTGCCCCATGTCAAAAAAGGTCTTGAAGACGTCGATGCCCGGCGACCAGACGATGCCGGCGACGTGATACGTCAGCATCTGTCCGCTGGCGCCGCGCAACATGACCGCATCCCCGAATTTCACGCCCTTGAGCTGGCGGTATTCATCCGTCACCAGCACGTGCCGACCCTGCCGCAAAAGCGACATGGCCGTGTTCATCGCCTTCTCCTGATCGCGGGCCGCCAGCTCCTCGCCGGCGTCGCTGCGAAAATCCAGGCTCATCATTTTCGGCAGCACATCCGGCGGCACGCCAATGAACAGCGTCCGCGTCGGATCGATACTCTCCATGCCCGCCACCAGGAAGAAATTCGTTCCCAACCCCGGCATCGCCGTCGCCACCGGCATGAGATCCTTGATCTCCGGCGTGGCGGCAAGCCTGGCGATCTCGGCCTCACTGAGCCCGCTGAATTTCGTCGAGACCAGGAACGCGTCGGGGAATCTATCCGGCAGCTTCAACACTTTTGTAAAAGTCTGCGCCTGTGTCTGCATCGCAACCAGCACCGCCAGCCCCACCGCCAGCGCCGTCGCCGTCCCCGCCGATCGCCATCTCGCGCCGCTCAGATTGTCCCGCAACAGCCGCCGCGGCAATCCCAGCACCCATGCCACCAAACCCGCCCCGACCCGTTCCGCCAACCACACCATCAGCGGCGAAAGCAAAAACGCCCCCAGGATCATCCCCGGCACACCAGCGGCAAAATGCCCGTAAAACTGCACCCCTTGCGCCGCGGCCTGCGAATCGCCCGGCAAAATCCGCATCAACATCGCCCCCAGCGCCGGCGATTGCAGCACGGGATCTATGCACGCCAGCATCGCACCCGCCAGCGCGAATCCCACCGGCGCCCCCGTCCGCACCGGCCGGGCGACCAGCGACAGCGCCTCCAGCGGCCAGACCCGGCTGGCCATCCATGCCGGCAGCAAACTCGCTCCCATCGCCGCCGCCAGCGCCCCGAGCACTGCCAGACCGATCCCACCGCCGCTGAACACCAGACCGCCAATGAACGCCGCTTCGTATCTCCAGTGAAACACCTCAATCAGGGCCCAACCGGCCGCCACGCCCAGCACCACGCCCGCCGCCGACAGCGCCATTCCCTCCAGCAGCACCATCCGGGCCACGCCCGATCGCGTCATGCCGATGGCCCGCAACATCGCCAGCGTCCGCTGTCGTTCGTTCACTCCCATCGCCAGCGTCGAAAATACAATGAACGCCGCCGATGCCAGAGACACGCCGGCCGCCAGATAACTCAGCACGTGCAGACCCATCAGGTTCTCGTCCAGGTCAGCGCGGCTCTGCAGCGTTGCGTTCACCTGCAGGGCGGGCATCGTCGCATCCGCCGCCCGCCATTGCGCCAAATCACCGCGCAGACGCTTCACATACGCCGGCGCGTTGGTCCCCGGCTTGAGGTCGATCAGTATCTGCGACACCTGCCCGCCCCCCGCCGCCGGGCTCGTCCCGTCCGGGCCCAGATACTTCTGCAGCGTGTGCAGCGGCATGTAGATCGTCTGACTCGCCCGCGCCAGAATGTCCGGCTTGTGGACGATGCCCACCACCTTCAGTTCCAGCTTCCCGGCTCCCCCGGCCGGCGGCATGGTGATCGTCTGCCCCACCGAAACACCCAAACCGCCCTCCGTACCGGCCGCGATCTGATCGATCACCGCCTCGTTCCCATCCGAATCGTCGAAGAAAGAACCGGCCTCCATCACCAGCTCATCCACGCGCGTGTCCTGCGGCCGGCGGATTCCCACCAGGTCAACCCGCGGCCCCAGCGTGTTGGTTCCGGCCGCCTCGTTGCCCACGACGGTTTCCAGACGTCCGGTGACCCGAGCGACGACGGGATCGGCCGCGATGCGATCGAGCAGCGACTCGGGCATTCCGCCCCGGACACCCTCGGCGCGCACGATCTGGGCATCGCTCGATCCGATGTATTGCGTGAGGAATTTCTGCGCCGCCGCCTGCACGGAGGCAAACCCGCTGGTCACCGCCACCACCAGACACACCCCCGCCGCCACGGCGCCGATCGTCAGGCACGAGCGGATTCGCCGCACCAGCAGATTCCGAATCGACAGCCGTGCAACGATCATCGCGATTCACCCACGCCCGTCATCCCGTTGCCAGTTGATATCGACTGGCCAGTTCCGCCGCATCCGATTCCGCCCCGCCGTTGGCAAATCGCTCGACCAAGCGGCCGTCGCGCAGGATCGCGACCTCACTGGCATACGCGGCCACGTGCGGTTCGTGTGTTACCATCACGATCGTGCGACCCTGCTCGCGGGACAGCTTTCGCAGCAATTCGCACACCCATTTGCGGTTTGCCGCGTCCAGATTCCCCGTCGGCTCATCCGCCAACAGCAATGCCGGCTGCGTCACCAACGCCCGCCCGATCGCCACACGCTGCTGCTCGCCGCCGCTGAGCGCATCGGGCCGATGCCCGCGACGGTCGACCATTCCCATCTCCATGAGCAACTCTTCCACCTTTTGCGACGCCGCACGGCCGTTTGATCCCTCCAGCATCAGCGGCAGCGAGATATTCTCCTCGGCCGACAGCGTTGGGATCAGATTGAACGACTGAAAGATCAATCCGATCTGCCGCCGGCGAAACAGCGTCCGCTCCCGATCGTTGAGCCGGCACATGTCCGTACCATTGATGAGAATGCGTCCGGAATCCGGCTCGGCCAGACCCGCCACCAGATGCAGCAGCGTGCTTTTCCCCGACCCGCTGGCGCCCATGACCGCCATGAACGCCCCCGCCGACACCGTCAGGCTCACTCCATCCAATGCCACCACATCCCGGCTTCCCTGCCGGAATCGCTTCACAACATGTTCAACTACCAGTGGATCCATTGCTCCGCACTCAGACGCTCATCGACTATAGCCCCGGCCGTATCGGCCCACAAGCAATCACCGTCGCAATCACCGTCGCAATGGCGGACTGTTGCGGCGATATTTCCGCGTCGGTACACTCGTTTTCGCATTTCAAAATTGGAGGAACTTATGGTCGGACGCGTTTTTCTCG
>CAYQTE010000129.1:0-7820 GCA_964420285.1 uncultured Tepidisphaeraceae bacterium
ATTGTAGTGGAGACCTGGGCGCGAAAACCGCATCCTGGCCTCGCCAAGGCCGTTGGCGCTACCGAAGTGCGAAGGTTGGGCTAAAAGTGGGCGATCTGAATTTGACCTCGCAAGGTTTGGAAGGGGTTCTTTCGGTGCGCCTCGGACGTGCGAATGCCTCCGTAGTAATGATCCCGAAGCCCGAGGGAAACTTGACTATCGAAATATGGCCAGACTTCAGACGCCTCGGCCTTAACAGCAAACGATATGAAATAGATGAAATGGAGATGCTGACACACCTTGAATCGACGGCGGCCTGTTGGAAGGCAAGGTTGTTTGGAACCGCTGAGCGGGTATATCACGTGCCCAAGCCGCTGATTGCCGAGCTATGGACGGCGCCAAAAGAGCGATTGGATCTCATGGTGTCGAAATGTGAGCAGTTGCCGTCCACACGGACGGTAGCGCGCACGCAGATACACGTTGTACTTGCGTGCGGTGGGACGAAGTGGTGGTTTAACGGCATCGGCACGACTACGGACATTGGCGTTAGCTATGCGGCTCGTACAAAGAACGGCCGGCTGGGAGCTTTGCGTGCCCGATCGTGTTGCCAAAGAACTCGAAATTGCCTCGAGGTCCTTGGTGCAACACGCATCCGGTAGTCGCAATATCTTCTGGAGTAAATCAAGAGGACACGAGCCTTGAACCAACGGGCGATTGGAACCGGGACGTGGAACCAGCTAAAGGTCCCGCAAACCTTTACAAGGCGGACGGCTCTGGTTGGTCTTTCTCCATGCCCCCCATCGCTCGAACCGCGCCCGGCGGACTGGTCTATCACGTTCTCAACCGCGCTCCATCCGCTGCTGGGCGATTGGCCGGTGCCCCGACCCGGGGGCTGGCTGGCGAGGGTGAACTTGCCGGCCGATGAGCAAGAGGAGACAATGATCCGCGATGCGATCAGGCGCAACCGTCCGGTGGGCCGCGCGGCGTGGGTCGAACAGACGGCTGGCGCCGGAGGGTCTGGAGCAGTCCATGCGACCCCGCGGCCGCCCGGTCGGATGGCGCAAACGCACCGGTCCGAGTGGCAAAGGCATCTAACGGTTCGCGGGACCTTTATTTCGTTCTTGCGAGCGGATGGCGGCTTGATGACGGCAGCTTGGCGAGAAAGAGCTATTGCCAAAGCGGTGCGAGCGGCGCGGCTCTTTGGTCCTTGGCGCCGGCGGGATTTTTGTGCGCTCTTGCTCGCCGTGCTTGCCGCCATTGTCGGCGTTGGCGCCTTTTCGCTTTGGAATTTCTTGCAAGGACTGCCCGAACCGTATGTGCGAATAAGTTGGTCGTCGTGGAAAGAATCGGGCCGCGCAACCGTGTGGCGGTATTGGCACATTGACCTTGACCGGCACAGCTTCGGTTTTTTTTGGGGGGGAACCGCAATTGCGGATAGGAGCGTCGCCCGGGAATTCCGCCGAGAGCAGTCTCCTGAGTTTGAAGACGGTGTGCATTTCTATTGTGCAACGGTGCGAGATGATGAATTGAGTAACTGGTCTCCTCAGGACTGGGACGCAATCCCGGTACCGTTCTCGAGCAAATCCTCGGTAGAAGCTATCGAGGGCGGCACGGAGGATGTTGTACATCGGAATTCGCTCGAGGGCCCGTCGCGAATCCTGCTTTGGCTCGCCTGGGTGTGCGCGATCCCCCCCGCGGCCTTCTTCGCCAAGCTCTTGTGTCGGCTTCGCGCCAATACTCGCCTTGCGCATGCGCTCCGCGTCGGGCTCTGCACGAATTGCGGCTACGACCTCCGCGCCAGCAAAGACCGCTGCCCCAAATGCGGGACGCCGATTCCGCTTGGCAGGACTCGCGACAGGCCGCCGGGGGAGGATTTGAAGCCGCCGGAAATCGACCCGCCGGGGGAGCCGTTGCGGCCGTGATTCAGTAATGGGGGCAACTCGATCGGTTCGCTCTTTTCCGATACGCGGATTGGAAGCGACTGGGTGGAATCGCAAGAGTCGGTGTTGGGGGGTTGAAATTCTCCCACAATCTCGAATTCTCCGACATCGAATCGTCCATAAGTGAGCGGGTTTGCCGGGCGGAATTGTTGGATCTCTGTGGACTTGCGGCGTTCCCTTGGCGTATATTCGGGCAACACGATGCCGTGTCGCGCCGTTGCGGATATTCATTGGACGCTCTTGTTGCGCGGGAATACCGGGCGCGTGGAATACGTGTTCCTACCGATGAGGATCTCACGATGAACAACGAACCGATCAGCCGTCGCCAATTCCTTGAACAATCCGCACTGGCCGCCGGGGCATTGGCGCTGGTGCCGGGGGCGATAGCGGCCGCACAGACCACCGCGCCCACCACGCAGCCGATGGCGGCCGGGAAGCGCACGGCGGCGGACCAGGTGACACTGGGCGGCACCGGCCTGAAGCTCAGCCGGCTGGGCATTGGCTGCGGCAGCAACAACGGAGCCATCCAGCTTGCGGCGGGCAACGACGCGTTCACCAAGCTCATTCATTACGCCTACGACCAGGGCGTGACGTTCATCGACACCTCCAAGACGTATCGCACGTTCAACCAGATCGGGGCGGCCATCAAGGGGCTGCCGCGGGAAAAACTCTTCATCATGTCCGCGCTTCCCGATCAGCAGGTGGCCGACGTGCAGGCGGAGATCGACAACCATCGCAAGGTCTTCAACAGCGACTACGTCGACTGCATCATCATCCACTGCATGTTCAAGGCCGGCTGGATGAACGATTGGAAGCGCACCATGGACGGCCTGAGCGCGGCGGTGGACAAGAAGTGGATCAAGTCGCAGGGCGTTTCGTGTCACAGCCTGCCGGCCCTGCGCGAGTCGATCGTCAGCGACTGGACGCAGGTGCATCTGGTCCGCGTGAACCCGCAGGGCATCCGCATCGACGCCGAGGAGCAGGTGCAATGGAACGGCAACAGCAGCCCGGTTTTTGACGTTGCTCCCGTCCTGACGGAACTGAAAAACATGAAAGCCAAGAATCGCGGCGTGATCGGCATGAAGATCTTCGGCAACGGCGAATTCAAGACCGACGCCGACCGCGAGAAGTCGATGCGGTTTGCCATGGCGCTGCCGGAAGTGCATGCCGTGACCATCGGCTTCAAGGACACCGACGAGATCGACAAGGGCATCAAGCTGATGAACAGCGTTTTGGCGCAGCCGGCATGATGCCGCAGACGCTGGGCAAAAAATAAATTTGCTTGAGTGGAATGCGTAAAGCACCTCACGAGGATCGCACGATGAAGAACGAACCAATCAGCCGCCGTCAATTTCTCGAACAAACCGCTCTTGCGGCCGGGGCGATGGCTCTGGCGACAGGATGCGCGTCGGGCACGGGGCCGACCACGCAGCCGGCGATGGCCGCCGTCAAGCGCACGGCGGCGGATCAGGTGACGCTGGGAGGCACCGGGTTGAAACTCAGCCGCCTGGGGCTGGGGTGCGGCAGCAACAACGGCACCGTGCAGCTTGCGGCGGGCAACGAGGCGTTCACCAAGCTGGTCCATTACGCCTACGACCAGGGCATCACGTACTTCGATACATCCAAGAGCTATCGCACGTTCAACCAGATCGGGGCGGCCATCAAGGGGCTGCCGCGCGAAAAGCTCTTCATCATGTCCAAGCTTGCCGATCAGCAGGTGGCCGACGTGCAGGCGGAGATTGACAGCCATCGCAAGGCGTTCAATACCGACTACGTGGACTGCGTGCTGATCCATTGCACGTACAAAGCGGGCTGGACCACTGAGTGGAAACGCAGCATGGACGCCCTGAGCGCGGCGGTCGACAAGAAGTGGATCCGGGCACAGGGCGTTTCCTGTCACAGCCTGCCGGCCTTGCGCGAGTCCATCGTCAGTGACTGGACACAGGTGCACCTGGTCCGCGTGAACCCGCAGGGCATCCGCATTGACGCCGAGGAGCAAGTTCAATGGACCGGCGACAACAGCCCGGTCTATGACGTTGCTCCCGTCCTGGCTGAGCTGAAGAACATGAAGGCCAAGAATCGCGGCGTGATCGGCATGAAGATCTTTGGCAACGGCGAGTTCAAGACCGACGCCGACCGCGAGAAGTCGATGCGGTTTGCCATGGCGCTGCCGGAACTGGACGCCGTGGTCATCGGCTTCAAGGACACCGACGAGATCGACAAGGGCGTCAAACTGATGAATCGCGTCCTGGCCGCGACGGTGTGAGGCCAGCAGCCTGAGATCAACCAGCAAAGAGAGTTGCGGGCAGGTTCCGCGCCCTCTTTGCGCGATGTCATACACCCATTTCCGCGGCGGATTGCAGTGCGGCGCGATCGATGACGACGATGCCCCGATCGGCGTCGCTGGTGATCAGGCCAAGATCCTCCAGTCGCCGCAGAGTCCGCGAGAGGGTTTCGCTCGTCAGGTTCAGGTGGCTGGCAAGATGCCGCTTGAGGCTGGGCAACTGCACCGAGCCGTCGGCGGCCTGCGGCGCTTGCAGCAGATATCGGGCGGTCCGGCCGGCCGCGTCGCGCAGGACGATATCTTCCACCAGTCCCACCAGGTGCTTCACCCAGCCGGCCATGCTGGCCATCAATTGCAGACAAAGCGCATGGTCATCCGCCAAAGCCCTTGAGAAGGGCCGCATCGGCAGGAGCACGCATCGCGTATCCTCCAGCGCCTGCGCATAGGCCGGGCAGTCGAACTCCCCGATGGCCGCCACTTCGGCGAATGTGCTGCCGGGGCCCAGAAGATGAAGCACGTGTTCTTTTCCGGACGGCGCGGTCTTGAAGACGCGGACCAGGCCGCTGCCGATGATGAAGACGCCCGGGCACACATCGCCTTCGCGGAAGATCATTGTGGATTTTTCGTAATCGCGCAGCAGAGCCATCTCGACCAGGCGACGGCGCTGCGGCTCCTGCACGCGCGAAAAGAACCGGCAACTGGCGAGAATCTCGGCCGCAGTGGCATTCATGGGGCGATTCCTGCACGAACCCGCCAGCGCGGATGAAAAAATCGCGGGCTTGATCTGGATCAAGGACACCCGGCCGGCGTGCGGTCATTATCCGCCGAGGAATCGTAACCGCAATCGTCGAATAGCCCGTCATGTGCCGGGCGCCTCGGCCGGGGGCGGCGGCGATCGAACAAAACGGAGTCCTCCATGTTCTGCAATCAGTGTGAACAAGCTTCCAGGGGAATCGGATGCAACAATGATGTCGGCGTCTGCGGCAAGAACCCCGACGTGCAGGCGGTGCAGGAACTGATTCTGTACGGCCTGAAAGGGATGGCCGCCTACGCGAATCACGCCCGCCGGCTCGGCAAGAGCGATGAAAAGGTGAGCGGATTCATCGAGGAAGCGTTGTTTTCGACGATGACCAACGTCAACTTCGATCTGGGGAGCCTGTTTGAGATCGCGATGGAACTGGGTCGGATGAACCTGCGCGTCATGGAGATGCTGGATGCGGGGCACATCGAGAAATTCGGCAAGCCGTCGCCGACGACGGTGGCCGAAGGTTTGAAGGACGGGCCGGGAATCCTGGTCACCGGACACGATTTGCTGGACCTGTGGGATCTGCTGGAACAAGTTCGCGGCACAAATATCAATGTCTACACGCACGGCGAAATGCTGCCGGCGCACATGTATCCGCGCCTGCGGGAGCATCCCAACCTGGCGGGCCACTACGGCGGCGCCTGGCAGGACCAGCGCCGCGAGTTCGTGCAATTCACCGGGCCGGTCATCGCCACCACCAATTGCATCCTCATCCCGCGGGCGGATTATGCCGACCGCATCTTCACCACGCGCTTCACGGCCGTGCCCGGCGGGCGGCAGATCATGGATGGCAACTTCGCGTGTGTGATCGCCAAGGCCCGTTCGTGCCCGCCGCTGGCTGCGACGCCGATTGTCACCAGCGTGGTGGGATTCCACCGTACCGTGCTTCTGGACGCGGCGGCGACGATCGTCCAAGCCGTCAAAGACAAGAAGATCAGCCGGTTCTTCGTCATCGGCGGCTGCGACGGCGCCGAGATGGGACGCAACTATTTCAGCGACTATGCCCAAGCCACGCCGGCCGATTCCTTCATCATGACCCTCGGTTGCGGCAAATACCGCATTCGCGATCACGACTACGGCCACCTTCTGGGTCTGCCGCGACTGCTGGACATGGGCCAGTGCAATGACGCCTATGGCGCGATCGCGGTGGCGGTGGCGTTGGCCGGCGCGTTCAACTGCGGCGTCAACGATCTGCCGCTGACGCTGGTGATCAGTTGGTTCGAGCAAAAGGCGGTGGCCGTGCTGCTGACGCTGCTGTCGCTGGGCGTGAAGGGGATCACCATCGGCCCCAATCCGCCGGCGTTCATCACACCCAATGTGTTCAAGCTGCTTCAGGAAAAATTCGATCTCCGCCTCCCCGGCCGCAGCGCCAAGGCGGATCTGGAATTGGCCATGGCGTAAACCGCAAAGCCTCGTCTGGGAGAAAGCACAGTGGATCAGGAGCGCCGTAAGGGCATGAGATCAACAGAAAGGAGTGTATTGAGCCGGAGATAAATGCTGGCGAAATTGTCCGTTCGTCTGCGCAGCGGGAAGTTCTATACTGGCGCAGTGGACTTTCTACAGCGAGGTGCCTTATGTCATTGCAATTGAGCGAAGAGAAGGACGGACGGAATCTGCTGGTGCATGCCAGCGGGAAGCTGACCACGGAGGATTACGAGCATTTCGTGCCGGAAGTGGATCGCCTTATCAAGCAGCACGGCAAGGTGAATATCCTTTTCGGCTTGCATGACTTTCATGGCTGGAAGGCCGGGGCGCTGTGGGCGGACACCAAATTTGCCATGACCCACTACAGCGGAATCGCCCGCCTGGCGCTGGTCGGCGAGAAGGCGTGGCACAAGGGCATGGCGACTTTCTGCAAGCCGTTCACGCGGGCCGAGGTTCGTTACTTCGACAAGGACGACGAGGAAAAGGCCCTGGCGTGGTTGCGCGAGGGCCAAGGCGCCGAGAAAGGCGATCAACCAAGTTGCGGATCGAATGACCAGCAGTAGGATCATCCTCCGCGATCATGAACTCACCAGGTAAACCCAACACCGCCGCACCGGCAACGGATTCCGCCCATCCGGCCGAGCTGCTCCGGCAATACGGATGCGGTTCGATTCCGTTCACGGGCGCGGACGGCCTCTACGAGCGGCACCTTGCCTTCGACAACGTGCTGGACCCGGCGGCCACAAGCCCGCGCGAACATTTCGAAGCCGTCGTGCGCTCGGTCCGCGATGTCCTCTGCCAACGCTGGGTGGCAACAGAGAAAACCTATCACCAGCGGAACCCCAAACGCATTTATTATCTCTCGATGGAATATCTCATCGGCCGGTCGCTGGGGAACAATGTCACCAATCTCCTGCTGGGTCCGGCGGCCGGGCAGTTCGCGGCGCAGAACGGCCTGGACTGGCTGGAGTTGATCGAGAAGGAACCCGATGCCGGCCTGGGCAACGGCGGACTGGGCCGACTGGCGGCGTGCTTTCTGGACTCGATGGCCACCATGCAACTCCCCGCCATGGGCTACGGCCTGCGCTACGAATATGGTATTTTCAAACAGTCCATCAAGGACGGCTGGCAGGTCGAGCGGCCGGATAACTGGCTGCGCCGGCCGGACCGATGGGAAGTCGTCCGGCCGCGAGAGCAGGTCAAGGTCAATCTGAATTGTTCGTTCAAGTTTAACGAGGGAATCCTGCACGCGATTGCGGGCCGGCCCTCCGATCTGATCGGTCTTCCGTATGACAGGCCGGTGGTGGGATACGGCGGGAAGACCATCAACACGCTTCGGCTCTGGGAGGCGACCAGTTCGGATTACTTCGATTTTCAGCGATTCAGC
>CAYQTE010000130.1:0-7699 GCA_964420285.1 uncultured Tepidisphaeraceae bacterium
ACGCTGTAGATGTAATATCCCCAGGGATCGTTATCGAGCAGGCAATAGACCGGCAGCTTCAGTTCGTTGTGGAGGCGATAGAGAAGCCGCCTCACGCCGCGCGGCGGCTGGCCGCCGCCTTCGGTGAGGATGCAGTTGTGCTTCTCCCAGAATCGGTCCTCGTTGAAACGGGACCAGACGGTTCCTTTTTCGACGTGCAGGATGAACTTGGCTTCGCATTTCCTGAACTGGATGACGTCCGGCTCGACGATGCTGGGAATGGCGTAGCCTCCCGTTCCCATGCGGCGGAGGTCGATGGTGTCGCCGTTGTCTTCGATGGTCAGATTGCCCACCATTTTGCCCTTTTCCTTGGCGAACACGTGGAGTTCCTCGCGCAGGGAGTTCAGGGCGACTTCCAGGTCTTCGATGATCGGGTCGGATTCGTCCTGGTCGACGAACGTTTTCTCGTTGGTGCCGGCAATCGAGTGCTTGGCCTTGTAATACAGGGCGCGGATGCTGGCGGTCTTGCCCTCGTCGATCAGGTCCTTGGCGCTGGAGGCGATCAACATCGTCTGCATGAACTTCTTCGCCTGGCCAAGGTTGAAAAAATTGCGAGTCTGCGTGCTGCCGCCCATTTTCAGTATTCGCCGCCGCGCGTCGTAGCTGACGTTGGAGAGCGCGCGAATGGGGATTTCGACGGCCGGGTCTTTTTTCGCGTACGACACATTGATGACACTGGAGGCCATCGCCTCGATCTTCTTCGCGGTCGCTTTCCCGCGGGTGACGGCGATGCCACCGGTGTTGGTGCGGCCGTTGACGGGGGCGTTGGATTTCTTTGCCATGTTGGATTGTCCTGTTAGGCCGCGTTGGATTCAAAGAGGCCGGGCTGATCGGTCTTGGGCGATTCCGGTGAGGCGGAATCCTCGGGAGCGGGCTGCGGGACGGCATTGGCCGCCGCAGGAGTCTCGAGGATGACGATATTCTCGTCGCCGTCGAGTTTGCCGGCCCGCGCGGGTTTGCCGCCGGGAGGCAGCGGGTTCCCGTCCTCGTCCAGTTCGACATCCGCCTGGAATGTGCGCTTCTTGGCCGTTTCCATCATGATGTCGTACAGGTCCTTCTGCTTGCGTTCACCGAGGCCGTTGATCTTGCTCACGGCCGTGACCACCTCGCCGATGTACCGCTCGAAAATTCCGCGGCGCTGGCCTTCGCGGGCGATGCGCTGGCGCTTGCGGACATAGGTCATGAGTTTCCGCCCGCATTCCTGGATCGCCAGCTTGATCTCCTTGCGGATTTCGTCGTAATCGGCGATCGCCTCCTTGGATTCGCTGGTGAACGGAACCCACACGCTGGCCATGTGGACAAAGATCACCAGCGGTCCTTCCGGCGGGCCGTTGCGCGGCTGGCTCATCGCGTAATTGCGCCAGTTGGTGTCGATGACGCTCTTGGTGATGCAGCAACTCGATGGCTGATAGAGCAGCGGCACGCGATTGGCAAAGCGGATGATGCGGGCCGAATCTTCCGTGGGAAGCTGCCCGCCGTAGGCGAGGCCCACTTCGATCTGAAACGGATTGCCGCGATAGACGGACGGTTCGCGTGTTTCGGCCGTATAGAACTCGGCCTTGAGTTCCTTGAGCAGGCCCTTGAGGATCTGCTGCGGGCCGATGGGAACCAGGCAATCGGTTGGCGGGGCGATGATCTTGGTGTTCTGGATGGCGGCGTGCAGGCGGTCGGCTTCCTCGCGGGCTACCTGGGCACACCATGTGCTTGGCGTCAGCGAGGCCTTTTCGCAGATTTCCTTTGCGACCTTGGGAGAAACCCGGCTGAATTCCTCCTGGAGAAACGCGCCCAGGTGTTTGTGTTCGGTCTCCTTGAGCATTCGGATGAGCACGCCCAGTTCCACGCCATACGGATGCGGTTTGATGGCCTGCGGCGAATCTGGAACCGTCGTCACCTCGCGCGGGAAGACTCGCACCACCGAATCGGGCGCGGAAAATTTGATCATCGCGTGCGGGTTGGCGATGGCGGTTTGTTCCAGATATTCATCCACGCTGGCCCGGCCGCGTTGAAAGCGGGCCTCGAGAGTGATGGAGACTTCCGTCCCATGCGGCAGTTCCTGCCCGTCCTCGTCGAGCCAGGAATCGGTGGTTTCATCGGTGATGATTTCGGCACGGTTCTTCTGGGTGTCCATCTGAAGCTGGAAGCGATGAGCGGGCTTGTTGCGGGCGGTACGGCTGGTGATGCCAACCGATTGTCCCGTGGTCAGCAGGCCGTACATCCCCGCCGCCGAAATGCCGATGCCCTGCTGCCCCCGGCTCATGCGCAGGCGATGGAATTTGCTGCCGTACAGCAGCCGGCCAAAGACATTGGGGATCTGGGCGCGCACGATGCCCGGCCCGTTGTCGCGAACGGTGACGCGGAATCGCGTGGCATTGGCGATAGACGGCGCGATCGGCGCCGTGGCGGGATCACCGCCTGCGGCAACGGCGGCAGGGGGGGCGGAGGGCGCTTCGATCAGAACCGGCTCGCCATCGGCCGATTTGCCATTTGTCCTGGCCGTCTCGGTCTTCTCGTCGGCCTTGCGCGTCGAGCCGCCGTTGAGGGCTTCGATGCGGATATGCAGGTCGGGGAGAATGCCGGCTTCCTCGCAGGCGTCCAGGGAATTATCGACGGCCTCCTTAACCGTGGTCAGCAGGGCCTTGCGCGGGTTGTCGAAACCCAGGAGATGCCGGTTCTTGGCGAAAAACTCGCTGACGGCAATTTCCTTCTGCTTGGTGGCCATCGTTTCGGCCGTCTCACGCTGGGCGGCCCTGGCCGCCCGTGGCGCGGGCGCCGCCGGCTCCGGGAGCAAATCCAACTGCTCCGATGGCGCGGGCGTCACCTCACGGTAAACCGTTTTGGCTGGCTTGGTCTTGGCGTCTGCGGCATGACGGCCGCGCTGCGTCGTCTGGCGGGTTTTTCCCATCCATGGTCTCCTGGTTGATCCGTGGCCGATGTTATCGGTCAAACCCTATTATCGGTCAACCCGCAACGTCCACTGGAATCAAGAAGTTAGCATAATGTGCGGGGTGCGGCGAGGGTAGTGCGTCACTTATTCGCCGGCATCGTCGCCGCCGTGCCAGCCCCGGCCTTTTCCCACGGCGGGCTGTGGAAAATGTCGCCGATTGTCGGATTGGCCGGCAGGGGGATCTGCACGGCCGTCGCCGGCGGGCGGTTCCACGGGTCCACGACGCATACCTTTTCGATATGTCGAGTCATAAATGCGTCGGTGACGAGGCGCTGGTTGCGGCCGATCAGCAGGCTCCCGTCGTTGCCCACGGCGCCGTCGAAATCCATGTTGATTTGCTGGCCTTCGCTCTGCGCGTCGATCCCAATAACCAGCGGCTTGAGCGAAAGAATCCACCGGACATGGTCCACAGGCTCCGACTTGGTCGCCTGGAAAACAACGTCGAAAAGAACCGGCCCGATCGTGTTGTCCGGCTCCAGCCGACGCCACGGCGGCGTGGCCTTGTCAATGCTCGCCAGATCGTTGGTGTTGGCAAAATGCGTTCCCGCCGGCACGATATCCACCGCCGGCCGTGACGGCGGCGCATAGAAGTTGACGTCGATAAAGAACACGTCGTATTGCTTCTGCGAGCCGTTTTCCAACGCCGTGTAACCATCAGACCGACTGCGGAACTCATCCGTGGACGCACACCCGCCGGCCAGGAGAAGCATCATGATCGCGAGAAGTTTAACGGTGCGCATGTCGGTTTTCCTGAAGTAGAACCCATCACCCCGGCCGCACACCGGCCGGCAGGATGGGATGATACCATCGATGCAGGTCGGCGCGGATGCGGACGAGCGTGAAAATCGCGGCGATGAGGGCGAGCCAGAACTGCGGCAGGGCGGCGATGCCGTACCACGCCTCGGGACGGTGCCGAGTCCAGATTTGGCCGACGATGCGGCCGTCACTGGCGCTTGTTGTGAAAAGCGAATCGTCGTTCAGCCATGCCACGTATCCGAGCCTGCCCGGCAGGAACGTGGACGTACATCTCCAACTGGACGAATCCCAAATCGTGGCGCGCTGGGGTTCGGCGCCACTGTCCAGAAGCGCCAGTCGTCGGCAGTTTGGCGAGAACGGTTGAAACCCGAAGAAATCGCCGGGCACCATCCCGATGAGGTTCAAGGTTCTCGCGTCGAATACGCACGTCCGCCACTGTGCAGGCGTGCCAAACGGCCTGGGCGGCGCGGGGTTGGTACAAGTACATCCCGCAATCAAACGGCCGTCGGGGGATTGGCTGAAACCTGACGCGTTGGCGATGCTGAACGGCGGCACCGAAATTCCCGCCGGCCAAGGCGGCGCCGACGCAACCGTCGCGCCGGTCGAGATGTCGAGCAATGTCAATTGCGTGTTTACCCACAGCAGAACGCGGCTGCCGCCGCCAGTCACCAACGCGGCAAACTCCCTCGACGCCCCGGCAATTTGCAAAGCGAAGCGGTTGCGCCCGGTTTGTGTATCAGTGATAAATACGCTGTCCGAAACGTCGCACCATACAACGGTCGAACCGTCCGGCGTGGCCAACGCCCAGCCTGGGAAACGACCACTTATTATCTTCGGCGACGTGTATGGCTGAAATCGGATTTCATGGTTCAGCATGCCATCGGCGATCCGATAGAACCTCACGCCATCCGTGTCGGCCAACTCGACCAGCCGCTGGTCCGGCGTGATGAGGACTTGCTGCAGCTCCGAAAATCTCCCTTGGGACATTGCCAACGCTGCGATCCGGGAACCATCGCCGGTATTCCAAATCGCCGCGTCGTCGAACCCGGCTGTGATGAGGCGAGAATCGTCAGCGGAAAATACGGCTCGTAAGGTCCTGGCGTCAACTGGCGACTTTCGTTGCGTCGCCAGGTCGATCAAGCTGCCGTTCTTCCCCATGGCCCATTGCCATATCAGCATCCGCCTGCCGTCGTGTGAAAACTCGATGCTCGGAATCTCAGGGTTGGCATCACTATAAACCTCCCGTCCGGTCGGGACGTCGAAGACCCGCAACGTATTGTCCAGACGGAATGCAACCTTCGACCCGTCCGGTGAGACCGTCGGCCCCGGCAAATTCCCAATCCCAAGCTTCGAGCTTGGATCGGAAATCGCGATCAGTCGCGACATCCATACCGGCGTCGCCCTGACAAACCACCAAACCGCCAAGGCCGCGACAACAATCGCCGGCCAGGTCCGCCAGCGCAAGCGCGGGATGTTGCGGTTGATCCGCCGAAACAACGGATCTGGATGCCCGTAAGAAATAACGGCGGGCTTGCCGGCCGATGGTTCAGGCGTTGGGGCGGACATGGCTGCTTCATACGTTTAGAATATCGGCGCATCCTTGAGCATCGGGGCCTGTGTATCGCGATTGGAGAGGATGGGATTTTGGCGATCGTACCATGGCGCGGGCAGGCCCAGGGCCGGGTCGTTCCAGCGGACGCCGTATTCGTCTCCGCCGGTGTATTCGTTGTTGACCAGGTACAGGAGCGTGGCATCGGTGAGGATTTGGTAGCCGTGAACGACGCCCGGCGGGATGAGCAGCGCTTGCGGGTTGGCCGCGTCCAGTTCAAGGCAGCGGGCCACGCGATGCGTCGGCGACTTGGGGCGCAGATCGACCAGCGCCACCAGCAATTTCCCGTCGATCACGTGCCAGTAATCGGATTGGTTGCGATGAAAATGCAATCCGCGCACCACGCCGGCCGTCGATCGCGAGACGTTCCACTGCACGAACGGCCGCGGGTCTTTCAGCCAACTGGCGCGGAAAATCTCGAAGAAGAATCCGCGGGTGTCGCGATGAACGGTCGGCTGAACCAAAAGTACGCCGTCGATGCCGATGCCTTGCGTTGGGGTCATGAATGTTCCTTCAAAGTTCCTTCCCGTGCGGGGTGATGAATCGGCCGCCGCGCGCACGGAACGCGGATTCGCGATTGAGGATTTCCTGAGCGTGATTCCAGGCCAGCAGAAGCAGCACGTCCGGCCGGCGAGATTCCAGCGCCGATGGCGGAAGAATCGGCTGGCGCGTGCCGGGGATGCACCAGCCTTGCTTGGCGGGCGTCGAGTCGATCACGGCCGGCAGCAGATCGGTCCCGATGCCGCAATAGTTGAGCACGACGGCGGCCTTGGCCGGTGCGCCATAGCCCAGAACGCTGCGGCCTTGCTGTCGGAGATCGGCCAGCGTTTTGCGCAGCCATTCGCGGCGGGATTGAACGGTTGCCACGAAGCCGTCGAAGGCGCTGCGTTTGTGCAGTCCGGCGTCATTTTCGCGCTGGACCCACGCGGCCGCATCGTCGGCAGCGCCGCTCCCGCGCACGGCCGTCACGCGGATCGTCCCGCCGTGAACAGGGAAATTCTGCACGCGCTCCAATCGCAGGCCGTGCCGCGAGAGCAACGTGAGAATCGGCCGGATCGCGAAATAGGAGAGATGCTCGTGGTAGACGGTGTCATATTCGCAGCGATCCAGCAGATCGCGCAGGTAGGGCACCTCGAAGACCAGCGCGCCGTTATCCGCCAAGAGCGCGGCGATGCCGGCGAACGTGTCGTCCAGATCGTCGATATGGCCCAGCACGTTGCAGGCGACGATGAGATGTGCCGGCCCGGCCACGCGGCGAACTTCGCGGGCCAGCGGCTCGGTGAAAAACTCGGAAACCGTCGGCACTCCGCGCGACGCCGACATGACCGCGATATTGCGGGCCGGATCGACGCCCAGCACGCGCACGTCGCGCCGCCGGATTGATGATAGCGCCGTCCCGTCATTGCTCCCGATCTCGACGACCAGCCCGCCCGGCGGGACATACCGATCGGCCGCGTCGTTCATCAGGCTGCCGAAGTGCTCCACCATCACCCGGCTGGTGGAGGTGAAGAAGAGATACGACCGAAACAGCAACTCCGGCGGGACGACATGGCCAAGCTGCACCAGGCCGCACGACTGACACAATTTCAATTCCAGCGGGAATCGCGGCTCGGCCTGTTGTAACTCAGTGGGTCGCAAAAGTGCATTGGCCGGCGGCATCAATCCTAACGAAAGAATCTCCACCAGCCCATCGGCATGGCAGACGCGGCAGCGCACCCGCTCCCACGCCCGCGGATCCTGCCCCGCGGATTGTGCGGCCAGATTGGCATAATCCCCGCGCACGCGCTCGGCCAGCGCCTGCTCGGGTAAGGTCACGGCGGCGGATGTAGGTTCGGGCATAGGTGCCGCTATCGTCGGCAAGGTTCCGATGGCTTGCAAGGTCCGGCGGGGAAGAATATTCGGACGGCAGCGGCGAGGCTGGGTGACAAGGTGACTTGGTGACAAGGTGACACGGCCGGGCATTTATCCCGCTGCAAATCCCCGCCTCCTGCCCGATTCCCCAAACATGCGTCGCGGGCAAAAGAATCCGTTGGTTTTGGCGGTGGCCGGGGATACAATGTCCAAGTCCGGCGGATTGGAGACCGGCACGACGGGACTGCAGTTTGGGAACCGCTCATGCAGCGACGAACCGTTTATTACAGCGGCAATGTCCAGGGGGTCGGGTTTCGCTACACGGTCAAGAATCTCTCCATCCAATACGATGTCAACGGCTACGTGCGGAACCTGCCCGACGGCCGGGTCGAAGTCGTCATGGAAGGGCCGGTGTGCGAAATCGAGAAGCTCGCCTCCGACGTGCAGAGGAAGATGCACCCGTTCATCAGGCAGGTCCACACCGCCGATATGCCCGCCAC
>CAYQTE010000131.1:0-7540 GCA_964420285.1 uncultured Tepidisphaeraceae bacterium
TCTCCTGGCCGGTACCCCAATTATCACCCGGCGACAGAAAAATTGGCAGACCCTAAGCGAGCCACGCCCGCTTCGCCGTCGCGTGCGCGGCGTGCGCGGGCCGGCATAGTCCAGCGGCTGCGGCGGATTTTGATCGGATTCGGACATGATCGCCAAGAAAGAGATTAACGCGCGCGGGGCACGGCCGTCCAATAGCCGGGGCGGCGGATGGTAGGTATAGTCCGCTGGAGCCGCCGTTTTTTTGCGGCCAAGGATGGCTTTTCGTGATATCGACTGAATCGCTGTTGGAAGACCTGACACCGCCGCAGAGGGAGGCGGTGTCTTATGTGGATGGGCCGCTCTTGGTAATCGCGGGGGCGGGGAGTGGCAAGACGCGGGTGCTGACGCGGCGGGTGGGGTATCTGGCGTCGGTGGGGATCCCGATGTCTTCGATCGTGGCGATCACGTTCACCAACAAGGCGAAGCCAAAAACGGGACAGGTCCAATTGATAATTGGACCTGTCCCGTTTTCCGGTCGCAGGGCTGTCAATTCGAGGGCATGGTGACCGGAAACACGCCGGCGTTGGCTTGGCTGATGATCTTCTGAATGACGGCAGGCTCAACGTATTTCACTTGTCCGTCGCCGAGGAGCACGGTTGTGCCATCGTTGGGCGCGGAGAGCAATTCGTAGGCGACTACCGTATTGGCCGTCGTGATCTTTGGGCCCAATCCCCGGCCGAGATAGACGATGGAGAGATGGCCGCCGGCAGCCAACTGATCGGCAATCGCCTGCGTGGTTGGGCCCACCGCGGGGGTTTCCGGGCCGATTCCGTTAACGAAGATATGGCTGGCGAAGATGTGATTCTCCGCCATATAAAGTGTTGGAATCGAATCCGGGAAATCCCCTTTGTGATTGTCTGTGTAATTCCCGAGCGCATTATAGATCTGCAATAGGTTGCCCATCGAAGCCATGCGATACAGTTCAGGTCGTCGCCGCATCGATTCGAAATAGACGGTTGCCACCGTGTAGACATAAAGGGTAAAGCCGCCAATCAGGATGAGCGCTATCGCCCTATTGAGGTAAATTCGCGGGATTGGCGCACTCAGAATCCGCGAGAGTTTTTGGGTAGAATGTGCCATGTTTGTTTCCCGGGATATTGTCACTCGCCGGGTACGGCCATGCAATAGCCGCCGCCTCGCGCGGTCGGTATAGTCCAATGAAGCCGCCATTTTTTCGCGGCCAAGGATGGCTTTTCGTGATATCGACTGAAACGCTTCTGGAAGACTTGACGCCGCCGCAGAGGGAGGCGGTGTCTTATGTGGATGGGCCGCTCTTGGTGATCGCCGGGGCGGGGAGCGGCAAGACGCGGGTGTTGACGCGGCGGGTGGGGTATCTGGCGTCGGTGGGGATCCCGATGTCGTCGATCGTGGCGATCACGTTCACGAACAAGGCGGCCGGGGAGATGAAACAGCGCGTGGGGGCGCTGCTGCCGGGTTCGATTCGGGATTTTGGGAAGCTGGACCAGCCGGGGCCGATGGTGTGCACGTTTCACTCGCTGTGTCTGCGGATTCTCAAAGCGTATGCGGCGAAGGTGGGGCTGGATCCGCGGTTTCAGGTGTACGACAGTTCGGATCAGACCAAGTTGCTCAAGGAGGCGATGGCGGCGCTGGAGCTTTCCAAGGATAACTTCCCGGTGGCCGGAATCGCGGCGGCAATCAGCACGGCCAAGAATCAGCTTGTCGGGCCGGAGGAATTTGCCAGTGGGGCGTCGGATTATTATCAAAAGGCCGTCGCGCGGGCGTATGCGAAATATCAGAAACTTCTGACGGCCGCGGGAGCGGTGGATTTTGACGATCTGCTGTTCAAGACGGCCATCGCGCTGCGGGATGTGCCGGCGATTTTGGGGGAATTGCAGGATCGGTTCAACTATTTCATGATCGACGAATACCAGGACACCAACCGGGCGCAATACATTCTGGCGCACGCCCTGGCGTCGCGCGGGCAGAACATCGCGGTCGTGGGCGATCCGGATCAATCCATATACGCCTGGCGCGGGGCGGATATCCGGAACATTCTGGAATTTGAAAAGGATTATCCAAACGCCAAGGTCATTCCGCTGGAGCAGAATTACCGCTCGACGCAGAACATCCTGGCTGTCGCGTCGGGATTGATTGCCCAGAATCAGCAGCGAAAGAAAAAGTCGCTGTGGACACAAAACCCGGCCGGCGAAAAAGCGAGGCTGTTCCTGTGCGCCGACGAGCACGCCGAGGCGATCACGATCGCGGGCGAGCTTCAGCGTCTGCACGACAAGGAGGAGATTCCGTACAGCGGGATGGCGATATTCTATCGGATGAACTGGCTGTCGCGCGTCATGGAGGGTGCGCTGCGGCAGCTTGCGATTCCGTATCAGATCGCCCGCGGAGTCGAGTTTTATAACCGCAAGGAAATCAAGGATGTGCTGGCGTATCTGCGGGTGATTCACAATCCGAATGATCCAGTCAGCCTGGCGCGCGTGCTTAATGTGCCGACGCGCGGCATCGGTGATGCAGCGCAGAAACAACTCGAAGCGGCCAGCGTCGAGCGGTCGATGTCGATGTGGGACGTGCTGCGCTCGGCCGGTGAGATTTCAACATTGTCCGCCAAGGCGAAATCGGGGATCGGACAATTTGTGGGCCTCATTGAATCGCTGCGCGCCGGGGCCGTGGACGGGCGGATATTCCCGGTGCGGGCGCTGGTCGATAAGGTCGTGCAAAAGAGCGGGCTGGATGCGGTGTTCAAGAAGGAAGACCCCGACAAGACTGAGCAGGTGGCGAACGTCAGCGAGTTGATCACATCCGCGGCCGAGTATGATCGCGACAATCCGGAAGGCTCGCTGGATGATTACCTGTCGCGCGTGAGTTTGGTGAGCGACGTGGATCATCTCGATCCCGGCGGCGGGTCGGTGACGTTGATGACGCTTCACGCGGCCAAGGGTTTGGAATTCCCGGTGGTGGCGATTCTGGGTTTGGAGGACGGCATTCTTCCGCACGAGCGGGGGCTGACCGATCCGGACCAGATGGAGGAAGAGCGCCGGCTGTGCTTTGTCGGGATCACGCGGGCCGAGCAGCGGCTCATGCTATCGCGGGCGGCATCGCGCATGGTGCGCGGCGAAACCAAACGGGCGATCACCAGCCGGTTTGTTTATGAGATGCCGGCGGACCGGCTCGATGTGATCGAGCTGTCGGACGATCGAGGCGATTCGTTTTCGCCGCGGATGTCGTCATCGGGTTCCGCATGGACGGGCAGAGCCAAGCCCCGCGAGTTTTCTGTCGGCCAGCGCGTGCACAGCGCAACGTTTGGCCTCGGTACCGTGGCCGATGTGTCCGACTCCGGCTCGGGCGAGCGGGTCGAGGTGGTGTTCGACAAGAGCGGGCGCAAACGCCTGATTGCCGAACACGCACATCTTGAGGTTGTTGAAGACGATCAGCGGTCCAACCGCCGGGCCAGACGCTCGCCGTAATAGGAAATAATCAGGTCCGCCCCGGCTCGTTTGATGGCGATGAGGGATTCCAGAGCGGCGGCTTCGCCGTCGAGCCAGCCGTTGCGGGCGGCCGCTTCCAGCATCGCGTATTCGCCGCTGACCTGATAGGCGACCACCGGCACATCCACCGAATCACGCACGGCGGCGATAACGTCCAGATAAGCGCCGGCCGGCTTGACCATCACCATATCCGCGCCTTGCTCGACATCGAGCTGGGCTTCGAGAATCGCCTCACGGACTCCGCGGGCCGGGTCCATTTGATAAGAGCGGCGATCGCCGAAGGCCGGCGCGCAATCGGCCGCCTCGCGGAACGGGCCGTAGAACGCGCTGGCGTACTTCACCGAATAGGCGATGACCGCGACATCCTCAAACCCGGCCGCATCCAGCCCCTTTCGCAATGCGGCGACGGTTCCATCCATCATGCCGCTGGGCGCGACGGCCGCGGCGCCAGCTTTGGCGTGATTGATCGCTTGAGTCACCAGCCGCTCGACGGTCGCGTCGTTGGCGACGGTGGAACCATCGGCCGTGAGAACCCCGCAATGGCCGTGGCTGGTGTATTCGCAGAAGCAGAGATCGGTGATGCCGGTCATCGGGACTTTGGCCTCTTTGGTGGCGCGGAGGAGTCGGCAGACGACGTTGTCGGGGTCAAGCGCGGGCGATCCCTTGGCATCCTTCTTGTTCTTATCGATGACGCCAAAGATGAGATAGGCCGCGAACCCCTCGGCTGCCCGCGCCGCCAGCCAGAGCACGGCGAGATCGGCCGACATTTGGAACACGCCGGGCATAGAGGGTACTTCGCTGCGCACGCCCTTGCCCTCGGTCACGAAGACGGGAACGATGATATTGGCGGCGCGGACGCGGACTTCGCGGAGGGCATCGCGCAAGCCGGAATTGAGACGCAGGCGGCGCGGTCGAAACAAGGGGTTGTCATCGGGGTGTGTCATATGCGGCATTATAGACGGATTTCCGGCAAACGCATTTCGGCCGGGCGTTAATATCCTATATTTCATGTAGGAATAGTTGATAGTTCTCCACCGCGTGCTTATTGTGGCCTTTTATGAAGGTCTTTGTTTCGCTGATTTTGGTGTTTGCGGCGCTGGCCGGCTGCGGAAAATCGTCCGATATGCCCGGCCCCAGCGGCTCTGGATCAACGACCAATGCCACGGCCGGTGCAACGCTCAAAGTAGTGCGCATCGGCTATTTCGCCAATTTAACTCACGCTCAGGCCGTGCTGGGCGTTTCCAGCGGCGATTTCGCCAAAGCTGTGGTGCCGGCATCACTCAGTACGTCGAAATTCAATGCCGGGCCGGAATTGATGCAGGCGCTGTTCGCCGGACAGATCGATATCGCCTATGTCGGGCCCGGACCGGTCATATCGGCCTATGCAACCAGCCACGGCGAGGCTCTTCGCGTCATCGCCGGCGGCGCGGCGAACGGCGTACTCATCGTCGCGAGAAAGGACGGCCCGGTGAATACGCTGGCCGATCTGGCAAACCACAAACTGGCCACGCCGCAGCTCGGCAATACCCAGGACATATCGGCCAAGCACTATCTTCGCGACGTACTCCATAGTGATTTGCGGCAAGTCGATCCGATCCCCAATAACCAACTGGTGACTCTGATATCCCGCGGCCAGATCGATGCGGCCTGGGTGCCGGAGCCTTGGGGGTCGATCCTGGTCTCGCAAACCGGGGCGAGGGTTATCGCCGAGGAGAAGGACTTGTGGCCGAGCAAGCAGTTCACGCTCACGCTGGTGGTGACGACGCCGGAGTTCCTGGCGGCACATCCGGATGTCGTGAAAAGCGTGCTGGCCGTCCACAAGAAATGGACCAGGCTGCTGACCGACGCGCCGGATGATCAGGTGAAGCCGCTGGCGGAGGCGCTGAACAATTTGACCGGCCAGACGTTCGATTCGGCCATTTTGTCCGCGGCCCTGCATCGCACGACATTTACCAATGATCCGCTGCCGGATACGTTAAGCACCATGGCGGCCTGGACAACCGAATTGGGATTCGTGGACAGCGTGCCGGATTTGCAAAAGCTGGTCGACTTGGGCCCGCTGAGGTCGTTGCCGTGACGCGCGCCACGCTTGCCGAAAGTCTGCGCGACGCGGAGAGCGCTCCTTCTTCCCCCGCACCCGCTACCCTGGGGAACGCGGTAAGCAATCCTCCTTCCCCCTCTCCCTGTACTCAAGAGGAGGGTTGGGGTGGGGGTTCCGCCGCCCCGGCAAACCGCGGCCGTTTGAATCTTGAGAGCCTGACCAAGCGTTTCGGCTCATCGCACGCGGCGGCGATCGAAAATGTCACCTTGCGACTTTCACCGGGTGAATTCGTCGTTGTCGTCGGACCCAGCGGATGCGGTAAAACAACGCTGCTCAACCTTGCGGCCGGAATGATCGCACCCGACAAGGGACGCGTGGAACTGGACGGCCAGAGCGTGCGCGGTCCCGGTCCGGATCGGGCAGTTGTCTTTCAGGATCACGCGCTGTTCCCCTGGCTGACCGCGGCACAAAACGTGGAATTCGGTCTGAAGATGGCCGGCGTTGCGGCGGCCGAGCGGCGCCACCGCGTCGAGCAGGCCCTGGCCATGGTCCATCTGCCACGCAGCGGCGGCAAATTGGTGCATGAATTATCCGGCGGAATGCGTCAACGCATCGCCATCGCGCGGGCGCTGGTGATGGACCCGGCCGTGCTGCTGATGGACGAGCCGTTCGCCGCTTTGGACGCCCAGACTCGCACCCTCTTGCATCGACAGCTTCAGGATTTGTGGATGCAAACCCGCAAGAGCGTGCTGTTCGTGACGCATTCGGTGGGCGAAGCGGTCCGGTTGGCGGATCGGATCATTGTGTTGCATGCCCAGCCGGGACGCATCCGCGCGGAGATCGCCATCGACCTCCCGCATCCGCGGCAGCCGGACAGCCCGTACATGAGCGAACTGGTCCGCCGCGTCCGCAAGGAAATCGAAGACGAGGTAAACCGTGTCAACGCCCAAATGGCCCAGGATGATTGGAAGCCTGCAGCGGTTGATGATCTGGGCGGCGCTTCTGGCGGCATGGGAGATGGCATATAGGCTCATCGGCTGGCGCAGCTACATCTTTCCCGCGCCCAGCCATGTTCTGGATGCTCTGTTCCGGATGGAACACATCCGCACCGCTTTCGGAAATCCCATCCACACTCCCGGCTGGCCGCGCGGCCCGGCCGGAGTTGATCTATCCGGCGACACACTGGCGGCCGCATTGTGGGTGAGCACAATCCGCCTGGCGGCGGGTTTCTTCATAAGTCTGGCACTGGGCCTGGTGCTGGGCGTGTTGATGTGGAGATGGGCGTGGCTGGATCGATTTCTTGGTCCGCTGTTTCTGGGGATGCAGACGTTGCCCAGCGTCTGCTGGGTGCCGATGGCGATCATCCTCTTCGGCCTGAGCGATAATGACATCGGCATCATGTTCGTGCTTGTGCTGGGCAGCTTTTTCGCGTTCGCCATCGCCTTGCGCGACGGCCTGGCAACAATCCCACCCGTGCAGGCGCGGGCAGGCCGGATGCTCGGGGCAAAGGGCTGGCGGCTCTACTGGTATGTGATGCTTCCGGCCAGCCTGCCCGCACTGGCAAGCAGTCTGCGCCAGGGCTTCGGCTTCGCCTGGCGATCGCTGATGGGGGCCGAATTGGTGTACGTCTTCGTCAATTCGCACGGCCTGGGATATTTGCTGGAGGAAGCCCGGCTTGGCCCCGACATGGCCAAGGTGGTCGCAGTGATGATCGTGATGGTGCTGGTGGGAATGCTGGCCGACCAATGGGCTTTCGGCCCGCTGGAGCGCCGCGTCCTGGCGCGGTTTGGTTTGGGGGAAAAGGGCTGATGCTCGGCGCCGTCCAGAGCAACCCAAGATGGGCCGAACACCGCGACACCGCCGGCCATGCAGGCCGCGACCAATCCGAAAAATACGCCCATTCTTGAACGGAGAGGGGGAGATTCGAACTCCCGTGACCCTCGCGGGCCAACCGGTTTTCAAGACCGGCGCATTCAACCGCTCTGCCACCTCTCCGGGA
>CAYQTE010000132.1:0-7501 GCA_964420285.1 uncultured Tepidisphaeraceae bacterium
CGCCGGGGAATATCACGCTGGCCTAGCGGCCATCCGTCAACGGCGGCAAGTACGCGACGAAGTTTTCGGCGCAGGGATTCGGCGCGCGCTCGCCGGCGTGTATAATGATTCCGGCGTCGCGGCATGAAAATGCGATCGGGCGACCGAGCCTGGCCGTCGACGGCACAATCAAGGAGTCGAGTGCCCCTGGCACTGGTCCATCGGAGGGACATCGGATGGGAAGTTTATTGCACCGTGGCCGCTGGGCTGATCGACGGGGCCGGAAAACTGGCCGGGCCGGCAACGCGGCCCGGCGGTGTTGGCGAGCCGTCGCAGAAGCCCTCGAATCGCGACGCCTCCTCTCTTCCAACCTGATTTCCAATCCCGGCTTTGAATCGCAGTTGACCGACTGGACTGCCTCCACCACCGCCGCCGCGTTCAGTATCGACACCAGCGATCCCCACACGGGCGCTAGCGATGCGATGGGCGTCGCCAACTCGGCCGCCGCGACCAACACCGTTTACCAAAACCTCACCGGTCTTCTGGTTCCGAGCCAATCGTATACGCTCAGCGGCTTCATCCGCTCGCAGGATGTGCATGGCGGATCGGGGTTTGACATCACGCTGTCCTATGTGAATGGCTCGTTTGGCTCGCTGGCCGACGGCGCCATTGCCGGCGCGACCATCGGCCAGGTCACGGGCACAACCCCCTGGACGCAATACCAGGCGACGTTCACTTTGCCCACCAAGCCGGCCGACGCCACATCGCTGATCGTCTCCGCCCAGTTCGCCAATTCCACGGGAATTGCGTGGTTCGACGATCTGTCGCTCGCCGGCTCGGCCGCCGCGGTCACCGATCATCTGGTCTTCCGTCAGCCGCCGACCAACGTCGCCGCCGACGCCACAATCTGGCCCGCCGTCACCGTCGCCGTCGAAGATCCCAACGGCAACATCGTGACGGCTGACAGCACCAGCATCTCGATCGGCGTCAACAGCGGCCCCGGCGGTCTGGCCGGAACCATCACACAGCCTGCCGTTAACGGCGTCGCGACATTCAACAACCTGGCGCTGGCAACGGCCGGCTCGTACACGCTGGCCGCCTCCGACGGTACAGACACCCCGGTGACCAGTGGCAACATCACGTCCACGACGCCGGCCAACGGTTTTCAGACGCCCTCGACTGTCCTTGTCAACGAGAATGCCGCCTACACCTTCTCCGCCGCGACGGGCGATCTCATCGCCCTGGTCGACGCCGGCGCATCGGGCACATTTTCCATAAGCGTCACCGCCACCGGCGGCACGTTCGCATTCTCAACAATGACCGGCCTGAGCGTCATTTCCGGCGCCAACGGCTCCGCGGCGGTCGACGTCAGCGGCAGCTTGACGGCCCTGAACACGGCCTTGAGCGGCTCGACGTTTTCGCCGGCGGGCAACATGACCGGCTCGGCATCGCTGGCCTTTTCCGCGCACGGTCCCGCTTCGTTCACCGCCAGCTCAACGCTCGGCATGATCATCGGGCAATCGCCCGCCCAGGTGCAGCGTGCCTACGGGTTCTCGCAGCTTTACGGGCAGGGCTATAGCGGCGCCGGCCAGACGATTGCGATTCTCGGCATCGACAACGATCCGCATCTTCTGGCCGATATCGTCGCCTTTGACGAGCAATTTTCCATCGGCGCCAATCCCGCCTCGGCCGGCTTTCTCAGCGTGATCGATCAGAACGGCACGGTCATCATCAAACAGGGCACTGTCGTGCAATCGGGCGGCAACAATCCCGACCAGACCAACCAGACCGACTTCGAGATCGACATCGACGTGGAATGGGCGCACGCGATCGCGCCGTCGGCCAATATCGTTGTCGTCGAGGCCGACGCCTCCAACCCGCAAATCGGCGTCAGCGGCTCCGACCTGGCGGAGGCCGCCAACCAGTCGCCGGCGCTGGCGGCATCCCTCGGCCTGCCGTCGGCGGCCGTCGTCTCCTCCAGCTATGGCATCGGCCAGGAAACGTTCGACGAAACGACTTTCGACAGCAATTTCATCGAAGCGGGCGTGACTTTCGTCATGGCGGCGGGGGACACCTATAACGAAGTGCAATGGCCCTCCGTGTCCCCCGACGTGGTCTGCGTCGGCGGCACCGTCCTGACCCTCGGTTCCACCGGCGACTATCTCAACGAGATCGTCTGGAACAACGGCCTGGGCGGAACCGCCTTCGGCGCCAGTGCCGGATATGAGCCGATTCCCTCCTTCCAGCAGGGCGTGAGCGGGATATCCGGATCGGATCGCGTGATGCCGGATGTGGCGTTCGCGGCCGATGGCTTTTATGCCTACAACACCAGCCAGGGCTGGTCCGACGGTTTCGGCACCAGTTTCGGCGCGCCGCAATGGTCCGCGCTTTTTGCACTGGCCGACCAGGTGCGGGCCTCGTCACTCAGCAGCGCCCAGGCTCTTGATGCCCTCTATGCGTCGCCCGCCAGCGATTACAATCTCGACACCGGCACCACCAGCGTCGCTTACAACGCCCAATGGGGCCTGGGCACGCCGCGGGCCAATGTCCTGGTGCCCGGCCTGACGCCACGGCTGAGCGTCAGCGCTCCGGCCAGCGCCACGGCCGGCACGCCGTTCTCCGTTACCGTCGATATCCTCGATCAGAGCGGCAACCCGCTGACCAGCGATGATTCCAGCATCACGCTGTCGGTGAGCAGTGGTCCGGGATCGCTCGGCGGTACGCTCACTGTCGCCGCTCACAACGGAGTCGCCACGTTCTCGAACCTCACGCTGGACGAGGCCGGCACTTACACGCTGGCCGCTTCCGACGCTGCCGACAGCGCGCGCGTGGCCACGTCCGGCGGCATTTCGGTCGCGCCGTCCGCGGCGGGACAACTGCTCATCTCCCTGGCCTCTGGCACGTCCGTCGCCGCAGGCGCGACTCTGCCATCGGTTGTCGTGAACATCGAGGACTCATTCGGCGATGTCATCGCCAGCGACAATTCGACCGTCACGCTTTCGCTTCGCACCGCCGGTGTGCTCACCGGTTCGACCGCCGTCTCCGCCGTCAGCGGCGTCGCCACCTTCAGCACCCTGGCGATCGACACCGCCGGTGCATTCACATTCGCCGCCACCGACACGACCGATGGACTTGCCGGCAGCAATCCCGGCACATCGGTCGCCATCAACCCCGCCGCCCCGGCACAACTGGTCTTTGCGGTTTCTTCGGCCAGCGCCGCCGCGGGAGATACCCTCGCGCCGTCGCCCGTTGTCGATATCGAGGATACCTTCGGCAACATCGTCACCGGCGACAGCGCGGCCGTCACCATCTCGCTGACTCCCACCGCCACCGTTGCCGGCTCGACCTCCGTTCCCGCCACCAGCGGCGTCGCCACCTTCAGCGATGTCCAGATCGACACCACCGGAACCTACACTCTGGCGGCCGCCGATGTCGCCGACCACCTGAGCATCACCGGCCCGTCCCATTCCGTCACGATTACCCCCGGCACCCCCGCGAAACTGGTCTTCGCCACCGAGCCCACCGGCGTCATCGCCGGCCATGACATTTCCCCCGCGATCGTCGTCAAGATCAAGGATGCTTTCGGGAATCTCGTCAACACCGATACCGACACCGTCGCCCTTGTCGTCGTCAGCGGCCCCGGTCCGCTTGGCGGCGCCACATCCGCCGGCGCCACTGGCGGCGTGGCCACTTTCGCCGGCGTACAGCTCACCACCGCCGGCAATTACACTCTGGCTGCCTCCGACGCCGCCGATGGCCTGAGCGGTTATAACTCCACCGGATTTGCCGTCGTCCCGGCCGCCGCCGCATCGCTGGCTTTCACCACCCAGCCCACCGGCGGCTCGATCAATACCGCGCTGGCGGCCGTCGTCGTCAGCATCGAGGATTCCTACGGCAATCTCGTCAGCGGCGATGAATCAAATGTGAGTGTATCCATCGCGTCCGGCCACGGCACCCTCACAGGCACTCTCACTGCCGCCGCCGTCAACGGCGTGGCCACGTTTGCCAATCTGCTTTTTAGCGCCGCCGGCACGTACACGCTGGCCGCCGCCGACAATGCCGACTCCCTGAGCGGATTTCTGTCGCCGGCCTTCAATATTCAGTCATCCGCCGCCCAACTGAGCAGCGGCCACCTGCTGGTCACCGGCACTTCCGGCGATGATGTCATCAGCCTGACGACCAGTGGAAACGACCTGATCATCACCATGAACTTGCAGGAGATCGGCGTTTTCGCGCTGCCGCAGATAACGTCCATTGATGTCGAAGCCGGCGCCGGCAACGACTTTGTCTCGCTCGGCACCGGCGTTCCAGGCTCCAGTGTCCAGGGCGGCCCCGGCGATGACACCATCATGGGCGGGCCAGGCAACGACACGCTCGGCGGCGGGGCCGGCAATGACAGTATTGCAGGCGGCCCCGGCGACGATTCGATCAAGGGCGGAGCGGGAGATGACACCCTCGCCGGCGGCAAAGGCAACGACACCCTCTTTGGCAGCCTCGGCAATGACCTCCTGCGCGGCGGACTGGGTGACGATTCCCTCAATGGCGGCGCCGGCACCAACCAGCTCTACGGCGGCCAGGGCAACAACACGTTCTACTGCGTCAACGGAACCGACGACCAGATTTTCGCCGGCGCCGCGACGAACGACAGTCTCATCTACGGCACCAACGACAATTACATCCTCGAAAGCGGCGCCATCCCGCCGGAGAACATATCGGTCGTCGCATGACCACGCGCGTCGCGAGTTGTCCAGATTCATTATTTGCTGTAGAGTTGCGAGCAAATGAGTTGGACAAAAACAACGATCGTACAGGAACTGAAGCGCCTTCATCGCGCCCGCGCGGATATCTCCTACAACCACATGGCGAGCACGGCGCAATCGCTGGTGTCGGCGGCCGCGGTTCAGTTCGGCTCCTACCGCAAAGCCGTGGAACTGGCTGGCATTGACTACTTAAGTGTTCTCCGCCGGCCGCGATGGACTCGGCAGGCCATCATCAAGCTCATCAAGCAGGCCCGCCGAGGCGGCCAGGATTTGAACTGGGGCGCCGTCACCAAACGCCGCGACGAGCTGGGCAGGGCGGCTTTCGCCGCGACCCAGACGCGGCTCTTCGGCCGGTGGGATCGGGCCTTGCAGGCCGCCGGCCTCGACGCCGACGATGTCAGCCCCTATCGCCGCTGGAACAGGGAGACGATCCTGTTCGAGCTCAAATCCCGCCATCGTGACGGGCAGGCCGTCAACAGCGGGGCGGTTCAGGCCGACGATCAGGGCCTTCACGCCGCCGCCATCCGCGCCTTTGGCAAATTCGACGCCGCACTGACGGCCGCCAATATCCCGCCCGATTCCGTCCGCCAGCGCAAATCGTGGTCCAAACCGCTGGTCGTTTCCTCGCTCAAAGCCCTGAAGAAATCCGGCGCCAACGTCTCCGATTCAGCCATGCGCCGCTCCGATCCCGCTCTGTATGGAGCCTCTGTGCGACTCTTCGGCACCTTCCCCGCCGCCCGCAAAGCCGCCGGTATTTCCTTCGTCCCCGGGCGACGAACAACCAAACCCGTCTGATACCTCGCCCTGGATCTTGTAGGGTCCGCACCGCGGACCACTTCTCAGTTGCTCGGCCAAAGGTCCGCAATGCGGACCCTACACGAATCGCTCAAGCAAAGGTCCAGAGGCAGTGGAGCAGTGATCTGTTCACAAGCGCCCGGGAATCCGGCATTCCGATGGATGCACATGTTCGCGAACGATGCGCTCGGCCAATTCGACCCACGATTGCTCTTTCCCGACATCAAAAAGCAGCCCGTTGAAAATGGTGGAGGGCATATCGTCGATATAGATATCCGGCTTGGGCAGGAACGCTTCAAAGAGGCCCGCGATTTCCAGCCGCTCGGCGATCTGCCGGCAATACTCCGCCCCGCCCGTCGACCATAAGAACAAGTGGCAGCCTGCGTCGAAGAGAACGCGCATCGCCCGCGCCGCGCCGGGAAGCGCGACACCCGCGTGGTCAACGAGCGTAAGGTCCACGTCAACAAAGATGTTCACATTGCGCATCTGCGGCATGCTTCACCTCGCCGCCGCGTGTGCGTCAACCTGCTTTTCCGCGTGATAGCTGCTCCGAACCAGCGGGCCGGATTCGACGTGACGCAGGCCCTTACTCTGGCCCAATTCCTTCCACCGCGCAAATTCGTCCGGATGAACCCACCGCTCCACCGGCAGATGCGCGGCCGTCGGCTGCATGTATTGGCCCAGGGTCAGAATCTGGCAACCGGCCGCGACCAGATCGTCCAGCACGGATTCGATCTCGCCGGCCTCCTCGCCCAGACCCAGCATCATTCCGGTCTTGGTTACAAGCCCGCGATCGCGCGAAATCCGCAGCAGTTCCAGCGACCTGGCGTATTTCGCCTGCGGCCGCACGCGCTTGTACAAACGCGGCACGGTCTCCACGTTGTGATTGAGAATCTCCGGCTTCTCGACGAGCACCAGGTCCAATGCCGCCCAATCCCCCGCAAAATCCGGGATCAGCACCTCAATCTTCGTCCACGGCGATTGCGCTCGAATCTGCCGAATTGTCTCCGCCCATACGCCAGCGCCGCCGTCGGGCAATTCATCGCGGTTCACGCTGGTAATCACGGCGTGGCGCAATTTCATCTCCCGCACCGCCAGCCCCACGCGCCGCGGCTCATCCAGATCGAGCACGGGAGGCCGGCCGGTGGCGATATGACAAAACCCGCACGACCGTGTACAGACATCGCCCAGGATCATGACCGTGGCCGTGCCCGCCGCCCAGCATTCCCCCATGTTCGGGCACTTGGCCGATTGGCATACCGTGTGCAGGTTCTGCTCGGTGACCAGGGCCATGAGCCGCCCATACTCCGGCCCGCCGGGCAGCTTGGCCTTGAGCCAGGAAGGCTTGCGCGAAACCACCGCCGGCGCGGCAACCGCGCCCGCCGCACCATCCGCGCCGCTGGAAAGAATCCGATCGTTCAGTGAATAAGCCATCTTGCGGGCAAATATCGCCCACTCCTGTTCCCACAATACTATCGGCCGTCCGGCGGGGCATCAAATACGCTTGATGAAATGCCCGGCGAACGCATGCCATTTGCCGCGCCCACCATTTTCCTCTTCCTCTCCCCGCACTCGGGGGGGAGTGGATCGAGTACTGGAGTCATGGCATGGTCGTTGGCGCAGTCGTCGCATCATCCGGCTTCCAGTGGACGCGATACAGATGGCCGTCCGCGATGCGGAAATAGACCAGCGTGCCGTCGGGGTCGAAGTGGTAGGGGCATTGGCCGTTGTAGGAGTGGCCGTTGTCGAAGCTCAATTGGTCGACAACCCTCGTGTTC
This sequence comes from uncultured Tepidisphaeraceae bacterium, assembly GCA_964420285.1. Taxonomy (GTDB): domain Bacteria; phylum Planctomycetota; class Phycisphaerae; order Tepidisphaerales; family Tepidisphaeraceae; genus CAYQTE01. The sequence continues at coordinate 7,313 of CAYQTE010000132.1, forward strand.
GGGTGCCACTCGGCATTAACCAGATCGGCCGTCGGCAAGACAAGACTGCCCGGAAGGCTATTACCATCGGCGTTGATGTACCAGTCCTTGAAATGGGCATACCAATCCTTGCTCGTGCCGTGCGCAACAGCGTACGCTAGTGTAGTGTCTCAATCTGATTGCATTTTATCCAGCACGGCTTTCGCCCGG
>CAYQTE010000133.1:0-7013 GCA_964420285.1 uncultured Tepidisphaeraceae bacterium
TCGCTCACCGGCGATAGCGGCGCGGCTTTTCTGGCGGCGTTGACGGATGGACAGCGGAAGCACGTCACGGACATACTGGATCTCCAGCGCAAGGATTTGGGCGAAATCGTCACAACGCGCCGGGCCATCGCGACCGAACTGCGGCGATTCCAGAAGGGAGAATCCGCGGATAACGACAGGGTGCAGTCGCTTTCGAGGCGCTACGGCGAACTGGATGGCGAGATGTCATACTTCTATGCCACGGCCTTCGCGGAGGTGGGCAAGTCGCTGTCGCCTGCGCAGAAGCAAACGCTGGCCAAGATGCGGACGACCGATCCATCCGATCCCAAAGGCCCGTTCCTGTACTCAGACCCGATCGCCATGCCGACGATAGAGAATACGGACTTCCTGTTTGGAGTTGGGCAGCCAGGGGCAAGATAATCGCGGTGCCGAAGACAAGGGCCAGACGTATGAAGTTCTTTACGAGCCGAAGGTCATTCCTGGGGATTATCGCTTCCGCCTTGGCGTGGCTCGTCGCGCCGGCGACAGGGCAGACGACCGGCCCAATCGCGCCAAGAGCAGGCGGTGGCCAGAAAAGGCGGCCGGGAGAATATCCACTGCCACCGGAATTGGCGGCATTTGGCGTGTTGTCGCTCGTGCTGGGGCGCGTAAGCGACCGCTCGGTCACCGTGAGTACGTTAGCCAGCGAGCCGATGGAGGGGTATTTCGAGTACGGTATATCATCGGGGAATTACAACCACAGGACCAAGACGCTGTCGCTTGCCGCCGGTGAGCCGATCGAGGTGATCTTCGATGGCCTGCTGCCGAACACGCGATATTTCTATCGCCTGCAACATCGCAAGCCCGGCGAAACTGCCTTCGCCGCCCGGTCCGAGTGTCGTTTTCATACACAACGTCCCGCCGGCAGTACCTTCACATTTGCGATTCAAGGCGATTCGCATCCGGAACGTCCCCAGATGAGCAATCCGGACTTGTATGCCCGCACGCTACTCGGCGCGGCATCCGTGCAGCCGGATTTCTATATCTGCATCGGGGACGATTTCAGCGTGGATACGCTGCGGGATTACACGGCCCAGACAGTGGCCAATTGCTATACGCTACAGCGGCCGTTTCTCGGACTGGTGGCGCAATCGGCGCCGCTGTTTCTGTTGAACGGAAATCACGAGCAGGCATCGCTGTTCAATCTGAACCAAACCGATGTCAGGCATGATGTGGCGGTCTGGGCCCAAAACGCCCGCAACCGTTATTTTCCGATGCCGCTTCAAGATGCGTTTTACACCGGCGATACCGAGCCATTGAAGCCGATTGGACCGCTGCGGGATTATTACGCCTGGACCTGGGGCGATGCGCTCTTTGTGGTTCTGGATAACTACTGGCATTCGCCGGTCCAGGTGGACAGCCCGCTGGGCGGCGGCGATGCCGGCGGGGCCAAGGATCGCGACTGGTGGGACATCACGCTCGGGGACGCGCAGTACCAGTGGTTCAAACGTACGCTCGAACAAAGCAACGCCAAGTACAAATTCGTCTTTGCCCATCACGTTCTCGGATCCGGCCGGGGCGGCGTCGATGAGTGCGATCTGTTTGAATGGGGCGGCCGGAACAAGCGTGGTGATTGGGAGTTTGCTCAGAAGCGGCCGGGTTGGGAGCTCCCCGTGCATCAGTTGATGGTGAAACACGGCGTGACGATCTTCTTCCAGGGCCACGACCACCTTTTCGTGCGGCAGGAACGGGATGGAATCGTCTATCAGGAACTTCCGATGCCGGCGGACATGGGCTATGTCGCCTACAACGAAGACCGCTATGGGTCTGGCGTCAAGCTGCCGAACTCAGGGTACATGCGCGTCGATGTGTCCCCGCAGCAGGTGAAAGTCGACTATGTGCGGAGCTATCTGCCCAAGAATGAAACCGCCGGGCGGAAGACAGGCGACATCGCACATTCCTACAGCATCAAGGCGAAACCCGCTCATGCCTAGATCGCTGACCATCTGCGGCGCCGTTCTTTTCGCTTTCTGGTCGATGAGCCCGAAGGCGGTGGCGGATGATCCCAAGCCGACCACGGCCATTGCAAATCCAGCCAAGGAGGCGGCGAGCGATTTCAACCTCACCGTTCCCGCCCATGCGTATGATCTGATCCTCGCGCGTCCCGAGAAGACGGCCATCACACTGAGCGTGCTGACCTATCAGGACATGGAAGGGTATGTCGTCTATGGGACGCAGCCCAAGACTTATGTGGCACAAACGCCAGCGCAGCATTTTGACAAAGACTCGCCGCTCGAAATCGTGATCGGAACCCTGCAGGCCGACACCCGCTATTACTATCAATTCCGCTCGCGTCCGCCCGGCACGCAGGAGTTCAGCAGCAGCCCGGAATACACCTTTCACACCGCACGGCTGGCGGGAGCGGGATTCGCCTTTACGCTGACCGCGGACGCGCATCTTGACGGCCATACCGATCCCAATGTGTATCTTCGGACTCTCTCCAATATCCAAGCTGACAGCCCTGATTTCAATATCGACCTGGGTAACCTGTTCATGACCGACAAGCACGCCAGCCGCGACGAGGCCGCGCGGCAATATCTGGCCGAGCGCTACTACCTCGGCCGGATTGGGTGCTCGACGCCGATCCTTTTGGCCCTGGGCACACACGATGGCGAGAGTAACAGATACGACGACGGCACCGGCGATTGCCTTGCGGTGTGGTCAAACCTGACGCGCAAATGCTACTTCCCCAATCCCGTTCCCGACGATTTCTTTGCCGGGAACAAAACGCCCAAGCCGCATTGCGATCTACTTCAGGATTATTACGCCTGGGAATGGGGTGACGCCCTCTTCGTCGTGCTCGATCCGTTTTGGAATTCGGTGCCCGAGCGCGGCGTGCATGACGGCTGGGCATGGTCGCTCGGCCTGCCGCAGTATCAGTGGCTCGAACAAACCCTTGCCCACAGCCGGGCCAGATTCAAGTTCGTGTTTATCCATAATCTTCTCACCGGCGATCCGGCCGCACGCGGCGGCGTCGAAGTAGCGTCGTTCAACGAATGGGGCGGGAAGAACCTCGATGGCAGCGAAGGTTTCAAGCAGCACCGTCAGGGGTGGGATATGCCCGTTCACCAGTTGCTGGTGCAAAATCATGTTGCGGCCGTGTTCAAGGCCCATGACAATTTTTTCGCCCGACAGGAACTGGACGGGATTGTGTATCAGATGGTTCCGCAGCCAAGCTTTGCCGGAAACGATCGCATTCGCGATCTGGAAACCTACGGCTACAAACAGGGCACGTTTCTTGGCAATTCCGGGCATGTGCGCGTGACCGTCACATCGGAAAAGGTGCGCGTGGAGTATGTCCGCTCTTACCCGCCCAGAGCCGCCAGCCCGCAACATCCCAACGGCGAAATCGCATCTTCCTACGAAATCGCCGCGACCAAGGCAGAGTAGATCTCTGTGTGGTGTAGGTTGCCTGCGGCTACAATGGCCGCTCGGTCGGGTTCGGCGGCGCCGAGCGGCCATGCGATTTGCTCCCAGATAGGCGGTGCATCATGAACAGAATTCCACTCGCGTGCGCGGTGTTTCTTTCTCTGGCCATTTTCGGCCAGGGCTTTTCTCTGGCCCAAACCCGGCCGTCTGATGCGCCGACCACCCGCCATGTGATGCTCGCCATGTCTCCGGCCAAATTGACCGACTGGCAAACCCGTTGGGAAAAGAGCATCAGGAACGAGGCCCGCAACCGTTATTGCGACAAGGAACTGGGCGAAGAAACCGGCTGGCTCATGTCGCCGCTCATGAACGGCTTCTATTACGGTTACATGTCCACCAAGGACACCCAATGGATCGACATGCTCGTCGACTGGACCGATTCCTGGATCAAACGCGAAACCATCGAGCCGGATGGTTATCCCGGCTGGCCCAAACTTGGCGCGGCCGGCACCGACGTTGACAAACTCAACGATTTCAACGCCGACAGCCTGCTCGGCGATGCGATGGTTCTGCGGCCGGTGGTCATGATGTCCGACCGGATTCTCAAGACGCCGGCGCTGAAGGAGAAATATGGCGACAAGGCCACGGGTTACATCCAGCTTGCCGAGACGATTTTCGAGAAATGGGACAAGCGCGGCGCCTGGCGCGATACCGAAGGCGGCGGCAATATCACGATCGTCCTGCCGTACGGATTCGATCCCGCCACCGGCAAGTGGACGGCCGGCTACGACAAGCGGAATTCGCCGGACATCGGCTTTTCCCACCCGAACAACAAGGCCAACCTGGTGGCTCAGTGGCTGCTGGCGATGTCGGATGCCACGCAGAAGCCCATCTACAAAACGCGGGCCGAAAAATGGTTCAAACTCATGAAATCCCGCATGAAGCTCAAGGCTGACGGGACGTACGAGATCTGGAACTACTGGCAGCCGGCCGGGCCTTGGGATTTGCAGCCCGATGGGTCCACAAAGCACTGGGTCGGGGTTCATCCCAACGGCGGCTATTACGAGATCGACGCCGGCGGGATCGTGGCCGCGTACGAGCACGGCCTGATCTTCGACAAGACCGACCTGGCCCATTTGATCGCCACGGCCAAATCCGAAAAGCGATATTGGACGGCGCTGGCGCCTTATGACGACGACATCCAGAAAGATTTCGAGACCACGACCAACCCAGACGGGTGGGGCGGATTGACGGACGTGCCGTGGTATTTGTCGCTGCAAGTTGCATTGAGTCAGCCCCCGGGAAACCGCTGACGGGTCGGGCCTTTCGACGCCCCGGCAGCCACCGGTCTCTGCCTGGCAGAAAATTTTCCTGCTGTGGCGAAAGAATCCGGCTGGCGAGTCGTGATTCGACACGCTACGATATCCTCATTGGTTGGTGACGAAGCGGCTTGGCAACAGCCTTCCGGTGCCGCGCTTTTCCTTCTCGCCTGCCTGCCTTGGTCGACGTGTATTCTTTATGCCCGTTGGCTTCTACCGGAAGCAGGAAAACAGCACGTTGGCATTCACCATCATTCAGGGCGGCATGGGCGTGGGGGTATCGGGGTGGCCGCTCGCGCGGGCCGTTTCGCAATTGGGACAACTCGGCGTCGTGTCGGGGACGGGTTTGGCGGTGATGTTGTCACGGCGCCTCGGCCGCGGCGATCCTGGCGGTCATATCCGGCGGGCGCTGGCGAAATTCCCGGTTCCGGCCATGGCCCAGCGCATACTCGACCGCTATTACGTCGCCGGGGGCAAGGGCAGCGACGAAGCGTTCACTCCCGTGACGATGCCGCGGATCGAATTGCCCCTGCCCTTCCTCGAACTTACCGTAGTGGCCAATTTCGTCGAGGTGTGGCTGGCGAAAGAGGGCCACGACGGCGTTGTCGGCATCAATTACCTCGAGAAAATGCAGATTCCAACCCTGCCGCAATTGCTGGGATCGATGCTGGCCGGCGTGGACTATATCCTGATGGGCGCCGGAATCCCGCGGTCCATACCGGGCATTCTCGACGCCTTCGCCGCCGGCAAGGCCGCCGAGATGCGCTTCGACGTCGAGGATGCCAGGCCCGACGATCATTTCACCTGCCGCCTGGATCCGACGCAGGTGCTGGGGATGACGCCGAACCTGGCCCGGCCTAAATTCCTGGCGATCGTCGCCTCGGTCGTGCTGGCCATGACCCTGGCTCGCAAATCGAACGGCCGGGTGGATGGATTCGTGGTCGAAGGTCCGACGGCTGGCGGACACAACGCCCCGCCGCGCGGGCCATTGAAACTCAGCGAACTGGGCGAGCCTGTCTACGGCCAGCGCGATGATGTCGATCTGGCGGCCATGCGCGAATTGGGCCTGCCATTCTGGCTGGCGGGCGGTTTTGCCGAGCCGGGCCGGTTGAAGGAAGCTCTGGCGGCCGGGGCACAGGGAATCCAGGTCGGAACCGTCTTCGCGTTCTGCGCCGAATCCAGTGTCACCGAGGAACTGAAACGGCAGGTGTTGGGCCTCAGCCGCAGCGGCACGGCCGTGGTGTTCACCGATCCCCAGGCCTCGCCGACCGGGTTCCCGTTCAAGGTCTCGCGTCTGGAAGGCACGCTCTCGGAACCGCAGACCTACGAGCAGCGCACGCGCACATGCGACATCGGCGGCCTGCGCCGCCTCTACCGCCGCGAAGATGGCACCGTCGGCTATCGCTGCCCGGCCGAACCCGTCGAACAATATGTCGCCAAGGGCGGCAACGAGGCCGACACCCTCGGCCGCAAATGCCTCTGCAACGCCCTGTTCGCCAACATCGGCCTCGGCCAACCGCTCGAGGATGGCCAACACGAACTGGCCCTGGTCACCGCCGGCGACGATGTCGTCCGCCTCTCGCGTCTGCTAAAGGACGGCCGGGAAACGTACACGGCTCGGGATGTGGTGGAGTATTTGCTGGGTGGTTGAGCCACCCACTACCTAACGCTTGGCATCGATCAGCTTTTCCTTCCAATCCGGATGTTCCGCAATGAGTCTTTGCACAACAGCCCGGCCCGCTGGCGTCAGCCAACACGCCGTAAAGCACGCTCCGGCTGGTGGGTCGCCGAGATTTCCACCGCCGTTCAACAGTCGCTCCGATTCAGGTTCCTTGCGCGTCAGTTCGATGAGCGTTGAATACCACAATCCGAGCACAGGAAATCGAGCCGCGGCGTCCTCATCGCCGTGGTAGACCGCCGGTGCGGCTTCGGCAAGCGCCTCATTCCACAAACCCGCCGCGTCCAATGCGTGTTGAAGGACACGATGGCAGTTGGCATGAATGCGGTCCACCGGCGGCGGAGCATGGAAAAAACGCCGAAGCGAGAATGGGGTTCCCGCGCAAATCGGCGTCAGCTTGCTCACCCGTTTCCAATTCACACCTCCCGATCCACCGCCGCCGCGATCTTTTTTACCGCCTGCATCATCTGATTGAACTGCGCCGGCGTGATCGACTGCGCCCCGTCCGTCAGGGCGTGTTCCGGGTCGGTGTGGACCTCGATAATCAGCCCATCCGCCCCGTGGCCACCGCCGCTCGGGCCGCGAACATCCCCGCCACATTCGCCAAG
>CAYQTE010000134.1:0-6958 GCA_964420285.1 uncultured Tepidisphaeraceae bacterium
CGTTTTGGACGCGATGTTTGGCGTAAACCGCGATATCCGGCTGGAAACGGGGGTGGGCCGAAAGGGGATTGTGGCGCGTTTTGGGCGTAACCATAGCGATGGAATCAACTTAGGAGAAATCTCACGCGGAGGCGCGGAGGCGCAGAGTGATGCGTGTTGACCACGGATTTCGCGGAGGCCGCGGACAAGATTGAGGTGATGATAATGGAAGCCAGGCGATGGAACCGCGGATGAACGCTGATGAACGCGGATAAGAAAAGAACCGGCTTCTATCTGCGTTTATCTGCGTGCATCTGCGGTGGATCCGTCCTTATTTCCGAGCAGGCCACGGAGCAAATCCGTGGTCGAGTCGTTTTGTCTTTCCTCTGCGTCCTCCGCGTCTCGGCGGTGTAGATTGCCTTTACTTGCGGAAAAACGTCTTGCCCTTGGCGCTGAATTTGCTCAAGCGGTTGTTGACGTACAGGCCTTCGAGAATGAACTCGCCAACGGCCGCGGCGATTGCGGGATCGGAGGGATTGAGGTCCATTTCCCTGGCCAGCGCCGCCGCGGCCTGCGGAAGCTGCCGGACCAGTTTCATGTTGGCGACGAATTCCTCTGCACTCAATTCGTCGCCGGCCGGGAACGTCAGATTGCCCTTGAACTGCTCGGCAATGGCATCGAACGTGTCGGGGTCGGCGTGTCTGGCGAAGATCGCTTTCACCGCCTCGCCGGTCAGCGAGCGCACGAGTTTGTCCTCGGCGTTCTCGTCTTCGGCGAGAGTCATCTCGATCTTGCCGCGGCAGCTTGCGGCCAGGTAATGCAGATCGGCGATCCGCGTGACGACGCGCTTTTCCCGCGTGGTCAGGCCGCGTCGCTCGGCGTTGGAGACCAGGATTTCCAGGTTGGCGATGCTGGTGCGCACGGAAACGCCCGATGCCTGCGAAACATGCGGGCTGGCGCGGGCCAGGCGGACAATTTCCTCGACGATCTGCGCCATGAACGGCGGGACGACAACTTCCACGCCGCCGGATGAGCCGTCCGAGTCGCGATCGAGCCAGGCGTTTTCCGTCGCGATCTGGATGCCTTCGTCGGCCGTCTCGGGATAGTGCGTGCGAATGACCGAACCGATGCGGTCCTTCAGGGGCGTGATGATCCGGCCGCGATTGGTGTAATCCTCGGGATTGGCGCTGAAGACCAGGCAGACATCGAGGTTGAGGCGGATGGGATAGCCGCGGATTTGCACATCGCGTTCCTCCAGGACGTTGAACAGGCCGACCTGGATGCGCGGCGCGAGGTCCGGCAGTTCGTTGATGGCGAAGATGCCGCGATTGGAGCGTGGGACCAGGCCGTAGTGCATGGTTGATTCATCGGAGAGATAGCGGCCCTCGGCGTGCTTGACGAGGTCGATCTCGCCGATGAGGTCGGCGATGGTGACATCGGGCGTGGCGAGTTTTTCATGGTAACGGTCATCGCGATGGACCCATTCGATGGGAGCGCTATCGCCCTTGGCGGCGAGGATTCGCTGGGCCACCAGCGTGGTCGGAGCGATGGGATCGTCATTGATCTCGATGCCAGCCAGCACGGGAATCCATTCGTCCAGAAGCGTCGGCAACGCGCGGAGGATGCGCGTTTTCGCCTGCCCGCGAAGACCCAGCAGCAGCATGTCATGGCGCGACAGCAGGCCGTTGACGATCTCCGGAATGACGCTCTGGCGATACCCGACAATTCCGGGGAACAATTCTTCGCCGTCGCGCAGTTTGCGGATGACATTGCGGCGGAGTTCGTCCTTGACGGAACAGGGCTTGTATCCGGCGGCCTTGAGCTGGGCAACGGTTTTTGGGTTGGGATGGATTCCACTCATCGCAGGTATTTCTCCGGTTCGCAGGATGATGATAGCGCGGACCGGCGGGCGGGTCACTCGTCGTCGATTTTATCGCGGAGCCGCTTGCCGGCTTCGCTCCAGGCGTCGATGTAATCGGTTTTGGAAGGCGGGCCGCTGGGCGGCGGGAAGAGCCGTTTGCCGATGCGCAGGGCCATCAGCAACATCATGCCCAGGCAAAACAGAACGACAACCAGCATCAGGAGGGAATAGGCGGCCAGGCGTTTCTTGTCGTGCGGCGATGCGCCATCGAAATAGGTCAACGCCGGCAGCAAGTACCAGTGGCACACGATCAACAGTAGCAGGGTCGAACCGGCCAGGAACGCGATGGCCGGAACAACCAGCCGGCCGGCACGGCGGCGAGGCGTTGGGATTCGACAGCCACGGCCGCGCGCGAGGCGCGAGACGGCCTGTCGATCTGGCGCGTGAATCACCATGAGAGATCGCTGCGGGCGTCCAGCGGGTGTTTCTTCTGGATGGCGCGGATGGCGTCGCGATCGGCGTCATCGAGATCCCTGGGGACGATGACCTTGAGTATGACGATCTGGTCGCCGGTCTCCTTGCCGCGTTCGACGCCGCGGCCCTTGATGCGGAGCTTGTTGCCGCCGCTCGATCCGGGCGGGATGGTCAGCGTGACCGGGCCGTTCATCGTCGGGACCTGAATCTTGGCGCCGAGGATGGCTTCATAGACGCTGATGGGCAGATCGATGTGGATGTCGAGTCCTTCGCGGCGGAAATAGGGATGCGGCTCGACGCGTGTGATGATAAAGAGATCGCCCGGTTCGCCGCCGGCTTGTTGCCCTTTGCCGCGAATGCGGACGCGGCTGCCGTCCTTGACGCCGGGCGGGATCTTGATCTCGATAGTTTCGAGTTGCCCATCGCGGTTGATCTGCAGCGGCAGGGTAATGCCGCGAAAGGCCTGATCGAAGGAAAGCGTGACGGCGTGCTCGATGTCCTGGCCGCGAGGCGCTTCGGGTGGTTGAGCGCGACCGCGACGAGTCTGGCGTCGCTGGCCGCCGCCTCGGCCGCCGAAGAGCTGCTCGAAGATGCTTCCCATGTCGCCGCCGCCGAAGTCGAAATCCTCGACGGTGACGCCTTGCCCGCCGGTCCAACTGGATGGGCCGCCGGCGGCGCCGCCGTTGCGTCGGCCGTAGGTGCGGCGGAATTGTTCGTAAGGATCGACGTTGCCGCCGCCGCCCGGCATTCCGCCGACGCCGGCATGGCCGAACTGGTCGTAGTTGGTGCGTTTGGCGGTATCGGAAAGGACGTCGTTGGCTTCCTGGATTTCCTTGAAGCGTTCGGTGGCCTTGGGGTCGTTGCCAGTGACATCGGGATGAAACTTGCGGGCGAGCTTGCGGTAGGCCGAGCGGATTTCGTCGGCCGACGCCGTCTTACTGACTCCCAGCACTTCGTAATAGTCGCGTTTTGCCATAATGACCCGAGTTGAGCGGGCTGGAGCATTTTAGCATGGTTGGCCCGCCGACAAAGGGGGCTGGCCGAGAAACTTCCGATTGACAAGCCCACCGCTGTTGATATCGTGAAATGCAGTCGTGTGAAGCCGGAATCCAGTTCTTCCCTGCCGGCTTGGCGTCGAACGGTCGACGAGCGAACGAATTCATATCGGTTGGAGCGTGCGATGAGGAATGTGTTGATTGTCGGCCGGTGTGGCCGAGTTGCGTGCGCGTTCACAGTTCTGGTTCTTGCCCTGATTTCCCCCGCATTGCGCGCCGCGGATGTCCTGCCCGTTGTCGCCAAGGCCAGCATGAGTGCCCCGGTGACCGTGGCGGATGCGGCCGCTGCCTGGACGCTCGATAACGGCATCGTCAAGGCGACCATCAATAAGCGCAGCGGCAACATGACCGCCCTTGTGTTTCACGGCATCAACACGATGGCCGGCGGCGGATATTGGGAATCATTGCCCGCCGGCGCCACCGACAGCATCACGATCGACCCATCGACCAACAGCGGCCAGCGTGCCGAAGTGTCCGTGAAGGGTGCACCCGGCCGAGGCATTGGCATTGAAATCCGCTACGCATTGGAACGGGGCGCCAGCGGCATCTATGTGTATGCGATTTACACGCATCCGGCTGCCAGCGCCGGCGGCGGCTATGGCGAGAACCGTTACATCACCAAGCTCAATCACGACTTCAACTGGATTTCCGTGGATCAGGACCGCAATATGCTCGAATGCACGCCGCAGGATTGGGGCACCGGCGTTGTCATCCATGCCAAAGAGCAGCGAATCCTCAGCACCGGCAATTACAAGAATTCCGTCGAGCACAAATACAGCTACAACGCCGTGCAATACCGGATTCCCGCCTACGGCTGGTCCAGCACGAAAGACCATATCGGCGTCTATTTCATCAACCCGACCACGGAATATCTGGCGGGAGGTTCCGAGAAACTGGAACTGGTCAGCCACTTCGACGCCAACAATAACCCGGATCCGATCATTCTCGATTACTGGTGCGGCGGCCACTATGCCGGCGGCGCCAGTTGCAATATCCCCGCGGGTGAGAATTGGAACAAGGTCGTCGGCCCGATCTTCGTCTACTGCAACGCATTGGCCAACCCGCAAGACCCATCACCGTCTGACATGGCCACATTGCAGGCGACCGCCGGCAATCCCACCGTTCCCGCGGTCTGGAAGGCCAATGGCACCGCGCTTTGGCAGGATGCTCTTGCCCAGGCCAAGGTTGAGAAGGCGCACTGGCCATATGACTGGGTCAATGGCGTGGACTACCCGCATAAAGATCAGCGAGGCAACGTCACCGGCCAGTTGGTGCTCGATGATCCGCAGGCCAGTACGGTCAAGTTGCCCAACCTTACTGTCGGCCTGGCTCACCCCGATTACCCCGGCGGCAGCGCTCGCGCCGGCAACAATGGCATCGTCACCTGGCCGCATGATGGAAATTACTACCAGTTCTGGACCGATGGCACCGACGATGGCAAATTTACGATCACCAACATTCGGCCGGGAACGTACACGCTTCACGCGTTTGCCGACGGCGTGCTCGGCGAATTCGCCAAGACCAGCATCACCGTCGAGGCCGGCAAGGATCTCGACCTTGGCAAACTTGCCTGGCAGCCTGTTCGCTACGGCAAACAGGTCTGGGACATCGGCTATCCCGACCGCACTGGCGACAAGTTCTACAAGGGCGACGCCGCCAATTATTGGCTTTGGGGCTGGCCGCTACGGTATGCCGACCTCTTCCCCAACGACATCACATATACCATCGGTAAGAGCGATTATCATAAGGACTGGTTCTTTGAAGAAGTACCGCATGCGACTTCCGACGCCTGGAAAAATCCTGCCGCCAAGGATCCGCTCAATCAGCCCTTTGGCTGGGTGAACCTCGCCACTGGCAATCAGGACATGTGGAACCAATGGGGCATGGGCCGAGCAACCACCTGGACCATCAAGTTCAATATGGAAAAGCCCGAGCACGGCCAGGCGGCCCTGCGCATCGCGCTGGCTGGCTCCGACAGCACGATGGGCTTGGCGAATCCCGGCGCTTTCGGAAAATTCGACGTGGGCGTGAACGGCCAGACCGTCGGCACAATCACGACGATTTCCACCAATGGCATCCGTTACAACACCAACAAGGGCGTGTGGCGACAGTACACCCAGGCGTTCGATGCCTCACTGCTGAAGCAGGGCGAAAACTCGATTGAAATCACCGTTCCCGCCGGCGAAGTGACTTCCGGCGTCATTTATGACTATCTGCGTTTGGAACTGAATGAGGATGCCAAGCCCGGCAGCGCCTTGGCCCCTGTCAGATAGCTGGTTTTGCCGGTACACGCCAAAACATTCGCTCGCCCGCAGCAGTGGCGCGGACGTAAATTTCGCTTGACAAGCCAATCCGCCTTGATATCGTGGTTCCTCGGTGGGAGGGCCGCAACCCAATTCTCTCCCACCGGCCCAGCGTCGAATGATCGGCGACTGTGTGAACGATTCATTTCAATTGGAGCGTGCGATGAAAACCCTGTCGTCTGTAGGCCTATGTGGCCGGTTTGTCTGTGCGTTCGTTGCCGTGGCGATGATCCTGTCCGCGCCGCTCGTGCGTGCTGCCGACTTGCCGCCGGTGGCCAAGCCCGCGGTCAGCACGCCCGTGACCATCACCGATAACGGTACGACGTGGACCATGGACAACGGGATCGTCAAGGCGACCATCCTCAAGAACAACGGCAACATGCAGACGATCATGTATCACGGTGTTTCCATCGTGGGCCGCAGCGAATATTGGGAACAGACGCCGTCCGGCCAGATCACTGCGTCGATCACCATTGATCCTGCCAAGAACGGCGGCGAGCGCGGCGAGGTGGCCGTCAAGGGCGCCGGGACCGGACGCATCGATATTGAAGTCCGCTACGTTCTGGAACGCGGCGTCAGCGGTTTTTACACCTACGCTCAATACACGCATCCGGCCACAAATGGCGCCGGCAGCTTTGGCGAAAACCGCTTCATCCTTCAGATGAACCCCACATTCAATTGGCTCTCGGTCGATAAGGACCGCAACCAACTCATGATCGCCAATGAGGATCAGCGCTCCGGCACCATGATCCACGCCAAGGAGCAGAGCATCATCGCTGCCGGCAACTACAAGAACTCCGTCGAGCACAAGTACACATACTGCGGAATCATGTACCGCCTGCCCGCCTACGGCTGGTCCAGCACCAAGGACCATATCGGCATCTATTTCATCAACCCCACCACCGAATACATCGGCGGCGGCGCTGAGAAAATGGACCTGGTCTGCCACATGGGGGCGACCCTCCTGGACTACTGGACTTCCGGCCACTATGCCGGCGGCGCGGGTTGCAATGTTCCGGCTGGCGAGAACTGGAAGAAAGTTGTCGGCCCGATCTTCGTCTACATGAACGCCCTGCAAAGCCCCAAAGATCCGACCCCGGCCGAACTGGCCACCCTTGCGGCGACACAGGGCAATCCCACCATCCCGGCCACGTGGCACGACAATGCCTTTGCCCTTTGGAACGACGCACTGGACAAGGCCAAGGAAGTCGAGGCCGCCTGGCCCTTCGAATGGGTCTCCGGCGTGGACTACCCGCACAAGAACGAGCGTGGCAACGTCACCGGCC
>CAYQTE010000135.1:0-6939 GCA_964420285.1 uncultured Tepidisphaeraceae bacterium
CCGCCGGTAAGTCACATCGGGAATAGTCACGGTCGCCATAGTGAGTCTCCTGATTACGGTCTTAGAGATTCTATCACAATTGCCGCAAGAAGGCAGCAAACGCGCCTAGGCCAACGCCGCGAGTGTGCCCGATTTTCCGGGCAAACATAAGTCGATGCCGGCCAAGCTCTTTCCCCCTCCCCTGGTATTCCGGGGGAGGGTCGGGGTGGGGGCCGCCCGTGGCGACGCTCGATGCCCGTCAAGCGATGGAGCGCCGCGCGAAAAACCCCCACCTCAGTCCTCCCCCGGCGTACCAGGGGAGGATGAAAAGGCGGCCTCCCGGAAATTCGGGCACTCTCAACGCCGCATACCGAGGCCAACCCCAAATCTTGTATCTGCCCGCCGCCTTCGCCGATGGAGCCATCGATGAGGATCATAGGAGGCACCAGCCCCTCCCGTTCGAGATTTGTCGACGGACGCAATTACCTTACGCTCGCCGGATTTGGAAGCCGCGCTGCCGTTTCGCACAGAATTTCCATCGCCCGAGTTTTCAGATCGTCGAATACCGCACGCGTATCGGCAGGTGTGACCTGCAGACCGCCGTCGATGACTCTAATCCTGTGTCTTAATTCTGCCAAGTCTGGAGTTTCCTTACCGCCGTTGTGGGCGATTGCGTGCCTGACCAATTTCGCTACTTTGACGCCGTGGTTATCCCAAGCATCGTTAGCAAGTTGCGGGCCATATGCCTTAGACAAATCCACTAGAAATGCGCGGCCGATACGGTACCGCGGCTGGTTTGTGACGCGCCGAAAACACGACAGGACGAAATCCTCATAGGCAAAAAAGACATCGGCAAGGGCAATTCGCTGCGATGACCACACAGCCATCAAAAATTCTGGATGGGCCAGCATTTCGCGCCACCCAGCCTGCCGATCGTATCGAATCGGATTCAATCGTTTCGCCTCAAGTATTTCGCCGTTAATGAACAGAATTGCTTGGTCTAGCGATTGCCTCTGGCCAGCCGACAACGGGGGTTGAACCATTTGTCCCAGGCGCGTCGCACACGCATCGAGGATGCGTGCCGCACTCGGTTGATTATCGTTGAGCAATCCATCTGCAAAGGCGGTGAGTGTTTCCACGACAAGCCATGGAAGTCTCGCGGCATTTGCCGCTCCCTTCCAACTTGCGCCAAGGTTGAGCGCCAAGTCTTCCACCGCCCAGTTTTCTGCCTCTTTCATGAACGCTTTCGCCCAGTCGTGGTCGAAAAATGAGTTATAAGAATCGAGGCTCTGGTCAACAAAAAGCTGTTTGCTTGGCTCGTTCTTCATACTGCACCTCCTCCGCTCAGTCATCCGCCTTATCCCCATCCTTAATCACGAACCGCGCGTTGAGTTTTGCCACGGTGGTTGCCAATCCGGCCGTTTCCACGGATTTCACGACCTCGTTGAAATCCTTGTACGCATCCGGCGCCTCGTCTTTGGGGTACTGCCGACAATTGCTCAGGATATCGCATTGGAGAAGTTCCTCATCAATCGCGGCCTGGTCGAGGCGGCGGATGGCGTCTTTTCGGCCCATTTGCCGGCCGGCGCCGTGGTTGACGCTGTAGCAACTCTTCTCCGCGCCCTCGGCGGCGACCATGACGACGGAACCTTCGCGCGGGTTGCCGGGGAGAAGAATCGGGTGGCCGGTGGATTCGAAGGGCGTGCCTTTGAGGCCGGGATGGCCGGCGGGGAAGGCTCGCGTGGCGCCTTTGCGATGGACCCAGGCGAGGCGGTTATCGACGATTTCCTTGCGGGCGATGTTGTGGCTGATGAAGTAGACCAGCGTGCCGGCTGTGCCGGGGATGATCTCCCGGAACGCTTCCAGAACCTGCGCGTTGATCAGCATGTGATTGACGGTCGCGAAATTCGCACCGAGGGCCATGTCGTCGAGATAGGCATCGGCCTGCGGCGTACCCAGCGGCGCGTAGACCAGTTCGCGGTCGTCGCCGGGAAGGGGAATGCTCCAGGTGGCGAAATGCTCCTGAAGGGATCGGAATTGTCCCATCGCAAGGTTGTGGCCGTAGCCGCGCGAGCCGCAATGGGAGAGGAACGCGACGCAGCCGTCTTTAAGGCCGAAGGCGGCGGCCGTGGCCTGGGCGTGTTTGTTCTTGGCGATGGAAACGATTTCGCATTCGCCGAAATGGTTGCCGCCGCCGTAACTGCCGAGCTGTTGGATTTTTTCATCGAAGGAGCTGAGTTGCGCCTTGTAAAGATGCTTCTCGAGGCGCAGGTCCAGCGACTCGGGTGAATCATCGTGGCCGACGTGAAAGCTGTCTTCGCATCGGGATGCCCAATCCGGCGGAATGCCCAGCGAATCGCACACTTCGACGCTCGCGCCGCGGGTGACGACCTTCATACCCATGTCCCGGCCGACCTTGCGGCTGCGCGGCGCGCAGCGCTGCCCGCGTCCGGCCCCGGTGGGAAGACGCCGGCCGATGGCATCGATCAGTTCGCGCCGAATATCGCGCCCCGCGACGATTTCCGCGGGGATGTCCAATTGCAGGAGGCTCATCGAGCATTTGATATCCACGCCGACCGGCCCGGGATAGATATGCGTCGGCGAGACCATGACGCACCCGACCGGCGCGCCGTAGCCGACGTGCGCATCCGGGTTAAGCACCAGGTCGCTGACGCCGGGCGCGAGGCGCGAGTTGATGGCCTGCTGAAGGCACTTGGCATCGAGCCCGGCCCGAATGGCGTTGGTGCCGATGACGGTGATGGGCGAGCGGTCCTTGACCGGCAGAATGCCGACGGCCGATTCGGTCGCGATGATATGCGGATTGGTGGATTCGCGGGTTTGGGTCACGACAGCACCTCACAAAAAGCGCGACAAGTAGTGCGGAAACATCGCTCTACCAACTGAGCTACGGCCTCGATCTGGCAGTCAGTGGCCAATGAAGCCGACGGGATTCGAACCCGCGACATATGTAGTTCCAGCGGCATTCGCGCCGTATTCGAGCACAATCAAAAGACGGCGACAATCGTTGAAGAAACTTCGAGTCGTTGCTCTATCCAATTGAGCTACCGGCCGTGTTGCCACAGTCGGGCGGGACTTGAACCCGCAACCTACGAGTTATGTAGTTCCTTCGGCATTCGCCGTTCTTCCCCCGGCCTTCGCCGGCGGAATTCATATCATAACAACGGCCGCGACAATTGTTGGTGAGAGTCACGCGAGCGGCTTTGGCCATCCGCGAGGCGGGGTTCGAACCCGCTGGGGCTTGCGCCCTTCACCATGTACTCCCAGCCGGCATTCGCTGGCCGATTTTCGTTCTACGACATTACACAGGCCGACAAATTCAATTTGGCGAGACCTCACATGGGGTAAATGTAGTCCCGACCGGCATTCGGCCTGAAAGCCGCCGGCGCGATTTTCAACGCGCCGGCGGTGTTGTGTTACAAGGCCACCGCTTCAATCACGCCAACCCAGTGCCGCGTATTGAGCGTTCCTTTGGAGAACTCGGCGATCACGTCAAAGACGCGGTCTCCAAATCCGCCGATGTTGAGAATGTCCGGGCGCTCGACCGCCTGCGCCGTTGCATACGGCTGCACATCGATGCAGACGAGCTTGGCGCCCGGGTTGCGCGCCTTGAACGTCGCCCACTGATTCATCGTCTCGGTGCGTCCGCCGCCGAATCGGCCGTAATGCGGCGAATCGACCCAGGACTCGTTGTCCGAGACGTAAATCAGCAGATCGCCCGTGGCATTGCGGCGATTCAATTCCGCCAGCGGCGCCGAGCAGTTGGTGCCGCCGCACGGCAGTGACGCCAAAACCCTGGCAT
Organism: uncultured Tepidisphaeraceae bacterium; assembly: GCA_964420285.1. Classification (GTDB taxonomy): domain Bacteria; phylum Planctomycetota; class Phycisphaerae; order Tepidisphaerales; family Tepidisphaeraceae; genus CAYQTE01. The sequence continues at coordinate 3,800 of CAYQTE010000135.1, forward strand.
TGGTCATAATGCTGTCCCGCGGGTTCAGCGAGACGTTCACCACCTTGCTTTCAAACGGCAAGACCTCGGCCCGACGGCTGGTGCGCAAAACCGTGGCCGCAACCAGCGCCGCCACATCGACACAGCGCACGGCCGTCGTCGCACCCTTGCGCACGCCGGTGATGGGCGAATGCATCGATCCCGAAACGTCGGGGAAGACATAGACGCCGCGTCCGCCGGCCAGGTCGGCCACGTTCTCGGTCGCGATTTCCATCGCGTCCTGGAGCGCATCGCGCACTTCCGCCGGCACATCGGCGACCACCTGGCTGAAAGCGACCATCAACTGGTACGGGAAGACCCGTGCCTTGCCGATGGCGTCGCGGTCGCGCAAGCGGGCAGCGATGACCTTGGCCAAATCCGCGTCCTGAAACACGCCGTGCCGCGCGAACGTGTTCAGGTTCATCCGCGTCATCTGCCACGAGGCATTGGACGCGATGGTTTTCCAGTCTTCCGCCGAAAGCTCCAGGCTGGTGAGCATCTGGAACGGAACATCCGGCACGGCCTTGGACCGGCTGGTCTTAAACGCCTCGTACTGCTTGACCAGTTCCGGCAGGTCATTTGCGTTGTGCGGCTGGCCAATCAGGTAGCCATAGAGAGCGGCGCGCGACGCGGTGGCCGGCTTGGGGTGAACCATGCGGATGACATCGGCGAGGCTCGGATCATTGCCGACGGAGGCGCGGAAGATCCGCTCATCGGAACTGCGATCGAACCACGCCTGCACCAGGCGCTTGGGCAGGGTGCCAAGGCTCTTGCGCCCGACGGTTCCGGAGCGCATGATCTGCACGAAATTGCGCAGCATGCGGCCGTCGTCGATGACGCGATCGAACACCTCCGCCAGCAAACCGGGACCGCGCTGGCTCAGCACGGCGCACAACAGCGCCGGCATGTCCTTCATGTGCCCCTGCGTGCGGGCGAAGATCGCGGCGCGGGCGATGAATTCCGGCTCGACTTCCGGATGTGCGCAGAGATCCAGGATCGTCTTGAGCTGCTCATCGGCCGACGCATAGAACGTCGCGTTCAGGCAGCCGGTCGCGGCATACTGCGCCAGGGCCGCCTTGGGCGAGAGGGCGTAGGCCAGACCGCCGGCTTCATTGACGGCGTCAGCGGCCGGAACAAACCGGCCGATCAGCGACTTGAAAAGCGTCTTGTTTGCCATGGTCGTCTCCTGTTGAATCCGAGGGTCTCTACGCAGGCGGCGTGCCATGGGACGGAAAATCGAAGGACTCTCGCGTAACCCCTTTTATCAGAGCAAGTTGCGATCGCGTGGATCGCCTGCCCGGCACCCGCAATCGCCCCGAGGTATTTATCCAAACAGATAATGTTGTATACAATGGGAGAATGTCTACCAAGCGGACTGTGATACTCGGATTGCTCGGACCGACGCTGGACAACGGCCGGGGGCCGCAGCGGTGGGAGCGGTGGCGGCCCAGCGTTTCGTTGTGCCAGCACGAGGATTTGCTCGTCGACCGCTTCGAGATTCTCTATCAGCCCAAGTTCAAGGCGCTGTGCGATGTCATTTGTCAGGATGTGTCGGCCGTCAGTCCCGAGACGACGGTTCGCCAGCACGTAGTGCCGTTTGACGACCCGTGGGATTTTGAAGGGGTGTATGGCGCGCTGCTCGACTTTGCCAGGAAATATCCCTTTGCGCCGGAGGAGGAGGATTACCTTGTCCATATCACCACCGGCTCGCACGTGGCGCAGATTTGCTTGTTTCTGTTGACCGAGTCGCGTTACCTTCCGGCCAAGCTGGTGCAGACCGCGCCGCCCGGCAGGCAGCGCGGGGATCTCGGGTCGTACGCGGTGGTCGATCTGGACCTGTCCAAATACGACCGGCTGGCCGCACGCTTCAAGACCGAACTGCGGGAAAGCACATCGTTCCTCAAGGGCGGCATCGAAACCCGCAACGCTTCATTCAATCGTCTGATCGAGCAGATCGAACAGGTGGCCATCGCATCCAAGGCGCCGATTCTGCTGACCGGACCGACCGGCGCGGGCAAGTCGCAACTGGCGCGGAGAATCTTCGAACTGAAAAAGCACCGCCGCCGGCTGGATGGAAAATTCATCGAAGTGAACTGCGCCACCATCCGCGGCGACGGGGCGATGAGCGCATTGTTCGGCCACACGAGGGGCGCATTCACCGGCGCGGTCCAGGACCGTCCGGGTCTGCTCCGCGCCGCCGGCGGCGGATTGCTGTTTCTCGACGAAATCGCGGAACTCGGGCCGGATGAACAGGCCATGTTGTTAAGGGCGCTGGAGGAGAAGCGGTTCCTTCCGGTGGGATCGGACAAGGAGTCGCACAGCGATTTCCAGTTGATTGCCGGGACCAACAGGGATTTGCCGCTGGCGGTGGCCGAAGGTCGGTTCCGGGAAGACCTGCTGGCGAGGATCAATCTGTGGACGTTTCAACTGCCGGCGCTGCGCGATCGCCGCGAGGACATCGAGCCAAACGTCAGTTTCGAACTGGAGCAGTTTGCGCGCGTGAACGGAACGATGGTGACGTTCAACAAGGAGGCGCGGGAGCGGTTTTTGAACTTCGCGACCGGCCCGGATGCCCGCTGGACCGGCAATTTCCGCGATCTCAACGCCGCCATCACGCGCATGGCGACGTTCGCCGCCGGCGGGCGGATCACGGCCGACATCGTGGATAGTGAAATGGCGCGGTTGCGATCGCACTGGTCGATGGCCGGCGTCGATCAATCCGGCGATGACCTGGAGTCGATAGTCGGCAAGACGGCGTATGGCGAACTGGATCCTTTCGACCGGGTTCAGCTTGGCGAAGTTCTGCGAGTGTGCCATGACAGCCGCAATTTGTCGGACGCCGGGAGACAGTTGTTTGCCGTCTCGCGGACAAAAAAGGGGACCACCAACGATGCGGACCGTCTGCGCAAGTACCTTGCGAGGTTTGGATTGGACTGGTCGCGGATTCGGGGGCGCGAACCCGGCGATATCGAAACGCGGCGATGAGATCGACAGCATCGTGGCTGCGGAGGCGGCCCTGCTCGTGCGTCGCAAGACGCTCGCTCGCCCAAGTCAACAATTGGCATGTCGCGGCCAAGGAATGGCATTGCCGTCGGCGCGCAGTGAGCTACGATGTGTGCGAT
>CAYQTE010000136.1:0-6491 GCA_964420285.1 uncultured Tepidisphaeraceae bacterium
TCCCGAAAATTGGGCGATCGTGGTTATTGAGCCAACCGCCCTGTCCGGCGACAATCACCGCCCGTGTACCGCGTTGCCCTAGCCATGCTCGTTCGGGATCGGGGGAAATACCTCGGCGTTGTCGCGGGGGTGGCGTTTGCGGCATTGCTCATCAATCAGCAGGCGGGGATCTTCATGGGCGTCATGCGGCGGTCGTATAGCGCCATCACCGATATCGCCTATCCCGATGTCTGGGTTATGGACCATAACGTCGATTTTCTGGACAACGCCACGCCGCTGCGCCAGACGCAACTGCAACGCGTCCGCAGCGTGGACGGCGTGCGCTGGGCCGTGCCGCTTTATCGCGATGAGTTGCCGGTCCGGCCGGAAGGGGGGCGGTTTGAGGGGTGCATCGTCACCGGCATCGACGATCAGACACTGATCGGCGGGCCGCCTCAGATGATCAAGGGACGAATCGAGGATTTGCGTCGGCAGGATGCGGTGATTGTGGATCAGGCCGGTGCGGCGGGTGAATTGGCGCGGACGGTCAACGGCAAATCGGTTCCGCTGGACGTGGGGGACTCGGTGGATATCAACGATCATCACGCGATCGTGGTCGGAATCTGCAAAGTCTCGACGGTCTTTGAGTCAAATCCCGTCGTCTACATGATGTACAGCCGGGCCGTCTCCGTGGCTCCGCCGCAGCGGCAGTTGCTCACGTACGTATTGGTCAAGGCCCGCGACGGGGTCGATCCGGCGGCGCTGTGCAATTCCATCCGCAAAGCCACGGGCCTGGCGGCATTGACACGGCGGCAGTTTCAGGACATGACTTGGAGTTGGTATTTCGATTACACCGGAATTCCGCTCAATTTCGGCATCTCCGTGTTGCTCGGTTTTCTGGTGGGGCTGGCCGTGGCTGGAAAGACGTTTTACAACTTCATCCTGGAAAATCTCCGGTCGATCGGGACACTGATGGCGATGGGAACTGGGCAGGATGTGCTGCTGCGGATGGTGCTGGTTCAGGCCGCCTTCGCCGGGGCGGTCGGATACGGGATCGGCCTGGGCCTTGCGGCGGCGTGCGGGTTGTGGCTGCGTCAACAGGGCACGCTGGCGTTTGTGTTGTCGTGGCCGCTGGTTGTCGATTCGGCGGTGGCGGTCGGATTCATAAGTCTGGTCTCGGCCGGCAGCGCTGTGTGGCGGCTGCGACGGCTGGAGCCGGCGATCGTGTTCAGGGCGTGAAAGGGCTGCTTTGTCGATCATCTGGAAATACGGGCTGCCGGGACTGGCGATCGCGGGCGTGATTCTGGCCGCTTGCGTCGTCACATTCACCAACCGCGACGTTCCGGCGGTCGCGCCGGGCGTCGATCCGCCCGATCCGCCGTATGCGTCGTATATCTGGGGCACCGGGATCATCGAGGCCGGCACGCAGAACGTGGCCGTGGCGTCGCCGGTCGATGGACTGGTGAGCGAGGTGCTGGTGAGCGTCGGTCAAACCGTGGCCAAAGACCAGCCGCTGGTGCGTTTGGACGATCGCGTGGTTCAGGCATCCATCCTGGTGCAGAACGCGACGATCGCCCTGGATGTGATTCGCGTTGCTGAAGCCCAGGCCGCCGTCAACACGGCAACCGCCGCGTCCCGCACGGGAACGGCGCCGGCCGATGATCTCAGCGCCGTCCAGGCGCGGCTGGATGAGGCGAACGCTCAACTGGCATTGGCCCGCGAGCAACTTCGGTCGTTGCAGGTCGATCTGGCCCTGCTGACGATTCATTCCCCGGTGGCCGGACAGGTGTTGCAATTGAACAAAGTCCCCGGCGAATTTGTCGGAGCGGCGGCCGGGCCGGTGGCGATTGTCGGCGACAGCGAACATCTGCGCGTGCGCGTGCAGGTGGACGAGAGCGATGCCTACCGCGTGCATGCAGGTGCCAGGGCGATCGGCTCGCTGCGCGGCGATCCCGGCGTGCGAACGCCGCTGGTGTTCCAGTACGTTCAACCGATGGTGGTACCCAAGGTCGAGCTGACCGGCGACAGTTCCGAGCGCGTCGATACGCGCGTGCTGCCCGTGATCTATACATTTGACCGCGGAACGCTTCCGATCTACGTCGGCGAGCAAATGGACGTCTGCCTGGACGCGTCGGGCGGCGGCGCGACGCAACCGTCTCGATGAACCGTGCCGCGGGGCTGGGATATGACACCTTCTACACGCCACGTCGCATTCAGGCTCGGACTGTTCGCGCTCCTGATCGTGCTGATGCCAATGGCCGCACCGGCGCAGACGGATGAGCACCTGCTTCTCGATTCATGGGATCCCGGCCAGCGCATCAGCGGCGACAGCAATGCCACGGTGTTTGACGGCGGCAAATTTCGGGCCGATCAATCCAATGTGCGGCTGGACGAAGGAGAGACCGAGGCTCGGGCCCGCCTTATGGAGACGTACGATCTGAACCCGTCGATCGGGCTCGATTGGCAATGGATGAATATGCGCGATGCCGATCACCCCGTGCCCGGCCAACTCAACGACCTGTCGCTGGCGTTCGCCAGTCCGATCGCTCAATCCGGGCCGTGGTTCGCCATCACGACGCTCGGCGGCGGATACTGCGGCGATGGGGCATTCGCCGACGATCGGGCCTGGTACGGCCTGGGGTCGTTTGGCATAGGCCGGCAATTCTCCAGCGGCGCGGATCTGCTGCTGCTGATCGACTACGACGGTTCCGGCGGGTTTATGCCGGACGTGCCGCAGCCCGCGGCTGAATTCCGCAGCCGATTCGGCCCGACGCTGGAATATGTCGTGGGTCTGCCGGAATCATCGCTCAGTTGGAAACCCAATGAAAAGTTCGATCTGGAACTGACGTACGATCTGCTGAACAACGTGCAGGTTCAGGCGCAATACAACCTCACAAAGCAATTTGCGCTTTTGGCCGGGTACGACCGCAACGAGCAGGCGTTTGCCGACAGCCAGCTTCCCACCGACCGGCGGCTCCTGTTCATCGAGCAGCGTGTCGAGGCTGGCGTGCGATACGATCCGATCAAGGCGGTCAACATTGACTTGGGCGTGGGCTACGGCTTCGGCCAGCGTTTCGCGACCGGTTTTGACGACCGCAGCCTGACCAATGTGACAACCATCACCGACCGCGCCTATGTCCGCGCGGCGGTGACGTTCGCGTTTTGAATGGCGATTGCCTCGCTGGAAGAACAGTCCAATATCGCAAAGAACCTCATTTTGTGCCGGTCGGTGCGGCCGGCGGATTGAACGCTTCGCCGAAGAGCTCGTTCATGGCCGCCCATGATCGCTGGTCGGCTTTGGCGTTGTATTTGATATTGGCGTTGCCGACGGCGTCGCTGGCGGGATTGGTAAATGCGTGGACGGCCCCGCCGTAGATCTCGACCGCGTAATCGACCTTCGCATCCTTCATTTCCTTCATGAAGGCGCTGACTTGATCAGGGGGAACGCTGGCATCGTCGGCGCCGGTGCAGACCAGCACTTTGGCCTTGATGTTCTTGGCATCGGCCGGATTGGGCGTGTCCAGCCCGCCGTGGAAACTGACCACCGCCGCCAAATCAGCTCCGCTGCGGGCCAGTTCCAGGGCCATGGTTCCGCCGAAGCAGTAGCCGATGGCGCCGAGCTTCTTCGGATCGACTTCCGGCCGCGCCGCCAGAACCGCCAGAGCGGCGTTGGCTCGGGCGCGGAGAGTGGGGCGATCGTTCTTGACGACGGAGAGTCGCTGTGCGTCGGCCATCGTCGTGGCGATCTGTCCGTCACCATAAGGATCGGCCACGAACGCGACGTAACCCAGCCCGGCCAGTTGGCGGGCCCGGCCCTTGGGATAATCGTTCAATCCCCACCATTCCGGGCAGATGAGAATCCCTGGCCGGGGTGTCTTGACCGCATCGTCGTAGGCGAGATAACCCTTCATCGTCAGCGTGCCCAGCTTGTAGTCGATGGTCTGGGTCTTGATCTCGGCCCCGGCGACGGCGGGCAGCAGCACGGACAGAACCACGCAGAAAAATCCGAATCGGTTCATGGATCGACCTCCGTTGAAATCGCGCGACATTTCTCCGCCTTGGCGCACATGTGCGGTTGAGGCAAAGTACGATTACGATAGGGCGAGCGGCAGGATGAAGGCAAGGATTACGAGCAAGATATAGAACCACCGCAGGATGTGATAGCGTCATGGACAGGGTTGAAGGACTGGACGGATTACGGCAGACACCGCCGGGCGGCGTGCTCGCGGTCGGCAATTTCGATGGGATGCACCTTGGCCACCGGGCGATCATCGACGAGGCGATCCGGCTCGGCCGCCAGCACGGGTCGAAAGTCACTCTCGTGACCTTCGAGCCGCATCCGCTGAGTGTCCTGCGCCCCGATGCCGTCCCGCCGCGACTCTCGCCGGCGACGCTGAAGCAATCGCTGATTGAAAAAGCCGGCGTGGACCGACTGGTGTTGCTCGCGCCATATCCCGACGTGTTGTCGATGACGGCCAGGCATTTCTGGGAGCTGGTGCGCGACGAGGTTCGACCGGCGGCGTGGGTGGCGGGGGATTCGTTCACATTCGGCAAAGGCGCCGCCGGGACCATCGAGCAGCTTGTGGATTGGTCCAGGGGCAGCGGCGTGGCCGTGCATGTCGTGCCGCCACGGCAGGTTGTCTTGATGGACATGCAGATCGTGGCCGTCAGCAGCACGCTGGCTCGGTTTCTGATCAGCGAAGGACGCCTGCGTGACGCGGCGATTGTTCTGGGCCGGGCGTATGCTTTGGTGGGCCGGGTGGTTCATGGCCGCCATCGCGGACGGACCATCGGGTTTCCGACCATCAATCTCGATTGTGCGGATCAAATGATCCCCTCCGACGGCGTGTACGCCGGCCGATGCCGAGTGGGGGATGCGGCATATCCAGCCGCCGTGAATATCGGCCCCGCCCCCACATTCGGCGAATCGGCCCGGACCGTGGAAGCGCATCTGATCGGATTCTCCGGCGATTTGTATGGCCAGACGCTGCAACTGGAGTTGTTGGATTTCATTCGTGATCAGCGGACGTTTGCCGGGACCGAAGCCCTGCGAATTCAATTGAATCGCGACGTGGCGATGGCGGACGGCCTCAAGAATTTCGATCCCGCGCGCCCGCTGGCGCACATTTGACGCCTTCAATGGCCTTTGGCGGCGGGGGCTTTTGCGGTGCGCGATTTGCCCTCCGGACAATACGGCAGCAGCGGGCAATGCGAGCAATCGGGATTTCTCGCCATACACACGGCGCGGCCGTGGGAGATGATCTGGTGGCTGAATTTGCACCAGCGATCGGCCGGGATCAGGCGCATGAGGTCTTGCTCGATTCTGACCGGGTCAGTGTGCTTCGTCAGGCCAAGGCGCTGACTGAGCCGGGCAATATGCGTATCGACGACCACTCCCACATTGATATTGAAGGCGTTGCCGAGCACGACGTTGGCGGTCTTTCGGCCGACGCCGGGCAGTTGCACAAGGTCATCCATCGTGCCGGGAACCTTGCCGTCGTGGTGTTCGACCAAAGCCGCCGCCATGGCGCGGATGTTCTTTGCCTTATTGCGAAAGAACCCGGTGGATTGGATATCGCGCTCAAGCTCGTGGGGCCGCGCAGCGGCATATTGGGCGGCCGTGGGATATTTGGCGAACAGTGCCGGCGTCACCATGTTCACTCGCTTGTCGGTGCATTGCGCCGAGAGGATCGTCGCTATCAGAAGCTCAAGCGGATTGGAATAATCCAATGAGCAATGGGCATCGGGATAGAGCGAATCGAGAATCTTCAGAATCGCGGCGACATCCGGCCGTGCCTTGCCCTTTGACTTGGCGGCGGCGGGCGATCTGGATCGTGGTCGGGGCATGTCACTTAATGATATACGTGGCCGCCGCGCTGATGCCGGCGCTGAAGAGAATCATCCCCAGCAACAGGAACAGCAGCACGCTCAGAAGCGTCACGCTGTCACGATGATATCGGTCAAACCGATCGATCGCCGGATTGGCGATATCCGGCTCATCCGCATGGTCGAGATACTCCTGGCGGCTCTGGCGAATCCGCGGCCAGACCACCTGCGAGTCGTACAGCGCCACCACGATCGCGGCCAGAAGCAGCAGCGTCCGCAGGGCGCAGGTCGTGGTGACCCATTTGTCGCTCAGGTCGAGTTTGAACCACTGGACGACAATCGCCGCGACCAGCACGATCGCGCAGCCGATTTCAAATTTGAACAGCATCGCCAGCAGGTTTCCGACGATCGTGTTGGCCAGCAGCGTCGAATGCTGGCCCTCGAGATTGACCGAAAGCACTGTCGGAATCAGCGGATTGGTCTCGCGGACGGTGCGGAAAATGATCGGCACGCTGGCCGCTATGAACAGCACTCCGCCGAACCAACTGGACAGCGCCAGCCAATACGCCATTTGCATGAACGCGAAGAACATTCGGAAGGGCAGCGTACCGGAATCTCGCGACAATCGCCATTGCGTCATGTGGGGTGGGCATCGCAAGAGTGCCCGAACTTCCGGGCAACCGCCT
>CAYQTE010000137.1:0-6195 GCA_964420285.1 uncultured Tepidisphaeraceae bacterium
AAGGCCGAGCGATGGCATGCGTTTCCCGCGTCCTACATTGGACGGCTTGCCGTTGCCAAGGCGGAACCGCGTTCCCAAGCGTAAATTACGGCCTGGCGTTGACCAGTATGGGCGAACGCCACTTTGGAACGCGGTTGCGCGTGGTGAGCTCGAAAAGGTGAGAGAGCTGCTTAAGTGCTATGCGGACCCAAATGTTGGGGATGATGATGGATGCACACCGCTGCACCTAACCGCTGTAGGCGGCCGTGTGGAGGCTGCGGAATTGCTTATTCGCTGCGGCGCTAATCCGAATCAAATCGATCATCACGGCAATGGTCCCTTGTGGTATGCAGCCCATTACGACAGCCTGCGCGGCCCAAAGAGTTCTAGGCGTCATGCTGTGCTAGAGATTCTCATCAAAGCGGGAGCAGACCCGGACTTCAAGAACCGCTACGGCAGGTGTCCTCGCGACATTTTGATTCGCAAACGGCTAGAACATCTGGTGGTTGCGAGTCAGAAGTCGCCCCAGGACACCCAACGAACGCCGATGTAGCCGACCGAAGGCACGGCCCTGCCGCAACTCGCCCCACATTCACTGGACGGCCAGGAAGGGATGTTCGGCCGGCTACTGGTTGTCGGGGGGAATCCCGTCATGCTCGACGCGCCACCGTGGCAGACTCATAGATCGTGCGGGCGCTCTTGCCGGAGGCAATCTCGTTCCGCAAGCCCCTGACGTATACTCCGGTGCCCGAGTATCTTGAAGCATACAGGAAACGTCATGGGCTGTCTTAAATCCATCCTGCTTTTCCCGCTGGGAATTCCGCTCGGATTAATGCTCGGTCCGCTTGGGATCGCAATCGCGATTTTGATTTTCATTCTTACGGCCGCCCGTTAACAGCGGATTGCATGTCGCCAGCCGCCGGCAATGTCATGCGGCTTCGACGGCCGTGTAGACTTTCCCATGTTGTCTGAGCCAGGCCACGTCGCCGCTCTTGGCGTGCCTTTCGACCTGGCGCAGCAATTCCACAACCTCAGGCTCGAAGCACGGCTCGCTTGGGTCGGCGTCGGGAATCACGGCATCAACCTCGACGGCTACGACGAATCGATCGGTTCGGACCAGCCGGGTTCGTTTGACTCGCTTGCCTTGAACTTGGATGCGGCTCATTCGTCAAAGAAGTGTACCGCGACCAGCCGTTATTCCGCTGAGAGCATGGACGCCACTGAAACATCTTCATCGATCAACGGCCAATGGATGCCGATCCCGTTGCCGATCAATCTCCAATTGCCGCGCTGCTCCGGCGTCGCTCGCAAGAGTCTCGGGAACCATGCCAACGGCACACTGACTTGCCGGCCGTCGGCGAGCCTCGCGACAAGATCATCGGCGGTGAAGCAGACATCAACCGCGAACGGTTCAACCTTGATCTCTGAGATGCTCATGCCATTTCTCCTCGAACAGTCCGGCGTTCTCCTGGACAATAGTACGCAGTTCGGTTAACTCGTGCGACCTAAAACCACGGTTGCGAGCCAGAGATACCGGATTAAACCAGAATTTTGCGTAGGAGTCATCGCGCTCCACGTGGATGTGCGGCGGCTCATTAGGTTCCCGGCTGAAAAAGAAGAATCGGTATGGGCCTTGTCGCAACACCGTCGGCATGGCCGCAATCTAGCCTACAATTTACCAAGTGCAACCGCATCTGACGTGGGAACGCCGTAGAAGAGGACGAATAACGAATGCCAACCCCACCCGCTAAAATCACCACTCTCCCGCAACTCCCCCCTCGCCCGCTCGACGGCCAGAAGGGCTTGTTCGGCCGGGTGCTGGTTGTCGGCGGCAATCCCGTGATGCTCGGGGCGCCGGTCTTGGCGGGGACGGCGGCGCTGCGGATGGGGGCGGGGCTGGTGCAGATCGCCATGCCGGGGGCGGTTCTGCCGGCGGCGCTGTCGGTCACGCCGGAGTTGATCGGGATTTCCACGACCGGGGCGAAGGCGGAGGCCGAACTGGACAAGGCGGCCGAGAGGGCGGATGCGCTGGTGATCGGGCCGGGGTTGTCTACTTCACCGGCGGCGCGGCGGCTGGTGCTTCGGCTCATCCAGCTTGCCAAGCCGGTGGTTATTGATGCCGATGCGCTGAACATTCTGTCGGCCCAGAAATCGTGGCCGAAGAATTTCCGGGGCTTGGCCGTGCTGACGCCCCATCCGGGGGAAATGGCTCGATTGAACAAATTGCTGGGCCGCGAAGTTGTCCCCAGTGACGAACCCGGCCGGATCGAGTTGGCACATTACGCGGCCGTCGAATTCGGGCAAGTGGTGCTTCTCAAGGGACATCGCACGATCATCGCGGATGCCGATCGTTACCGCATCAATACGACAGGCAACAGCGCACTCTCCAAGGCCGGTTCTGGCGATGTTCTGTCGGGAATCATCGGCACGCTGCTGGCGCAGAAGATGCCGCCGTTCGATGCTGCCGCCCTGGGCGCCCACATCCACGGCCGGGCCGGCGAACTGGCCAGCCAGATTTTCGGCCTTCGCTCACCGATCGCTCGCGATGTGATCGACAAAATCCACGCCGCCATCGCGGAGCTGGAAGCGAGTGATCCCGGGGCGTGAAGCAGCCAGCTTATGGCATCCCTCACGCCACGTCCCGCCGCGCCTGCTCGAGGTGCTTTTCGATAATCCGCATCGCCCATTCCAGTTCGGATTTGTCCAGGCGCTGGAACACCAGGACATCCCACCATCGACCGCGGATATAGAGATTGCCGACCTGTTGCAGATTCAGCGTGTAGTCTCCGGTTCGGCCGATCACGCCGCGAACCGATGTGATCGGCCAGTCGATGCGCGATCGGCCGATGGCGGCGGGAGGCTCGATCCGCACCCGCCCGGCGGCGATGTGCAGTTTCGTCGTCGTCTGGGCGCTGCGCCGGGCGTAAACGAGCATCGGCCAGCCGAATCCCAGCCAGGCAAGGGCGTTGATCAATTCCGCCCGCTCCAGCGGCGTTCCGCGGGCCAGCGACCGGCAGGCCAGCATCATCGCCGCCAGGAACATCGCTCCGCCCAGGACCAGCCATGTCAATCGCCGCGAGATCGGAAACGGCGCATCGCTCAGCGTCAGGCCGGTCCCGTCGGCGACAATCTGCAAACGCCCGGCCGGTTGCTGAAAACCGTATCGGCCGTGGTAATCCAGAATGTTGTTTGACTGCTCCATGCCATCCGTTCCCAGCCGCGCGGGCGTCACGTTCACTCTATTTGCCGATGTCCTCGTGCCACAACTGCGGATGCTCGCGGATGAACCGGCCCATCATCTCGATGCATTCGGGATGGTTCAGGTCGATGACTTCAACCCCGTGCGACCGCATGAACTCCGGCGCCCCCGGGAAATTCAGGCTCTCGCCCACCACCACCTTGCGAATGCCGAATTGCACCACCGCGCCGCTGCACAAGTAGCACGGCATCAGCGTCGAATACAGCACCGTGTCGCCGTAGGTCTTCTGCCGCCCGGCCACCGCCAGGCAGTCGATCTCCGCGTGTGCCATCGGATCGCCGCGCTGCACGCGGCGGTTGTGGCCGCGGGCGATCACCTGCCCGCCGCGAACCAGCACCGACCCAATCGGCAAACCTCCCTCGGCCAGCCCCATCCGCGCCTCGGCGATGGCTTGTTCCATGAACGCCATGTGTTCCCCTTGAACCTCGGCCGATTCCACGAGAGTCACCGCCGGACCGGGCGTCAAACGGAGCGGCTGTGGCGGCAAACCGGTGATGTCCGCCGGCATCAGCTTCGACGCGGCGTCGTTTTCCTTGCGAATGGCTTCCCAGACCTCCTTGCGATGCACGCTGACGGAGCGCGGCGCGTCGATCCCCAGGCGCACCTTTTCCCCGCGGATGTCCACGACGGTGACCACGATATCGTTACCGATGACAATCGACTCGTCTCTTTGACGAGCAAGCACTAGCATGTGCGGCTCCTTTTCCGGCAAACAGGTGCATCCATACGATCCCTGTCCTAAACGAACCTCCGGGCAGCCGCCCCTTCCGTCAGCCGCGCCCGTCGAACCGTTTCGGTTCCGAGTTCCGCAACTTCATTATACACGGGCCATGGCCCCGCCGTCTCGCCAGCGGCCTTTCTCGCCATTTCTCCTTGTTTGTCCCCGTTAAATCGCGTATCGTCCCACCCCCATGGCGGCCCGGCACCCCCAACTTCTTGAGATTCTCCGCGACCGTTCGCTTCGCCACGGCCGATTCGTCCTGGCCAGCGGCAAGATCTCCGACTATTACATCGACGGCAAGATGACCAGCTTCGACCCGGCCGGTTCCGCCGCCATCGTCGATGCCATCTTCGCCGAACTGGCCCATATTCCCTTCGACGCCATCGGCGGCATGGACATGGGCGGCACGCCGATCGTGGGCGCTGTCGCCAACCGCTCGTTCCACATCGGCAAATCTGTCCCCACGTTTGTGGTTCGCAAGGATGTCAAATCCCACGGCACCATGAAGCGCATCGAAGGCCCGATCCCGCCGCCGCCGTGTAATGTCGTCATCGTTGAGGATGTCGTCACCACCGGCGATTCGATGTTCAAGGCCATCGACGCCGTCACCGAATATGGAGCCAAGGTCGTCCTGGCCATCACCGTCCTAGACCGCGCCGCCGGCGCCGCCGAGGCCATGGCCGCCCGATCCATCCCCTACCGGCCGCTCTGCACACTGGCGGAACTGGGACTGGCACCGATGGCCGGCTCGTAAGACCATGCGACCAAAACGTCCCAACTTCGCCCGATTGCACGGCCAAGACGAACAATCCATTATCGACCGGGAATCCACAAATGGGCGGTCGGAGGGACTCAGTCGTGAGCGCATCCATGAATTGGAACGTCTCACCGAAGCCCTGCGCGGCTTGTTTGACACACGGGAACTGGGAAAATGGTTCGACACGCCCAATCCCGCGTTCGGCGGACTCAAGCCCATCGAGGTGATCGAGCGCGGCGAGACCGACCGGCTTTGGCAAATGGTCTTCGAGCTAAGGGCCGGAACGCATGTGTGATGGCCAGTCGTGCTCCCCTTTCCCAATCACCCCAACGCCCTTCCCTTGGCGATGGTCGGATCGCGCGGATAGCCGGCCGGCGTCGCGGCGATTTTTTTGATCTGCACAATCCGGTGATGCTCCAAACCCGCGACATGAGCTTCATGCACAAGCGGCGCTCCGCCGCCCAGCCGATGCGAGACCAGCGTGCCCGCCTTCAACTCCTCCGTGACGCGAGGCCCCTTCATCGCCAGCATCGAGCCGCCGACCTTCGCCAGCGGCAGGGACCATTCGACAAGCCACTCCAGCATCGCCACGGCCCGGCTGGCCACAATGTCGAAGCCCGCCCGCCGCTCGCCCCGGCCGGCCATTTCGGCACGATCGCCCAACACCGTCACGTTGGTCAATGCCAACTCGGCCACGCATTTCCGCAGGAAATCGGCCTTTTTGCGCGTCGCCTCGATCAGCACGACCTTCGCCGCCGGCAGCACGATCGCCAGCGGAATCCCCGGCACTCCGCCCCCCGATCCAAGATCGGCCAGCGCAAACGGCTCGCGCGGCAGATACGGCAGCAGCGTCAGCGCATCGCTCACATGCCCGAGCTCCGCCTCGGCCGGTTCGGATATGCGCGTCAGATTGAACCGGGTGTTGGCCTCCAGCAGCAGCGCCAGATACCGATCCAGCAGCGCCACGCGATCCGCGCCCAGCGGCACGCCCGACGCCCCGGCCAGTTGGGTCCACAATTCATTGCTCATGCACGACGTTCCTATCGAATCCGCCGCTCACGATACACCAGACGCAACATTCCCGCGCCCCTCCCGGCGGCGATTTCCGTTGAAAAGCCGCCACACCACTTTCTCATCCGCCGGCCGTAGTCCAACGGGCGAACATCGGCTAAACTGCCCGTCGTTGGAGAGGTGTCCGAGTGGCCGAAGGAGCAGCACTGGAAATGCTGTAGGCGGCTTAAACCGCCTCGCGGGTTCGAATCCCGCCCTCTCCGTTAAGAAGTGATTCGCTTTTGTAAGCTACTGCCCGCTCGATACTTACCGATTGAGCGGGCCGTTGTTTTTGTCCATTGCCCTGAAACTGCCCTCAAATTGTCCGGCGCTGCTGCATTCGCCGATGGCTATTTCCCGCCGTCTTGCAAGCGCTCCCACACCCCTTCGATGATGAGCTGGGAAACGCTGTCCGGATGCCAGTATTGT
>CAYQTE010000138.1:0-6151 GCA_964420285.1 uncultured Tepidisphaeraceae bacterium
CGGTAGGCGTCAAGCTCGGGGAAGCCACGCACATCCAGCGGCGCTCCGGGCGGCAACTGGTACCCCCCAAAGGTCAAGTGCTTCCCATCGGGCGTAAGGGCCGGCGGCGAGGAAACCTCGTAATACGGCCCGTAAACGGCCCCGTCCCGCTCCACCATGTAGTCGCCCTTGACCCGGCAGCCGATGAAGGCAACATGCCGCCCATCGTAGCTCAACCGGATCTGCTTGATACTGGAATACCCGTGCTCGGTTTCCACTCCGTCATGGACAACCTCCCATTGGTCGTTGTCGCCGAACACCGCATAGGCATAATGAAAACCGGCGGGACCAACCGCCAGTTGGGCAACTTGGCTGTAGATCTTTTGGATCGCCCCGTCCACCACGAGCGCCTGCCCGGCGGCGATCGTGGTGATGTACATCAGGTGGTTGCCGTCGCCGCTGAACACCAATTGCGACGGCGGCGGGGCGGTGAGGGAGGACTCCTTGCCGTCGAGGACAATGCTCCAAATCTTGTCTTTACGCGCCAGGTAGGCCAGGTGGGCGCTGTCGGGGCTGTAGAGCAAGCTGGCGATCTCATCAACTGTGCGATCAGCCTTTCCATTGATGCGAAGCTGGACCCGGTTGTCGGCCTTGATGACCAAAGCGATTTCATGGCAATCCGGCGACATCGCCACATATGTGGTCTGGTATGTGATTTGGCCTGCATCCGGCACGGGGCCGAGGTCATCTTGAGTGATTGATGCCAGCGATGTTGCGGTGCCGATGCAAAGCCCCGCCACAACTGCGATGCCCAGAAATGGAAGCCGCTTCATAATGCCTCCTTGGTTGGAGATGCCGCGATATATTATACCGCCGTGCGGCACAAGGTGTTGCCAGCGCCGAGCGACGTTGTCGCCGTCGCGGTTCGCCCGCAGTCCCGCATGGCCGCGATTGTTTCATGTCGCCAAGAGAGAAATGCGCGCTCGCATCGCCCGGCCGCATGCGGCGTCTGAGTGCATGGCAGATGCCTCAGCCTCCCGGCCGTTCTGGCCACGGTTGCAGCCGTCTTGTTGGAACCGTCTCGCACTCGGGGCAACGGTCGGGCGTGGCTCGGAGATCGTAGCCGCAATTGGGGCAATCCCACTCGCCCGGCGGTGGCTTGGGACGTAACTTGCGAAAGAAATAATGGAAGAACACGCCCAGGCGGATGGCGATCCAAAAGAAGATCGGGACTGAGAACAAAGAACAGTCCGGGCCCTCATGAGCCACCAGGACGTCAAACATTACACCGATGGGGACACCACTCAGGACGGCCAACCAAAACACCAGGCGCCGCCGCCGATTGGGACAGAAGAACCCGATGGCAATCATGCCAACCGGCGCCACCAGCAGGACCGCGACGACGACCATTTTCTTGGCCACTGGCGCGCCTCACGGCGCCTGAACTTCAACCGCGTCGTTGGTGTACGTGACGGTCTTGTCGGCGGTTGGTTCTTCGGTCAGGCCGGCGCCTTTGGCGTCGCGGACGAACACGACGTGGAAAACGTGGGCCTGGGGCATGCCGGGGTATTGGCCGATGCGACGGCCGATGGACAGCTTGCCGGTGGATTCGGTCCAGGTGATGGCGATCTCACTGTGCTCGCCCTTCTCGTAGTTGTAGCCATCGCCGGCATCTTCGTAGAGTGTCATCATGCCATTCTGGCCGCGGTAGATGCGCAGTTCGATCGGGGCGTCCGGCTTTTCGCGGGCGTAGTTGACGATGGGGCCCATCGGGACGATCGAGCCAGCTTTGACATATAACGGCATCGAATCAATGGGCGCGGGGGCGTCGATGGTCTGGCCGCCGGGAAGCTTCTGGCCGGTCCAGAAATCGTACCAATCCTGACCGGCCGGAAGGTAGACCTTGCGCGACGTGGCGCCGGCTGCGGTTACGGGATTGACCAGGATCGATCGTCCCCACATGTACTCGTCGCCGACGTTGACGGCCTGGGCGTCGGTGCGGAAGTCCATGACCAGCGGCCGCATGAGCGTGTCGCCGTGGCTGGTGACCTGCCAGGCCGTCGAATAGATGTACGGCATCAGGCGATAGCGCAGTTGATCGAACTTGACGAGGATGGCGTCGGTCTTGGCGTCCCAGAGCCACATTTCCTTATAGCGATCCGGCTGGCCGGTGAGCGTGGAATTGGGGGATGGGCGGACGTTGTTGGAGATGGTCTGGCCGTGGACGCGGAACATGGGGCAGAACGAGCCGTATTGGAACCAGCGCGTGAACAGTTCAGTATAACCGGGAGTCTGATAGCTGTTGAAGCCGCCGATATCCGTGTTCCAATAGGGAATGCCACAGATGGAGAAATTCAAACCGGCGCGGATTTGGCGGATGTAGGTGGCCCAGTTGCCCTGGATATCGCCGGACCAGCTTACGGCGGCGTTGCGCTGCTGGCCGGCGTAGGCGGATCGCGTGAGAATGAACACGCGCTTGTCGGATGTTTCGGCGCGTTGGCCCTGGTAGACGTTGGTGGTTGTCTGGAGCGGATAGGCGTTGGCGATATAGGCGCCCGGACCGGCGCCGGTCATGAGGCTGTTCATCGAATGGGCGTTGCGGATTCGCGGTTCGGCGGTGCTGCCCAGTTCCGGCTCGCTGGCGTCCAGCCACCATCCGTCGATTCCATATTTGAAAAGCGAATCGGAGATTTGCTTCCAATAAAGCTGAGCGGCCGCGGGATTGAAGGGATCGTAATACTTGTAGGTTTGCCCGGAGTTGGCGGGAATGGTGGTCGCTCTGCCGCGCGGGCCGGTGCCTGTCAATCCGTTGCCGCTGATAAACGACTGCGGGCTCAGCAGGCCGTTGATCGCGTCGAGCTGTTTGTAGTGGTCGGTATTGTCATCAAACCTCGCCCACACCGAGATCATGAGATGGACATTCTCATCGTGGAGCTGTTTCATCATGCCGGCCGGATCGGGATAGCGGGCCGGATCGATGTAGTGCGAACCCCAACCCTGCGGATCCCAATAGCGCCAGTCCTGGATGATGCCGTCGATCGGCGTTCCGCGCTGGCGGTATTTGGCGACGACGTCGAGGATTTCCCGCTGATTGGTGTAGTGTTCGCGGCACTGCCAGAATCCATACGCCCACTGGCCAAAGAGCGGCGGCGCGCCGGTGAGCATGCGATAGCCGCCGACAACATCATCAATGTCCGGCCCGGCCAGGAAATAGTAGTCGATTGTCTTGGCCGCATCGGAACTCCATGACAGGATGTTTTCCTTGCCAGGAATTCCCACGGCCACGTCGGTGATGGCCGGGTTATCCCAGAACACGCCGTAGCCGCGGCTGGAGATCAGGATCGGCAGCGCGATCTCCATGTTGGCCTGCAATAACTGGATGGTCTGGCCGCGATAGTTCCAGGTCTTTTCCGGCGGCTGCTGGAGCAGGCGGTGCTGGCCGAGTCCGAAAATGGCTTCATCGGGGGCCAGAGCGAAATCCTGTTTGGAAGCCAGGCCCTTGAAGTCCGGGATGGTGGAGGCAGGCATGCTCTTGCCGCCGCCGTCTACTTCGGCAAGGTAGGGTTTGCCCGAAGCATCGGCGAAGGACACCGCACCGGTCTTGCGGTCCACGCGCGCCTGCACGGCCGATGTCTTCAAGACGATCGCGTCGGGACTCTCCTGGTAATCCCAGTTTGTGGCCTTGGGAGCGGCGATAACGCTGAGGCTTTTGACATCGGGAAGCGTCGCGCCGGGTGCATAAACCACGCGAATGACGCGGTCCGAAAAGACTTGCAGCCGCATCACGGCGCCGTCCATTTTGAACGTGACACCGTCGGCGTCCTTCTGTGCCGAGACAATGGGCGCAGGCGCGGCGCCGGCAAGCCCGGCCATCGAACCGAGCGCCATCAGCAATGCAATAACAGCAAACGCACGCATACTGTTCATTGGCCGCATAAGTAATCCTCCATTGTTCGCCGATTCCGAACGCCGCGCCGATGCGCCTGACCTGTTGATTGCGGGATTGTCAGTCAGGAAAGAAACGCCGTCAAGCGGAGCGGAAATGGGACAATCCAGAGCACGACGGTCGCCACGCAAAGGAACAATGACACCGCCGCAAATGGGTTGAACAGCCGTAGCCAAAGGCGCTTCACGAGCGGGATTGTATCACTTCATGTGGCCGGCAGGCAGACTCGGTTGCATTGGGCCAACCGGAGGTTAGATTGCCGCAATGCCGACGGTCTTGCGAACAGGCACTCTGACAGGTGCGATGGTCTTCAGGAGTCACATCATGGCAATGCACGTCGATCGGACAGTGCGGCTACAAATCTGGACGGCGATCATCTTGGCGGCGGCCTGGACGTTGTCCGCCCGGCCGGTGCTGGCGGCGGATGCGCGCAAGCTCTCCTTCGAGGGCGTGCTGGCCGACGCACGGCTCACGCTCAATGACCTGGCGGCATTAAGTCCGGCCGGAAGCACGACGGATTTCCCGACCGATTGGACCGGGTATACGCACCTGGTCATGGAGATGCGCACCAGCACGCCGCAGCGATTTGGCTTATGGGTGCACACGGCCGACGGCGCCCGCCGCATTGAGATACAACCGTTCGGGCAGAACGCCTGGTTTCGGGCGTGCGTGCCGCTGGAATATCTGCGCGGTTCGGTCAGCGGCGTCGATCTGGCGGCCTCGACGAATCGGCGGACCGATGCCTTCTGGATGTCGGTGTGGGGGCCGTGGGGCGAACTCAAGAACGTTGAGGCGATCAGCTTTTCGATGGATTACCCGATCAATCATGCCGCGATCGAGCTGCGAAACGTGCATCTGGCCAAACAGGATGAGAAATCGCAGTTTCTGGAGACCGGCCCGAACGGACAAATGGTGGATCAGTTCGGCCAGTGGGCGCTGGCGGATTGGCCGCGGAAGATTCACAGCCAGGCGCAGTTGACGGCGGAGCTGGCGGACGAGGCGAGCCATTTCGGCACGCCGGCGGATTTCGGATACGGGCGTTACTACGGCTATGCCGCCACGCAGACCAAGGCGACCGGATTTTTCCGAGTTGAACAGCAGAACGGGAAGTGGTGGTTCGTCGATCCCGACGGGCATTTGTTCCTGTCAACGGGGATTGACGGCGCTCCAGGTAACGGCGGAGGCGGCCGCGGCGGACGTGGCGGCCCCGGTCGCGGCGGCGCACGCGGCGCTCCCGGTATCGCACCGGCAACATTGCCGGCTCTGGCCGGCCGTGCACCCGCAACCGCGCCGGCGCCAACGGCCAATCTGAATGGTCGCCGACTTGATTCATGGGGCATGACGACCGGCGGCCCCGGCCGGGCGTACAGCACGAACTTCTCCGTTCGGTCGGGCACGTCGTGGATGAGCCTGCCGGACGTCTATTCGGACGCATTTGCCGCGGCGGTGGATGCGGCCGCCAGTCAGCAGTGCACTCCGCTGCGGAACGATCCGCTCTTGCTGGGATATTTCATGGGCGGCGAGCCGCCGTGGGGCGGGCGCGAAAGCGAAGTCTGCGCCATGATCCTCGCCGCGCCGCCGACGGCCACGCAGGCGAAGCTGAAGGACTTTCTCGCCACGGAGGATTCGCCCAGGCGTCGGCGTCAGTTCGTACTGGCGGCCTTTGGCAAGTTCCTGGAATTGACCTGCGGCGCGGTGCGCAAATACGACCCGAACCACCTGATTCTCGGCATCCGCTACGGCGGCAACCCCTCGGAAGAAGTGCTGCGAATGTCGCACATATTCGACGTGTGTAGTATCAATGTTTATGAGTACGAGCCGACCGTGCAGGTGCAGCGGACGTATCGCCTTTCAGACCGGCCGGTGATGATCGGGGAATTCCACATCGGCGTTCCGGAGAACGGGCAGGGCGCGGGCCTGGTGCAGGCGATGAACCAGAAGGAGCGGGGCAACGCCTATCAGTACTTCATGGAGCAGGGCGCATCGCTGGACGGATTCCTCGGCGCGTGGTGGTTCCAGTGGAGCGACGAGCCGGTCATGGGCCGGTTCGATGGGGAAAACTACAACATCGGCTTCATCGATTCGACAAACCGGGCATACGCGGATCTGGTGGAATCGGCCAAGCTGACCAACAAGCGGCTGTTCGACGTGCATTCCGGCAAAGTGCCGCCGCTTTCCGTGCGCCCCAAGGCGTCGGACCTGGGCACGCCGGGGTCGCCGTGGGAT
>CAYQTE010000139.1:0-6151 GCA_964420285.1 uncultured Tepidisphaeraceae bacterium
AAACCGCGATATCCGGCTGGAAACGAGGGTGGGGCGAAATGGGGATTGTGGCCCGTTTTTGGCGTAACCATAGTACGGGAATCGACTTAAGAGAAATCTCACGCGGAGGCGCAACCTTCGACAGGCTCAGGTCAGGGTGGCGCAGAGCAAAGGCATGTTGACCCGAATGCCACGGACAAGAGCGACGCGTTCAGCTCTCTTTTGTCCTCAGTGGCCCGTGCGGTTTGCTTCTGCGCGGTTGTGCGATCGGCGCGGGGCTTTATAATCCCTGGCCGGTTGAGGCGGATGGAGAACGTGGAAACATGGGACTGATCGTTCAGAAATTCGGCGGCACCAGTGTCGCCGATGCCAGGAAGATTCATGCGGCCGCGGCGCGGGCTATCGCGGCCCGGTTGGCGGGGAACCAGGTGTGCGTCGTGGTGTCGGCGATGGGCGACACCACCGACAAACTCATCGACCTCGCCCACGAGGTCTGCGACAATCCGCCCAAACGGGAGATGGATCAACTCCTGGCCACCGGCGAACAGGTGACCATCGCACTGATGGCCATGGCGATCCATGGCCAGGGGCATCAGGCCATCAGCTTCACCGGCGGGCAGATCGGGCTGGTGACGGACAACGCCTTCTCGAAAGCGCGCATCCAGTCAATCAACAAACAGCGGATTTTCGAGCAACTCAATGCCGGGAAGATCGTCATCGTGGCCGGGTTTCAGGGCGTCACGCCGGAGGGTGATTACACGACGCTGGGCCGCGGCGGGAGCAACGCGACGCTGGTCGCCATCGGGGCCGTGCTGGAGGCGGACGTGTGTGAGAATTACACGGACGTTGACGGCATATTCACGGCCGATCCGCGCATCGTGAAGGGGGCGAGGAAGATACCTCGGATCAGTTACGACGAGATGCTTGAGTTGTCGGGGCTGGGCGCCAGCGTGTTGCAGACGCGGGCGGTGGAATTTGCCAAGAAATACAACGTCCCGATCCACGTCCGGAACAGCCAGACCAATGAGCCGGGCACATGGATCGTCGCGGAGACTGAGCACATGGAACATATCGTGGTTTCTGGGGCGGCCCTCAAGAAGGATCTGATTCGCGTGACGATCAAGAACGTTCCGGACAAGCCGGGGCTGGCCGCACGCATCTTCGGCGATGTCGCGGCGGCCAATATCGTGGTGGACGACATCATCCAGACCGTCAGCGACGACAACACCGCGAACATCAGTTTCACGGTCGAGCACGGCGACATGCAGGATATCAAGCCGGTGGTCGAGACGTTGATTAAGGATCTGGGCGGCAAGACGACGGCGACGTACGCGACCGATCTGGCGAAAGTGAGCGTGGTGGGAGTGGGGATGCGCTCGCACACCGGCGTGGCCCGCAAGATGTTCAAGGCTTTGGCGGACGCGAAGATCAATATCGAGAACATCACGACCAGCGAGATCAAGATCAGTTGCATCATCAAGAAGGACCAGGGGAACGCGGCGTTGCAGATCGTGCATGATGCGTTCGAGCTGGCGCGGGCGGGTTAGGAGGCGGGCGAGAAGGGGAAATGCTTGACGGACACCCGGACCGATCAACCTAAGCCACGGCGCCCGCCCGCGAGCTTCGACGCCATGCGGGCGCTTCGGCGTCGGCGGATGGTGCGGCGGACGATTGCGGGCGTGATTGTCCTGCTGGCGGGATTATCGGTTTGGGATCATCTGGTTCATCCGGGGAACGACTGGTCGCGATTCGACGGGCGGGCGTTCAAGGTGGTGGGCGCGGCGGATTCGGGAACGATTCTGATCGACATGGGCGGGGCGACTCCAGAGCCGGTTCGCCTCGCGGGGACCATCGCCGTGCAACCGCCGGCGCCCGGTGATCCGCAGGAAGCGACCGACTGGTCGGCCGCCGCGAAAAAGAGGCTCGATGAACTGGCGCGCGGAAAGATGATGACGTTGCGTCTGGACCCGACGCAGACCCGTGATGCGGCGGGGCGGCTGATGGCATGGGTGTATCCCGGCAGCGGGGTGAAGGTCGATATCGCAAGTCTTGGCGAAGACCTCGCGGCGGCCGGTCTGGCGTTTGCCGACAAGTCATCGGACAACATGTACGAGATCCGGATCGAGCATCAGGAATCGGAAGCCAGAAGGCAATCGCTGGGATTGTGGTCGCAAAGCGCCCTGGGCGGCCGGCCAAGACAAAGCCGCGCGGCGGCGAGCAAGCCGGTAAATTGAACCGCCGAAAACACCAAGACACGAAGGTGAAATCGCGCCAAGGTCAGGGACGAAAGTCGATGGTCCGGACTGCGAATCGGGATTCAATGGGAATTCCGGCCCGTCCGACCGCGATCGCTTCTTTCAACGAAGCAACGATTTCCCGACCCTTGGCTGTCATTCTTCCAGCCCGCGCCGCAATGCACACCTTGCGGCGCCGGTGTTTCCTTATCGCTTTCATCAGTTCAGTTCCCTGCCCGTCGGCGCAAAATCCAGATTTGCGGGCAGTTTGGTATAGTTTCTGAGCATTTCGTTGAGCTTGTAACGACCGCGGCGGCGGGTTCCGCTATTTGCGATCCTGATCTGGCCGATATCGACGGCGGAGCCGACGACAAGACCGCGTTCCAACGCAAACTGCCGCGGCAGTCGAATCGCCAGACCGTTGCCCCATTTACGGACTCTTACGACCGTCGTCATGCAGCGGCTCCTTTCGATCGACGCGATGATACGGCGCGGTTGCGCATTGGGGAAACGAATTTCCAAAGCTCCTGTTGACCAACGCGAGAGCCAATCCGGTATAATCATGCACCGGCGCTGAGCCCGGCGCGCACGAGTCGTGGTATCTGGGAGAGTAGCCATGCTGACCGATCATCCGCTCATCAAGCAGATAAAGCACGTCGAGGCGGAACATCTCGTCGGCGACAAGATCCAGCCGGGGCATCCGCTGTTCGGCGTCGTCTGGATCAACCGCCAGCGTGTCAGCGGCACGCCATGTTTCTACGGCACGCGCGTTCCTGTCAAGACACTATTCGATTGCCTGGCCTCCGGCGAGACGCTCGAACAGTTCCTCGATGATTTTGAAGGCGTCGACCGCGAACAGGCTCTGGCGGTGCTGGATTTGGCGGGGAATGATTTGCTGAACGATTTGGAGAAGATTTGAAGGCTGTGTTTGACCACAACCTTCCAAAGCGGTTTCGTCAACTCCTGCCGGGTCACGACATTGCGACGGCGCGCGAGATGGGCTGGGAAGCGCTGGGTAACGGTAAATTGCTAAGAGCTGCCGCGGATTCCGGATTCGAGGCGTTCGTGGCCGTGGACAAGAAGATCGAACACGAACAGAACTTGAAGACTCTCCCACTGCCGGTGATCGTGCTGGACGCCCGTACAAATTCGTTTGAAGGCGTGCAGCCGTTTGCTCCATTCGTCTTGCGCGTGCTCGACAACCCGCTCAGTAATCGGCTGTATTTGATTGAGATAACCGGCAACGTTCTTGAACTCATCGCGCCGCGCCGAAAAACGTGAACACGTCAAGGACTCGCATCAGCGTGTCGTGTGGGTCCGCAGGCGCGTTCTCAGCGACAAAGAATCCATTCCATTCACACCAACCTCACATCCAGCCGTCCCACTGACTCGCTTCTTCGGCTCAGGGCCAGATCGTGCGCCTGGTTGTAGAAGGTGATCAGGATCGACCAGTCGAAACGCTCGCCCAGACGCTCGACCTTGTTGCGCAATTCGATGCGCTGCCGGCGGCTGAGGGACGTGAACTGGATGATGTGGTCGGCCAGGTCGCTGATGGCCTCGCCGATGGGGCGGCCGCGGCGGGTCAGGACGTGGATGCCGTGCGTTTCGTGATCCATGATGTGCCGCTGCACATAGGCGCCGAAGCCGGAGAGATCGGTGGTGACGGCCGGGACGCCCATGGCGACGGATTCCATCGGGGTGTAACCCCACGGCTCGTAATAGCTGGGGAAAACGCCCATGTGGCAACCGCGGACGAACTGCTCGTATTCCATGTTCAGCAGCGGGCCGGTTGGCGAGATAAACTGCGGATGGAAGATGACCTTGACCGGGTCGTCGGCGGCGTTGAAGAGTTGGCGGTGGCGCAGATGACGCAGGATCGGGTCGCCCTGATCGTCCCAGAGATCGTGGGTGACGATGGTGGGCTGCCGGCCGTGACGCCAGGCGTGAATCGTTTGCTTGAGGCGCACCATGGAATCGTCGTCGAGGAGATCGCCCATGGTGGGGAGCCGGCCGTTGGCGGCGACGCGGAAGAGCCGACGGCCCATGAGTTGCACCACCTGATTACAGGCGCTTTCCAGTTCCTCGAACATGGTGCGGTTCTGGAGAACGCCGACATTGATGTTGCGAACGGGGGCCTTGGTGATGATGAACGCAACGATCGTCGGGCGGTCGGCCATGCCACGCAGGCGCTGGTTCACCTGGTACAGCGCCTCGATGAAGAGGTCCATGCCCTTATTGCCGTATTCGTACCGGCCGCTGGTGAAGATGTAGATGGTGCGGTCCAGGTCGAAGTTATAAGCCGGAAAAAAGTGGCCCATGACGAATTCGTTAATGACCTCCTTGTATTGGCGATGGAGGTTCTGGAATTCGTGCAGGGCGGCGAACCGGTGGATGTTCAGGCCGTTGGGAAGAATGACTTCGGGCCGCCGGCCCAGGAGTTTTTCGGCCTCGGTGCCTGTGACTTCGGAGACAGTGGTGAAGACGGTGGCGGCATGGGCGGCGGCGCGTTCGATGGCGAAGCGCGGATGGATGAGATATTTGGAGGCTTCGGCGTCGGGGTTGATAAAAGGGAGATGGTCGTAGAACTGCGGGCTGTCGCCGGCAAGATAGCGGCCCAGAAGCGTGGCGTGCGTCGTGAAAACCGTCTGGACGGGAATATGCTCATGTGCGATGCGCGGGACGGCCACGCCGCTCATCCATTCGTGGAAATGGGCGACAACCGGGCGCGACGGAGCGGCGGCCGTCAGGGCGCGGAAAAACTCGACGATTGTGAATCCGAAAGCGACAACCTCATTGACTTCGCCGTCGTCGGCCGTGGTCGATATTCCGTGGTCTTTCCAGAGAAGATACTTGTCCTGGCCGAGCGAGCCGAAGCGTGAGCGGTAATCCAGCAGAATGACGCGAGGCCGACCGGGCACGAGCCATCGGCCGTAATGCCAGGACAGGCCCATTTCCGAAAGTGCCTCCAAAGCTTGGCGGACGGTTCCTTCGGGCGTGGCCTCCTCGAATTCCAGGGCGGCGGTCTGGGGGTTATAGGGACCGATGAGAATATAGCGGTCGCCCCAGCGGTGAAGCATCTGTTCGACCTTGGTGCGCAGGACGGTGTAAATGCCACCGAGTTGCCAGCAGACTTCCCATGCGATTTCAAAGAGTAGCGGCGGCAGGGCCGTGATAACCGGTTCACCGCCGGGCGGGCTGGCGGTTGTCGCCGCCAGGGACGCGACGCCGGTGATGACGGGTAGCGGATCATGGCGATTGGGCGGGCGATCCTCATCGTCATCGGTCGAACTGTCGCCTTGCAAATCCAGTGCGGGAATCACGCCGGCTGACGAATCGGTTGGCAGCGCCAGTTGGCGATGGTCATCAGGCGGCGGGGTGGGCGCGGCGTGGGCAGACCGGTGGTCAACAGGAAGTGTCGGAAGATCGATGGGCATGGTGGCTTGTGATATGGCGAAGGTTGAATCGGCGGTGGTCGCGTGTTCGGCATCGGGGACTTCAAGTGTGTTCTCATCGACGACCGGGGCGGCCGGTGGGATCGCGGCCGATGCGGATTTCGAGGTCGCGGCAGCCGGCGGTGAACCCGGCGGATTGCCGATGATGACGACGGCTCGGAGTTCGGGAGGAATAGTGGAATCGCTCATGAGGGTAGGGGGCTTTTTCACAACGGATGCGGGGCGTTTCTTCCTTTTCGTCTTGCGAGCCGATTTCTTTGCCGCGGGCGGTTTTGCCGACGGCCTGGGCTTGCCGCGCGGCCCGGCCGGCCTGGATACCGGGTTTGGCTTCCCGGCCTTCTTCTTCGCCGGCCGCTGCACGCGTCGCTTGCCTGCCATTCTCGCTCCCGGAAATCGCCGCTGGCGACCATTTTGCGACCGGATCGCCCCGGCGGCAAATATCTCCTGCTGAGGGAACATGTTACGCGATAATGCGCACGTTGGGGA
>CAYQTE010000140.1:0-6149 GCA_964420285.1 uncultured Tepidisphaeraceae bacterium
CCAAATCGCCGGATGTCGCATGGATTCTGCCCCTGCCGGCCGTGCCGGGTAATCTGCAACTCACCGAGGCCGGGGCGATCAGTTCCACGGCCTATTCGCTGCGGCCGAAAATCGTTCATGATCTGTACAATCAAGTCAGCTTTACTCAGGCGATCACACTGGTGACCTTGCCCCTGGCGCTTGTGCTCATCCTCATCCGGAACCGCATTGCTCGCTATACGACGTTCCTTTGCCTGCTGGCGCCAGTGAGCTGTAGCATGTTGCTCGGCAGTCTCGGCAAAGCCGGTAGCGATATCGCAAGCGCGGCTCTTCCCGGTCTCTCGATCCTGTCCAGCCAGCGCCTGGGAGATGCCGACTGCACCGTCCTGAATGCCACCTCGCCAGATGTGCTCGATACCTGGCTCACCGGGCAGGGACTGCGCCCGCTTGATACCGCCGCCAAGCCCATTGTGGCGGATTACATCGCCCGCCGTTGGTGCTTTGTCGTTGGCGTGCTGCACAATAGCGCATCCGAACTGTCCGTTCCCCGGCCGCTGATCGCGACGTTTCCCGCTGCTGCGCCCGTGTTTCCAATGAAACTGACCGCATTGGCCAATTCGACGACGCACGTCGAACTGTGTGTCATCGCCGCCGATCAGGCCGTCGCGCCGGGCTTCCAATGTGTCATCGCCGACACGTTCCGCAACCAACCTGCGCAGCCCGATTCGGACAGCTTCCCCGCCCTGGGCGCTTACTACTCCGCCACCCGTACGGGCACAGCGCTGGGCCACCCCGATATTGTCCCGCTCCTCTGGGACAACTGCACGGCCACCAAACTCATCGCCGATCTCCCGCCGGCCAGAATGGACCAGGATATCACGATCCAGTTTCGATCCCTCCGGCCTCAGCGGCAAACACTCTACTCCAGCCTGACGCGGGGGCAGATCGCGATTGCCATGATCTACATCGGCGCCACGATATTCTTCTTCTTGGCCGCCGTCTTCCTCCGCGGCCGCCGCAAGCCCGCCCCCTGGCAGTTCAAGACACTCGCCGCATTTGTGCCAAGCGTGCTTGTGATCACGGCGGCGGTCTGGCTGGCTCTTCCCACGGTTCCCGTCTATGTCGGTAGCCGCGGCGCACAATACGAGCTTGAAGACATGCCCCAATCCGCAGCCGACAAGGTTATGCTTTACGGGGACATGACGCCCCAGCAGATCCTCGCCATCCCTCAACTTCTGGTCGATGAGAAAAAGAATTTCGGCCCCGAACTCCTTAACAATCCGTTCACCGGCCAACCGATTCGTGTGGAATGCAGTCCGGGCAACTTCGCCATGCGCACGGTCGGCGACAAGACCTATTTCTGCATCTACGACGAAAACGGGATTGAGCGGCGCATATTGGTGCATTGATTCCGCCGTCGCGGATGGTTGGGGGACGAACCCGGCGCGGGCTGACGCTGTGGAAGGCACGATCTTGCCAGTCCGATTGAACACCACTATTTCGGATCGTTGCAATACGTGATATCGTAGCCATCGGCGGTCCGGTGCAAATGCCATCTCTTGAGAAAGGGAGTACTCATGGGCCCGCACTTTCATCGTGTTGTTCACATAGTCGGCATCGGTTTGGTTGCCATGATCTCGCTCGCTTCGATCGGTCGCGCCGATGGCGTCTACATCCCACAGCGCGCCTATCCCGTTCTGCCCACGATCCCGGTGCAGCGGGCGATCATCATCCATCGCAACGGCGTCGAGACGCTCATCGTCGAATCCGCGTTCCAGACCAAATCGCCGGATGTCGCATGGATTCTGCCCCTGCCGGCCGTGCCGAGTAACCTGCAACTCACCGAGGCCGGGGCGATCAGTTCCACGGCGTTTTCGCTGCGGCCGAAAATCGTTCATGATCTCCACGGAATCATCGGCGAATCCGTTGTGATCTGCCTGCTGATCCTGCCGTTTTGCCTTGCATCCATCTTCATTCGTGATCGTGCCAGGCGCCGGGCGAGGTTTACGGAGATTGTGCTCATTGAGATTCTATTGAGTTGCTTGTTCAGTGCTTTGCTCCCCAGCCTCAACAGTGCCGGAGGCTCGGGCGCCGAGCTTGCAGGCCTCTCGGTCTTGTCCAGCCAGCGTTTGGGCGATGCCGACTTTACGGTTCTCAATGCCGCCACGCCCGATGTGCTCGATCAATGGCTGACGGAGCAGGACCTGCGCCCGCTCGATGCCGCAGCCAAGCCGATTGTGGCGGATTACATCGCCCGCCGTTGGTGCTTTGTCGTCGGCGTGCTGCACAATAGCGCATCCGAACTTTCCATACCCCGGCCGCTAATGGCGACGTTTCCGGCCGCTGTGCCCGTATTTCCAATGAAATTGACCGCCCTGGCCAATTCGACGACGCACGTCGAATTGTGCGTCATAGCCGCCGATCAGGCTGTCGCACCGGGCTTCCAGTGCGTCATCGCCGACAAGTTTCTCCGCACGGCCGGTGAACCCGACTCTGACGGGTACAACAATCAAGCCGAGCATTATTCCGCCGACAAGACGGATACCGCCCTGGGCCACCCTGATATCGTCCCGCTGCTGTGGGACAACTGCACGGCCACCAAACTCGCCGCCGATTTGCCGCCGGCCAAGATGGACCAGGACATCACGATTCAGTTTCAACCCCTCAAATCGCAGCAGCAGACTCTCTGGACCAGCCTGTCGCGATGGCAGATCGGTTGGACCATGCTCTTTGCGGGCGTGGCGATATTCCTGATTCTCATCGCTGTGTTCCTGTGCGGCCGTCGGAAGCCCACGCCGTGGCAGTTCCGGATTCTCGTCGCGTGTTTCATGGTTGTGTCTGCTGCCGTGGCGGCGACCTGGTTGTTCCTTCCCACGGTTCCCGTTCATGGCAGCGATTTCCGTGCCCGAATAGAATTTCGAGAAATGGGCCAGGTCGGGCTTGTACTTGCCAAGGAGGGGCTGCTCTGGCCGGACATGACACCCCAGCAGGTCATCGCCGCCTTGAAATCCGCGGTTGAGGCCGGCGACATCGGGGGCGAGTTTCTCCAGAATCCATACACCGGCCAGCCGATCAAAGTCGAATGCAGTCCGGGCAACATCGCCCTGCGCACGGTCGGTAACAAGACTTTTTTCTGCGCCTATAACGAAAACGGCATCGAACTGCGTGCGCGCCTCACCTTTGAAGCAACGACGCAAGCAACAACGCAGCCGGGACGATGAATGACTTGCTGCAATTTGGCCGAAAGCGGCGATCGACAGATCGGATACACCGCCGCGTTGTTGCCCCGGTGGGGGGCGCGTATACTCAGGACATGGGCCTGACGCACCAAAGACTGACGGTCAAGTCTTCCCGAAAAGGGCGAAAAGCGATAGCGGTGGATTTCCTGATTGATTCGGGCGCTGTCTACAGTCTGGTGGCCGGGGAACGGCTCAGGTCGATCGGAATCAGGCCGTACAAGACGCTCCATTTCACGCTGGCCGACGGGTCCACCGTCACGCGGGAAGTCGGCGACGCCTATTTTGAATATCGCGGCGACGGCGGGGCCGCCCCGGTCATTTTTGGCCAGGACGGCGACCAGCCGCTTCTGGGCGCGACAACATTGGAAAGCCTTGGCCTGGTTCTGGATCCTTTTCACCGTCAGCTTCATCCGATGAAGCTGGTGTTGATGCGGGCGAGTCGATCAACGTGATCGGTCCGAGTGCAGCGATATGGCGTAGTTGCATTTAAGGGCAATCGTGCAGAGGGAATCAAACGGGGTCGGGAATGTGCCCGGCGAACTGGAGCATCGCTTATCCGAGCGGCTCAGATCGCATGTCGGCGTGCTGGCGGGATTGATCGGCCCGCGCCACTTGGGGAAGCCCACAACCATGGAAGCCGCCGCGGCGTACGTCGAGCGGCAGTTTATCGAGATCGGCGACACGGTCGCGCGCCAGACCTACCGCGTGGCCGACGCTGACGCGTCCAACATCGTGGTCGAACGGCGGGGATCAAGTTATGCCGATCAGATAGTCGTGGTCGGCGCGCACTACGACACGGTTCCAACCACGCCGGGAGCCGATGACAACGCTTCGGCCGTGGCCATGCTCATCGAGGTGGCCCGGCTGCTCGCGCCCCAGCGGACAAAACGTACCGTTCGTTTCGTCGCCTTTGCCTGCGAAGAGCCGCCGCATTTTCATTCTGATTCTATGGGCAGTGAGCAATACGCCCGTGCGTGCCGTGCCCGCAACGAGTCGATCGTTGGCATGATGTGTCTGGAAATGGTGGGATACTACTCGACTTTGCCGGGCAGCCAGCGGGTTCCCGATGCCATTCCGCGACTGCTCCGCTTGGCGTTTCCCCGTCGCGGCGATTTCCTTGCCTCGGTGGGGAATCTCCGATCGCTGAAGCTTCTTTGGGATTTTCGCCGGGGATTCAAGCGGGCAAATCGTTCCCTGCGCTTCTTTTCCGTCGCCCTTCCCGAGCGCATCAACGAAATCAGGCTTTCGGACAACAGTTCATTCTGGGACCAGGGCTATGCGGCGCTGATGGTCACCGACACGAGCTTCCTGAGAAATCCGCATTATCACCTGCCGACCGATACGCCCCAGACGCTCGACTACGATCGCCTTGCCAAGGCCACGATCGGCGTGGCCGGGGCCGTTGCGAGGATCGGCAGGGCGTCGAATGGGCGTATTGTCCTCACTTGACCGAAGAGTTTGGAATCGCCGAGCCGCCCGACGGGGCTCGGCCGGGTTCGCCGAACTCGCGTACCTGCGTCGAGGTTGCATTTTGCGGCCGCGCCGCTACTATGTGTACACACACATACACGGAGAATGCATGGCCACGAAGACAATCAGCATTGACATCGAAGCCTATCGCCGGCTCAAGAGCGTCAAGGAGAACGGCGAATCGTTCAGCCAGACCATCAAGCGCATCGTCCGCCCGCCGATCGACTTCGAGAAATGGATGGCATCCCTTGAGCGGGATCCCCTGAGCGATCGGGCGGTCGAGGCCGTGGAAGCGGTGGTGCGGGCGCGTCGTGATGGTCGGAATCGGAGACGTTCCCGTGGCGCTGCTTGATACGACGGTGCTGATCGACTTGGGGCGACGACCGCAAGCGATGGAACACCTACGTGCCCGCGCGGCGGTACAGCGCCTGCTGGCGCATGGAGAAACGCTCTTCACCTCACGTATCAACGAAGCGGAGTTCCGGGTTGGCCCCGAGTTGTCCAACGATCGCCGGGGAGAATTGGAGCGTGTCGAGCGAACTCTTGAATCGCTTGTCATTCTGGAATTCAACGCCGACGCCGCGCTGCGCTATGCCGTCATCAAAGCGGCGATGTTGAAACGCGGCCGGCCGGTCGGCGATTGCGACGCTTTGGTTGCTTCTATTGCTCTGACTCATGGGCAGTTGGTGTTGACCAGAAATCCGCGCCATTTCGTGGACATTTCCGGCTTGGTTGTGCAAGCATATTGACCATCAAAGATCCTGCAATGGCCTGAGCGCATGGTCTAACGGTTGACCGTGATCGTCCGCGGCGCGATGATGCGGCCGTGGCAGGGACAGTGTTGACGGCATTCCCGTCTTATTACGAGACAATCTCATGCGTTACATCATGAAGAAAAAGCTCCTGTCCCTCGGCGCTGATTTCACCATTCGCGATGCCGGCGGGAACGACGTGTACTTTGTGGATGGCAAGGTGTTCAGTCTGCGCGATCAGCTTGTCTTTCAGGACATGCGCGGCAACGAGCTGGCCGTGGTGCAGCGAAAGCTCCTTGCCTGGGGCCCGACGTACGAGATTTATCACCGCGGCCAACTGGAGGCGGTGGTCAAGGAGTCGCTGTTTACGCTGCTGGGCCATCGGTTCACTGTCGATGACGAGCACGGCCCGGATGATCTGGAGGCGCGGGGCAATTTCACCAACCACCAGTACACCTTCACCCGCGGCGGGCAGGAGGTGGCGCAGGTCTCCGAGAGCTGGTTCACCCTCGCCGATACCTACGGCGTGGACGTGGCCGATGGGCAGGACGATGTGCTCATCCTTGCCTGCACCGTCGTGATCGAGCGGTGCGAGGAGGCAAGTC
Source organism: uncultured Tepidisphaeraceae bacterium (assembly GCA_964420285.1). GTDB lineage: Bacteria > Planctomycetota > Phycisphaerae > Tepidisphaerales > Tepidisphaeraceae > CAYQTE01. The sequence goes on from CAYQTE010000140.1 coordinate 6,046, forward strand.
GCAGGCAGCACCACTGAACCGACTGCTATTTCGGGTCGAGCTTCCCAATCACCGGCCAGCCATCCTGGCTCCATGTCAATGGGCGGATGGAGAGCTTGCTGGCG
>CAYQTE010000141.1:0-6053 GCA_964420285.1 uncultured Tepidisphaeraceae bacterium
TGGGATCACGATTATCTCCTCTCACTCATAAGCGGATGAAGATGCGATCGCCCTGCGGGCGAGCGTGCCAGAATTTCCGGGCGACCATCTTTTCCTCCTCCCCATGTACCCAGGGGGAGGATAGAGGTGGGGGTTCTTTGCCAAAGGCTCTGTCCAGTCGGAGCCGCGACCAACGCCACAGCGGTCAACCCCCACCCAGCCCTCCCCCTGCGTACAGGGAGAGGGGATTAAGAGGCGACCTCGCATGGGCTTACACGTGCCAGGAAAATCGGCCATTCTCTCGCGGGCAAAAGCAAAATGGGCGTCGCGGGGTTGGCGCGACGCCCATGAAGAGTATTGACCATTGCCCGGGAACTCAGAACTGCATGATCAGGTCCGAGGCGAGGTTAAGCTGGCCGTGTTCGCCGGTGTCGAAGATCGGCTTGGTCGCGTAGTCGTAGCGGATTTCCGGGCGGATTTCCAACCACTTGAGCACTTTGTCGTTGGCGAAGGGAATATAGGTGACGCCGAGAGTGGCCGAGTAGATGCTGGCATGCGCGCCGGTGCCCAGCGTGAAGCCGTTGGTATCGTCATACCATTCCAGCCGGGCGTTGGCGGTCAGCGTGTTCTTGATCAGGTTGTACCCGGCGTACCCGGCGATGCCGTACCACTGCCCGGCGTGATTGCCGGGCTTGTTGATGGCATGGGGCGCGTCGCCGTAATCAATGCCGGCGCCGAAACTGAGCTGATCGGACATGGTGTAGTTGCCATAGAGATCCAGCAGCGTCCACCAGTCGGAGTCATCGGCCTTGAGGCCCTCGACGGCCGGGCCGACGCCCCTGGGCGCTTCGGGGCCTTCGGTCAGCCCGCCGGCAAACGACAGGGATTTGGTCGGCGTGTATCGCACCTGGGCGATGAAATCGGGATCGCCGTTGGTGTCCTTGAGTGACTGGTTCCAGCCACGGGTGATGCCGGCCATGGCCTTCCACTGCGAATTGAGGGCCACGTTGGCATTGACGCCGGTAAAGGTGGCCGGGATGTGATCAAACTGGTTGCTGTGGCTGTAGAGCGCGTTTCTCCACGGGTTGATGTGCTCGTAGCCCAGCGTGTCGCCGAACTTACCGGCGTTGACGATCACGCCGTTCAGCACGGGGATGTTGAAGCTGAGGTAGGCCTGATCGATATCGGCCTGGTCCTGCGGGCCGCCAAAGGGCGGAATGGCGCGATTGTCCATCATGCCGTTGGAATGGAAGAAGCTGTAATCGGAGCCGAATCCGCCTTCGAGGGTAAAGCCCCAGTCGAAGTCCTTCCCGCTGGGTTTGGGCTCGCGGAAGATCGTGAGATCGGCCTGATCGAGGAAGAGGCGATTCTTCAGGTAATCGAAGAAGCTGTACGTCGGCCCCTCGGCGATGCGCGGGGAATTGGGGTCGTACATGTAGCCGGCTTCAATATACCCCTGAACCTGAATGGGCATGCTCTTGGCGCCCATCATGTCCAGTGCCTGGGTCAGCGGCTGCTCGACTGTCGGCGACACCGGCTGCGGTGATGTGTCTTGTGCCCGTGCGTAGGAACCAATAGCCAACATGGCCGCCGCCATGCAGACCACACCTTTGCGAACGATCATGAATATCTCCTTCCCTCCGCCAAGAGGGATGTGAATTGGCAACTGAACTGCCCTCTGCAAAAAAACAAAGGCGTCGCGGAGTTGCCGTCCGCGACGCCTGAGGAATTGTCAAGTTCTCATGGGAACCTAATACTGCATGATGACGTCAGCAGCGAGGTTGAGCTGGCCATGCTGGCCCGGGCCCTCGCCGGTATCAAAGATCGGCTTCGTGGCGTAGTCATACCGAATCTCGGGCCGGATTTCCAGCCACTTAAGATACTTGTCGCCGGGGACCGGAACGTAGGTCACGCCCACGGTGGCCGAGTAGACGCTGGCATGAACGCCGGCCAGCGTGAAGCCGTCGGTATCGTCATACCATTCGAGACGGCCGTTGGCGGTCAGCGTGTCCTTGATCAGGACATACTTGGCGTAGCCGGTGATGCCGTACCACTGAGCGGCGGCGTTGCTGGTCGGGCCAAAGTGGGGCTTGGACCGGGGGGCATCGCCGTAGTCGGCGCCAGCGCCGAAGCTGAGCTGGTCGGACATGGTGTAGCTGGCATCCAGATCGATGACCGTCCACCAGTGGGAATCATCGCCCTTGAGAGCCTGGACGCCGCGGCCGACGCCGTGTGGCGCCTGCGGGCCTTCAGACAGATTGCCGGTGAACGACCAGGTGCTGTTGGGGGTGAAAACAACCTGACCGATGAAGTCAGGATCGCCGTTGGAGTCCTTGAGGGACTGGTCCCAGCCGCGGGTGATGCCGGCCATGGCGGTCCACTGCGAATTCAGAGCGGTCTTTGCGGTGATGCCGGTCTGCGTGAACGGAATCGCATAAAGGAACGCGTAGCTGTGGCTGTACAGCGGATTGGTCGTCGGATTGATGGTTTCGTAACCCAGCGGGGTGACGAACTTACCGGCGTTGAGGATGATGCCGTTCATCGCCGGGATATTAAAGCTGAGGTACGCCTGATCGATATCCGACTGGTTCTGCGGAGGACCGCCGGCGCGATTGTCCATCATGCCGTTGGAATGGACGAACGTATAGTCCGATCCATATCCGCCTTCCAGCATGAAGCCCCAGTCGAAGTTCTTGCCGCTGGCCACGGGCGTGCGCAAGATCTGGAGATCGGCCTGGTCGAGGATGAAGCGGTTCTTATAGCCCTCGAAGCCGTTGAACGTCGTTCCTTCGGCGATGCGGGGGGCGTTGGTGTCATACATGTAGCCCGCTTCGACATAACCCTGGATAACGAACGGCAGCTTGATCCCGGCGCTATCCATCATCTGCGCCAGGGGCTGTTCATTGGAAGCTGGTGCGGCGGGCGCCGGCATGGCTGGCGCTGGTGTCACGTCCAGCGTCATCGGCGATACCGTGACTTGCGAGACGGGCTGCGACGAATTGTCTGCCCACGCGTATGAACCAATGGCCAGCACGGCCGCCGCCATGGTGACCAAACCTTTGCGAACTATCATAAATGACTCCTCTCCCTCGCCAAGAGGGAAAATGGCCTATCGAGGCAACCCAACAACCCGCTGACCGCAAACCAAGTGCCACATTGGAGGCCACGACCCGGAAGTCTGGCGGCCTTTGCCATAGGAGCGAGTGGCCGGCGGGGTACACGGCACACTCCTGGCTCATACTGCTGCGTAGATTCGCGCTCTGCTCACTACGCTGGACAATCATCGGCGAGCAACCTCGACTTTGTTGAAAATCGAAGTATTTGCATTACGTTAACCTCTTGCCTCGACAGACTGCAACCCCCTTCCCTCCCAACTGGCGGATCACTGATTTGCAAGTTTATTGTAATCATAGTGTTACGACAAATAAGTTGCCAAATACTTCCCAAAAAAAGTTATTAACAGGGTCTTAATATCCGGACGTGAAAATGTCTTTTCCTTGCCACCGCATGGCAAAATCGCAAGAAATTTGGAAAATTCCGCCTCCACCTAAACGCTTGATGGTAAATAGGTTATGTGATGCAGACCACCGCGGATTGCCATCTCCCCATCAACAACCGGCCGTCCCACTGGCCAAAACAGCCAATACACCTTGGTAGAGATGCTCCCCGCGCGTGCTCTATGACACTGTTCGAACTACAATTATCCGACGACGCCTCAGCCGCACCTCGCCCAAGGGCGCGGCGGATTGGTCGGGTTTGCTATGAAAAACGTCTGGCAACAGCCATTGTCGGAAACTTATCGCCGGCTCTCCGACGACGCCCTCCGCTCACGCATCCGCGCCGCGCGAGCGGCCCTGGGCTCAAGCCTGGTCATTCTCGGCCACCATTATCAGCAGGACGATGTCGTCGAGTTCGCCGACTTCGCCGGCGACAGTTTCGAACTCTCTCGCCGCGCCGCCGCTCAAAAAAACATCCGCTACGTCGTCTTCTGCGGCGTGCATTTCATGGCCGAGTCGGCCGATATTCTCACCCCGCCCGATGTGCAGGTGATCCTCCCCGACCTGGGCGCCGGCTGCTCGATGGCCGACATGGCCAACATGGATCAGGCCGTCGAGTGCTGGGAACAAATCCAACAGCTCTGCCCCCACTCCACTCTCGTGCCGATCACCTACATCAACAGCTCCGCGGCCGTGAAATCATTCGTCGGCGAACACGGCGGCGCCGTCTGCACCAGCAGCAACTGCCGCCAAGTCCTCCAATGGGCTTTGGCCGGCGGCGCTGCCTCCACCACCGCGCCCTGCAATGACTCACAGGGTAACGCCGACCCGCCCGCCCCACCGGCCGTCAATCCCGATATCAAGGTTTTGTTCCTCCCCGATCAGCACCTCGGCCGGAACACCGCCTACGACATGGGCTTCCCATTGGACAGCATGGTGGTCTGGGATCCGACGCTCGATTTGGGCGGCAACGCCGCCGAGGCGCTGGCTCGATCCAAATTCATCTTGTGGAAGGGGCATTGCTCGGTACACCAGCTTTTCCGGCCGGAACACATCGAGCAGGTCCGCCAACGCTATCCCAATATGAAGGTGATCGTGCATCCGGAATGTCGGTGGGAGGTCGTGCGTCAGGCCGATCTATCCGGCAGCACGTCGATGATCGTCCGCACCATCGACGCCGCCCCGCCCGGCAGTCAGTGGGCCGTGGGCACCGAGGTTCACCTGGTCAACCGGCTGGCCCGCCAGCATCCCGAACAGAAGATCATCGTCCTGAGCGATTGCCAATGCCTGTGTACGACGATGTTCCGCATCGACCTGCCGCACCTGTGCTGGGTTCTGGAGGAACTGGTCAAAGGCAACGTGGTCAACCGCATCCAGGTCGATGACCACACCCGCCAATGGGCGACGGTGGCATTGGAACGGATGTTGTCCATCACGGCCGGCGCAGCGCGATAACGCGATTCCGCCAGCCCCGAGCATCTTCCCCTCTCCCTGTACCCCCCATTCCCCCTCGCCCTGTACCGCCATTCCCCCTCGCCCTGTACCCAGGGAGAGGGTCGGGGTGAGGGTTTCTTCACCTGCTCGCCTGCTCACCTGATCTACTGCTCTTTTCAGGAGGGCCGGGGTGACGGTTCTTCTTTCACCTGCTCCCCTGCTCCCCCGCCCTCATTCTCCTGCTCCCCTGCTCCCCCGTTCACCTGTTCTGTCCCTCCCGGCCGTCAACCCATCACCCCGGCGGCAACGGCTCCGCCGGCGGGTCGGTTGGCGGCGGTTTCGAATTCTTGCCCGGCGGAATCGGCGTCCCGCATTCGGGGCAGCGTTGGCCGGGCCCGTGTGCGCGAAGGTCGTAGCCGCATTTCAGGCAAAGCCCGTGCAAGCGACGATAGCGGTTACTTCGCCCGCGGATGACGGCACAGACCATCGGGCACGCCAAGAGCAAAAGGATCGCCCAATCAGGACATGCCGCAGTCATTATCACGCCTGCCGCCCTCGAATTACGGCCGCCGCGGCGCTGGTAGCCAAAGCCCCATTTGGCGAACCCATATTTGCGACATTCGCCAATTCCATCCGCGTCACCACCGAACTCAAACCCCGTCGCACAGTGCTGCCACAGCCAATCTCGATCATCACCGGCCGTGCAAAACACGTCCAAGGCGTTATATCGCACATAGATCCCCCCCGTACCGCCTAAGGTCATGCCAATCTCCGCAGTCACAGATTTCCAGTCTATCTCGCCGGGCTTCGCCCCAACGGTTCTACGATCAGTGCCGAAGCGAGCGCACCGCAATGTGCACTGACTTCCCACCCACGCCGCAACGACGCCGAGGCTACCAACAGCGCATGACGTGAGAGCCATTACGATTCCGAGCCGACGGAGCATTCGCCATGCTCCCGAAATCGCCCACGCCCAATGGTTATGCTCGTTCATTCAAAACGAAATAAAGGTCCCGCGAACCGTTAGATGCCTTTCCCACTCGGACCCGTGCGTTTGCGCCATCCGACCGGGCGGCCGCGGGGTCGCGGGGACTGCTCCAGGCCCTCCGGCGACAGCCGTCTGTTCGACCCACGCCGCGCGGC
>CAYQTE010000142.1:0-5902 GCA_964420285.1 uncultured Tepidisphaeraceae bacterium
TGACCGCCTCGCGCACCGGCCTGAAATCGGACACCGTGACCATCGATTCCGCGCCGGTGACCATCGACAATGGTTTGTCGCAGTGGACACCGCCGCAACTGCCGGCGCCGGTGAAGTAAATGGATGTGACGCGGGTCGCGGCGGCGCTGGTAGCGGTGTTGCCGAGTGAACTGAAGTTGCCGTATTTGGCGGCGGGCTCCCATGCGCAGTTCGGCAGGCCGCAGGACATTTCACCGCAATCGGAGGCACAAATGAGGCATGCGTATATCGGGATTGCCGTTTTGGCCGTTGCATGTCTGGTTTGCGGCGGGCTCGCATTTGCCCAGGCTGCTGCGCCTGGCGGCGGCGGGGCGGGTGCGGCACGCGGCAGAGGCCCGGGGACCAGGCCGGCTGCTTCCGGGCCGGCGACGAATCCGCGCGTCTATGCCCTGAACCGGCTCTCGCCGCTGCTGACCAAGCCGCCGATGCGACCGGCTGACTGGCTTGTCGAGCATGATCCCGTTACGCCCAACGCCTCTCCCGAGGCTCGGGCGCTGCTCAAATACTTCTACTCCATCTCCCTGAAACATACGCTCACCGGCCAGCACAATTTTCCCTTCCAGCAGGAAATTTCCACCAACGCCGCCCTGCGAAACAGCGGCAAGACTCCAACGATTTACGGCAGCGACTGGGGCTTCGCCCAGGCCGGCGACAAGGACTCCGCCTACTCGCGCGATGACACCGTTGCGGAGCTCATCAAGCAATGGCATGCCGGGCACATCATCGTGATGTGCTGGCACGCGGTCCGGCCGACCGAGGATGTGCCCGTCACCTTCATGGGCAGCGTGCGACAGACGCTCACCGATGCCGAATGGAATCAGCTCGTCACCCCTGGCTCGGATTTGAATAAGCGCTGGCTGGCCCAGGTCGACGAGATCGCCGGCTATCTCAAGAAACTTCAGGATGCCCACGTGCCGATTCTCTGGCGGCCGTTCCACGAGATGAATCTCGACGCCTTCTGGTGGAGCGGCCGGCGCGGCGAGACCGGAACCAAGGAACTGTATCGCATGATCTTCGACCGGCTGGTGAACTTTCATAAGCTGAACAACCTGATCTGGATCTGGAACTGCGACCGGCCGGAAGGGACCGACCGGCAGTTCGTGGATTACTTCCCCGGCCAGCAGTATTTCGACATCCTGACGCTGGATTGCTATGCGGCGTTCAATCAGAGGTATTACGACGAGATGAACGCGTTGTCGGATGGCAAGGTGATGGCGATCAGCGAGACAGGGAACGTCCCGCCGCTGGCGACGTATCAGATGCAGCCCAAGTGGACGTATTACATGTGCTGGGCCGGTTCCGGCCCCGGCGGTGGTGGAGGCGGCGGCCGGGCCCGAGGGCCGGCGACATCCGCGTCCGTTGCGCCGGCGAGCCAGCCCGCCGCCCGCGGCGGCGGCCGTGGAAACGCGATCGACTACGCGACAATCATGAGCGACCCGCGGCTCTTCAACCTGGAAGACTCCGCGTATTGGGATTCGATTGCCGACTTGCGCAAAGCGTGTGGGTTGCCAGCAGCCCGGCCGTAGGCGAGTGGCGGGTCGGTGCTGGTGCCTGATCCCGACGAGCCATCGTGATTTCCGAGGCCGCGCTTTGCACCTTCATTTCCCCGGAAACCAAATTTCGCACCGCTGAGTGGTCATCCCATAGGGATCGTTCGCGGGGTACTTCGTGACATAGTTGCAAAGCGTGGGATCGCCGTTTTTCGGCTTTGACGCGTCGCACTGCTCGCCCCTCACCCTATCCCTCTCCCCGCGTACAGGGAGAGGGGACAAGAGGCAACCCGCCGATCGCGTCACGTGCCGCGTTTCTTACTGGTCCTCCTTCTCGTCAACCGTCACCGCCGGGAATTATTCCGCAAACGCAGGCCCTGTCCCGCGGTCGCCGCCTTTTTTACATCATACCCGCGCCCGGATACACTTCGCGCCGTCTTGACGGAGGTTGGTGCGATTGAATAGACCGGCTCTCAATATCTGTCTCATCGGCCAGAAATTCATGGGCAAGGCCCATAGCAATGCTTTTTTGAAGGCGGACAAGTTCTTCACGCTGCCACTGCGGCCGGTCATGTATTCTGTCGCGGCGCGCGATGCCGATGAGTTACAGGCTTTTGCGGGCAGGTGGGGATGGCGGCACCCGATCACCGACTGGCGCGCGGCGGTGACCGATCCGGCCGTGCAGTTTGTCGATGTGGCATCTCCCAATCATCTGCACGCGGAGATGGCGATTGCGGCACTGCGGGCGGGCAAGCACGTCGCGTGCGAAAAGCCGCTGGCGGGAACACTGGCCGATGCACGCAAGATGCGCGATGCCGCCCGCAAGGCCAGGGGCAAGACGTTCGTGTGGTACAACTATCGCCGCGTGCCGGCGGTGGCGCTGGCGCGCGATCTGGTGCAATCGGGTCGCATCGGGCGGATCTATCACGTGCGGGCGTTTTATCTCCAGGACTGGGGCAAGCCGGATGTGCCGCTGATCTGGCGATTCCAGAAGAAATATACCGGCTCTGGCGCGATGGGCGATCTGGCGGCGCATATCGTCGACATGATGCGCTTTGTCACCGGGCAGGAAATCGTCGAAGTGGCCGGGGCGATCATGGAAACGTTCATCAAACGCCGCAGCATCCCCAGCGGCGGCACCGGCGGCGGGATCGCCGACGCGGCCGGATCGGCCACAAAGACAGGGCGCAGCGATGTCGATGACACAACGCTGTTTCTGGCCCGCACCAGCAAAGGCGCGGTGGCCAGTTTTGAAGCCACGCGGCTGGCCACGGGCAACCAGAACCGCAACGGCCTGGAAGTCAACGGCGATCGCGGCTCGCTGCGTTTCGACTTCGAGGAAATGAACCATCTCCGCTTCTACGATGCCACCGCCCAGCGCAAGACGCAGGGCTGGACCAACATCATGGTGACGCACGCGCCGGATCACGAATATGTCGGACATTGGTGGCCGGATGCCCATATCATCGGGTATGAACATACGTTCGTGAATCAGGTGGCGGACATGGTGAATGCGATCGGCGGGATCGCGCCGCCGGTGCCGATTCCGGATTTTGAGGATGCCTACAAGACCCAGCAGGTTCTGGAAGCCGCCACCATCGCCGCCCAGGAGCGGCGTCCCGTGAAACTGTCCGAGATCAAATAACAGACCGAACGATCGCCCGTGATTCTTCCCATGTTCATTCACACCCATCGCACCATGAACGCCCGATTGTTTTTTGTACCGTCACAAGTTTGTTTCGCGGCCGTGGCGCTGATTGCCGCGGCATGTCAGCCGGCGCCGACCGTCGTGCTCGCGCCGCCGCCGCCGCGGGTTGCTCTTGACCCGCAATTGCGGGCCAATTTCGTGACGGCGCACGTGGATCGCCTCGATGGTCTGGCCGCGGCGCTGCCCGGCCGGGACGCCGCTGAATTTCGCTCGCTCATGCAGGGTGACATCGACGAGATGATCCAGATATTCCAGCGCCTGGTCGGGCCGTCGGCCGATGGCCAGTTCGAGCAGCGGATTGCGGTGCTGGCCTCGTGCCGTGACGGTCTGGCGGCGATGACGGACCAGTCCAACAGCGACCCGACGACAACGACGGCGATGCTGATTGCCGCACAAATCCTGCACGGCATAGCGGCCAGCCAGCCGGCGGACGATCCTGCGCTGTTCCGTGCGGTTGGGGATTGCGATCAGGTCAATCAGAGTCTGGACGACTATCAGGGCGTGCTGCACCAGGCCGCGGTCGGCCGATCCGCGCGCCAGATTGTGACCGCCCTTCGCCGGGCCGCGGCCGATTACACCAAGTCGTTTGCGCCCGCGACCCGGCCGTAAATTCCGCGACGCCGGTTGGGCGGGCATATACTCCGCTGGCGATCGCGGCTCCCTGGACACCTATGGCGTGGACAAGTTTGTGTGCTGTTGACGAACTGACTGTCGGATGCGGCAGGTACGTCGAGATCGGCGGATTTGAGCTGGCGGTGTTCGCCAGCGACGGCGGGTATTTCGTGATCGACAATCGCTGTCCGCACGCCGGGGGCAATCTCGCCGGCGGCGCGCTGGCCGCCGGATGCGTCACGTGCCCGCGCCACGCCTGGACGTTCGACCTGGCCACGGGCACGCTGGTCGGCGCGCCGGGCGTTTGCGTGAAGAATTATGCGGTTCGCCTGTACCATCGACCGGGCCAGAGCGATCTGGTGCAGGCGGATTTGCCCATGTATTGACGATGACACTTTTCGGCAGGAGATCGAGATTCATGACAATTTGGTTCAAGCCCATCGCGTTTATGATGTTGGTACCCGCGTTTGCGCTCTTGAATGGGTGCGGATCGTCTCAGGGGCCTGGCGCTGCGCCGCCTGCGAATCAGGTGCCCGCCATCACGACGACGGGCGCGGCGGCTGCCCGGCCGGCGGCGGGTGATGTCGCGGTCTTTGATGTCAGATCGTTCGGCGCTATCGGCGACGGCACGACTATCGATACCGCGGCCATCAACAAGGCGATCGACGCGGCCAGCAGCGCCGGCGGCGGAACCGTGCGATTTACCGCCGGGACGTACCTCTCCGCATCGGTTCACCTCAAGAGCAACATCACGCTGGATATCGGGCGTGGCGCCGTGCTGCTCGCGGCCGCGCCGACGCAGGCCCGGTACGACGCGCCGGAGCCGAATTCCGCCCGGTATCAGGATTTCGGGCACAGCCATTGGCACAACAGCCTCATCTGGGGCGACGGGCTGGAGAATGTCTCGATCCAGGGCCCCGGCCTGATCTGGGGCAAGGGTCTGGACAAGGGACAGGATGCAAGCGGCAGATACCGCGATCCGCCCAGCGGCACCGGCAATAAGGCGATCGCGCTCAAGAACTGCCATAACGTCATGCTGCGGGATTTCTCCATTCTGCACGGCGGACATTTCGGCATCCTCGTGACCGGCGTGGACAACATGACCATCGACAATGTGAAGATCGACACCAATCGCGACGGCATGGATATCGACTGCTGTCGCAATGTGCGCGTCACCCAATGCAGCGTGAATTCGCCATGGGACGACGGAATCTGCCCCAAGACCACCGATGCCCTGGGCACCGTCCGCCCGCTGGAAAATCTCACCATCGACAACTGCTTCGTCACCGGCGGATTGATCGAGGGCACCCTGATCGACGGCACGTTCAAACGCGCCCCCGCCAAATACGCCGGCCGCAACGGCCGGATCAAACTCGGCACGGAATCCGATGGCGATTTCAAGAACATCACGATCTCGAATTGCGTCTTTGACGATACCGGCGGGATTGCGCTGGAAAGCGTCGATGGCGGCACGATCGAAAATGTCACCATCAGCAATATCGCGATGCGGGACATCTGCAATTCGCCGATCTTTATCCGCCTGGGCAGCCGGTTGCGCGGGCCGAATAACCCGGCCGTCGGCGCAATCCGCCACGTCAACATCAGCGACATCGTGGTCATCGGCGGCGATCAGAGGCTGGGATCGATCATCAGCGGCGTGCCCGGCCATCCGGTGCAGGATATTCACATCAGCAACATGCAAATCCTGCAAAACGGCGGCGGGACGCAGCAGGAAGCGGCCGCAAAACCGCCGGAAAAAGAGAAGGACTACCCGGACCCGGGCATGTTCGGGGCCATGCCGTCCTACGGGTTCTACATCCGCCACGCGACGGGAATGCAATTTACCAATGTGCAGGTGCTGACGCAGAAACCCGACCCGCGGCCGGCGTTCGTGCTCGATGATGTGCAGGGCGCCGATTTCCAGCACGTCACCTGGCAGGCCGGTGCGGCCGGTTCGGCGTTCTCGCTGCAAAATGTGACCAATTTCGATGCAATACTCTGCCCGGCATTGCCGGACACGCGGATCAAACAGATTGATAGCCAGCAGTTCTAG
>CAYQTE010000143.1:0-5845 GCA_964420285.1 uncultured Tepidisphaeraceae bacterium
CGGTCCGATACAATGAGCAACTGTGAATAAGCAGCCGGGACATTCTTCTGCGCGCGGGGTTTCGATCGGGCCGCCGGGCGAGGTGGCGGTTTGGATCGACTTTGATCGGACGATCACCCGCCGCGACGTATTGGACGATCTCATCGAGAAATACGCCGTTGATAAGTCGTGGCTGGAGGTCGAGCGGCTGTGGCAGTCGGGGCAGATCGGGTCCAGCGAGTGTCTGCGCCAGGAATTCGCCCTGATCCGCATCGATGATGATCCGCTGCATCGGTTCCTCGATCATGTTGCCATCGATCCGGGGTTCGTGCGGCTGGTCGAATTGCTTTCGGCCCATCGCGTGCCGGCCACCATCGTCAGCGATGGGATCGACTGGTTCATCGAACGCGTCCTGCGGCGTGTGGGCGTGAACAATATCCCCGTGCGGGCCAATACCCTCAGCCGACAGGGCCAGGCGATGGCGTTGCTCTGCCCGCATCACGATCCGGCCTGCGTCACCGCCGCCGCACATTGCAAATGCTCGTCGATCCGCACCCTTGGCGACGGCAAGCGACGTTCAATCTACATCGGCGACGGCCGCAGCGACCTGTGCCCGGCCCGGTCGTGCGATGTGGTCTTCGCCAAGCTGACGCTGGCCCAACTCATGACGGCGGAGGGTCGGCCGTTCATTCCGTTTACGACGCTGAACGATGTGGCCGATGCGCTGGGCGCCGCATGGGCAACGGCCGGCGCGTCGGGCGTGGTTCAGGTCACATTGCCCGCCGCAGCGCCGCCGCGTCGCGCGCCGGCGGCGGCACGGGGTTGAGTCCATGTCATCCGACATCGCCCACCGTGGCTGGCTCGATCCGGCGTTCCAGCGGCTTCTCCAACAGATCGACTCGCTTGAGCCATTGTTCAAATCGCTCCTGCAAAAGCTGATCAGCTTCAGAAGCACCAGCGGTCATGAAGGAATGCTGGTGCGGTTTGTCGCGGAATGGGCGCAGGCGGCCGGTTTCGATATCGACATCTGGCAGGCTGACGACGCCGCTCTGGCCGCGAAATATCCGATGGCCAACGTGCGGCATTTGCCCCTGGCCAGCCGGGCGACGCTGGTGATTCGATCGCCCGGCGGCGGGCGCGGGCGCAGCCTGCTCTTTAACGCCCATTCCGATGTCGTGCCGGTTCCGGATGCCGCACTGTGGCGCGACGGGCCGTGGTCAGGGACATTTCGCGACGGCCGCATCTATGGCCGGGGCGCGTGCGACGATCTGGGTCCGCTGGTCTGCGGGCTGTGGGCGATGACGGCCATCGCCAGATCGCTGGGACGACTGCCGGGCGATCTGGCTCTGGAACTTGTCCCGGGCGAAGAGGATTGCGTGGCCCTGGGCACGCTGAGCAGCCTGGCCCGCGGTCATGTCGCCGATGCGTCGATCGTGCTTGAGCCCACCGAAGGCCAGCCGCGTTGCGCATCGCGCGGGGGATATCGGTTTGAGATCGTCGCGCGCGGAAAGGCCGTGCATGGCACGGTGAAATGGCTCGGCCGGGACGCCATCCAGACGATGCGGGCGATTCTCGATGTGCTGGCCGATCTGGAGCGTGACTGGAACGATCGCGGCGCGGATGTGCTGTTCGCGAGATATCCGATCATGCGGCCGATCTCGGTCGATCGGGTGGACGGCGGCTCGTGGCAGGGGATGGTGGCGGATCGGTGCGTCTGTGCGGGATATCTGGAACTGCTCAGCGGCGACGATCCGGACACATGGCGGCGGCAGTTTGTCAATGAGGTGAAATCGCGACTGGCGGCCAGGGGCGTTGCGGCCGGAGAGGTTGAAGTCGATACATTAGAGCAATACGATGGACATTCCACGCCGGGCGGACATGAGTTGTGCCGCACGGCCGAGGCGGTCATGATGGCGCCGGCCCGGCGAGCGGATTGGCCCGCATGGAGCGGCTGGGCGGCGTTTAACTCCGGCTGCGAAGCGGGTTTACGTCCGCGACTGTGTGGAACCCCGACACTGGTCTGGGGGCCCGGCAGTCTGGATCAGGCCCACGCGGCCGATGAATTTGTCGATTGGCCGCAGGTTCTCGCCACCGCCGCCGACATGGCCGCCGCCGCCGTCCTTTGGTGTTCCGGCCGGAATGAGTCTGTATGAGTCAAACTTCAGCCGAAGCGCATACCGCATTGGGTTTTGATCCGCATCATACGCAGGCATCGCACGACTGGTTTGAGCGCGCCAAGCGCGTGCTGGCCGGCGGCATCAGTTCCAGCGCCCGCGCCAGCACCACCGGCGATCTGCCCTATCCGCTGTATATCACCCGCGGTGATGGCCCATACATCTGGGACGCCGACGGCAACCAGTTTGTCGATCTGCTGCTCTCCTACGGCAGCGCGATCCTCGGCCATGCCGATGCGGGATTGTGCGATGCCGTCTCGCATCAACTGCGACTGGGGACGATGTACGGCACGTGTAACACCGTCGAAGTCGAACTGGCCGAGCAGATCTGCCGCATGTATCCCGGCGCCCAGCTTGTGCGCTATTCCAACAGCGGCTCGGAAGCCATCATGGGCGCGGTGCGAGCGGCGCGCGGATTCACGGGCAAATCGAAAATTCTCAAGTTTGAAGGGCATTATCACGGCTGGGTTGATGTGCTGGCGGTGAGCAACCGGCCGGCCCCGTCAGAATCCGGGCCGCTGAATGCTCCGCTGAGCCAGGCACATTCGCGAGGGATGCCAAGCGGCGTGGTCGATGATGTGATCATCTGCCCGTGGAACAGCCCGGAGATATTGAAGGACATTCTGGATCGCCACGACGGGCAGATCGCCGCCATTATCGCCGAGCCGATCGTCGCCAACAACGCCTGCATCATGCCGCGCGATGGGTATCTCGCGTTTCTGCGCGAGCAATGCACAAAGCGCGGAATCCTGCTCATATTCGACGAAATCGTGACCGGATTCCGCATTCACAGCGGCGGGGCGGCGGGGCTTTTTGGCGTCGTGCCCGACCTGGCCGTCTTCAGCAAGGCCATCGGCGGCGGATTGCCCATCAGCGCCTTTGCCGGCAGCAAACCCGTCATGGACCCGGTGGCCGCCAACACCGTCAAGCACGGCGGCACCTATAACGGCAATCCCCTGTGCGCCGCCTCGGCGCTATACACATTGCGGAAGCTCAACGACCCGGCCGTGCAGAAGCGGATCAGCGAAAGCGGGCAGGCGATCAAGGAGGCGGTCCGCCGCAGCGCTCAAGATCGCCATATCGGCTGCATCGTGCAGGGGCCGGGTTCGATGTTCCAGGTTGTCTTCACCGACGATCCGCGGCCACTGTCGCATTACCGCGATCTGGCTCGAGCGGACGTGAAGAAATTCGCCGCGTTCCGCCAGTCGCTTTTGGAGCACGGCGTGTTCATCAATTCATCGGGGCTGGCGTGCTGGTTCATTTCCGCCGCGCACGGGCCGGACCAGGTTTTGGCCGCCCAAACCGCCATCGACGCCGCCATGGATACCATCAAGAACTGAACCAGAAAGGCCCATGCTCGGAGATATCGCCGACAGGTTTGGCCGCTTGCTCTCGCCATCGGCCCTGCACGCCCTCTATAAGCACACGCCGCGTCCGATGCTCGAGTCGCTGAGCCGGACGCAGTTTCGGCGCACAGTGAGGTGGGCCGGGCGTCGCTCCAGTTTCTATAAGCAGGCCTTCGCGCAGCGGGGGATCCGCGCCGCCGACGTGCGCCTGCCCGCGGACCTGGGCGATTTCTTCACCACTCCGGAGGATGTGGCCCTGCGCGCCGAGGATTTCATCTGCCGGCCGCCGAATATCGTCTTCGAATCGTCCGGCACCACCGGGCGAAACAAGCGGGTCTACTATTCCAAGGACGAACTGGAGAGCATGGGCGCCGTCGAGGCGGTGGGCCTGCGTATGGTGGGGGCCCGGCCGGATGACCGCATCGCCAACGCCTTCGATTTTTCGATCTGGATTCCCGGCATGACGGGCCATTACGGGCTGATGGCGGCGGGGAATTTTTGCATGGCGTTTGGAAAAGTCGATCCCGTCGAGGTGTACCGGCGGCTGGTTCCCTACAACTTCACGATCGTCCTGGGCGAGCCGACCTGGCTGATCCGCCTGACCGAACTGGCCGAGCGCGACGGCGGGGGCAAGCTGCGGATGCTGATCGGCGGCGCCGAGGAAATGCCCGCCGACGCCATCCCCTGGATGGAAAAAGTCTGGGGCGGCGCTTTGGTCCGCATGTGCTACGGAAGTGTGGAGCAGGGCAGCGCACTGGGCTTCCAGCCCTGCCGCGAATTTGATGGATATCACGTCGATGATCTCAGCTTCATGCCGGAGATCGTCGATCCCGACGAGAATGGCTACGGCGAACTGGTCTTCACCACGCTCGTCCGCCGCACCATGCCGCTGATTCGCTATCGCACCCGCGACGTGACGCGGTTTATTCCCGGCCCTTGCCCGTGCGGATCGGCCGCCCCGCGCATCGAAAAAATCCGCGGCCGGCGCGATGAACTGGTCGTGGCCAGCGGCGGGAACCTGTATCCGCTGATGTTTGAGAACATCCTGCGTCCCGTCGCCGGATTGACGCACGATTTCCAGATTGTTTTCCGTCTCGCGGGCGTGCGCGAGATTCTGGAAATCCACGTTGAGACCACCCGCAGCGATCCCGAGACGCTGATGGACCAGATCAAGGCCTCGGCGACGGATCAGTATCCCGACCTGATGAAGAACCTGGCCCTGGGAATTTTCGAGATGCGCCTGGTCACGCACGCCCCGGAAACCATCCGCGGCGGGCGCAAGATCAAACGAATGGTCGATCTGCGGTATGCGCCGCCAACGCCGGCCGACTCCGTGCCTGCGGCGTAGACGAGGCGGCTGGCGGGACTATTTCACGCAGCCTTGGACTGTTGCTCAGGCCGGGAAGGCGCAAAGGCGCAGAGGGAAACCTGTGGAAGCCGAACCCTCAAAAGCTGGGACGAATCACGGCGGCGGGAGCGATCATTCGAATCGGCCGGCGGGGGCGGTGTTGCTGCGGCTGATCGGTGTGTTCAAGCTGGCCAAGGCGGCCGTCTTGCTATGCGGGGGGATCGCCGCGGTGGCGTTTTCGCCGGCCGAGCTTGGGACCCGCGTGGCTGAATGGGTTCGGGATTTTCATCTCGATCCGGGCGCGGCGTACGTTCGCGATGCCCTGGCCCATCTCACCGGCGTGCCGGCCAGGCGACTGCACGAACTGGGCGTGGCGATGTTCATCTACAGCTCCCTGTTCCTGACCGAGGGCATCGGGCTTCTGTGTCTTCAACACTGGGCGGAATGGGTGGCGCTGATCAGCACCGCCGGGCTGATTCCGATCGAGATTTACGAACTCTTCAAGCGGCTGACGATCGTGCGCGGCGGCATTCTGGCAATCAACGTCGCGGTGGTGGCGTATCTTCTGGCCCGGCTGGTGCGACGCCGCGTCAATCCCAATGAAACGTGACGGGGATCTTCACGTCCGGATGCAGGCTCCTGTGGACTGGACACGCCTGGGCCGCGTTTTCCAGCCGCGCCCGCTGATCCTGGGGAATGCCGGCCGGAAGATGAATCTCCACCGCCAACTCCCCAATCCGCCGCGTGGGCTGGGTCGCCATGATCTTCATCACTTTGGCCGTCGCCCCTTTGATCTCGATCTTGTGCCGCTCGGCCACGATGGCCACGGTCGTCAGCATGCACGTCGCCAGGGCGGTCGCCACCAGATCCGTCGGCGAAAACGCCTCGCCGCGCCCCATGTTGTCAACCGGCGCATCGGTGGCGATGACAGACCCGGAAGGGCCGTGTTTGGCGGTGCAGTGCAATTGACCTTCGTACGCGCAGGTGATTTCGACCAT
>CAYQTE010000144.1:0-5820 GCA_964420285.1 uncultured Tepidisphaeraceae bacterium
CCGGTTTTGTAAACCGGATGTTGCGGGTTCAAGTCCCGCCGGCGGCTTTGGTTGCTGTTTGTGTGCCAGAGGCCGTATTCACTGCTTACGACGTATCGCATGAATGCCAGCGGCATCTCTACATCCGCCGCTGTCGCGCTGGGTGTGCGGCTGATCTCGGCCAGGCCCGTTTGAGCGGCCGACAATGTCAAAATCATGGTCAACGGCCAGCAGGTCGGCCGCATCTGCAACAGCAACGACTCGTCGATCGCCCGCGAAACGCTTCGCAGCGGCGTGTGTCAGAAGAACGACTGGATGTTCGACGCGAGGCCGTTCAGGCCCGGCCAAAATACAATGCGTTTCGGCGCCAGCGTCGGCGGGTTGATGTACGACACCGTCGGGCTGGAGTCGGATTGATCGGGTCGGGTCATCGCCCCGCGGTCGCGGACTTGAGTATCACCATGTTCTTCGGATTCAGCGGAATACCGCTGACATTGGCGCGGTACATGTAACAATTGACGTAGACGTAGATGGGAAGAATCGGCGCATCCTGCAAGAGGATGGCTTCGGCGTCCGAAAGCAGGTTCATGCGCTTGGCCGGGTCGGTTTCCGTTTCCGCCGCGGCGCAGAGGCGGTCGTAATCCGCGTTTTTCCATTTGGCGTCATTGCCGTCGGCATCCGAGCGGTATTTGTCGGTGAAGGTCGTCGGATCGTCGTAGTCGCCGATCCAACTGGCGCGGGCGATGTCGTATTGCTGGCTGTGCAGACGCTCGCCGAACGTCTTGATCTCCAGGCCGCTCAGATCCATGTCGATGCCCAGATTGAGCTGCCATTGGCGATGGAGCATCTTGGCGATGTCGCCGTGCATCCCTTCGGTGTTGTACAGGATCGTCAGGCGCCCAAATCCCCGCCCGCCGGGATAGCCGGCTTCGGCCAACAGTTTCTTCGCAGCCGCAATGTCGAACGGCAGGCCCTTGGGCGATGTATAGCCGTCGAAAATTCCCGGCGGGATGTACGTCGTGGCCAGCGGCTGATGCAGCCGGCCGACCTCGTCGATGATCGACTGCTTGTCGATCGCCATCGAGAGCGCCCTTCGCACGCGCGAATCGTACAGCGGATTGGTTCGCCCGTCCGGCAGCTTCGGCAGGCAGTTGAATTCAAAGTAATAGGTGCCGAATCCGGAGAACATGTGCAGATCGGGACGGTCGCCCCGCCGCAATATCGCCGCGGCCAGGTCTGGATCGACATCGCTGAGCCAGTCGGCCGTGCCGTCGTTGTAGGTGCGATACGCGGCCATCGGCTCATCGAAATAGATCTGGTCGATGACCCGGCTGCGGACGTGCTGGCGATCCCAGTAATAATCGTTGGCGATCATCCGCAGCCGGCGTTTGAACGTCCAATCGGCCAGGTAATAGGGCCCATTGCTGATGAGGTACGGTGGGCGCGTGAAGTGCTGATCGAAGGTGACTTGCCCGGTGCGCTTATCGACGATGGTGTTGTGCAGGGCCGGATTCCACATCGACCGCTCATTGAGCGGAAAGAAGCTGGGAAACGCACACAGGGCGGGAAAGAACGGAATGGGCTCCTTGAGCGTCACGCGGATGGTTTTCCTGTCGGGCGTTTCGATGCCGACGGCGGCGAAATCCGGCATCGGCCCGATCGGCGCGGGCTGCTGGTCGCCGGCGGTTTTGGCGGCCTCGGCGACTTTTTGGGCGTATTGGGATTCGTACTCCTGTGCGCCGCGGATGTAATGGAAGAGATAAGTGTAATCGCCCGGCGTTTCCAGCATTCGCCGCCACGCGAACACGAAATCGCCGGCCAAGACCGGATCGCCGTTGCTCCAGCGGGCATTGTCACGGATGTGGAACGTGTAGATGGTCTTCGTCGCGTCGATGCCGATCTCATCGGCGCAGCCAGGAATCGGTTTGAGCGTCGCCGGGTCCAGCGTGTACAGCCCTTCCCACAGGCCATACGCCAGGCGGATATCCTGCATCCACGACATGCCGTTGGGATCGAGGCATTTGTTGTCGCCGCGGAGGATGAAGGTGAAATCGGCGCGCGGGTCGGCCGGCGATTTCCACAACAGGATCGACGCGGCCAGCAGGGCCACAAGACAAGTCGGAATCACCAGCAGCCGAAGCATGCGGTCACGGCTTGACGGCGACGATCGGCGGCGGCGGCTGCAGCGGTCCCCAATCGGCCGTGCCCTTGCACAGGCCGGCGCAGACCTGCGTGGTCGCGTCGCGTATTGTCGTCTTGTTGGCGGTCATTTCCATGTCTTTCAGCGGGGCGACGATTGGCATGGCGGTGGGGATGGCGCTGCTGTTCTGATCGAACGCCTTGAAAATGTTATCGTACATCTGGGCGTATTTGGCCAGATCGGTGGTGACGATGCTGGTGTTGGCCCGCTGGCCGGAGACGGCGATCAGATCGCTGATGTCCTGCATCGAGTGGGTTCGGTCGGAACTGGATTGCTGGCCCCAGGTGCTGCACAGAAGCAGGACGCCGAAGGAATCGGACATCGGGTTACTGGGGGCGCCGTTGATGTAGTAGTCTCGGCGTTCCTCGATGAATTGCTGCACAAACGGCACCATTCTCGCCTTGGCGGCGGCGGGCACGTCGGGCGTCAGTGCGTGCCATGCGTCATCAACCATCGAGGCGGGAGTGTCCTTGTTGGCGGCCTTGACGATCGCGCCGGCCAGCGCGTTGATCGGCGGATTGCGCACGTCGTTCAACATCGCCGTCACGATCGGCCCCGCCGCCTTCAATCCATACGCCTGCACGGCCGCCGCTGAATCGGCCAGAAGTTGCTGATCCGACTGTTGAAGGTTTTCGGCCGCATCCTTGGTGAGCGTGGCGACCCGCTGGCAGATGCGTCCGGCGCAGATCTTGGCGCGGATGGACGATTTGGTATCGCTGACCAGTGCCGACAGGCGGTTGTTGAGGACCGTGTCGAATGTGCCAAAATAGATCGAGTCGGCCTTGTCGGGAGTGGCGGCGGCGATGACGAGGTCACGGGCCTTTTGCTGCGCCGCAACGTCATCGCTGAGCAACTGCGCGATCTGGTAATTGACATAAGCATCAATGGCGGTGTCGGCATCCGTGGCCCGGGGCCTCGGCGGCGCGGCCTGCGCCATCGCGCCGCGCGGCCCCACAAGTACCGCCATCGCCAACGCCGCCGCCAACATCGCCGCTCGACACACGCTCATCGTCATATCCACACATCCCCGTTCACAGCCGCTTCCCCGACAAAACCGCCGAATTTTCCGGAAATTACGATACGGGTGAACCGTATCAGGCGCGCAAAATGCTGTCAAGCGACGCCTTCGTCTTGACGGACGCCCCGCGCGGGAAATAATCCGCTTCCAACGTCGCCGGCTGGCGGCTACCCTCTCCGCCAGCCCTGACGCGGCCGGAGTCACATGGATCTCAAACCGGAAGACATTCCCAATCCCGCCGTTCGACGGCTCAGTCTCTATCTGCGCCAATTCGAGTCGTTTCAGCGCCAGGGCCGCCGCACCGTCTCCAGCAAGCAACTGGGCGAGAGCCTCGGCCTCACCGATGCCCAAATCCGCAAAGACCTGACCTATTCCGGCCAATTTGGCCATCCCGGCGTCGGATACCGCGTTGATGAGTTGATCGGCCAGATCCGCAAGATCCTCGGTACCGACAAGAGTTGGAACGTCGTGCTGGTCGGAATCGGCAACCTGGGCCGGGCGCTGCTGGCGTACGGCGGATTCAGCGCCAAAGGATTCAACCTGGTCGCCGCGTTCGACAATTCACCTGAGAAAATCGGCGCGCAACAGGGCTCTTTTGTCATCCGCCCGCTGTCTGAGTTGGCGGCGGTCATCAAGGCGCATTCGGTACGGCTGGCAATTCTTGCCGTACCCGCTGACAACGCGCAGGAGGTTGCCGATCAACTGGTTGCTGCCGGCATCCGCGGCATACTCAATTTCGCCCCCGTGTCCTTGTCGGTGCCCAAGACGGTCGCCATCTCGGCCGTGGACCTGGCCGTGCAGATGGAACAACTCAGCTTTCAGGTGAATGTCTGGATGCCGGACCGTGGGGCATAGACAAACGGAGATTTCATGCGTTGGACCCAATCCCTCATTCCCACCCAGATCGAGAACCCGGCCGATGCGGTGATCGACAGCCATCGGCTGATGGTGCGGGCTGGCCTCATTCGCCAATTGACCGCCGGCGTATACGACTTTCTGCCGCTGGCGACGCGCAGCCTGCACAAGGCCATGCAGATCGTCCGCGAGGAACTGGACCGCACCGGCGCCGCCGAAGTTCTGCTCCCGGCTCTCCAGCCGCTGGAATTATGGGAAAAGACCGGCCGGGTCGCCGCCATGGGGGACACGCTGATGAAGCTGAAAGACCGCTTCGGCCGGCCCATGGC
The DNA here is from genome assembly GCA_964420285.1 of uncultured Tepidisphaeraceae bacterium. Classification (GTDB taxonomy): domain Bacteria; phylum Planctomycetota; class Phycisphaerae; order Tepidisphaerales; family Tepidisphaeraceae; genus CAYQTE01. Next base: position 4,382 of record CAYQTE010000144.1, read on the forward strand.
GCTGGGCCCGACGCATGAGGAGGTGGTGACCGAACTGGTGGCGGCGCACGTGAATTCGTACAAGCAGCTACCACTGTCGCTGTATCAGATTCAGACCAAATTCCGCGACGAGCCGCGGCCGCGATTCGGACTGATGCGCGTCCGCGAGTTCATCATGATGGATGCCTACAGCTTTCACACGGATGCGGCGTCGCTCGATAAGACGTACAACGACATGTACGCCGCCTACCAGCGCATCTTCACCCGCTGCGGAATCCCCTTCGTCGCCGTTGAGGCCGAGAGCGGACCCATCGGCGGATCGGCCAGCCATGAATTCATGACCATCTGCGCGGCCGGCGAAGACACCATCCTCGCCTCCGACAAGGGCAACTACGCCGCCAACGTCGAAAAGGCCCAGACCGGCCCGCGCACCTGGACGCTGGGCGGCCCCGCCACCGGCGCACTGGAAAAGGTCCACACGCCCAACCTTCCCGGCATCGACGATGTCGGCAAATTCCTCAAGGTCAAACCGAAGAACATGCTCAAGACGCTGGTCTTCCGCACCAATCACGCCGGCCCGGTTTCGGAGAACGCCACCAGGCCGCATTGGCTGGTCGCCGTTGTCCGCGGCGATCACGATGTCAATACCGCCAAACTCTCGCAGGTCGCCCGGCAGGTCTTCCAGATCGACTCGATTGAGATGAAGGACGATTCCGAAGTCCGCGCCAAATGGGCCATCGGATTCGTCGGCCCCGATGCCGCCACGCGGGCGATTGATGCCGTGCTGGTCATCGACCCCGACGCGGCCCGCGAAGGGTTCTGGGCCACCGGCGCCAACCAGGTCGATTACCACGTCAAGCATTTCAACTGGTTCCGCGAATGCGGCGACAAGCTGGCCGACCCGAAAAAAACGGCCGTCGCCGATATCCGCAATGCCGTCGCCGGCGATCCCTCCCCGCTGAACGACGGCGGCACGCTCGCCGCCAGCACAGGGATCGAAATCGGCCACGTCTTCAAGCTCGGCACCAAATACAGCGAGAAGCTCGGCGCTGAGTTCCTCGACGATAAAGGCGTGCGCCACCCCATGATCATGGGCTGTTATGGCATCGGCGTCGGGAGAATCCTCATCGCAGCCGTCGAATCCAGCCACGACGACAAGGGCATCATCTGGCCAGCGTCGATCGCCCCTTTCAGCGTTATCGTCACGCCGATCAAGAACGAAGGCGAAATCAAATCGACGGCCGAGTTGCTCTACACCCGCCTGAATGACGCCGGCATCGACACTCTGCTGGACGACCGCGACGCCCGCCCCGGCGTGAAGTTCAACGACGCCGACTTGATTGGTTTTCCCTTGAGGATAACCATCGGCGACCGCGGCCTGAAGGAGGGCAAGGTCGAACTCAAACTCCGCACGTCGAAGGACTCGGAGAATGTCGCGATCGACGCGGTGATCGAGCGCG
>CAYQTE010000145.1:0-5791 GCA_964420285.1 uncultured Tepidisphaeraceae bacterium
ACTGTCCGGAGATCGGGCTGGCAGGTAATTCTTGATGGATGAATTGATGTCCGTGACACCTGGGAAAAAGGAACGCATGACACCCCAGCCCCGCAAGATGTCCGAGATTTTGAAGGAAATGACGGCGCTGCTGTATCGGAATCCCGCAGCCATTCCATCGTCGGAAGCCGCCCATGTCGCACTGATGTTCGCCAATATCGCATGGAACGAAACGGTTGGCATGGTTCATGCCCGAGAGTCCTACCGCTCGGCCTGGGAGACAATCGAAGCGGACAACCCGGAAATCTGGAGCGAGCTCAAATCGAACGATGTGAACGCCATGATCGACGAACTCATTGAGTTCAAAAAGCATCGCTACGGCGACGACCAGCGACGGATACTTACCTGCGGCATACCTGACGGCAAGATCAGGGTGGAATGGCTGGATGCGGCCGCTCCAGGCGTCGATTCAAAATGGGAGATGCGGATGTATGGGCTGGTGCGATCCGGCCGACGCGAGAACGCCATCCAGTTCTTGCAGGAGACTCGTCGCATGTCCCGCGATGAGGCAGCAAGGAAGGTGGCGACTGTCGCTGCCGAGTTGGGAATGGGGTAGTGCCTGAAAGTGCAGACACTGCGTGGACCTGAGCATCGTGATGTGCGGATTGGGCGAAAACAAGCCATGTACGAAGGCGATTCGATCTGGTCAGCAAAGGGAGCCACGCTGAGCGACAAATCCGCTCGGCAGGAATTCGGACTGACTCAACAGGAAATCACTGCGGCGATCCGCGCAGGTAAGTTGCAGTTCCGTGAGAACAATATCTACGGCAACCCGTATCTTCGGCTCTTGCGGCACGAAGTCGAAGCACTGGTCGCCCAGAAGAGTGGACAGGACTGCCTTCACAAGAAGAAGCTCCAGAAGGAACTAGCCGGCATCAACCGGGAGACCCGAAAGCTGAAAACTCGTTTGAACGCCCTCGAACGGCGGCGGGGTGAGTTGATAAAGGAACTCGGCGGATGATATTTGTCTTGCCAAACGGGAAAGGACCATGAAGCCTAGACCTCAGGACCACCGACACAAGCTGCGAATTTCCGGCCAAGACCTGCGGGAATTGAAACGGCACGCCTGCATGATGGTGGAAGGGTTCGGGCTGGATCGGAAGATTGAGCGCTATGCCGGGATGCGCCCAATCACCTTCTACCGCTGGGATTTGGAGTGCCTGATCGACGTAATCGTGTGCGCCCTGCACGACAAGCGTGAATATCCCGACAAATCGTCGCCGGAATATCAAGTGCTGGCGAAGCTCGGCGAGCGTTTGCAACGAGAATACAAGAGCGTATACGGGGAGTGACTGTGGCAAAGCAGAAGAAATCAGCGAGCACGTCAAATCAGTCTTCCGGGCAAGGCAAGCCCCAGCTCTACACGCTGGCGGTCTTCCTGATCGGTGGCCCCATCACCGAGGAATTCGCCAAGGAGAATCCGGAGATATCCCGGACCATCCAGATTCGAGGCGACCAGACTTTGGAAGACCTTCACTACGCCATCTTCGACGCCTACGACCGTTTTGACTCGCACATGTACGAGTTCCAACTCGGCAAACGTGCGATGGAGGGGCCGAGGTACGTCTTGCCCGAAGCCTTTGAAGATGCGGCTGACGGATCAGCAGCGGGCCGGGTGGACGAAACAGACATCGAATCGTTGGGTCTGAAGAAAGATCGGTGTTTCGGATACTGGTTCGACCCTGGCGACGATTGGTGGCACCAGATCGAGGTGGAGGCCGTTGAGCCAAACGTCCCGGCAGGCAAGTATCCGAAGATCACCAAACGGGTAGGCAAAAGCCCGCCGCAGTATCTCGACACAGACGAGTAGGAGGGGTGGAGACCACTCAAACAGTTCGCGTCATTTCAAACCGTGCAGGCGTCTTCCGCGCCCCCTCCTTTCCCACCCCGTCGCACAAATCGGCGGTAGCATTGGGGCATGGCACAAAAAGGACGCCGATCCGCGCGGTTCAAATGGAAGCACATGGGCTTCATTCCTCGGGGCTGGGACGATTCGCGGGCGATCAAATACGGAGATCCGGGCTTCCTTTACCTCTGCCGGCAACTGCGGGATGACTGGCGGCAGGTTCGAGACTATTGCGTTAGAGACCTGAAGTTTCGACCTGGACAGGGCGGTCGCAACGTGTCGTATGATTGGACTGGATTGGACGATGCGCTGGTCAACCCAGGCGCGAAGGTTGAGCCGCCCCGAACCACGGCACCCGTCCGCGTGCGCAAGCTCAATCCCGAAGAACGGGAATCATTTGGACAAGAAGCGCATAGGCACTGGGTTGCGGTTCGGACGCAGCAACTCGCCCTTGGCGAAGCGGTTTCTGAGGAAGAACTGATCGCCTGGGACAATCTTCCCAAGGACAAGAAACAGCTGTTCAGTCGTAGCGGTGAGTCGCTCGCGATGCCCGATTATGTGATGTTGGAGACCGCCGCTGCCTTGCGAAAGAACATGGGGGAGAAGGCGTTTCGCAGGAAGATGTTCGAGATTTGCGTTTCCGTCGCATTCGAGAGGATGTTACCGGAGTGGACTGAAGCGCAGCGATACCACGCTCACGACATGATCGTGAAGCTGTCGGAGATGTTGGACGTGCCGACGGCCGCCGAGGCGAATACTGGGCAGCGGACGCCGGAATCCGGTGGAGACAGATAGATCGCCTTGGCCGAATGGCCGAGGCGCTACGTGTAATTCGGTTTTTTATATGACGGCCGGACCCAGCAAGACTCCGCTTTGTCTGCGGAACGTTGACATTGCCGCCGCGCCGGCAAGCGTTTTGGCTTCGCCCAAAACAACGTTGAGGCACGATTTGGGATCGCTGCGACGATGCCCTGAATCACGGGTCAAAGGCGAAGACGGTTGGAATTATTGTCGCGGGGCGCGCCAAAACCGGCCAGTGCTCTCGTGACGCCTATACCTCATCGGTTCGATCCCATGCAACTTTCTGTTGAGTTATCGGCCGTGCATCAGGGCGCCTGATTCGCCGCCGGGGACTTCTCCTGTGCCGAAGGCCCGGCACAAGAAGACGATGTCATGGCTGTGACAGCGTCTTCCGGAGGGGAGACCCCATCATCGCCGCCGGTACTCCGGCGTCCTCGGGTTGAATTGGTCTTCGCCTCGTTTCCGCCGTTGCGCAGACGGTAGCTCTTGCCGGTGATGTTGATGATGGTGGCGTGTTGGAGGAACCGGTCCAGGATCGCGGTGGCGGCCGGCACGTCGCCGATGAGTTTGGCCCAGTCCTCCAGCGGCCGGTTGCTGGTCATCATGGTCGAGCGGTTCTCGTGGCGACGCATGATGATCTCCAGCAGGCATTCGCCCGAGCGGCGCGGCAATTGCCTCATGCCCATGTCGTCGATGATGAGCAGGTCGGGCTTGAGATACCGGTTCAATGTCTTGTCCTGCTGAGCCGGCGATTCCTCGTTGAGGAAGTCGCGGGCCAGATCAAAGATCGAGCGATAGAGAACCAGGAACCCCGCCTTGATGGCCTGATGTCCGACGGCCTGGGCGAGGAAGGTCTTGCCCACGCCCGGCGGACCCAGCAGCAGCACATCGGCTTTCTCGCGGACGAACTGGCAGCCGGCCAGGTCGTGGATCTGCCTGCGCTTGATCGACGGGTTGAAGGAGAAGTCGAACTCATCCAGGTTCTTGACCTCGCGGAACATGGCGGACTTGACGCGGCGGTCAACCCGCCGGCTCCCGCGCACGTTCAGTTCATCCTGGAGAATCAGTTCCAAAAACTCGGCGTGGTCCAGCCGGTTGCCCGCCGCTTCACTGAGTCGGACTTCAAGGCTCTGGGCCAGGCCGGACAGGCGAAGCTGTCGGAGCGTCTGCAACAACGAAGGTCTCATGGTGTGGACTCCCTTCGGCTCTGCTCAGAGCAGGCCGGTAAAGGTTGCTGTGAACTAATGGCCTGGCGCACGAACTGTTCGTAATCGTCCAGGCCGCGGATAATCGGATACTGCTCAATGAACTCGAAGCTCTGCTGAATCTCTGGTGGACGGTGTCGCTCGATGAGTTGCCGCAGGGAGCGCATGTGATACGCCCCGTGGCTCTGGGCGATCTGGCAGGCCTGCTCGATCTGGTCGCGGCGATGCTTGTTGGTCAGGGCCACCAGTCCCATCAGAACGCGGATACCCTCGATGCCGCGATTTTGGAGCATGGATTGCGCCCACTGCGTGGCGTGCGGGCCGATACATTCAACCCGGCGCAACAGCCAGGTGGTCCCGCGTTCGATGCCGCCGATCTTCTCGGGAACGATGTGGACGGCCTGCGTGGAGAAGGTTCCCGGCGGACGCTGCACGTGCATCGCAATCGGTCGCATCTTCTGATCCAGCAGCCGGACCGTGCGGCCGTCCCAGCGCGCCCAGACCCGCTGGCCCAGGAACTCCGGCGGGACCGAGTAGTAGGCGCCCTTGATCTCGACATGCCCGTCCCGATGCACGCTCCGCATCGCTTCCTGGAACAGATCGAACCGGGAGGCGGGCATCGGCAGGAGCGCCGGCTTCTCCGCCTGCTCGAAGACCTCCTTCACCTGCCGCCGCGTCGTGCCGTGAATGCGCGTGTCGGCGACGGAAGCCTCCCAGGTTTGCAGATGCCGGTTCTGTTCCGCCAGCGAGGTGAACGTCCGCCCCTTGAGCGCGTTGCTCTTCACGTATCCGATGCCACGCTCGATCTTTCCCTTGTGCCGCGGCGTGTACGGCCTGGTGGGCAGGATGGCGATGCCGTAGTGCCCGGCGAAGGAGCGCGTCTTGGGACACAAGTCCGGATCGAACCAGTCGGCACGAATCACCGCGGCGCGGAGATTGTCGATCACCAGCGTCCGTGGCACGCCACCAAAGTGGGCAAAGGCGTTTTCCAGGCAGCGCAGAAAGTCATCGGTGGTCTGCCGATGCACCGCCTCGGCGTATCCCTTGCGGCTGTGGCTCAGCACGATGCGGAAGACCCATGTGCTCTTGCGCCGGCCGTCCGGCATGACGATGGGCACGCCCCGGCCAAAGTCCACCTGCGCCTCGGCGCCCGGCTCGCACTCCATCCGCCGGAACGGCGCTGGCGCACTCGCGGCCAGTTTCTTGATGAGCCGGCGCACGCTGTAGTAGCTGCCGGTGTAACCGTGGTCGCAGCACAGATCCTGATAGATCCGCTGGGCGGTCAGACCCGCCTCCAGCTTCTGGAGAATCACCTCACGCCAGGGACCGGCGGCGGAGACCAGTCCTGCGGTCGCAACCGACTCCCGGCTTGTCGGGACGACTGTCGCTGAGCCGATGGGCGCGCTCTCCGATCCGGCCGCCGCCAGCATCGTCGAGCCGCCTGTGGCGAGCATCGCCGAGCCGATGGGCGCGCCCACCGACCCGTCTGAAGTGAGCGCCGACCCGATGGGCGCGCTGCCCGGTTTTGATTCGCCAAGGCCGGCCAGCCGGATATGGCGCCCAACGGTCTCGCGGTGCAGCCCGAGTTGCCGGGCGATATGCCGGCAGGACCAGCCGCGCTGCGCAAGTACCAGTATTGCTTGAACTTCCGCCATCTTGAGTTGATTCGCCATCGCTCCGTTCGCCTCCGGCGACTGCCGAAGGCCAACAGTAATGGACAAATCTCCAGTTCCTCAAAATGGCCGGTTTTGCGCGCCCCATGACAGCATCCAATCGGTGGAAAATGTCGGCCTCGACCGTCCCTTCATAGAAATAATTGCGAACCGATACCCTCGCGTATGTCTGTCCAGGGCGTCGAATGCCGGCACATCGAGCCGGGGAGTCCGTGGCAGAACGGCCT
>CAYQTE010000146.1:0-5250 GCA_964420285.1 uncultured Tepidisphaeraceae bacterium
AAACCGCGCAATTGCCCAGCGCATCGACGGTCGTTGAGCCCGTCCACACATCCTGGCCATCGACAATCGCATTGGCCGACACCGTCGCACCGGCCGGCACGCCGCCCTCGGCCCGATCGACGTGCATGGTCGCCTTGACGGTATCGCCAGCGCCATACCCATCGCGCACGAAGATGATCTCACCCTTGATCCGCGGCGCCCGGTAGGCGCGCACATCAAACTTACGCGAAGCCGGCGGATACCCGTTATTGGGGAAACTGAACGTCGCCTTGTATTCCCCGCCGGCAATGTCGGCCGGGACATCCCACGCGAACGCGCCCGTGCTGTCCTGCACCTGCACGCCGCCCGATGTGATGGTATCGCCCTTGGGCCCGGTAATCGTCGCCGTGGCGTAGACATATTCATTGGCCGCGGCAGGCTTGTGGTCGTCGGCCCCCAGCAGCACCGCCCGCAGATAAACCCTTTCGCCAACGCGATATATGGGCTTATCCGTAGAGACGTACGCCAGCCGATGATCCCCGGCCGGCGACGGCGATGGTGCATCCGCCGCAAAAAGCAACGCGCCTGCCCCCAGAATCGCCAATGCCCCAAACCGAATCGCCCGATGAATTGACATAACCATCCTCCCGAAACTCCCCCCGCCGTTACAATACCGCAACCCTCCTTTGACGCACAGCCAGCGGTAAAGTTTCACGAGGCGGGAAAAATCTCAGGCCAGCCTCGCCTGGCTGAGGCGGACATTTCTATTTGGCCGTGAAAGCGTCAACGACGTGGGGCTGCCATTCAAGTAACGTCGAGCGGGAACTCCTCCTGCACCAGCACCGGACGCCGTTGGGCGATTGAGCGAGCCAGGGACGCTTCGACTTGAAGTTCGCGCAATCCGTCGATGCCGGGAACCGGCGGCGGCCGGTTGTCGCGCAGGGATTGAAGATACGCCCCAACCGCCTTGCCAAACGACGCGCGGTACTGGTCCCAGCGCGATGTGTGCCGAACCAGCGAAATCGACTCGTGAACCTGCGCCTTGCCGTCGAGGATTTCCAGCGTGCCGTCCAGGTCGCGCATGTGGATGCGCCCCAGCTCGAAGGTGAAGATGAGTTCGTACAGCGGTTGTTGCCATTTCATGCCGGCCGAGCTGATCAGCGTTACGGTGGCGCCGCTGGTCATGCGCAATGCGGCGACGACATCGTTGGCCTGGACATGAATCTCCGGACTGGACCGCCGGTGCTCGGCGGTTCAATTATTCTGCCGAGCGGAGATTTGTCGGCCGGGCGCTGTAAGATGCCCGCGATGAATCTTCGCATCCAACAGGGAATCTCCGGCCGGGGTGTGTTCGCGACTCAGCCGATCGCCGCCGGCCTCGTCATCCTGAATTTCACCGGGCCGCTCCTGCGCTTCAGCCAGACCACGCCGCAAACCCTGGCCCTGCAGATCGACCGTGACCTGTACATCGGCGCTTCCGGCGGCATGGACGATCTGGTCAATCACAGTTGCGATCCCAACTGCGGCCTGATCATCCGCGGCACCGATGTCCAACTCAAAACCCTCCGCCCCATAGCCACCGGCGAGGAGATCTTCTTCGACTATTCCACGACTATGGACGAGGACGATTTCGAGTTCACCTGCCGATGCCAAAGCCCCGCCTGCCGGAAAACCATCCGCGATTTCAAACATCTTCCGGCGACCCTGCGCCGGCGCTATCGCGAGTTGGGGATCGTGCCGAGTTACAATCTGAAATACGTAGAGGGTTAAGCGGCACTCTGCGTCGAAAGGCAAATCTATTCGCGTGGTTCCGAGGGACCGGCCGGCAGCGAGTCGAGAAACGCCTTGTCCGCGCCGCTGAGCCAGATGTCGGTGACATCATATCGCCGGCACCGGAGCTTCGGGGTCAAGGCCAGCGCGATCGCTCCAACGACAAAGAAGAACAATGCACCCCATGCGAATGGCGTGGCGACCATCGTGGCAAGCGCCAGCAGGAACGCTCCGCTGGCGATCCGTCGCCCGATCCGGCGACGTCCCGCGTGTTGGCCGCAAAGGCCAATGACGACTCTCTCCCGCTTCAGCCGGAAGGCCAGATTGAACGACAGCCGCACGCGCGCCTCTGCCGGCCTGCCGCATTTTATGCACCGGTCAGGCAGGCGCTTGCCGTGCGGCACGACAACGTATCGTCCTTCCCGACGCACCTCCTTCCGGTACACGTCTGGAGTTGCGTACGAGAGCACGGGCAGCGCGGCCGGCGGAGATGCCACATCACCTTTTGCGGCCGGGTTCGTTTCGGGCATGTTGGACTTATCGTCGCTCAAAGCAGCTCCGATATATTGCGATTGAAAATCGACTTGGTGGTCGGCTCGACCGGCGAAAGACCTTCAAGGAATGGCTCGCCGACACCGCCGATCCAAATGGCGGTCGCGGTCGATTTTTGACAATAGAGCGGCTGATAGGACGCAAAGATCAACGTGCCCGGAAAGAAAAAGGCAAAGAAGCCAAGGACGAGCATGCCGTCCGGATCGAACCACCATGTGTGGGGCGCGACAAGCCATTGCAGCAACCACGCGGCAAACGGCGCGGCCGTCAGCAATCCGCAGAAGAGCCTGCATTTCCGGGCGCTGTTGCGCTGTTGCCGGGCGTGATGGCGGCACATTCCGACCCGGAATCGCATTGCCTTGATCGGGAATCCGATGTCGAACTTGACCTCCACGTGTACGTCGGACGGCTTGCCGCACATGACGCATTTGTCCGGCAATTCCCTGCCGCGAGGCAACACAAGATACCGGCCGTCTCGCCGAATTTCGGTCTGAAATGCATCCGGCGTGGCGTAGGAGAGCACGGGTACGGCCGCCGGCTGCGCCGCAGATGGCGGAGATGTTTTTGCATCCTCGATCACAGCAAATCCTGCGTGAACACGGAGCTCTCGGCCGGGTGAATGGTCGGCAGATCTTTGAGAAACGGCTCTTTGGCTCCGCCAAGCCAAACGAACCGGGTGTTGGAATGTTGGCGCCAGACCGGCCGCATTGGTTTGAGAAACAGAACGGCTGAAATCACAACAAGAAGGATCGCCACAGTGAGCTTGGGCGGGTTATCGATCCACGGCCTGCGCCAGTAGAAATACCACCGAAACAGCAGATCGTACCAGAAAGGAATGCTCGCCAGTGCCCACAGGCTTTTGGCAACTGTCGAAACGATCCTTCCCTGCAAGGCGTGGTGCCGACACAGGCCCACATGGATTTTCGTCTGACGCAGTTCCGCCATGTGATAGAGCGCGACCGGGAAGCGCGTATCGGCCGGCTTGCCGCATTTGATGCATTGATCGGGCAGATCGACACCGTGGGGCACAACCACATAGCGACCTTCACGTCGCAAGCCGACCTGAAACTGCGAGGGCGTCGCGTACTCCAGCACGGGCAGGGCGGGCGGCGGTGGCGGTCCGTCGCTTTGTGCGGCCGCGTCCGATTCGGGCTTTTTGGGATAATCGTTGTTCACGGAGACTCCGAGTCATCGCCACGGTAGATCGACTTCGTGCTCCCCGGGTTGATGGGTGAAAGCGGTCTAAGGAAGCGTTCCCCGGCCCCGCCGATCCAGGCCGCGGTGGCGTTGGCTTTCTGGCCCCAGACGTAGGGCGCCTTAACAAAGAACAACGCCGCCGAGATTGCCAACGCTGTCAAACCGAAAAACTCTCTGCCGAAAAGGTCCGACCGCGTCGCATGGGAATCGGAAAGCAGCTTGGCAAAACCGGTCGCGCACAGCGCTAATCCCGCCGCCGCGAATAGCCAGCCGAGCACGAGTCGCGGCTTCCGGTATCGGCTGAAATGGCGATGGCACAGGCCGACATGAATGTTGACTTGGCGCAGCGGCACAAGAAAACGGATCGAGAGGGCAATGCGCACATCGGCCAGTTGGCCACATCGGATGCACCGGTCAGGCAAGTCCACGCCGTGTGGGAGGACGATGTACCCGCCGTCGCGCAGGATCTCGGACCGGAATTGATCGGGCGTCGCGTATGAGAGCACCGGCAGCGGGGCCGGCGCCGGCGCTGCGCCGCCTTGTGCGGCTGCGTTCGTCAAAGGTTCTTCAGCGTTTTCCTCGCTCACAGCAGATCCCTGATATCGCGATTGAAGATCGACTTTCTGCCTGGCTCGATCGGCGAGAGTTGGTCGAGGAACGGCTCTTTGGCCCCGCCGATCCAGGCGGCCGTGAAGCTCGATTTATGACACCAGATTTTTGGAGTCACCACAAGAAATGACCCCAATGAAAGTGCAAGCAGAATACAGGCGACGAAGGTCGCGCCGGCCGGCTCCAGCCAAAGCGGGTCTGGACCCGTAAGCGATTGCACGAGCAGGACCGTGAAGATCGCGATGCTCGGCAGTCCAAATGTGGCGGCGCGCAGCCAGCGGATGGTCCGGCGCTGCTGCGCGTGCCACCGGCACAGGCCGACGTGGAACCTGAATGTCCTCAACGGGATGACAAGGTTGAAGGTGGCGGGAATGCGCACTGCGGCCGGCTGGCCGCAGTTGATGCAGCGATGGGGCAGGTCCATGCTGTAGGGCAGAACGATGTATTGCCTGTCTCGCCGTACTTCGGCCCGAAACTCGTCCGGCGTGGCGTAGGAGAGCACGGGCAGGGCGGGCAGCGGCGTTTGTGCCTGATCCTGACTGGTCTTGTCTGGACCGGTCGAGTTTGTGGTTTCGTCGCTCACGGGTTCTCCCGAATTTCCTGTGGAGAAGTCGAGTTGCTGATCGATTCGGCGGGGGACAGGTGCCACAGGAATTCAGCGCTGGCGCCGCCGAGGCGCGTGCGCGTGGCGCTCGACTCCAGACGCCGCAGCGGCGAGGACATTACACGGAGCACGGCCACCGCAACTCCCAGAAATACCAGCAAGGAGACCAACGGCGGCATCAGTATGGCCACGCTGACGTACGGGTCGAAAAAGTATTCGAGAAATGCCAGTCCCAAACTGAGAAGGCCCGGGCCGGCGCAAAGGCAAAAGACCAGCATACGGAATATCTTGTGCACGCGCGCGTGGGACCGGCACAGGCCAACGTGAAAATCAACATGGTACGGCGGGGTGGCGATGCCGAACGAAACCGGCTGCATGATCGTCGCGGGCTGGCCGCATTTGACGCAAACGCTCGGCAGATCAGCGCCATGCGGCAGAATAACATCGCTGCCGTCGCGGCGAACATCGGTCTGGTACTGGTCCGGCCGGGCGTAGGAAAGCATCGGCAGGGCCACTGGTATCGCGGGGCCGGACTTTGC
>CAYQTE010000147.1:0-5218 GCA_964420285.1 uncultured Tepidisphaeraceae bacterium
ATCGCACACATCGTAGCTCACTGCGCGCCGACGGCAATGCCATTCCTTGGCCGCGCCATGCCAATTGTTGACTTGGGTGGGGCAGGTCTTCGGATGCGGGAAATGCCTTCCGTGGCATCCGGCAGATAAACCCCCGGTTTGGGCACGGCAGCCTTCTTGCTGTGCCGGGCCATTCTCCCTCGCGACGGCCGCCGATGAGTACCGCAAAAAGCCAATAAAATAAACCGCAAAGACGCTGTGACGCAAAGATGGAAGATACCTTGGGTTTCGTTGGACCGGACGAATCGCTTCAGGCCGTCTTTGAGAACACCGGTATTGAAGGTCATCAGCAGACCCAGGCGATGTCCGGTGGCTTTCGTGGCCCGAAAAATATCCAAATCCGCCCACCGAAGGCGAATCCGCCCGCCCGCGTGAACACGTCTTGGCGTTTCCGGACCTTTGCGTCACCGCGTCTTTGCGGTTTATTGTTCTCAATCCCTCACTTGCATGGCGAGAATCCGCGCGATCGCCTGGCAGATTTCTGTGCGGTGGACGCCTTCCAGCGCCAATGCCAGTTGCGTTTCCATCAGGCCGTACGGAATCCCGGTGTCGTAGCGCTGCCCGCGCGTCACCAGAACCCAGTATTTGTTTCCCTGCTGGCGAAGGTGTTCCTGCCCGGCCGTCAGTTGAAATTCGCCCCGCTCGCGGATGTCGTTTTTGATCAGGTATTCGAGGCTGTCGAAAATGCGCGGGCCGAAGACGTGGATACCGAAATGCGACAGATAATTTCCCGCCGGCAGGCCCGGCGTCACCAGCTTTTCGCGGGCCACCTCGATCGATGGCTTTTCGATGATGAGTTCGGCACGGTAGATTCCGCGCGACGGCTCGATCGGATCCCCGCGGATGGTTCCGAACAGGTGCAGCATGCGTTCCATGGTCGGCTGCACGCCGGTCACTGCGTCGAGCATGTAATTCTCGAAGACCCGGATGCACTGCAGGGCGCAGCGGTCCTTGATGTCGCTGATGTAGACGTGGTCGCCCAAGAGCAGGAGAAACGGATCGCCGCCGACGAACGCCTTGGCCTGATAGACGGCATGGCCGAATCCCTCGGGGCTCTTCTGTTCGACAAAGTGCAGCCGCTCGCCGAACGCGCCCAGCTTCTCGGATTCCAATAGCGCCCAGTCCTTGCCGCGGAATCGCTTGGCGTCGGCGTCCGAGAGCCGGCGGAAATACTCGCGGTACATCTTCTCGTCGCCGGGCTGCACGACCATGCAGATTTCCTCGATCCCCGAATCGATCGCCTCCTCGCCGATGATCTGGATCACCGGCTTGGTGAGCCCGTCGCGATCGACCAGCGGGAACATGGCCTTTTGAACCGCCGACGAGGCCGGATATTGGCGCGTGGCCCTTCCGGCTATGGTAATGACCGCCTTGCGTACCTTTGACATGAACAAAGCCTCCGTAGTTTCATCAGAATAGACTACCGGGCGCATCCGACAAGTCCGCCGGCCCGATTTCTGGCTGGCGATCTGGCGGCGACGCCCGATAACCGATGGCTGGAACAAACTGTGCGAGGCGGTTCGGCCCGCGTCGTGGTCCCGTTGGATGCACATCGCCGCCGCGGCGGCCCGGACGTGGTTATCGGCCCCGATTTGTCGTGCGGCGACAGTATTGAACCCCTGGCGCATCGCCAGCCGATAGCCAGTGCCAACGGGGCAAGAGGAATTACGATGCTCATTACTCGATCAAACAAGCGTTACGCCAACAGCACTCAACCCACACCATCCGCATCGCGGCGCGGGCGGCGATTGGCCGACACGCGCCGGCGAGTCCTCTTTGAAGTTCTCGAGGAGCGGCTGGTTCTGTCTCCCATCATCGTCACCAGTCTCGCCGACTCCGGCGCCGGTAGTCTCCGTGCCGCCATCGCCGCCAGTTCCAACGGCACCACCATCGAATTCTCGCCATCGCTCACCGGTATCGTCGATCTGACCACGGCCGGAGACAACTCGGCCGGGCCGGCGGCGCTGGGGATTACCGATTCAATCACGATCACCGGCTTTGCCAGTCCGGGCGGCATTACCATCGAGCGCGACAGCTCCGCGGCGGACATGCGGCTGTTCAACATCGCCTCCGGCGCCTCGCTGACCCTCGTTGATGTTACCCTCGCCGGCGGCATTGCCCAGGGCGGCAACGGCGGGGCGGGCTTCCTGAGCGGCGGCGCCGGGGCCGGACTCGGCGGGGCGATCTTCAACCAGGGTACACTCACCATTGAGGGTTCGACATTCACCGCCAATCAGGCCATCGGCGGCGCGGCCGTGCCATTTAATGCCAACATCGGGGGCGGCGGCGGCGGCGGCATGGGCGGAACCCCGGCCAACAGCGACCCGTCCAGCGGCCTGGGCGCGGCCGGTGCAGGCCCCAACGGCGGCACCGGCGGCACGGCCACCGCGCCCGGCGGCAATGGCGGGTTTGGCGGAGGAGGCGGCGGCGGCGCGGGCTTCGACCCCAACCCCACGGACCAGGCCGGTGGTAACGGCGGATTCGGCGGCGGCGGCGGCGCTTCCGGCGACGGCGAGGACAGCAACTCCGGCGGCAATGGCGGATTCGGCGGCGGCGGCGGCGGCGGCGCGGGAATACCCACCGGCGGCGGCGGGAGCATCCCCAACGACGGCACCGGCGGATTTGGCGGCGGCAACGGATTCAGCGGCGTCGGCGGCGGTGGTGGCGGCATGGGCGGCGCCATCTTCAACGACGCCGGAACCGTCCAGATCTCCAACTCCACTTTCACCATCAACTCCGCCATCGGTGGCAATGGCCTGAGCGGCTCCGGCAACGGCAGCGGCTACGGCGGCGCCATCTTCAATCTGAGCGGCTCGCTCACCATCACCAACGCCACGCTGAGCTCCAACACCGCCGCTCAGGGCGGCACGGATATCTACAACCTCGCCGACGGCGTGGCCTCTACCGTCGTCGCCAATAACACCATCATGGGCCAGACTGCTGCGTCCGTGACCGACTACGTTGACAACGGCATGGGCGCCACCGCCAGCAGCAGCGGCGTCGGCGATCTCGTCCGCGACAACGGCAACTTCGATGGCACCATTGTCAGCACCGCCGACCCGCTCCTGGGAACGCTCGCCAACAATGGCGGTCCCACCCAGACTTTGCTTCCCGCCAGCGGCAGCCCTGTCATCGACGCCGGCAACAATGCGGCCGCAGCCGCGCTGTCCACGGATCAACGCGGCTTTGAACGCATCTTTGGTAGCGCCGTCGATATCGGCAGCGTCGAATACGGCTCCACCGGAATCCCGCCCGCCATCACCAGTTTCAATACCGCCACCTTCACCGTCGGCACCCTCGGCAGCTTCACCGTCACCACCGACGGTTCGCCCACCGACGCCATCACCGAATCCGGTTCGCTGCCCAGCGGCCTGACCTTCACCGACAACGGCAATGGAACCGCCACTCTCGCCGGCACGCCCGCCGCCGGAACCGCCAACGATTACACGCTCACCATCGGCGCGGTTAACGGCCTGTCGCCCGACGCCAGGCAGTTGTTCACCCTCGTCGTCGATCAGGCGCCGGCCATCACCAGCCCTAACCTCGGCACACTGACGGCCGGCCTTTCCGGCTCCGTCGCCATTACAACCACCGGCTTCCCGACGTCGGTCATAACCGAAACCGGTACTCTGCCCACCGGCGTCATCCTGACCGACAACGGCAACGGCACCGCAACCATCGCCGGCAAGCCCGCCGACGGAACCGGCGGCAGTTACCCGATCACCATCCAAGCCGCCAACGGCACCACGCCCAACGCCGACCAGTCCTTCACTCTCACCGTTGTCACTCCGCCGCCGGTCGTCGTCGCCGCGCACGTCGGCGGCCAGGAAATCGTCGATGTCAATAATCCCGACGGCACCACGCGATTCACCATCACACCGTTCCCGCATGCCTCCTATACGCAGGTCAGCGTCGCCCTTGCCGATATCAGCGGCGACGGCAACGACGACATCATTATTGGCGCTGGTCCCGGCGGCGGCCCGCGCGTCAAGGTGTACGATGGCGCCACCGGCGCCAAGATCGAAGGGTTCCTCGCCTTCGGATCGACGTTCGCCGGCGGCGTTAACGTCGCGGCCGGCGATGTGAACGATGATGGCACACCCGACATCATCGTCGGCAAGGCCGACGGCGTGCCGCGCGTCAAGGTCTTTAGCGGAAAGGACCTGGCGGTTCTGGCCAATTTCGTGGCCTTCGGTTCTGACGCGACTATTTTTGCCAATCCGGTCACGAACTACACTGGCGGAGTGAGGGTGGCGGCGGCCGACATCAACAACGACGGGCACGCCGACATCATCGCCGCGACCGGGCCGGGCACGCGCGCACAGGTTTCTATCTTCAGCGGCGCCGCGATCGCCACCAGCCCGGCAGCGCTCTCCAACTTCTATGCCTTCGGCACCGCATTCCTCGGTGGCGCCTACGTTGCGGCCGGTGATGTCAATGGTGACGGCACGCCGGACATCATTGTCTCCAAAGGCCCCGGCGGCGGACCCCGCGTCAAGGTCTTCAGCGGCACGAATGACTTACTGCTCCAGAGTTTTCTGGCGAATGCCTCCACCGTGACCAGCGGCATCACCGTCGCCAGCGGCAACATCAACGGCGAGTCCTATGCCGACATCATCACCGGCACCGGCCCCGGCATCGCCGGACAGGTCCGCATCTTCAACGGCGCCGACGACTCGATCCTCGAACAATACAACGTCGGCGACGCCTCCGGGCTCTGGGTCGCCGCGGCCACATACCACGTGGCCGTACCCGTATAGTGTGAGATCGCCCTCACAGGCGCAGTTTGCACCCGTCTCCGCAAGAAACGAAAAAGCCCCGATAACCATGAGGTTATCGGGGCATTAGCGGAGAGGCGGGGATTCGAACCCCGGATACGAGTTTGACCCCGTATAACGGTTTAGCAAACCGTCGCCTTCAGCCACTCGGCCACCTCTCCAGGCCTTGCCGGCGGATCGGCTGACCAGCCGCCGGTGCGGATTATGCCAGATCGCACCCATCCGTGACAAGGTGCGCGTTGCCAATTTGGACCTTGGCGGGCCAACGACGCCTCGATACTTTTTGCGCTGCGGCTGGCGGACCGCTGTCCGTCGCTTTGACCGGGTCATCAGGCCAGCGTGATATTCCCGGGCGGGATGGTGCCGCTTTCGATGATGTAATTGTCGTTGGTGCCGTAGAT
>CAYQTE010000148.1:0-5127 GCA_964420285.1 uncultured Tepidisphaeraceae bacterium
GGGCCAACCGGTTTTCAAGACCGGCGCATTCAACCGCTCTGCCACCTCTCCGGGATACGACACTTGCCATAAAGAGCCGGGGTTGACTCGGCCGTTCTTGGGCTGGGGCGATCGTACAACATGCGGATTCGCTTCGCCAGCGCAGAGCTGCGTGGCCGATTCACCGTACTTTGCAGTATCGCGTGGCCAAAGCAATATGGCCGGGCCAAGTAACGCCGGCGGCTCGTCATCCGTTGGTCGCGGGGCCCATCTTCACGACTTCCAGATCGGAGCCTTTGACCTTCTTGAGCGTATCGATGGCGTCGTCGTCCCAGCGCGGATCGGGGGCGCCGGTGACGAAGAAATCGCTGCCGTTGTCGGCCAGGATCATGCCATACTTCTTCAGGCCCTTGAGAATGACCTGAACTGCCGGCGGAAACGGCGTAATATCAAAAGCGGCTCGCAGGCGCATACGCATTCCCATCGGCGGCAGAGTCGGGTCTTTGCTCGGGCTGGCAAAATGCGAGGCCGGCGATATATACGATCGGCGAGTCTTCACCACCGTGAAGCGCACGGCGTGCGTCACTTCTTTCTTGATGCACACTTCGTCATAGCGCACCAGGCCGGGGAAGATCGGCAAGCCCGCGGCATCGGCGCTGGTCCAGCCGGCCGGTCGCTGGCCCGCTGACTTCTTGCTGAGATCGAAGATCGCTCCGCTGCCGCATTGCCACTGGCCGAGTTTCTGCTGGCAGCTCCACATCTCGTAGAGCTTTCTTGCCTGGGCGTCGATGCAAAGAATGTGCCGATCGCCAGTGACATCCGGGCCGCCGGACAGTACGCCTTCGATGAGAACATTGGCGGGAATCGGATACGGCCCCTTGTCGCTGTCACCGGCGTATTCGAACTTGGGATTGACCAGCGGCGTCTTGGCATCGACGAACTGGAACGGGATTCCATACTTCGTTCCCCAATCCGGATGCAACGGCTTATTGGCGCCGATTTCGGCAATGATCGCTGCGGACTTCGGATCGACCGGTTCCTGCGAGATATCCCGGTTCCATTCGTCGTCCTTGGGAAACACCTGTAGCGCGGCCAGCATCTTATCCTGCTCCGTCGGCTCGACGCTCTTGGCAGGCTCGGCCGCGACGGCAAACCCTTGCAAGAACAACAACCCGCCGACAATCATCGCCAGACCAGTAAGAGTTTTCCCTGCCATATTCCTCGCTCCTGTGAATCGGCGTGTTCCACGCACGCGCTCCAGATTGGGTCTGCCATCACGGACATTGCGTTCTATTCATCTTCCTCGCTCGGAGAATTCGCCACGCCCTGCCAAAGCTCATCGAACTTGCCCTGAACAAACGGATTGAGTTGCCCCGCAAAATCGCGAGGCAATCTCAAAATACGGATCAACTCCTGCGCGTCGGCAAGATCCTTCAATCGCCCCGCGTTGGTCATGCCCGACGCCAGCTTCAATTCCAAAAGCGTTGCCAATCGAAGATACCGAATGCCGTCGATCTCGATGCTCGCCGCGGCCGGATCGGGAAATGCGACAGGTTTGGGTTTACCATCACCGGGGAACTGGCCGGTGACCACGAAATCGATGCGAACGCCCGTCGCAACATCCTTCAGGTTCTTGCTTCCCGCAAACGGCGGAACATAGCCCCGACCGTCCAATTCCCGATGGATCGCCGCTAGGCTCTGGGCCGTTACCAGAATGTCCACGTCCACGGTCGCCCGCACGAAATGATGCGCGCCCAAAGCCATTCCGCCGGCTATCGCGTACGCAATTCGACGCTCACCGAGCTCGCGAGCGATTTTCCGCAACGTCTGATGAACGGGATCATCCTTCATAAAGAACCTGCACATCGCCGCCACGGCATCCACGTCATCGCGCCGCAGCCACTGGTCATACGTTTCTGCCACACCACCGACGGCCATGCCGACATTGTAAGCGGACCGCTGTCGTGGCCGCCACTGCGCAACGGCCCCACACAGCTTTCACCTTGTTACCACCTCGCCTTGTCACCCAGTCCAATGCACTCTAGCATCCCCTCATGCCCCGCACGCGAGTCAAGATCTGCGGCGTCACACGTCCGGCCGACGCCGCGCACGCCGCCCAAGCCGGCGCTGACGCCATCGGCATCGTGCTCTATCCCAACACGCCGCGCGCCGTTTCCATCGACACCGCCCGCGCCATCCTCAACATTCTGCCTCCGTTCGTAACCGCCGTCGCCTTGTTCGTCGATCAGCCACTGGCTGACGTGCGCCGAATCGCCTCGGATCTGGGACTCGGCCACATCCAACTCCACGGCCACGAATCACGGGAGTTCGTTGCGGCTTTGTCGCCTCTTCGAGTCCTCAAGGCCATCCCTGTCCGCCGCGACAGCCTCCCGGCCGATTTGGCGGCATGGCAGAATCCCCCGCCTAATCTGGCCGGCCTGGTCCTCGATTCCCACTCTCCACAAGCTGGCGGCGCCGGTGTGCTCAACGATTTTGATGCCATCGCCGAGCTCACTGCGCAGGGCGGATTCACCGGCCTGCCTCCGATCATCGCGGCCGGCGGTCTCAACCCCTCGAACGTCGCTTTGGTCATCCAGCGCCTGCGTCCCTGGGCTGTCGATGTCAGCAGCGGCGTGGAATCCGAAAAGGGAATCAAGTCCGCCGCCCTGGTTGAGCAATTCGTCGCCGCCGTCCGCGCGGCCGATGCCGCCCTCGCCAAGTGACCATCGATTTCGGCACGTTCACCTCGTCACCAGGTCACCCGGTCATTTCCCCCGTCTTGTGACTGGCCATCCCGCGAGGCACAATACGCTCATGGAACCCACCCTCTTCACCAGGATCATTGAGCGTAAAATCCCCGCCCGCATCGCCTTCGAGAACGACCGTTACATCGCCATCCACGACATCAATCCGCAAGCTCCTGTCCATCTCCTGATCATCACCAAGAAACCCATCGCCACGCTGAATGATCTGACCGAGGCCGACGCCGATCTGGTCGGCGGAATGTTCCTGCTGGCCAAAAAATTAATGGCCGACGCCGGAAAAACGGACTACCGCACTGTTTTCAACTGTGGCCCTGATGCTGGCCAGACGGTGCCTCACCTGCACCTGCACGTTCTGGCCGGGCGTGGCTTTTCATGGCCGCCGGGATAAGCCGGATCATCTCTAAGTATTTGTCATTAAACAAATAAGAAGACGCCGCCATTGCTGGACAGCGTCTTCCGGAGGGGAGAAAATGCGCCGTTGCGCGAAATTTCCGCGAAGTTCACACCATACTACTACTATCTATACATCCGTCAACTGGATAAATGTTGCGGATTAAATGACATGGACAAGATCGGCAAGCTGAGGTGAGTTTCTCCAATCAAACCATTCCAATGGACTTTTTCTCTAATTTGCTGTCCCGCCGTGCCCCATTTCCGCCACCGCTTCGGCCATCAGACCCTCAATCCTCCTACCGCTTCCTCGATCAGCGCCGTCGCCTCCGCATACATCCCCCATGGCTTGTCCGCCGGCCCAAAATCCGCCAAATGCACCGGCCCGCCAAATGCAAGCCGGGCGTTCTGCGGCTCGAACAGAGCCTCGGCCATCTCCCGGCCCAATTGCGATCCCGCGATCCGCGCCGGATACACCTTCACTCCCGACTTTACCGCCAGCAATCCGATCCCCAACTGAAACGGCAGCAACCGATGCTCCTTTGCTATCCGACCTTCCGGAAAAACGCCCACCACACATCCATCCGCCAGCGCCGCCAGCGCCCTTCGCATCGCCTGCATGTCTCGGCCGTTGCGAGCCACCGGAATCGCCCCGATCGCGTCCAGTTGCCGGCTCAGGCCCGGAATCTCGTAATACTCCCGCGCCATCATCCACCGAATCAGCCGCGGACAGGCCGATTGCAGCAGAAACGGATCCAGCCCGCTGATATGATTCGACGCCAGAATCGCCGGCCCCCGCCGGGGCACGGGACATCGATTCTCCAGGCGCACATGGTGATACACGCGCGTGTACAGACGATTCACGCCCAGCGCCGTGCGCGTGAGCCGGCTTTGCTCATATCGCTCGCAAATGGACGGCTTATCACGCACGCCGCGGAAGATTACCGGCACGCCGGGCGGGAAAGTAGGGCGCGGCTCTGGTAGAAAAGACAAAAGAGAATGCCATTCGCTATCCACCAGTCACTATCCACTCCTCACCACGCCCATGAAACGCGTCCTGGTCATCACCAATAATCTCGTCCAGGCGTCGTTTCGCCTCCGCATCGCCGCACTGATTCCCCGGCTGGCCCGGCGCGGTTTCGATTGCCATGTTGAGGTCCGCCCCAAGTCATGGCTGAAGCGGCGCCGGCTGCTCAATTGCGCCCGATCGTTCGACGCCGTCATCCTCCAACGCAAGCTCCTGGACCCGTCCGATACCAGACTCCTGCGAACCAACAGCCGCAAGCTGTTCTTCGATGTCGATGACGCGGTCTTTTTCCACAACCGCCCCGTCAATCTCCTGGTCCGCTGGCGGCAATGGCATCGCTTCCTGGCCATCACCCACGCCGCCGATCGCGTCGTCGCCGGCAATTCCTATCTGGCCGATTATTTCCGCGCCAAGGGAACCGCCGTCACCATTCTCCCCACTCTCGTCGATCCCGCCCATTATGCCGTCAAGCAACACGCCCCAACGCCAACGCCGCGGCTGGTCTGGATCGGCTCGCGCTCGACTCTTCCCTACCTCCAGCAATGCCTCCCCGCGATCCGCTGTGCCGCCGACAAGATCCCCGGCCTGACTCTCCTCACCATCGCCGACGCCACCGTCCCCTGGCCGGACCTGCCTATCGAACACATCCCCTGGAGCGAAGGCGCCGAATCGCAATCCCTTCTGCACGGCGACATCGGCATCGCCCCCACGCCGCTGGACCGCTGGACACGCGGGAAATGCGGCTTCAAGATCGTCCAATACATGGCCGCCGGCCTTCCCGTCATCGCCAGCCCCGTCGGCATGAATGCCGATCTGGTCACACAAAACGAAACCGGCCTGCAAGCCCGCACCCCCGCCGAATGGACCGCCGCCATCATTGACCTTGCCACAAGCATCGACCGCCGCCACGCCATGGGCCAGGCCGGTCGAGCTCGCGTCGAACACCAATACAACCTCGACCGCGGC
>CAYQTE010000149.1:0-4991 GCA_964420285.1 uncultured Tepidisphaeraceae bacterium
ACCCGTCCAAGCCGGATGCGGTGGACACCTTCACCATGCCGACCGGGCCGAGCACCGTGAATCTGACGCCGCTGGGGAGCTAGACATTGCACCAGCTCCCGTGCCTGCCGCGTTCAAGGTAGCCAGAACCTTCGGCTGCAGATTCGCGCAGAAAACTCTCCAATCAGGGCCGGGACTGGGGCGCCGCCAGTCGCAGTTCCCATGCCTCATCATCCTGTCGGGCAAGGAGGAATCGCGCGAAATCCGCTACCTCGGCCTGCTTGTCCTCCGGCAGAGCGTTGCAAACTTCGATGATTTCCTGCGCGGCGCTCAATTCAGTTTAATAGCAGCAAACACAACAGAACTCAATTCACTTCCCCTTCCCCGGCGGGGGATAGTTCTTGCTGGCGTCGTCCAGGACCAGCACCCAGTCGTGGTTCTGATCGCCAGCGGGAAGCGTGAATTGATGCGTGGCGGCCTTGGGGATGTCGTCGCCCTTGGTGGCGACTCCCGTGCTGGGGTTGTACCACCAAGTCTTCAGTGTCGTGCCGGAGAGCTTGCCGGTGTTGAGCGTGACGCTCATGTTCGCTTGTAGGAAGACCATCGCGTAGCTGCCGTCGGAGCCGCCGGTGGCTTCGATGCGGGTGAGGGCCTGATTGGGGACATTGCCGACGATCAGGTCCTGTTCGGGAACGCGCGTGAGCATCGGGCGGGATTCGATGAGATAGCGGAGGTATTGGACCTGGCCGGACGCGGGCAGCTTGAGGGCGTCGGTCCATTCCATGTTGGCGTGCCAGCCGGCGCTGGCGGGCGCGCCATTGGGACTGGCGTGATAGAACTCATAGACTTCGCCGTTGCCGTAGGTGTGGCCGGCAGCGCCGGCAAAGACGGCCAGGTAGGCCGAGCGGCGGACATCGACCGCCTGGATGCGCGGCGTGGCGTCGGTCACATTGGTACGCACCAGGTTGTTGGTAATGTTTTCATAGCCGGGTTCCATGTCCAGAGTCGGCTTGACCGGCGTCTTGGCGTAGTCGTTGGCAATGAGCGTAAAATTGTTGGTGTTGATGGTATGACCCGATTGGAGGCAGTTGAAGTCGAGCCAGGCGCTGTTCTGGAACCAGAACGACGAGCTTTGCCGCCCGGTCGGATGATAGGTGATCATGATCTTGTCGACGCCCGCTTCCTTGGCCCCATCGAGCAGGCCCTGCGCCTCGGCGTTGATAACCGGCTGAATGTCCTGCGCCCCCGAGTCACCGCCGAGAACAAAGAAAACGTTCCTGGCGGCATAACGCTTGGCGAGATAATGGCAGTAGACCTTCATCCCGGCCGGATCGGCGAAGGGACCGCTGCGCGTGTTCTTGGTCCACCAGGGGAGGATGGCCATGTACATGCCACGAGCGGTGGCCTTGTCGATGATGCTGTCGACGTTCTTGAAATCGGCGTCGTTGATCTTCGTCGGGTCGTTGCCGATGAAGGGAATTTGTCCGTCGGGATTGCGACGGCCTGACCAATCCCATACAGCGACGCAGCCCTGGATGACGGTGAATCCCTTGGCGGCGCGGTCGTTCATGTAAAGATCGACGTCCGCAGGCGAGGGGTGATTGAAAATGCACCAGGCTGTATCGCCCAGCCAGAAGAACGGCGTACCGTCGGCCTTGACGAAATAGCGGCCACCCGGGGCGACCTTAATGGCCGGCAGTGCGGCCGGGCGGGTGCCCGGCGCGGTTGTCTGGGCCATGAGGCTGGACGCGCCGGCGAGCAACGCCACACACAGTGCCATACACATTCGCCGCGACAGCAGTTTGGAAATCATGATCGCTCCTTTTTTGAGAGAATTGATTATTGACCGATATCCCACGGGCTGGAGGGCGTACCGGCGTCCGATGCCCGGGGTTTTTGACTGAACGGCAGAATCTTGGCCGAATGCACATCCTGCAAGCGCTTGATGGTCGTCTTGGCCGCCTCGACCAGCGGCGCGTATGGGCGATTGGTCGCGTCCACGAATCCGATATTGTAATTTTCCCCGTCCATGCGGCCGAGCACCGGCTCGTCGCTCCAGGCGAACCAGTGGGCGCCCAGGAAGCATTCCAATGACGCGGCCTGCTCGACGTAATACCGGTAGCCGATGCCGCGCTCGTTCTGATTGGCCGCCTGCACCAACCCGGCGCCCAGCCCGTTTTCCGGAACGCCGATGTGGAATTCGCCGATGAGAATCGGCCGGCCGGTGAGGCGATAGGCCCGATCCACCTGCTTGGTCGGCTCATATTCGTAGACATTGATGCTGCACACGTCGAACACGCTGGCGCTGCGAAGCACGGCATCGGCGACCGTTCCGCCGAAGCGAATTCCGAGGATCAGATGGTTCGGATCGTATTTCTTTACCGCCGTCGTGATCAGGTTGATATATTTCGCGAAGGCCTCGACGACAAACTGCTTGCGCCGCTGCGGCGTGTCGCCCTGGGCGAGGAAATCCTTCAGCTTCGCCTTGGTCGCGCTATCGGGACCGGCCAGGAACATGTCCACCACTTCGCTCTCGCGATTTCCCCACGGCGGCTCGTTGCCAATGAAATAGCCAATCAGCAGCGGATCGCGGGCGCGGGCGGAGCATTGGGTGTTGGCCGATTGATCGATGCCCGCGGCAAAACTGGCCGAGTAGACATCGGGCATCCCCAGAAACATCGTCGTGCTCGGCCAGCGCAATTGCATCGTGTACGGCTTGCCCGTGCCGCCGGTGTTCATCCCCCACGCCGCCAGCCGCCGGGTCATGCGATCGGCCGCCGCCGGATCGGCCGGACCACGGCCGCCCCCGCCGCCGCCGGTGGCGCCGTTGATCCCCATCGAGAGAAAATAATGTCCCGCCGGGTCGATAAACCACCATTTCCCCTCGATCTGCTCAACCCGGAAAAATCCGCTTGCTTTCGCCGACGTGTTGGCCAGCCCGCCGTATTGGTCGTAGCCGAAATCCGCGAATCCGCCGAGCGATTTCATCTCGTCAGCCAGTTCCTGGGTGAGCTGATCCTGGGACTTGATCTTCGTCGCCCAGTCGGACAGGGCCCATTGCCCGAATTCATTGGTCACCTTGGCATCGGTCAGGAATTTTGATCCTTCATCCGTCTTGGCCAGGTGAATCGAGCGGATTTCGACCGTCGGCTTGTTCAGCGGATACTGCATCGCGAACCCGATGCCCGTCACGTTCTTCAGATCGCCGAACGGGCCCCACACGCTCATCCAGAAGGAATCGGTCCGCCGGTTGATCGTCGAGGCCAGATCGGTTCCGGACGAATCCATGCCTTTGAGATAGGCCAGCGGAATGCTGGCCCGCAGCCACACGTTCTGACCGAACGGCTGAATCTCGATCCGGCGCGGACCGTCGGCCGTATAAACCCACAGCGCAAACCGCTGCGGCGAACTGGTCTTCATTTCGATGACCAGATGGGTATAGCCCGACCAGTCGGCCGCAAGGTTCGGCGTGACATCGGCGATGGCGAATTTCCTTTCGCACAACACGCCGTCAAACGACAAGGTTCCCGGCAATTGGTCCGCCCCGGCCCGGGCACACACGAAGAAGAGCATCAACGCCGACGCCGCCGCGCCGAATACCCGCCCGAATCCGCCTGACATGGCCTACCTCCGCCGCTAATTTGCTGCCGATCGTGATTTGACGGGGCGATTGTACCGCGGGTCGCGACGTTTACAAAGGGCAGCGGCGCGCGGAAGCAGACGAGCAGGAGCGGGACCAGGAGTAGGAAGTGGATGTGGAGCAAGAGAGGGAGCAGGATCAGGATCAGGGTGGGCGACGGTGCCTGCTCCTCATCCTGATCTTACTCTTGCTCCTCGAGTTTCTTCCCCCTAAAACTGCTGCGTAATATCCGGCACTACAACCACCTTCTCCAGCAGTATATAATTCCGCCCCTTGTATTCCGTCACCATCCCCGTGATCCGAAACCGCAGGTCGCGGTTGCTGCCGGTTACAGCGCTTTCCATCTGCATCAGTTTGAGGTTGGGCAGAATGATCACCGGCGGATCGCGAAGGGCCTTGGCATCGGCGTCGAATGTGAATTCCGCCTGCTGGCCATCCGCCGAATGAGTCAGCCGCCCGGTCCGGTCGATCAGGTATGTCCCCTCCCGCAAGACCGTAACGCTCGGCGCCGCCGGTGCGACGGCCGCCGCACCGCTGGTGGCATCGGCCGGCCGTGGCCCGACACGCCCCGGCAATGATTGCTCGGCCCCCGCTCCGCTGCCCAGAAGATTATGAATAAGCTGATCCGGCGCCAGCGGCTGAGTCGTCGGCGCACCGGCCGTCAATGGCTGTGTCATCGCCGCGCCGCCGGGGGCGGGCTGCGTCGTGGACTGTCCCATCGAAAGCGTCCCCGCGGTCAAACCTGCCAACGCCGCAACCATCCATCGATTCATGTGGCCCATTCCTTTCGTCCGCGCGCCAGCGGCGCCAGATCGTCACTTTATATCGGCATTCCCCCCGCACAACAGCGCGGCCGGCGTTATGGGACCAATTCCGCCGCCGCCCAACAGCCAATTCAGGACGCTCACCGATGCCGCACTTGTCGCCCCCACCCCTTGTTCACGGCCGTCGTCTCCCTATAATGCCCCACGGATAACGATCCGCCGGGCGATTGGCGCAGTTGGCTAGCGCGCCAGCATGACACGCTGGAGGTCACAGGTTCGAGCCCTGTATCGCCCAATGATCTCTTTGCGGTTTTGCCTCTGAGTCGTGTGCCGATCCCTTTCGCTTTGCGACCACAACCAGCCCACTCGCGCTCGATGTCGGCCCGTGCTCGAAGCCCTCGCGGAAACGCTGGGTGATCGTACGGTTTTCACTTTGGACAGCGATTTTCGTGCCTACCGCATGGCGGACCGGCGTACGTTCGAAGTCGTCCCTGAATAGCTGGGGCAATTCACACAGCGGCCGGGTGGTCGGCTCATGGCTTGGTCGCTGGCAGCGTGGTCGCATCATCCGGCTTCCAGTGGACGCGGTAAAGATGGCCGTCCGCGAT
>CAYQTE010000150.1:0-4796 GCA_964420285.1 uncultured Tepidisphaeraceae bacterium
CGGCGTACGGCGGTCAAGATGCTCGGTGGGGCTGTTTCCGCGGCGGGTTTGTCGCGCGTGATGGGTGGGGCCAGCGCACTGGCCCAGACCACCCGGCCCGGCGCTGCTGCACAGGCGCCGGGCTCTGATCCATCGCGCGTGCTGGCGGCTGGGCCGTTCAAGCCCGCGTGGGATTCACTTAAGCAATACAAGGCCCCGGACTGGTTCCGTGACGCCAAATTCGGGCTGTGGAACCACTGGACGGCCCAGTGCGTTCCCGAGCAGGGCGACTGGTATGCGCGACAAATGTATATCCAGGGTCACCCGCAGTACAACTATCACGTCAAGACCTACGGCCACCCCTCCAAGTTCGGCTTCATGGAGATCAATAACCTCTGGAAGGCCGAAGCGTGGGAGCCGGAGGCCCTCATGGACCTCTACGTGAAGGCCGGCGCGAAATATTTCGTCTCCGCGGCCAACCATCACGATAATTTCGACAACTACGATTCCTCCCACCACGCGTGGAATTCCGTCAACGTCGGCCCCAGGAAGGACATCCTGGGGATCTGGGCAAAGATCGCCCGCGCCCACGGCCTGCGATTCGGCGTGACCAACCATTCCGGCCATTCCTGGCACTGGTTCCAGACCGCATACGATTACGATCCCCAGGGACCGCAGGCCGGCGTTCGCTACGACGCCTACACCCTGACCAAGGCCGACGGCAAGGGCAAATGGTGGGAAGGCCTCGATCCGCAGGAACTGTACGCGGGGCGGAACATGGTCATGCCCGACGGCATCACCACGATTGCCGCCGCCAATAGATGGCACGAGCAGAACGACCGCAAATGGGACGAGAACCCGCCGGCCAACAATCCTGATTTCACCAACACGTGGTTCCTTCGGTGTCAGGAAGTGATCGATAAATACAAGCCCGATCTGCTCTATTTCGACGACACCGAACTGCCCCAGGGCCAGGCCGGACTTGACATCGCGGCACATTTCTACAATTCCAGCATTCGCGACAAGGGACTTCTCGATGTCGTGCTCAACAGCAAAGTCCTGCTGCCCGAACACGCCGGAACGATGGTTCTGGACATCGAGCGCGGCCGCAGCAACGACATTCTTCCCTACGCCTGGCAGACCGACACGTGCATCGGCGATTGGCACTACAAGCGATCGATCTTCGATACTCACACGTACAAGACCGCCGCCACCGTGATCACCTCGCTGGCCGACATCATCAGTAAGAACGGCAACCTGCTGCTGAATATCCCGCTGCCCGGCAACGGCAAACCCGATTCCGACGAGTTGAAATTCCTGGGCGAACTGACGAGCTGGATACCCGTCCACGGCGAGGCGATCTACGGCACCCGGCCGTTCAGCATCTACGGCGAAGGCTCTGCCAACGTCCAGGGCAGTTCCAATTTCAATGAAAACCAGTCGCGCCCGTTCACGGCCGAGGACATCCGTTTCACGACCAAGGGAGATACGCTCTACGCCTTTGTTCTCGCCTGGCCGACCAATGGCAAGGTGGTCATTAAGACCCTCGCCGCCGGATCGGCGCGTTTCCCGCGCGAGGTCGCGACCGTCGAACTGCTGGGCGCCAAGGACGCCGTAAGGTTCACCCGCGATGCAAGCGGGCTCACGGTCAATATGCCCGACAAAAAGCCCAATGATTACGCCTATGTGCTGAAAATCGTGCCCCGGTGATCTCAGCCGCCTGGGAATTCCCGGTCGTTCCACTGGCACTGTTCATAGCCGCTGTCGGCGTCGATCACCCGGCCGTCGATGAGGATGACCAGCGTGGGCGTGGGAATGTACCAGTCGGCCGGCGCGCGCATCGTTCCGTACCAGGCGGGCGAGTTGGGTGCGTAGTCATCGGGCTCGTCCAGCGTATCGATCAGGGCGACACGGATCGGGGACTTGTCGGTCCGCCACTTCAGAGCCAGTTGTTCGTAAGAATCCCGCGTGCTCGTGCAGGCGCGGCAATCCGGGCTGTACAAGAGCACAACCCACTTCCCATGGGAAATCTCGGCCCATTTGTCGATGTATTCCCCCATCACCCACGGCCGCTGATTCACCCACTTGGCGGGATCGAGTTCCGTTGATCCCGCGGGCGCGGGCGACGGGCGGCGAAAGGGACTTCGCAAGACCAGCCCCAATGCGCACAGCAATATGATCTGCCAGGTATACAACGCGCCGTGCCGCCAACTGCCGAGCATCGCGTCCGCCGCGATCGGGCTCAGAGACAACGCCCCCAGTGCGGCGACATCCAGCGTGACCGTGATCCACGGGTTGACCTGGAACCGGCCAAAGCACCCGCACGACGCCGCGCCCGTCGCCGCCTTGTACAGCGACACGCCGCACAACGCGATCATCCACACGATCGCCAGGCCTCGCGCCGCCGGCCATTGCCGGCCGCTCAGCAGCCATGCCGCAAGCAGGCATTCCGCCGCGATCAGCGCAAACTCGGCGGCATTGGTGCGCAGAGACGACGCAGAATCGGCCCTCGGCGTGGCCAGCAGGTCGTGCGTCTTGAGCCCCGCCGCCAGCAAGACCACGCCGCCGACAAGCATCCGCGTCACAAATGTTGCCGAAATGAGTCCGAGCATTCGATGCTTCTGCGCCATATCCGGTTGTTCGCGTTCTGCAGGCCACTATACACGGATTCTCTCCCGCATACCGCCGCCCGCCCAAACGCACAACGAGAGTGCCCGATTTTCCGGGAGGCCGCCTTTTCTTCCTCCCCTTGTACTCAGGGGGAGGAAAGAGGTGGGGGGGTCTTCGCCAGCGGCTCTGGAAGGCTCAGCCCCCGCCCAACGCCGCGGCGGTCAACCCCCACCCCAACCCTCCCCCTGAGTACAAGGGGAGGGGGTAAGAGATTGCTCCGCATCGAGTTACCCTTGCCCGGAAAATCGGGCACTCTCCGCACAACGGCCAGGCGATTGGGTTTCCCCGGCCGCCTGGCCGTGTGTTGCCGTCGGTTGTTGGCACGCTCCTTATCAAGCGCGTCGACCTGCATGCCTTGCCGATCAGCCCTTGGGCGTGATCGTCACCTGCATGCCCGCCTGCCATTGCTTGAACTCATCGGAGTAATACAGATACGCACGGCTGGCCGGGCCGGTGTACGTGCCGGGCACCGCCGCCACCACGCTCAGGGGAACCTTCACGGAACTGCTCCCGTCCAGGTCACGCCAGTACAGGATCACCTCGCGGCCGCGGATCTCATACGCCGCGATCGTGCCCGCCTTCACCAGTTCCTTGAGCTGATCCACCCGAGGTTCAAGACCGCCCGGCAGGCCGATAATCGCTATCGGCGTCGGCACGATGTCCTTGCTCAGGTTGCTCACCGTCACATCCACTTCACTGACGGCGCCTTCGGCCACCGTCTTATCCTTGAGACTGGTCTGGAGCGTCAGCTTGCAGTCGCTGGCGCTGGCCGGGGTGATGCTGTTGTAATCCACCGTCAGGGCATAGGGCATCTGGTTGCCATCGGTCATCTTCACATCCACCACGTGCTTGCCGGGAAGGAGCTTGCCGGAGAAGTCCGCCAGCTTGATCGCACCCTGTGTCGAGGCATCAAACGCGATGGCATCGCCCACCGGCTGGTTATCCACAAGGATCTGCGCCTTGCCGGGCATCGTCGGATGGCTGCGCAGCTTGTCGTAGGTCACGATCGCACGCAGGGCCAGAACCGTCGATTGCGTCGAGCCGTACCGTCCGCCCTTGCAGGACTCGGCCAGGTAGTTGATCGCCTTCTCGGCCTGGGCCGCGTAGGAATCCTGACGCAGCCATGCCAGCGTGGCCAGGGCCGTGGTCTCGACATTCAGGGACTCACCGGAGCTTCCCACCACCGATGTCGTGGCGCCGGCCACCAGGCCGGTCTTGTCCTGCTTGGCGGCAAGGCGGTCCATGAACGTCTTGGCTGTCGCCTTATCGCCCGACAGGTCCATCACATTGGCCGCCAGGGCCAGTGCGTAGCTGTTGGGATCGCTCCCGGCGTGGGTCTTCACCCAGGCCACTTCCTTATCCAGGCCCTTCTGGCCGCATTCCAGCAGTGCCCATGTGCAGTAGCCGTTGGCACAATCCGGATCGGTGATCCATGTGTGCAATGCCCGGCGCTCATGTGTGAACCCGCCCTGGCCGTCGCGATGGGCCATCAGCCAGTCGCGGGTGTTCTGCAGCATGGTCTGATCCACACCGGCCATCACCTGCGACATGTCGGTGAATTCCAGCAGGCCATACGCCGACAGGCACTCGTGGCCGGGGTCTTCTCCGAACCACTCAAAGCCCTTGGTGGGGCACTGATAGCTGATGAGCCGGGCGTAGCCCTTGGCCATCAAGACGTTGCTCTTGGCGATGAGCTGCGGATCGACGCCGCTGTGGGTCAGGAAATACTGGTCGGCCATCACCAGAGGATAGTTGGTCGATGTCGTCTGCTCGAAGCAGCCGTTGGGCTCCTGCATCAGGCCTTCAAGAGCCTGGGTCAGGTTGCCCATCGGGGTGACATACAGAACAACATTGGTGCGGATGCTGCCCTTGTTGACAGAAGCGGGGATGGTGATCGTATTGGCGATATCCGAGTTGGGGTTCATCATCCCGCCGTTGGCCACTTCCATGGGGAATCCCAGCGGCTTGACCGTGACCGTCCGCGTCACGTCATCGCTCATGTTGGTCGCCTCGGCACTTACCTTGATCTTCGATTCCTTAGGCATATCCCCCACCGTCAGATCGACGAGATGCCGATCCCTCGCCCCGGCCGCGATATCGAACGGATCAATCGTTCCGGCCTGGATGCCTTCGCTGGCGAACACGCT
>CAYQTE010000151.1:0-4794 GCA_964420285.1 uncultured Tepidisphaeraceae bacterium
ACGGGCACTTGTCGCGGCGGCGGTTGGTTCGCACAATGCGGGCATGGCTGAATCGCCGTTTGTTCATCTTCATGTGCATACGCATTATTCGCTGCTGGACGGGGCCTGCCGGATTCCGGACCTGGTCAGGCGGGTCAAAGCTCTGGGGATGACGTCGGTCGCCATCAGCGACCACGGCTGCATGTTCGGCGTCATCGAGTTCTATAACGAATGCAGGAAGGAAGGCATCAAACCGATCGTCGGCATGGAGGCGTACATGGCGCCGGGCGACCGGCGCGATCACTCGGCTCCGGCCGGCGGGCAGAGCGCGTTTCACGTGCTTCTGCTGGCTCGCGATCTGGAGGGATATCGCAATCTGGTGAAGCTTTCGAGCCTGGCCTATCGCGACGGGTTTTACCGCAAGCCCCGCATCGACAAGGCGTCGCTGGCGGAATTCCACAAGGGACTGATAGCGACCAGCGCCTGCCTCAGCGGCGAGGTCGCCAGTTCCCTCCTGCGTCACGATGCCAAGGCCGCGCGGCAGATGGCCGAGTCCTACGCCAAAATCCTCGGACCGGACCATTTCTACATCGAGGTGCAGAACCAGGGCGTCGCCGAGCAGGACATGGTCAACCCCGAACTGGTGGACATCGCCGGGAAGCTGGGCGTCGGCCTGGTCGCCACCAACGACGTGCATTTCCTCAACGCCGACGATCACTTTGCCCACGACGTGCTGTGCTGCATCAGCATGGGCAAGCAGCAAACCGACCCCGGCCGGCTTGTTTATCCCAAGCAGCTCTATCTCAAGAGCCCCCAAGAGATGATCGACGCCTGCGGCAAGTTCGACCAGGCGATCGAGAACACGAGCCGTATCGCGGCCATGTGCGATCTGACGCTCGATTTCTCGAAGCGCTATGCCCCGGTGTATCGCGTGCCGGCCGATGCACTCAAGAAGATCCCCAACGCCTCGAAGGCCGCATCATCAGCGGCGGACGACGAGCGTTACCTCCGGCAATTGTGCGAGGAGGGATTGGAATGGCGCTACGGCACGCGCGAGGTGAGCGACGAAATCCGCCAGCGGCTGGATTACGAGCTGAAGATCATCGCCACCAAGAGCTTTTCGTCGTATTTCCTGATCGTGTGGGATTTCTGCAATTACGCGCGGCAGCAGGGAATCCCGGCCGGGGCTCGCGGTTCGGGCGTGGGCACGATGGTCGGCTACCTGCTGGGGCTGTGCAACGTCGATCCGCTGAAATACGGTTTGCTCTTCGAGCGGTTCATGGACCCCAGCCGCAACGAGATGCCCGATATCGACATCGACATCTGCCAGGAGGGCCGGGCCAAGGTGATCGAATACGTGCGCCAGAAATACGGGCACGTGGCGCAGATCATCACGTTTGGGACGCTGGCGGCGCGGGCGGTGTGCAAGGACGTCGGTCGCGTCATGGGGGTTGGGCTGGCGGTGACGGACCGGATCACCAAGCTCATTCCCGGCGTGCCGGGAATGACGCTCAAGAAGGCGCTGGAACAATCGCCCGAATTGGCTTCGTTGTACGAAAGTGATGCGGCCGTCAAGCAGATCATCGACATCGGCAAGCGGCTGGAAGGGCTGAGTCGCAACGCCGGCATGCACGCGGCGGGCGTTGTCGTGGCCGACCAGCCGCTGGACGATCTGGTGCCGCTGTATCGGTCGGGCGATGACATTCTGACGCAATTCGAGGGGCCGATCGTCGATAAATGCGGCCTGCTGAAAATCGACTTCCTGGGATTGCGGACGCTGACGGTCTTGCAGCGATCGATCGATCTGGTCAAGTCGATCAAGGGAATCACGATCGACATCGAGGCCATTGACTTCACCGACAAAGAAGTGCTGGACCTGTTCGCCCGCGGCGAAACCCGCGGCGTATTCCAGTTTGAATCCGGCGGCATGCAGGATTTGCTGATGAAGATGCAGCCGGACCGGCTGGAGGATTTGATCGCCGCCAACGCGCTGTACCGGCCGGGTCCGATGGAACTGATCCCGCTGTATTGCGCCCGCAAGCACGGGAAGGAACAGGTTCCGCATGTGCATCCGATCATGGACGCGATCCTGGCCGAGACCTACGGCATCATGGTCTACCAGGAACAGGTGATGCGGATATTCAACCAGCTCGGCGGGATCGAGCTGGGGGCCGCCTATAAGTTGATCAAGGCGATCAGCAAGAAATCGAAGGACATCATCGCCAAGTTCAAGCCCGATTTCATCGCCGGCGCGGTGGGCAAGGGCGTGAGCAAGGGCAAGGCCGAGGAGCTTTTCAAGCTGATCGAGGACTTCGGCGGGTACGGGTTCAACAAGTCGCACTCGACGCGGTACGCGATCGTGGCGTTTCAGACGGCGTACATGAAGACGCACCATCCCGTCGAATACATGGCGGCGCTGCTGACGTTTGAAATCGGCTCAACCGACAAGGTGGTGGAATACATCGAGGAATGCAAGCGATTGCGCCTGAGCGATGGATCGCGCGGCGTCCGTGTGCTGCCGCCGGATGTTAACTCATCCGATCGCGATTTCACGCCCGCCACCGGAGAGAAATCGGGCAAGGCCGGCGGCCAGGTGATCCGGTTCGGGCTGATGGCGGTGCGCGGGATCGGGGGCAAGGCGGCCGAGGCGATCATCGACCAGCGCAGCAGCGGCGGCCCGTATTCCAGTATTTTTGATTTCTGCCAGCGTGTCGATCTGCATCAGGTGACGCGATCGACGATCGAGGCATTGATCAAGTGCGGGGCGATGTCTTCACTGGGGAAGCGGGCGGCGCTGCTGGCGGTTCTGGACGGCGCGATCGAGGGCGGGCAGCAGGCGCAACAGGATCGCCGCAGCGGGCAGCTTTCGATGTTTGGCATGGAATCGGACGTAGCGCCGCAGAGCCGCACGGCGGCGCCGCTGCCGAATGTGCCGGAGTTCTCCAGCGGCGAGCTGCTCGATTTTGAAAAGGAATTGCTGGGTTTCTACATCTCCAGCCATCCCCTGGCTGAACATCAGGCGGCGATGGACGCGTATGGCACATGCACGACAAAGCAGATTGCGGGTATGGCAGAGGGCCGGCCGGTGACGCTGGGGGCGATGTTAGCCCGGGTAAAACGGACAGTGACCAAGACCGGGCGGGGCGCCGGGGCGGCGATGGCGATGATCACGCTGGAGGACTTCGACGGGCCGGTGGATGGCGTGCTCTTTCCCGACACGATGGAAAGAGTCACGCAAAAGGGCGCGAATATCCTGACCGAGGGCAACATCGTGTTCGTCAAGGGGAAGATCGACCGGCGCCGCGAGACGCCGTCGATCATCGTGGACGATCTGATCCCGATGGCGGACGCGGCGGCGAAGCTGACGACCGATGTGAGAATTCGCCTGGCCGAGAGTCACGGGCCGGAATTGATCCCCCGCCTCAAGGCGATTTTCTCGCGGCATCGGGGCGGGATTCCGGTCAGCCTGATCGTCCCGGCCAATGGCGCCGGGCGCGTGACGATCAAGCTGGATCGAAGTGATTGGGGCGTCCGGCCGGAGCAGGGGCTGATCGATGAGCTGAAGGCGGAATTCGGGGCGGATCGGGTGTCGCTGATCGGGGAAGGATCGCGCCAGAACGCACCGCGGCAGACGCCGCTGTTTGAGGATGAACAGGGGGACGCGGAAATCGTGCCATCGCCCGTCGCCGCCATGGCGGAAGCGGAGATGGCGGAGGATTGAGGGGCACGAAAAAAGCCCACGGTTTTCGGCCGTGGGCCTGGCGATGGACGCTCGCTTGAGGACTGGTCACGGCATCATGGCGGTGTCGTTGCTGGGCGCCGTGGCCGGCGCGACTTTGCCGACGGGTTTCTCGGTGTCGGTATCTTCCCAACCGCCGCCCAGTGCCTTGTAGACGCCGATCAGGTCGACGTTGAGCTGGGTGTTGCTCGAGGCCATCGACTGCTGGGCGCCAAAGAGACTCTGCTGGCTGGTCAGCACATAGAGAAAATTCTGCAATCCCTTGCTGTACAACTCAAAGGCGATGTTGAACGCCCGCTGAGCGGCATCGAGCTGGGCGGCCACGGCCTGGTTGTGAAGCTGCTCGCGGTCGTAGACGATCAGGGCGTCCTCGACGTTCTGGAGGCTGCTCAACACGGTCTGCTTGTAGGTCAGCAATGCCTGGTTCTGGATTTCATTATTGACCTCGATGTTGGCCTGGACCGAGCCGGCGCTGAAGATGTCCCAACTGGCGCTGGGGCCAATGGAATAGGTGCGGCTGCTGAAATCGAACAGGTGCCGCAGTTCGCTGCTGGACTGGTTGACGCCGGCGTTCAGCGAGAACTTGGGGAACAGATTGGCGGTGGCAACGCCGATGTTGGCGGTGGCGGCGGCGAGATTTCGCTCGGCCATGCGCACATCGGGACGGCGGCGGACCAGATCGCTGGGCAGCCCCGCCGGCACCTGCGGCGGACCCATCGGCAGCGGCGAGGGCTTCTTCAGTTCGTCCATCAGCGCCGACGGATCAACCGACAACAGCACGCTGAGGGCGTGGATCGATTCATCGATGCTGGCTTCGAGGCCCGGAACGGCCGAGGCCGTGGATTCAACCTGGGACAAGGCGTTGGCGACGTCCGAATCATCGCCGATACCGGCCTTGGTGCGGGCTTCGGTGAGAGAAAGCGTGTCCTGCTGGGCCTTGAGACTCTGCAGCGTGACGGCAAGCTGTGCCTGGGCGCCGCGGAGCTGGATGTAATCGAGGGCGACTTCGCCCATGAGCGTGATCATGGCGTCGCGCTGGCTCTCGACGGCGGCATCGATGTTGTAATCCGCGGATT
>CAYQTE010000152.1:0-4768 GCA_964420285.1 uncultured Tepidisphaeraceae bacterium
TGGCGGCGGAACTGGTTGCCGCGCATTGGGTTTTGGCGGGTTCCAGGGCATTTTTCGTCGTGTTGTATGTGTCCAGCGCCGTGGAGACTGTTGCGGAATAATTGCCGGCGCTGCCGGGCTGGAGCCTGCTCAGTTTCAAAGTTGCGGTTTTTGCCCCGGAGATGACCGATCCATCCGCGGTGGCGCCATCGGCAAGCGGCTTGCCGTTGCAACTCCATTGATAATTCAGATCGGCTCCCACCGAGCCGCTTCCGCCGACAGCGCCGACTGTGAAACTCGCCGTGCCGCCCGGCGCGGCAGTTTGGTCCGACGGCTGCGATGTGATGACCAGACTGTTGCATGTGATCGGCGTTCCGATGTCGGACTTTCCGGTGAGCTGAACATTGGCCGCATCGTAGATTTCAAATGCCGGCCCGCCGGTGATGCGCACGTCGTGCATGGTCACATTGGCGATCAGCCCATCCGCCAGCGGCAGGCCCCAGATGATGCTGTGGCCGGTCGATCCGGTCGCCGTCAAACCGTCGATCGTAATATCCTTCCATGACGGCAGCGTGCGGCTGGTCAGGGAATTGGGCGGCTGTGCGTTCCAGAGCTTGACCTTATCAATGGTCGTTTGTGTGCTTCCCGCAATCGAGCCCGGCGAGCCGACGTTCTTGTAATAGCTGTAAAACACGATCGGATATTGAACGCCCGTCATTGTCAGTTTCTCAAAACGCACGTTCTTGACCGGCCCGCCCTGCGTTGGGTCGGCCTTCAATCGCAGGCCGCTGGTTGTGCCGTTAAATGTGCAATTGCGGACGGTCATGCCGTCCAGGCCGCGGTTGGTCTGCCCGCCGATTGAAACGCCGTGGCCGGTTCCGAAAGTGCAATCGGCGATCATCAGTTCGGAACAGAACGCGCCGCCGGCCTTGACGGCGACGTTGTCATCGCCGACCGAGACGTTGCAGTCCTGAATGAGCTGATGCTGGCCGGATGGGTCGATGCCATCGGTATTCGGCCCGGTCGCCGCGGCCTTGATGGTGATGCCGAAGATGGTCAGGTTGTCGGTGGCGCCGGGCGCCAGATGAAACATCGGCGAATTGGTCAGCGTGACGCCGCTGACAAGGACATTGCTGCAATTGGACATGCGGATCAGAAATGGCCGATGCGGCATGTTCGCGTTGGCGCGGAATGCCGCCCACCAGTCCGCGCCCTGCCCGTCGATCGTTCCGCCGCCGGTGATGGCGACGTCATGCAGGTTGCTGGCGCGGATGAAGTCGGCATACGTGGCGCCTGTCAGCGGATAGGCCGCAGCGGCCTGACCCTTTGCGTCATACGGCAACATCCGCAGCGTCGCGCCGCGATCGATCTGAAGGTCGATCTTTCCGGCCAGATTGATCGGCCCGCACAGATAGGCCTGCGACGACGGCGGGAATTCCACGATCCCGCCGCCGGCGTCCGATGCCGACCGGATCGCCCGCGCGACGGCCGTGGTGTTGTCCGTCACGCCATCCCCCTTGACGCCCAGATCGGCAACGTCGAACACGGTGTGCGGAATCGACGGTAGCACCGGCGGCGACATCGACGCCGGCGCGACAATCGTCAATCGAGCCGGATCGCACGTCACCGACCCGCCCGCATTGGACACGGTGACGGAGTAATCCCCGCCATCGCCGGCGTTGACCGCATTGAGCCGCAGCGTCGCGGCCGTCGCCCCGGCGATCGGCTTGCCATCGTGCGTCCAGGCATAAGCCAGCGGAGCGGTCCCGTTTGCCTGAACGAAGAAATACGGATCAGTGCCGCGCAATGCGGATTGGCTCGCGGGCGACGTCACGACAACCGGCGGCGAATCGGCGGCGGCAGCAAATGAAGCGAGGAATACGACCGCCACGAACGCGAATATGAATCGCATCGACAAGCTGTGCCGCATCATTGTCATTTCCTCCGAGCGATCGAGCCGGCCAGGTCATGGCGCCGAACTGCCGGCATTCTTCCAGGCGATCGGCGTTACCTTCGGCGTCCAATCGTTGCCAAGGACATACGCGGGATCGCGATAGCTGGCGATCGCGGCCGCGTCAGCGTCCGCGTTCAGTTGCCGCGAGACCTTCAGGCGCTTGCTGGCGTCAACCGGGTTGCCGTCGGCATCGCGGCTGTTGAATTCCCAGAAATGCACGTTGGGCGCTTGCGTGGGAACTGTCGGCGGCGGCCCGCCGCCTCGGGCCGGAGTCGGTGGATCCAGCCGCCAACCGGCCGGGCCGACGCTGCCGGCCAGCACGCAATCCAGCAGCACGACCTCGCTGTACGGAAATCTCGCCGGATCGATGCGCGACAGGAACATCCCGCTCACCCCGCTGGTTCCATCGAAGCGGCAATGATCGAACACATACCCGTGATTCGCCTGCGTGTTGCGGATCTGTGTGTAATAGGCGTTGGGGCGAACCGACGTGCAGGTGCAGTCCTCAAAAAAGCACGGCCCGGTTCCC
Organism: uncultured Tepidisphaeraceae bacterium; assembly: GCA_964420285.1. Taxonomy (GTDB): domain Bacteria; phylum Planctomycetota; class Phycisphaerae; order Tepidisphaerales; family Tepidisphaeraceae; genus CAYQTE01. The sequence goes on from CAYQTE010000152.1 coordinate 2,463, forward strand.
CACATGAAATCCACGTCGCCGACGATGTGCGTATGACTGATATACGCCTGCCCGTTGATCTGCAGCGTGTCCTGGAAACTGTTCAGATCGACATCGGTGATAATCGCCCGGCTGGCGGCCGTTCCGTTGAGAATGATCGCCTCCGCCTGCGAGCCGCCCTGCGGCGTCGTGTTGTGCATGGTCAGATGGGCAATCGTGATGTCGCTGCAACGATCGGCCTCGAACAGGCCGCGATGATACGGACCGCCGGCCGGGTTGAATGTGTTGTTGTTGGCGTAGGCAATCACCGTCCCGGCGCGATCCTCGCCCATGAATGTGATGGCGTTCTTGCGCGCGAAGTAGACGATGCCGGTGTATGTCCCCCTGGCAATGAAGATCGTCACCGGCGCCGCACTTCCGGCCGGGATGAAATCCACCGCGCCCTGTACGGTGCAGAAATCGCCGCTGCCGTCGGCGGCGACATGGAGCTCTGTCCGTCCTTTGACCGGCGGCGCGCTGCGCGTGGTGAATTGCCAATCGGTCGGCTTGGTGAATCCCGCGAATGCCGCGTCCGCGTCACGAATGCTCTGCGGGTCGATCGTCACGTAATACGTCTTGTTGTAACCAAGCGAACTGTCGGGTGGATAAATATCGACCTGCCGGCCGGTGATGATGATCGGATAATATTGAAAGCCCGTCAGTCCGCCGATGGTCTGATGAGCGGTGCGCGCCGACACATCAATGGTGGCGGCGGGCATGTTGGTGGCGGCGTCGATGATCTGAATCTTGCCGGCTTTGCCGAGCGACACGGCCGAAGCCAGTGTCATGTGCAGTGGCGTATCGGGACAGATTTGCCTTGCCTCACGCGCTGGAAAGAGGCTGGCAACGCCGGGCGGCGGCGGTGATGCCGGAGGCTGGGCCGGTTGGGCAGCAACGCACCCGTATTGCACGGCGATCAGCAGCCAGAGCATCGCGCAACAAAGGAGGCGGGCGGGGCGGACGGAAAATTCAATCCATAGACGGCCAGATTGGAGCATTGTTGGCGCCACGGCTTTATCCTCCGGCGATAGGTTAGAGCGGGCGAACCGTGCGGGCAAATAATTTGTTTGTCGGCCGGCGGATTTGCTCGACAAACGCGAAGTGGCTTCTTAGACTCGCGGCCATTGAGTTGGGAACAAATCAGCGCCAAGCAAACCGGCGCGCTCAAACTCATGGAGGAGATGCAAAATGCAAAAGAATCACATCGGTCTTTGGGCCGTGGCGGCGTTGTGCATTTTGGCGACCGGCGGCGTGTGCGCGGCCGCGCCGGTCTTGTGGGTTGATGATTCGTACTCCCAGCTCGGCACCGTCGATATCGGCACCGGCGCGGTGTCAGTCATCGGCGGCCTGCAGACCAACCTTGGCGACATCGCCTTCGACAGCAACGGCAAGCTCTGGGGCGTCGATCTCTATTCCAATCTCTACAGCGTCAGCACCACCACCGGCATCGCCAGCATCGTCGGCAATTCCGGCGACGCCGTCCAATTCAATTCCCTGGTCGGCGGCCCGGGCGGCTCGCTCTATGCCGCCGGCCTTAACAGCCCCAAACTCTACACCATCAACTCCGCCACCGGCGCCGATACCGTCGTCGGCACCACCGGCTTCGCCGCCGCCGGCGACCTGGCCTTCGTCAACGGCACGCTCTACGAATCGGCCGTCGATCCGAAAAACTCCGCCGTCGACGACCTCATCAAGATCACGCTCAGCCCGACTTTTTCGGCCACGGAAGTCGGCTCGTTCGGAATCCCCGATGTCTACGGCCTGGCCAGCGACGACAACGGCGTGCTTTACGCCATCGCCGGCACCGCCATCTACACCACCAACCTCGACACCGCCGCACTCACCCCGTTGCTGAATTACGCCGGCAACTCCGCCGGCCTGGGCCCCGCCGACGGCGAAGCGTTCATCAGCGAATCGGCCGGCGCGATAGCCTCCGGCCCCAGCCCCACGACGACACTCGTTCCCCTTCCCTCGGCCGTCTGGTCCGGTTTGATCCTCCTGGCCGCCCTGGCCGGCATCAGCGCGGCAACGCGATTGCGCCAGACCCACTGATCCCCGCCCGCCTCGCCAGCCCACCTCTTAATCCCCTCGCCATGTGCCCCCCATTCCCCCTCGCCATGTACCCCCCATTCCCCCTCGCCCTGTACCCAGGGAGAGGGCCGGGGTGAGGGTTCTTTTCTCACCTGCTCACCTGCTCACCTGATCTGCTGCTCTTTTCAGGAGGGTCGGGGTGAGGGTTTCTTCACCTGCTCGCCTGCTCACCTGATCTACTGCTCTTTTCAGGAGGG
>CAYQTE010000153.1:0-4757 GCA_964420285.1 uncultured Tepidisphaeraceae bacterium
GGCGCACCGACCGAGTAGTGCGTGATCGTCGCGACGAGTGCTCCGGTAGTCGCGTTGAGCTCTTCGAACGTATCTGTGGTCCCATTCACGTTGGAGTAGAGCCAGAGGTAGCCTCCGCCATAGGCAAACTTTCCGCCCAGCGGCAGCGGCGCACCGACCGAGTAGTGCGTGATCGTCGCCGCAAGCACTCCGGTAGTCGCGTTGAGCTCTTCGAACGTATCCGTGGTCCCATCCACGTTGGAGTTGAGCCAGAGGTAGCCTCCGCCGCAAGCAAACTGACCGCCGAGTGGCAGCGGCGCACCGACCGAGTAGTGCGTGATCGTCGCCGCAAGCACTCCGGTAGTCGAGTTGAGCTCTTCGAATGTGTCCGTAGTCCCATTCACGTTCGAATACAGGCAAAGGGAAGTACTCGACATTAATCGCCGACATTCGAGCCGTTCACATCCCACCCACCGACGAGTCGTCCGCGGCCTCTTCATGATCTTAATCCTTATTTCATCCGACATTTCGCAGTTGACTTCTAGCCCACACCCACGTTGTCGGCAATACTGCGCGGTATGCCGGCGTCAGGATGCTCCACCTGCAGCATCGCGATTTCGCCTTCCAGCTGGATAAAGCCTCCTCGCCAAACCCGATGAGTCAAACACATAAACATGCCGACATGCGAAAGAGGCCTGGCACCCAAGCAAAAGGCCGTCTCGCGATTGTGCAGTTTTGCAGCGGCCGATGCAACAGAAAAGCGGGCAAATGCGGTGAATCGGGCGGGAGCTCAGTCGTTTCCCATCCTCCCATTTCTCCCTCCCCTCCGGCACTCTCCCCTTCTTGGTCGCGCCCAGATCGGACCCGGCCGGGCCAGGTTGCTACCAAGTTCCAACTTCTACAGGCGAAGTTCCAACTTTTTCGACACGTTTAGGGCTGTCTTTGGGCGTCGTGTTCGGTCGAAACCGCGATATTCGGCGAAAAAACGGGGTAAGGCGAGCACGCGGCAAATGCCGGATACCGCTGTAAGTACAATCGCATAAACAAGTTAAGTAAGATTGTCTCTCGCAGAGGCGCGGAGGCGCAGAGGGAAGAATTGGCACGGCAGGCGTTCTGAATTATGGCTTGCCTTTGCGCCTTCCTGACCTGAGCCTGTCGAAGGTTGCGCCTCTGCGAGGGATCAATCTGGTTCAGACCTAAGTTGCCGGGCATCGCTGGCCGATAAGGGATTATCGGACTATGCGCAAACTCTTTTGCATCATGTTGTCGGTGGGATGGTGTGCGGCGGCGATGGGGCAGCCGGCGGATGTCAGCCGGGTGTTGCGCACCATCGACTTTGAAGAGCGGCGGCTGGGCAATGACGAAGACCTGCCGATGCACTGGCTCAAGCTCGAAGGGGATGGGCTGCCTCCGTATGTCAACGGCAAGCTGGCGAGCGACCGGGCCCATAGCGGGACGTGGAGCTTTCGGTTCACGCTGGACGGCGGATCGCTCATCTACCGCTACGATCCCGATCAGCTTCCCGTGCAATACCAGGCGCATTACCGGATGACGGCCTGGGTGTCGACCACGCCGATGGCCCACGCGCGGGCTCGCATCACCGCATACTTCACCGACCGCGATATGCACGCCATTCCCGGCAGCATCACCCATTCCGATGTGTACGCGGCCGAAAATGACCAGGTCGCGTGGAAGCAATTGCAGTTGGAAATGACGGCGACGGATTCGCAGGCGACATATCTGGCGATCGAGCTGGAGCTTGTACAGCCGCGGTTCTACCAGACCAGCGCGCTGGGCAATCGGGCGCTGTTTCCGCAGGACATCGACGGGACCGCATGGTTCGACGATGTAACGGTTTCGCAGGTGCCGGAGGTGAAGCTGGAAACCGACAAACCCGGCAACATTTTCCGCTTCAACGACGACATGCGGATGACGGTGACGGTGAACGATCGCTTCACACAGGACCTGGCGTCGCAACTGGTCATCAAGGACGGCACGGGCGCGGTGGTTTACAAACGCAGCGGCGCCCTGGAACCGCCGGCCAAGACGAACCTGGCGCCGGGAGTGCGGCGCACCATCATCGCCCTGCCCGATCTGCATCCCGGCTGGTACGAGGCCAACCTGGTGATGACCAGCCAGGGACAACTGGTCGGGGAACAGCACCTGGATTTCGTGCGACTAGCCGACAACGCGCTGGGAAGTTTCCCGGACGGCCGGTTCGGAATCATCGCCACGCACATGCCGATTGAATCATGGGGACAATTGCCGGGGATATTGCCGGTGCTGTCGGCCGGTCGGGTGAAGCTGGCGGTGTGGAACAGCCAATGGGACGTGCAGGAGGACAGCGAACAATCGACAAGATTCGACGGGATCATTCAGGCGCTGGAAGCGGTGGGGATCACGCCGACGGCGTGTCTGGTGGATCTGCCGCCGTCGGTGACCCGGCCGCCCGACGCAGCGCCGGTGGATGACGTATCGCAGGGCCTGGCGTCATCGACGTGGAACGAATCGGCGGTGGGATCGGGAGTGGAATCGGGGCGAAGCTGGCTGCGGCTGTTGACGGCCGACCCGCGTCTCTGGCAGCCGCCCCTGGCGTATCTGATGTCGCGTCACGCGGTTCATCTGGACCGCTGGCAACTGGGCGACGACGAGACCAATGCGTTTGTGGCCGATCCACACATGCGGCAGGTGTACGACAAGGTCTACGAGCAATTTGCCAAGCTGATCGACAAGCCGGATTTGGCGATGCCGTGGCCGGCCTGGTACGACGTGAGCGGCCCGATGCCGCCGAGCGTGGCGTTGTGGGTGCCGCCGTCGATATTGCCGTCGGAATTGCCTTTGTACATACAGGACATCAATTCCCGGCAGGGGAGCGACAAGCGACACAGCCTTTCGCTGAGCCTGGCGCTGCTGGATCGCGATCGTTACGGCCGGGAGGCGCAGGTGCGCGATCTGGTGCAGCGTGTGACGTACGCATTGGCGGCGGGCGCGGATCGGATCGATCTGCCCATGCCGATGACCGTGCGCCGACAGGGCCAGACATGGATCGTTGAGCCGCAGGAGACGTTCATGGTCATCCGCACGCTGGTCCGCACGCTGGGCGGGGCGGTGTTCAAAGGCAAAGTGCCGGCCGGCGATGGCGTCGAGGCATTTCTTTTCGATCGGGCCGGGCGGGGATTGCTGGTGCTCTGGAGCAAGGGCGATCGCAGCGGGCTTGTGCACATGGATTTGAATCTGGGTCCGCGTCCGATGCGACAGGACATGTGGGGCAACGTGACGCCACTCTTGCAGCCGACGACGCGCCAGGCCAATGCGAGCGACGGTTCGTCCCATGTCGATATCGACCTGGGCGCGATGCCGATGATCCTGACGGATATCGACGCGCCGGTGGCGCAGATTCGAGCCAGCGTCGGCCTGGATCAGCCGCTGCTGGAGAGCATCTTTCAGCCCCATCAGCGGAAGATCCATTTCGTGAATTCGTATCCGGACGCGATCAACGGCACGCTGCGTCTTCGCCCGCCGCCGGGTTGGGTGGTCAATCCCCCGACGTTCAGTTACAGCCTGCAACCCGGCGAGACGTTCGACCGCCCGATCACGATCGAATTCCCCTACAACACGCTGGCCGGCCCCAAGCAGATCATGGGCGATTTCCAGATTCAGGACGTGACCAACGGCCGGTTCACCGTGCCGATCCCGCTGAGTCTGGGCCTGAGCGACGTGGGCATGCAGACGCTGGCGCTTCGCGACCACAACGACGTGGTGGTGCAGCAACTCATCACCAACTACAGCGAGAAACCGGTGGATTACATCGCCTTCGCCGTCTATCCCGGCCAGGCCCGCCAGGAGCGGCTGATCACCAAACTCGACGCCGGCAAGACGATCATGAAGGTGTACCGATTCCAGAACGTGACAATCGGCCCGGACGCCAAGGTGAGAACGGGCCTGAAGGAAGCGGTGGGAAGCCGGATATTGAACGATTCGGTGCCGGTGCAGTGAGAGGGGGGAATGTCTCACGCGGAGGCGCGGGGGTCGCGGAGCGGGAGTTCAAATCCAGTCGCCCCGACTATCTTTCGAGACAAGCCCTTCGGCGACAACGTCGAAGGGCTTTCTTATTGTGGGAACAAGAGTTACGTCATCGAGGCGGCAGTTCAAAAACACGATTTCGAGGATTCGGCGCTTCGCGGCGTAATCAGCGGTAAGCCATTGCTGGCGAAGGGTTTGAGAAAGTTCAAAAACTTTAGAGGCCAACTCGGCGGTTTCATCGTGCGAACGGTCCAGCACGTCCAGTTGCAGCTTGATCGAGGCCAGGCGGTCACGCAGTTCGGTGTGCTTGCGGCCGAACACGTCCTGGTCGATTTCCCCGCCGATCCGCATGTTGAGCAGGCGATCCTGCTGTTCCACCAGGAGCGCCTCCTGCCGCGTTAGTTCGGCACGCTGGGCACGCGAGTCGGCCTGAGCGTCCCGCGTCTGCGAGGCCAGCACCAGGCGGAACCAGTCCCGCACCTCTTCGTCCTCAATCCGCATCTTGTCGAACACGGCCAGCACCTGTTTGTCCAGATCGGCTTCGGTGACGCGGACACGCGGATGGCCCGGCACGTTGTAGTAGGTGCAGCGGTAGTAGTTGTAATACCGCTCGCCGGATTTGGTTTGCTTGGTCTTCTGCTCGCCGGTGAGGGGATGCCCGCAATGGCCGCACTGGATCAACTCGCTGGCGTATGTGAGCGCGTGCGACAGGTAAACGTGCCCGCCGAGCAGGGCCTGCACGCGGTCCCATGTTG
>CAYQTE010000154.1:0-4494 GCA_964420285.1 uncultured Tepidisphaeraceae bacterium
CTCGTCCATGCCGAAATGATGGCCGATCTCGTGCAGGACGGTGATGCGAATCTGCCGGCACAGGTCGTTGCGGTCGCGGCAGATGGATTCGATCGGCTCCTGGAAGATGTAGATCACGTCGGGGATGATGCCGGAATCCTGCACGCTGCGCTGGGTGAGGGGATGGCCGACGTACAGGCCCAGAAGCGTATGGCCCCGGCCGAGATGCGAGCGGCGGATGAGGTCCGGGGTGGGGCGATCCATCACCTCGATGGCGATTTCTTCGAGCATGGAGGCGAAGGGTTCGGGGATCTCCGCCAGCGTCCGCTGGACTAATTCTCCGAATTCGGGTTTGCTGACACGACACGGCATGGTAGAATCCGCAGCCATGATACCCGGAACCGCGGTCTGACGCATGGAAGGCGTCGCAGGATTCCGGGACCATATCCTTGCGTAGAAGAGGTTTTTCATGCGGTCCCTCTCTGTCGCCCTGGCGACTGTGTGCATTTTTCTATGCTCCGGATGCGGGTCCAGCTACCTGATTACACCCGTGGATAATACCTATGAGCTTCAGGAAACCACCGTCAAGCCCGGCCACGGATGGACTTCGGACAAGGTTGCCATCATTGAAGTCGAGGGTATGCTCTCGGATACCCGCTCCGGCGGATTCCTCCAGCCCCAGGAGAACCCGGTCAGCCTGTTCGTTCAGCAAATGGACCAGGCGGCCGACGATGATGCCGTCAAGGCGGTCGTATTGCGCGTGAATTCGCCGGGCGGCACGGTGACGGCCAGCGATCTGATGTACCAGGTCGTCAAACGGTTCAAGGCCAAGACCCATAAGACGGTCATCGCCAGCATTCAGGAAGTCGGCGCCAGCGGCGCCTATTACGTCTCCTGCGCCAGCGACAAGATCATTGCCCAGGACAGCAGCATCGTCGGGAGCATCGGCGTGATCTTCAACACCGTCGATGTGGCCGACACCATGAGCAAACTCGGCATCCGCTCGGAAACCGTCAAGGACGAAAAGGGCGTTCTGAAGGACATGGGCTCGCCGTTCCATCACATGACCGAGGCCGAACGCCAGGTCATGCAGTCGATGATTCAGGAAGACTATGCCCAATTTGAGAATATCGTGACCAGCAACCGCCACCCGCCCGATCTGGCGGCCGTGACGACCGGACAGGTGTTCACCGGCCGTACTGCGGTCAAATTGGGCCTGATTGACCAGACGGGCATCCTGGAAGACGCGATCAAGCTGGCCAAGGACATGAGCCACGCGCCGGACGCGGCGGTTATCATGTACAAGCGACCATATGGCTATGAAGGCTCGATTTATGCCAGCAGCAGGCTACCGATGCCGCATGATCAGACGCTGGGGCAGCCGTTTACGGTGAATCTAAATGTTCCGGGGCTTAGTGACCCGTTGCCGACAGGGTTCTATTATCTGGCAGCGGGATGGTAGATTGAAGAGCATGACCAGCGGCGTTGAGTCATGCAAAGGGCCTGGCCTGAGCGAATCTGAAGGGCTCGCCCTGAGCTACGTCGAAGGCCAATTCGAGCCGATATGATGAAGCAGAGCCCATGATTCAGTTGGAATGCACAAACTGCAAGCAGACACTCACGATCGAGGACGCCTTCGCCGGCGGTGTGTGCCGATGCCAGTTCTGTGGCACCATCCAGACCGTACCGTCCAATATCGCCGCCCGGACGCGGCCGTCGCCGCAGCCAGTTAAGCCGGGTACCGCCGCTGAGGCCCCAAAGGCCGCCGTCAAGTCTCCAAAGGCCCTGTATCGCACGCCCTCGGCACCGCGAGGGGCGGGTTTGCCCTCAGACCCGTTTGCCGAAATTGCCGGCAGCGGCCTGCCCGGCAGTGGATTACCCGGAAGCGGGTTGCCGGGCAGCGGCATCGCCGGATCGGGACTTAACGGCGGCGGTTTGCCTTCGCCGCGACCCATGAGGCCCCCGGCGGCGCCCCCCACCTACGACGATCTCCCCGACGATACCGCGCTGCTCCAGGGCTCCAACGCCGCCCCGATGCCGATCACTCCCATTGTTTCCACCCCGCCGCCCGAGTCCCCGCGATCGGTCATGCTACTGGTCCTCATCGGCATCAGCTTGTCCGTCGTCGTGCTGCTGATCGTCCTGATCATCGTTCTTACCGGCCACCGAGCCCCCGAGAACACCTTCGTCATCAACCCGTCAAGCTCCACTCCGGTGAGCCCCTCTCCCGTAAGCCCCACTCCGGTCAGTCCCACTCCCGTAAATCCCACTCCGACGCCCTTGCCGAATCCGGCATCGCCATCGGACGGCTCACCCATCGCGCCGGCCAGTTCCGATCACACTTCGCCGACGCCCGTCCAGCCGAGTCCCATCGAGCCTCCTCCTGTCGCTCCGGCCGTGGCCACCCATCCCAATCCGCCGGCGCCCATCGCAAACAAGGCCAATACAACCTTCATGGGCGTCCCATACACCAATCTCCGCAACATCGCCATCGTGATCGACAACGGCGTCAGCCAGCGAGATATACTGCCCAATGTCAACCGGGCCGTGCTCAATGCCATTGAGGGCATGCCGACGCAGCGGTCGGTGCATATCGAATACTGGGACAGCACCGCCGGACCAAGTTACCCCCGAACCGGCATGGCCAGGGTGACTGACGGCACCGGTGCCGCCGCCGCCGCCGTCATGAACAACATCCCGGCCGCCACCGACCCCACGCCCGACGCCGCCATGCAAAAGGCCGTGGCGTTGAAGCCGCAAGCCATCATGCTCATCAGCGGGCGTACCATCGACGATGCCACGCGGGCGCGCCTGCTCGCCATTCTTAAGGGTTCGTCCACGACCAAGGTGTTCGCTTTCGGCGTCAATGGCGCCGGCCCTGATGGACTGGGCGCCATCGCCAGGGCCACCGGTGGGCAATACAAGGATGTTTCCACCAGCCAGCTCGCCGCCTACGCCAAGTAGATCGCAGGTCCATTTCGGTTCCGACAACCAGCCCTGGAATTTTTCTTGCAGTAGACTGCCACCACACTGCCGATGATTCCATTGCAGGTTCAGTGCCTTTTTTATCGGACCAAACCCGACCCGGACACGACAATCGGATACCTGACGTGAAACGCTCAAATCGCAAGCTTATCGTCCTGTTTAGCTTCGTCACCCTCATCTGCATGACCAGTGCCCTGCTTCTGGGTCTGGCCCCGCCTCCGCTTGGCGCAGACGCATATCCCAGCCTTTCCGCCACCGCCGACAATTCTCTGGACATCATCTTCAACACCCGCTCGCCCCAGGAACCGGGCCGGTGGAAATACATCTACATCCACCAAAGCGCCACGACCGGCGGCGATGCCCGCTCGCTGGCTGCCGCCGCCAACCCGGCCGACATCCCCGACCATTTCATCATTGGCAACGGCAACGGCCTGAGCGATGGCGAAATCCAGGTCGGCCCGCGATGGAACGATCAATCCCCCGCCAAGCCCCCGACGGGCGCCGATCATCTCGACCCCGACTGCATCAGCGTCTGCCTCGTCGGCAATTTCGACCAGTTCCAGCCCACGCCGACGCAATTGCGCCGGCTCGGCCAGCTCGTCCAAACCCTTCAGGACCAATGCCGCATCAGCTCCGACGGCCTGGTTCTGATCACCGACACGCAGGCTGCCAATGACCCCGCCGCGATCGGCCGTTATTTCCCCGCCGACGGCTTCCGCAATCAGATTCTGCAATAAGATCCACGCGGCGTGCAGCGCAACAGACTGGCCATTCGAAGTTGATGCCTTGTTTTGAGCGCTGGCGCTACTGGTTTGTCGGTCCGCACACCAACCCCACCGCCACCAGGAACAAACCCGCGGCGATCAACACCATTTGCCGCTTTGAATCCAGGCACCAATCGGCCAGAATTCCGCCCGACGGCTGATAGGCGGCGATGGGCGCCGGCGGCGGCACGTCCACCAGCGTAAACGGCGACATCAGTTTGTCATCATCACTGGACAGCGGCAATACGGCCGTGCCCTCGCGAATCACTCGCATCTGCCGCTGTGCCAGCCGCTCCACAAGCTGCGGATCGTCCGCCATCTTCTTGAGGAATTCATCATTGACCGCAATCTGCCGATCGACCTGGTCCTTGTCGGCCGTCAGTTTCTCGTGCTCGTAGCGTAATTGCCGGTTGGCGTCGATGGCTGGCATCAGCACGCACGCGCCCAGCGTCGCCAAGCCAAGGCAGAGCACGACCAGCGTCCAGCCGTGGCGTGGCGGCTCGACGTTCTCTTGTGCGGCCGCCAGCGCGGCTGGTCCGTCAGGCGCTGGCGTCGAATTGTCCTGGGCATCCATGCCGACCGTCCTTGCAAGGGGTTATCTGTTCCAGAGCGTGCCGCCGTAGACGGCCGCGTCGCCGAGCTGTTCCTCGATGCGCAGAAGCTGGTTGTACTTGGCCACGCGATCGCTGCGGGCCGGGGCGCCGGTCTTGATCTGGCCGCAATTAGTCGCCACGGCAATGTCGGCGATGGTCGCGTCCTCGGTCTC
>CAYQTE010000155.1:0-4374 GCA_964420285.1 uncultured Tepidisphaeraceae bacterium
CGAGGCCTGTTTCCGTTTGCCAGGAGTCAGCCATGACCATGACGATCGACGCCGCCCTTGGAACCAATGAACGAATCGCCGAACTGGTCGATGATCTGGACAGCATCATCACCCTGCCGCAGGTGGCGGCCAGGATTCTGATGACGGTTAACGACCCCAAAAGCACGCCGGCCGATCTGCATCACATCATCGCCAACGATCCGGCCCTGGTGGCGGGAATCCTCAAGCAGGTCAACAGCTCCTGTTACTACCGGGCGACGAAGGTCGATTCCGTCGAGCGGGCGATCGTCCTGTTGGGATATGCCGCCGTGCGCAACCTGGCCCTGAGCGCCACCATTGGGAAACTGTTTCAGAATGTCGATCTCTGCGACAACTTCGGCGCCCGCGACGTGTGGATGCACTGCATCGCGGTGGCGACGGCGGCACGCGAGATGGCCAAACAATGTTGCAAGCCGCTGGCCGAGCCGGCGTTCCTGGCCGGAATCGTTCACGATGTCGGATTGCTGGTGGAATTGCAGGTCTGTCCCGATCTGCTTCGCAACGTCTGCCAGCGGGCCGCCGCGGGCGAAGCGCCGTTCAGCACACTCGAGATGGAATGGATCGGATGCACCCACGCCGAGTTGGGCGGCGCCCTGGCCCAGCGATGGGGATTCCCCGATTTCTGCCACGCCGCTGCCGCCTATCACCATTTCCCCGCCCTGGCCGAACCGGAACATCGTCAACTGGTCGCCCTGATCTACGCCGCCGATACGCTGTGCTGCGATGACGCCATCGGATTTGATCTGACGGCCAAGGACCAGTTAACCGACGCGGCCTCGGGCTATGACCTGGTTTCGCCCCGGGTCATCGAGCGCGTGAGAGAAACCCTTCCCAACGTCGTCGCCAACGCGATCCTCGGGCTGGGCGCATAGACATTTTGCGTGCATCGACAGGCAACCGGCGGCAATTACCGCACGATTCGCCACCCATTCGAACTTACGCGCGACCCGGCCGTTACCCGTCCCGCCTTGCCACACCTGCCAATGTCGGCCCAGTCATTGGCAACTGCGAACCGCATCCGCCAGGGCTTGCAGGTTCTCATGCGGCACCCGCGCCGGATCGAACGTGCATCCGGGCGCGATCAGGATCGGGCGGGTCCCCGCCTGAGCGACGGCATCGTCTACTTCCTCCCGCACCTGCTGCGGCGTGCCGCTGACCAGCGTCGTCAAATTATCCACGCCGCCCCACAGCGCGGGCCGGGCCCAACCGGCCACCTCGCGGATCGATGGTCCGGCGGCGCGATCGGCCCAATGCAGCACCGGAACCGGATATTCCGCAAACGCCCGGAAATTCACGGCCTTGCCGCACACGTGCAGCACGTTGAACCGCGCGCCACTCACCGCCGCCAATATCGCCCGATCCGCCGGGCGCGCCAGCTTGTCATAAAGCCCCGGCGTCTGCGGCGAATCGACCCAGTCATCGCGCACCGACAGGAATATCCCGTCCGCCCCCGCGGCCACGCATTTGGCGGCAAACCGCGCCAGATTCGCTCCGATGATCTCCATCGCCCGGGAAACCAACTTCGGGTTCTCCAGATACGCCTGGCGAATCCAACGGCTCGGCTCGTCGGCGGCCGCGTCCAGATTCGGCGGCATGTGCGCCGTGGGCGGCTTGACCAGCAGCCGCAATACCATCCAGGCACTGAAGATCGTCGTGGGCATGTAGGCTCTGGTCCCCAGCGCGCTGCGCAATGCCGACAGAAGCTCCAACTGCTCGCCAAACCCGGCTTCATCACCCTTGAGCGGCGCCAGTGACGCCAGATCATCCACTTTCGCAATCCGGCCGGAATGCGGATACGGGTTGTCGTTCATCACCTTCAGCACATCCATCCCATATCGGTTGAACGGATCGAGATGGACTTGCACGGCCGCCGGTCCCGCCACCTGGTCGGGCGCGAAGTGATACCAGAACGAAAACGGCGGCCGATCCGGCTTACGGCCGGCCAGCACGGCATCAACACGTTCGATGGGGGTCATGGTTAGGTTCCTCTGTAGCGGCAATTCCTTTCCATTGTATACCGGGAAAACGGACACGAGACACCGCGACGCCGCTGTGCGATAATCCGGCCATGCGCTACACACGACGCCAGTTCATCGCACAGTCGCTTGCCGCCACCGCCGCCACCGCCGCCGCCAGTGCTTTGTCCATCGACGGACGCTTTGCCGCCGGTGCAACAACGGCGGGGCCAGGCACAAATCCCGCCATTGATCGCAAGGCCGTGGTCATGCGGCATAACCCCGTCGTCCATGCTGTCGATCCGTTTAGCGCGCTGTCCGTCGGTAACGGGCAGTTCGCGTTCACGGCCGATGTCACGGGCTTGCAGACGTTTCTCGATCCATACAAAGCGGAATTCCCGCTCTGCACCGCATCGCACTGGGGATGGCACATCACCCCCGCGCCTCCCGGTGTGCGCCGCGAGGATTTCCGTTACAAAATGTACAACGCCCACGGGAAATCCGTCGGCTACGCCACCGATTCCACCGGACAGGTCGCATTGTTCAACTGGCTCCGCGAAAATCCGCATCGCCTGCATCTCGGCCGGATCGGACTGATTCTCACCCACGCCGACAAGTCTCCGGCCAAGGTCGCCGATCTTTCCGCGATCAACCAGACGCTGGATCTCTGGTCGGGCACGATCGACAGCCGGTTCCAATTCGACGGCTCGCCGGTCCGCGTGCAAACCGTATGCGACCCCGATGAGGACACGCTGGCGGTGCGCATCGATTCGCCGCTGATTCGCGACGGGCGGCTGGGCATTCTCGTGGCGTTCCCCTACGGCACGAGCAATCTGGACATGGCCGATTGGAATTCGGATGCCAGGCACACTTCCGATTTCTCCCAGCTCGACCGCCGGGCGGATATCTATCGCACGCTCGACGCCGATCACTACGCTGTCACGCTCGGCTGGTCCGACGGAGGCTCCATCGCTCAGACCGCAAAGCACCAGTTCACGCTCAGCGCCAAAGGCTCTGACACAATCGAATTTGCCGCAATGTTCCTGCCTCAGCCGACCAAGGCGCTTTTTGCGTCGAATTTCTCCGGGACTCAATCCCGTGCGGCCAAGCATTGGGAAGCCTTCTGGACCACCGGTGGATTCGTCGATTTCGGCGATTGCACCGACACCCGTGCCCCGGAAATCGAACGCCGCGTTATTCTCTCGATGTACAACACCGCCCTGCACGACGCCGGATCGCTCCCCAGCGCCGAAACCGGCCTGCTTAACAACGGCCCATGGTTCGGCAAATTCCATCTCGAAATGCACTGGTGGCATTCGGCCCACTTTGCCCAATGGAACCGCATCAACCTGCTCCTGCCGAGCCTCGCATACTATTCGCGCATCTTGCCGCAGGCGCGTCAAAACGCCACGCGCCAAGGTTACGCCGGCGTACGCTGGCCGAAGATGGTCGGGCCGGATGGACTCGATTCGCCATCCACCGTCGCGCCTCTGCTGGTCTGGCAACAACCCCATCCAATCTTCTACGCCGAACTCTGTTATCGCGCCCAGCCCAATGCCGACACGCTCGCCCAGTGGCGCGACATCGTCTTCGCCACGGCCGATTTTATGGCCAGTTATCCCGCCCTCGACGCCACTCGCGGCGGTTACGTCCTGGGCCCGCCGATGAAGACCGTTTCCGAAAACGCGGATACCAACACCACGGCCGCTCCCACGTTCGAGCTGGCCTATTGGCGTTTCGGCCTGCGCGTCGCCAACCAGTGGCGGCAGCGCATGAATCTCGCCCCCGATCCCCACTGGCAGGAAATCCACGACAAACTCGCCCCGCTCCCGCAGGCCAACGGCCTGTATCTCATGCAGGATGACATGCCCGACACCTACACCAAGTGGAACTACGAGCACCCCGCTCTGATCGGAGCCTTAGGGATGCAACCCGGCGACGGCGTCGATCCGGCCATCATGAAAGCGACGGTTGCCAAGGTCATCGACGTCTGGCGATTCGCCGAATCCTGGGGCTGGGATTTCCCCATGGTAGCCATGTGCGCCGCCCGCACCGGCCAACCCGATCTGGCCGTCAAAGCCCTCCTCATCGACGTTCCCAAGAACCGTTACCACCCCAACGGCCACAACTACCAGCGCGCCAACCTGACAAGCTACCTCCCCGGCAACGGCGGGCTCCTCTACGCCATCGCCATGATGTGCGCAGGGTGGACGGGAAATGCCGCGACACCGGCCAATCCCGCGCCGGGGTTTCCGGGCGATGGCAAGTGGAAAACGCGCTGGGAGAATTTGCAGCCGTGTATTTGAAATGGCTCTGAGTATCTAAGCCTGAATCAAGCGTGATTTTCGCATAATTCAGTTGAATCGGCGCAGAAAAAACT
>CAYQTE010000156.1:0-4281 GCA_964420285.1 uncultured Tepidisphaeraceae bacterium
AAGCGAGGGCGACGGGGCTCGAACCCGCAACCACCGGATCGACAATCCGGTACTCTAACCAATTGAGCTACGCCCCCGTAGCTGGTCTTACACATTCTTCATGCCGCCGGGCGTTATGTCAAGACGGCGCGTCAATGCGTGTCGCGTCCATGCGCCAACGCAAATGGCACCGGGCGTCGCAGCCGCGCGAGGCTCGTCGCCTGCCGCTATAATGTGCGGGCGATGATTCTGGCTGGGATTGATGAAGCTGGGTATGGGCCGTTGCTGGGGCCGCTGGTGGTTGGGTGCTGCGCATTCGACATCGGGCCTTGTGCGCTCGGCGATGATGCGCTGGCGCAACTGCCGTGCCTTTGGAAACGACTGCGGCGGTTGGTGGGCAAGTCGCGGGATCGGGCCGGGCGGAAGATCCACGTCAATGACAGCAAGCTGGTCTACTCGCCGTCGGGCGGGGTGGGACAATTGGAGCGATCGGTGCTGGCGATCGCGGCGGCGTGGCAGGAATGCGATGCGGACCTGACCGGGTTCTTGTCGCGCACGGCCGGGCATGTCGTGCCGGAATTGAACGCCTGCCGGTGGTATCGACCTGCCGCCGATGAGAGATTTCCCCTTGAGCACGACGGCATGTCAATCCGGCTGTTGGCCAATGCGCTGCGCGAGGAAATGAAACGTGAGCAGGCCGTGTGCGTGGAAATGTCGGCCCGCGTGGTGCTCGAAGGTTCCTTCAATCGCTTGATCGCCGGCACGCGAAACAAGGGAGCGGCCCTGTTCAGCACGTCGGCCATCCATATCGATCGCCTGCTGCGCCTTCACGGCCGGGATGGATTGTGCATTGTCTGCGATCGCCAGGGCGGCCGTGAACGCTATGGCTCGCTGCTGCGGCTGATGTTCGAGGACTGGTCGCTGGTGGTCGTCGGCGAGAGGCCGGACTGTTCGGAATACCGGCTGCATCGCGACGCGGCAACGGTGGCGATCGTCTTCCGCGAGAAGGCCGAGGCCCAGTGCCTTCCGGTGGCGGTGGCGTCGATGCTCAGCAAGTACATTCGCGAGACACTGATGCGGCGGTTCAACGCCTTCTGGCTTGGCCACGTACCCAACTTGGCGCCGACGGCCGGCTATTACGAGGATGGGACACGATTCCTTCGCGACATCGAACCCAAACGGCGCGAGTTGGGGATAGCGGATCGCGAGTTTGTGAGGAGCCGATGATGGGAAGCGATCAATGCGGAAGAACCCTCACCCCAACCCTCTCCCTGGGTACAGGCCGAGGGGGAAAGATCGGGCAGTTGATCTGTTTCGTTGCGGCGGCGATTCTGTTTGCGCCAGTGACGACCTCGCGTGCGCAATCGGCCGATGAGTTCACCGACACATGGGCGTTTACACCAAAGACCGACACGTTCGCCGCGTCTGCATTTCTCGATCTGCGCGACATGAACGAAACGGCGGCTGGAGAACACGGGTTTATCCGGCTTTCGGCCGATGG
The DNA here is from genome assembly GCA_964420285.1 of uncultured Tepidisphaeraceae bacterium. Lineage (GTDB taxonomy): Bacteria > Planctomycetota > Phycisphaerae > Tepidisphaerales > Tepidisphaeraceae > CAYQTE01. Next base: position 1,481 of record CAYQTE010000156.1, read on the forward strand.
GCGATCGTTTGTGCGCGGCGATGGGCAGGCGATTCGGTTTTGGTGCGTCGGGTCGGGCGAATATCAGGCGGACGCGGCGGAACTGGCCAGCCACGCTCGCTTTCTGGCGAAAATGGGTGTGAACATGGTTCGCATCCATGCCCAGATCTGGTCGACGGACAAGGCTTCCAAAGTGACCGACACCAACGACAAGGAGATCGACGGAATATGGCGGGCCGTCGCGGCGTTCAAGAAGCAGGGCATCTACGTCACCATCAGCCCTTATTGGGCTACCGGCATGAACGTGGACAACTGGGGCATCGACGGCTACACCGGCCAGAGCGATCTGTGGGGCGTGCTCTTTTTCAATCCCCGCCTCCAGGAAGGGTACAAGGCGTGGGTGCGAAAACTCTACACCCAGGTTAATCCGTACACGGGCGTGGCTTTGGCGAAAGACCCGGCCGTCGCCATCATCCAGGTGCAGAACGAGGATGGACTGTTTTTCTGGACGCTCCAGTCCATGAAGAAGCCGCAGCAGGATTTGCTCGGGCGGTTCTTCGGGCAATGGCTGGTGCGGGCGTATGGCTCGCTGGACAAGGCCCGCGCGGCGTGGAGCAATTCCAGTACCGATGGCGATGACTGGAACTCCGGCATCGCCGCGGTTCTGCCGGTCTGGGCGTGGCTGTCGGACGATTCCTACAAAGGCGGCCGGGCCGTCCGCGTCAGCGATACGCTGCATTTCCTGGCGGACACCGAGCGGCGTTTCTACACGGACATGGCCGCGTTCTATCGCAATGAGCTGGGATGCGGCCAATTGATCAACGCCTCGAACTGGACGACGGCCGACGCGGTCCGCCTCGGCGATCTCGGGCGTTACGCCAACACCTCCGCCGACGTCATGGCGGTCAACAAGTATTTCACCGGCGTTCACGTCGGCCCGAATGACGGCTGGCGAATCGACGAGGGGGACGGCTTCACCAACAACCCCGCCGTGCTCAATCCGCGCATGCTGCCGACCAATCTCAAGCAGCCGGTCGGGCATCCGATGCTCATCACCGAGAGCACCTGGGTCAGCCCGATGGACGACCAGAGCGAAGGGCCGTTTCTGATGGCGGCCTATCAGTCGCTGTGCGGCGTGTCGGGGTTCTACTGGTTCAGTTGCACCACGCCACAATACGATACCGATCCCTTCATGCCCTGGTGGACGCTGGCCGGCGGACAACATCCGCTCCGCAAATGGAGCAACGGCGGCCCGATGCTGATGGGCATGTTCCCGGCCGCCGCGATGATGTACCGGCGCGGCGATCTGGCCCAGGCGGACCCGGTGATCGTCGAGCGCCGGCCGCTGGCGGATTTGTACGCCCGCAAGGTTCCGCTACTGGCCGAGGATGCCAGTTTCGATCCCAACCGCTACGCCGGCGAGCGCGGCGCGCAATCGAATATCGCCGGGGCCAAGGTCGATCCGATGGCGTTTCTGGTCGGGCCGGTCGAGGCGGAATATGGCTCGAATCAGCCCAGCACCGTGCGCGATATCTCGTCCTTCGTCGATGATGCTAGGAAGATCGTGAAGTCCGCGTCCGGCCAGATCGTCATGCACTACGGTGATGGATATTGCACGATCGACGCACCCAAGTCGCAGGGCGCGTGCGGATTGCTGGCCAAGGCCGGGGCGATCCAGCTCAGCACCATCGGCATCGACAGCAAGAACCAGTTCGCATCCGTTCTGGTGGTTGCCCTCGACGACAAGAGCCTGGACCAATCCAAGAGTATTTTGATCCAGATCGGCACGCGGGCCCGGCCGACCGGTTGGATCGAACAGGCAGCGAAATTCCCCAGTCACGATGGCAAAACCACCTACGACGGCTTCAAGATCATCAATACCGGGCAAAGTCCGTGGCGCATTGTCACCAATCGCGCAACCGTCACCATCCGCAATACGCTGCTATCGCACGCGCGGGCCCTGGATGCCAACGGCTATGCCGGCGCGCTGCAAAATCTGGAAAGATCGGCGACCGGCGCATCGCTGGCGCTGCCGGCCGACGGTTTGTATTTCTTATTGACACCCTGAACGGAGGCTTATCGCATGCTCAAGGGACCGATTCTTCATCCGCAGATTCTTCACGCCCTTGGCCGATCCGGGCACGGCAGCAAGGTGCTGATTTCCGACGGCAACTTTCCCCATTGGACCGCCAAAGGCCCGAGCGCCGAATTCGTTGCCCTGAACCTGGCCCCGGGCGTGCTGGGCGTGACCGATGTCCTGCGCGTTCTGGCAGCCGCCATCCCGATCGAAGCCGCGACGGTCATGGCCCCCAACAAGACCGGCCCGTATGCGATGGCCAGCGATCCGCCGATCTGGGACGAATTCCGCAAAGTTCTCGCTGCCGCCAGTGCGCCGACGGAACTGGCGGCGATCGAGCGTTTTGCGTTTTACGAGGCCGCCGCGTCGCGAGACGTCTGCCTGACGATCGCGACGGGTGAACAGCGGATTTATGCGAATCTCCTGCTGACGATCGGGGTCGTAAGGTAGCCGGGGGAAGGAAATGCATTTCCCTCGCAGAGGCGCAAAGTCGCAGAGGAAGCGAGGTGCAATCCATAGGATTTCCTCTGCGCCCCTGCGCCTCCGCGAGGGATTATTCTTTTCCCGTGTTGCTATATCGGCCGGTGTCTTTGACAATCGGACGTAACGTCGCTGGCGCGGTCCCGTGGCAGTTGGTCCCACAATGGAAATCCTGGACTACGAAACGCCACCCCCTCCAGACCGCCCGAATCGGTGGGAACGCCTGTCGGTGGCCATGGCCGTTGCCTCGGTGTTCCTCGGCGCT
>CAYQTE010000157.1:0-4142 GCA_964420285.1 uncultured Tepidisphaeraceae bacterium
TGGAGCCATGGGGATTTGAACCCCAAATTCCACCATGCCATGGTGGCGTGATCCCATTTCACTATGGCCCCGCGTTGGCCGCTGGGTAGGCGGCTCAATACTGCGTACTCTACCGGGTTCGGCGGATTCGATCAAGACGCGGCAATTGCAGTTCGTACCTGAGGATCGCCCACATTGCCGCGCAGGTCGCCGTCAGCTTCACCATTCCTCTTCGCCGCCTCCCTCATCCGTCTTCTGTAAATACGCAAAAAAGCACATCTGCTCCACCCCGGCCTTCATCCCACGCAGCGAAAACAGCTTGTAAAACCACGCCAGATCGCTCTCGCTGGCGTTATCCGGCGGGGCCGAGGCGGAGCCAACCAATTGCGACGGCGAGACTCCCATCACGTAGTCGCACAGGTACGCGATGTTGATCTCGTCGGCCGTCTGCGTCGAGAGGACGTAAATAGCGTTCTCGCGAATGATGCCGCGGAGATACCGGTCGGCCATCTTGATTTCGACGCTGTCCAATGCCGCCAGATATGCCGGCGTCTGCGGATCCTTCTTCCATTCAAGCGACTGCCGCTCGTCTTCCTTGAACGCACCCAGGGCCGCGTCGAAATGCGCCTGCAGCCGGGTGTAAAACGTCTCGACCTGCGGGCCTTCCAGCCAGCGGGCGATCATGACCTCGCCCGGCCGGCGATGGATGTGGTAATCGTTGGTCGATAACCCGCGCCCGGCCGCAAGATTCAGCAGCCCGGCCGCCTCGGCGCTGGCCGTCTCCGGCAGGACGGGGTGCTCGGCCGCCTTGGATTTCTCCAGCCGGCCCATGGTTCGCTGCATCTCGCGGGCGATATCAGGGTCAAGCCCCACGCGCAATTCGGCGTCGAATTTGCGGCAGGCCTCAAACACCGCCGCGATTTCCGCGTGCAGGCGAAATCCCTCGGCCTTCTCCCGAGCCCGCTCTTTGGGATCAAGCAACTTCTCGCCCGGGTCTTCAGATGGTTCGTCGAACATACAGCGATGACCAGATTGAATGGGCGACAAAACCGCAGGTCAAGAGCAACAGGCAACTCACCCAGCGCCGCCGTGTTCCCCCCCCAATGCGAGGCAAGAGGCCGAGGTCGGATTCGAACCGACGAATAACGGATTTGCAATCCGTCCCCTTGGTCCACTTGGGTACTCGGCCAACGAAAAATACGCCGTCAACGATCCAACCATCGGCATCTTACGCCGATATCTGGAGTTTGACGACAAGGGCAGGATCATACTCGACTTGCACATCGGGACAAGTGCCTCCCGGGCACTCTCGGCGCGGGCCTTTGGACCCGGCTGGCGAAATCTCGCCTGATCTTCTAAGATCGGCGGCATGGAATTTGGGATTTGCATGCCGGTGGAGAATTCCGCGGCCGCCAAACGGGCGGGGTGGGATTTCGTCGAGGAAAGCGCACAGTCGCTGCTCCAGCCGCTGCTTCCCGATGCGCAGTGGACCGGCGCAGCGCGAGTGGCTGCCGGGACGGCGGGGGGGCTGCCGGTGCGGGCCGTCAATCTGCTGGTGCCGGCTTCGGTGAAGGTCGTCGGGCCGACGGCCGATGCCAAACAGCTTCGGGCGTATATGACGACGACGGTCGCTCGCGCGGCCAAACTGGGGATTTGCACATTGGTCTTCGGCAGCGGCGGGGCACGGCAGGTTCCGGATGGATTCGATCGGGCAAAGGCCATGCGGCAGGTGATCGAATTCCTGCGCATCTGCGCCGATGTGCTGGCCGGGACCAATGTCGTGTTGGCCGTCGAGCCGCTCAATCGCCGGGAATGCAATCTGCTCAACCTGCTCAGCGAGGCTCTGGCATGCGCCCGCGAGGTCGATCATCCATCCATCCGCGTGCTGTTGGACAGCTATCATCTTTGGCTGGAAAACGAACCGCTCGATGTGATTCGCCAAGCCGGGCCGTGGCTCCATCACGTCCACGTGTCCGATATCGAAAAGCGGGCGGCGTGCGGCGAGAGCGGGCAATGCGAATACGGCCCGTTCCTGTCGGCGGTGAAATCGACAGGATATGACAGCACCATCTGCGTCGAGGCGATCGGGTTCACCGATATGACGACGATGGGGCCGCGAGTTCTGGCGTTCTTGAAGCGGCATTGGGCCGCGGCGTGAGTATCGTGTTTTGATTGTTGCCCTGTAAGGCGCATGGGTCTGTTGGAGGTTAGAGAGTCATGATGAAATACCGTCTGTATACACCCGGTCCGACGAGCGTTCCCGAGGCCACTCTGATGGAACTGGCCAAGCCGGTTCACCACCATCGCACGGCCGAGTTCCGCGCGATGTTCAATGAGGTTCAGTCGCTCCTGCAATACGTCTTTGCGACCAAGAACACGGTGTACACGATCACCGGCTCGGGGACGGCCGCGTTTGAGGCCGGGCTGGTCAGCGCACTGTCGCCCGGTCAGAAAGCCCTCTGCGTCGTCAACGGCAAATTCGCCGAACGCTGGAGCGGCATCTGCACAACCTTCGGCATCGATAAGAAGGACATCAAACTCGAATACGGCCAGCACGTGACGGCCGACCAGATCAAGGCCGAGCTGGCCGCCAGCCGCTATGACGCGGTGATTCTGGTCCACAGCGAAACCAGCACCGGCACGGTGTGCGAACTGGACAAGATCGCCGGCGTGGTGCGTTCGGCCGGCGAGGCGCTGCTCATTGTCGATGGGATCACCAGCATCGGCGCCCTCCCGTTCAAGATGGACGATTGGGGCGTGGACATCGCCGTGACCGGCAGCCAAAAGGCCCTCATGCTCCCGCCGGGGCTGGGGTTCCTGGCCCTCTCACAGCGGGCGTGGGCGGCCGTCGATAAGAATGCGTCGCCAAAGACCTTCTATTTCGACATGCGCAAATACCGCAAGAGCATGGCCGATGGCGATACGCCCTTCACGCCGGCCAACACGCTGATCGAGGGCCTGGCCGTCAGCCTCAGGATGATCCGCGACGAGAAGATCGAGAACGTCTGGAAGCGCACGCACACCATCGCCGAGGCGTACCGGCAGGGCGTGCAGGCGCTGGGATTGTCCCTGTTCAGCAAGAGCCCGGCGGATTCGGTGACGGCCGTGAATTATCCCGCCGGCGTCGCCGACAAGGATTTCCGCGGCGCACTGAAGAACAAGCACAACATCCACGTGGCCGGCGGGCAGGGCTCGATGGAAGGCAAGCTCTTCCGCGTGAACCACATGGGATACACGGACGCCTACGATTGCCTGGCGGTGGTTGCGGCCATCGAGCACGTGCTTCGCGGCATGGCCAAGCTGGTGAACACCGGCGCCGGCGTGTCCGCGGCCCAGCGGGTTTTGTCGGAGTTGTTCTGACTCAGAAGATCGGTTTAACCGCAAAGACGCCGAGGACGCGGAGAAGAAAATGCAACAAAGATGAATTCAAACCGCCAAGTGCGCCAAGAACGCCAAGAGAAATTCAGTTAATTCGTATTCTTGGCGCTCTTGGCGCCTTGGCGGTTCAATTCATTTGTCTGCGTTCTCCGCGGCTCGGCGGTGAATAATTCTGCCCGGATTCGTGCCACGATGATCGTCCTGATCGATAACTACGACTCCTTCACCTACAACCTTGTGCAACGGCTGGGCGAGGTCGGGCCGGAGCATCCGGCCACGGTCTTTCGCAACGACAAGGTCACCATCGAGCAGATTGAGGAACTTCACCCCACGCACATCGTGATCAGCCCCGGCCCCTGCACGCCGCGCGAAGGCGGGATGAGCAACGACGTCATCCGCCATTTCGGCCCCAAGCTGCCGGTTCTTGGCGTCTGCCTCGGCCACCAGTGCATCGGCTTCTGCAGCGGCGCCATCGTCGAGCGCGCCGCCCGACTCATGCACGGCAAGACCGATTCCATCCACCACGACGGGAAGTGCATCTACGACGGCATGCCCAACCCCTTCACGGCCACGCGCTATCACAGCCTCATCATCCGTAACGGCACTCTCCCCCCTGATTACATCGTCTCAAGCTGGACCGACCAGGACGAGATCATGGGCGTCCGCCATAAGACCTGGCCGCTGGAAGGCGTGCAGTTCCATCCCGAGAGTTTCCTCACCGAACAGGGCGAGCGACTGCTGGCGAATTTTCTGCGGAAGTAGGAAAGAACTAAAAAACCGCCAAG
>CAYQTE010000158.1:0-4081 GCA_964420285.1 uncultured Tepidisphaeraceae bacterium
AATGCACGTTGCTTCTTATCCTTGTTCATCCGCTTATCCGCGGTCATATCGTGTTCGCATTTCCTCCGCGGTGAGTGTGGAGTTCTACGGGTCTCAACTTGCCGGTATCATGGCCGCCATGCATGGGATCATCATTCGCATGGCGCGAGCGGCCGACGCCGGGGAGATCGCGGGGATTTATGCTCCGTATGTAACGGACACGGCCATCACATTCGATGAGGCGGCTGCCGACGCGGCGGCGATGTCGCGGAAAATCCGGGCGATTCTGGCGACGCATCCGTTCCTGGTCGCGCAACTCGGCCAGCGGGTGGTCGGATACGCTTATGCCAGCGAGTTTCGGCCGCGGGCGTCGTTTCGCTGGGCGGTGGAAGTGACCGTGTATGTGAGTCGCGAGCATCATCGGCGGGGAATCGGGCGGGCGCTGTACGATGTGCTGCTGCCGATGCTGAGCCGGCAGGGTTTCGTGTCGGCGTACGCGGTGATAACGCTGCCGGGTCTGGCCAGCGTTGCCTTGCATGAAAAGTTCGGGTTCACGCGCGCTGGGGTTCTTCAAGCGGCCGGGTTCAAGCTCGGAACATGGCACGATGTGGGGTATTGGCAGCGACAGTTGAATGAGCCAACGACCAACCCGCGAGAACCTGCGCCGCCGATGGATGTGAACCTCGTTCCGTGAAGCTCGACGGGGTTGCGCCAATTGCCGCCGCCCTGGCCGGTTGCGAATACGTGGTGAGGTTGAACGGACAAAAGGCATGCCACTGGTCAACGTGTCGATGTCGGACCGGCGGGCTGGGTTGCGGCGGATTGGGATTGTCTCTTGAGGGCTTCGATATAGATCGGATCGATGGGCTGGTGGGAGAGATTGACGCCGCCGTCGGATTCGACGGTGATGGTGTAGACTTGGCCCATCTCCAGGCGTCCCCAGGGGCTTTCGCCCTGAGCGACGCGGACGCCTTTTTCGTGGCGGTAGTTTGGATCGTCGTAGAGCTTCCAGAAATTCTGCCAAAGCTCGCGTTCAAAATCGCTCTGGCGGGAATCGGCCCCTTTGTAGATGTCGGGTTCAGCGCCGGGAGTGTCGATGGGGAAGCCGTCGCTTGGCGTCTGGAACGATCCGAACACGCGCGTGAACAGGGCAATGGAATGGCCCTTCAACGGGTCGTTCTGTTCGACAAAACCGTGATCGAATTTGATGACCTCGGCGTCAAAATGCACCTCGTTGCCCAGAACGGTGAACTGGTGCGGCGGCAGCGTCGAGCCGTCGGCGGCGTATTCGACCCACAGAAACGTCGTCGAGACGGTCTGGCCCGTCGGCTTCTGATCCAGCACCAGCACCTTGGCGACGCGGCGCTCGGTGGTGAGTCGCTGCACGAATTGCTCCAGCTCGGTGCGCTGCTGCTGGAGCTGATTGATCTGCTGCTGCAGGCCGTTCTGGTTCAAGTAATAGCGTATGCCCTCGACGCTGGCGGCCAGCAGGATGGAGAGCATGATGATGGCGCTGATGTTTCTGCGCATGAGAAGATGGACCGGCCCCGGCGGGCGCGAAAGAGGTTTCCGTGAGTGATTATCGGCCGCATGGGCGGCGGGATTGCATCAATTCGTGGTTCGCTCGTCGCCGCCGGGCTCGGTGAGGTTCGGATGGCCCCAGATTTTCTTCAGAGCATCGGCATCCGACGGAATGACCAGTTCCTGGGTGGTCTTGTTGTTGTCATCCACGCGATCGCTCTGGGCGCCCAGGTAATTGCCCTGAAGATCGACAAAATCGGTAGTGACCGGCCCATCGAGCGTGATGTGGGTCTTGATCTGATAGGCGGTCACGTTCTGCCCATTGAATCGAATATTCTCCGCCGGAAGCATATCGCAATAGAGAAGCATGACCTCATGCGTCGAGGGCACCCAGCAATAAAACAGGAACTTGTTGTGATTGCCGCTCAGCGCGTTGACGACGATCCTGGGCAGCAGATATTGCAGCGCCTGGGGCAGATACCATTGCGGCAAAGCGATATTGCGGTGTTCCGGCCCGGTGTTGGGCAGGCTGCCGGTGACGGTCAGGTCGTGCTTGGACGTCATCTTGATCGCGCCCGGCGCAACACCCGGGCCGGCCGGGACGGGAACCGGGATGTTGGCCGTGTAGTCACTTGCGCCGATCTCGCTGTATTCGTCGGGGGCCGGGTTCTTGGGGTTGGGCACCGTCAGCAGCGTGCTCCATTGTTCGTGGCTGTGATCGAAATCAAGGGTGCTGGCCATGATGGTCTGGCTGTCGGTGACTGAGGTTCCGTCGTTGCGGTGCATGCGCAAGGCAATGCGGACGGCGGGCAATCCGGATTCCTGGAAGGCCTTCTCAGTCGCGTAGACATACCCGACGTCCTTGTCGCCGCGAACCAGGCGCAAATATCTCTGCGGCACGAGAACCTGGTTCACGATCTTCGGCGTCCAGAAAGCAAACAGGGCCGCCGTGTCGAAAATACGCAGATCCTGGTCATGGCGCAATGTGCTCTGATCGAGGAGTTGGATGCTGTCCATCATTTGGGAGAATGCATCGGCGGCATCGCGTAAAAGCGGACTGTCGGGGTTGTCCGAGCCGGGCGTGGTCAGATCCAGCACGAAAAACTGTTTGGAATCGTGCTCGACGATGGCCACCTGTTTCAACACGTGCTGCCCGCCCAGCGTGTATTGAACCGCCAGCAGACCGATGTTGAGCAGCCCGCTCTGCCCGGCGTAGATCGTGTCCTGGCGGCGCACGTCCAGCACCCCGTAACTTCGCTTGAGCTGCACCAGATACTGCTCCATCACGCCGGGATCCGTGACCGATCTGGTCGTCGGCGTGAGATGCGGAGGCACCGGCGGGTCGGTTACGACATAGGGGATTCCTGCGTGGCCGTTGCTGGTCGTCAGCACCTGGTCATGCACGAAGGCCGCCAGCTTGGAAACGGTCAGCACCCATCCCTGATGCAGGTCGGTCACATCGGAATCGAACTCGACAATCTGGTTTTCGACCTTGGGTTGAACCTGTTTGCAATCGGCGGGAGGTTTGAACGCGATGCCGGCGCTGACGCTGGTGAATAGCTTGCCCAGCAGATCATCCTTGATCGGGCGCGTGGCGGCGGCGTTGAAAACGCCGGGTGCAACGCCGGCGACGCCCGGCAGTTGCGGCATCAGAACGCCCGGCGTCTGATCCGCCGGCCCGGCGTTGCCGCCGGTTGAACCGATGGGGTTGCTCGTCGGCCCGCTCGCCAGTCCGCCACCGGCGGGCATCGTCGCGGGCGACAGCACCGGGTCCAGCGGAACCTGTCCCCGCGCGGGCGGTCCCGTCAGCACGCCTGCGGCCAACCCGGCCGTCAGCACCATTCCGCCCCATGCCCCAATGCTCATCGCCTTCTGCACGAAATGTCTCATGGTGTTCCTCGCTCGTGGGAAACCGGGCAGCACCCCGCAACGGCCAGCGTCCCGGCCAGAGACGTATCCTAACCAATTCGACGCGGATTGCGAAGACTCCGCCGAATCGCCATCAACCGAGAGTGCCCGAATTTCCGGGAGGCCGCCTTTTCATCCTCCCCTGGTACGCCGGGGGAGGAGTGAGGTGGGGGTTTTTCGCGCGGCGCTCCATCGCTTGACCGGCATCGAACGTCGCCACGGGCGGCCCCCACCCCGACCCTCCCCCGGAATACCAGGGGAGGGGGAAAGAGCTTGGCCTGCATCGACTCATGTTTGCCCGGAAAATCGGGCACACTCCACCAACCGCGAATGAACACCAAAGAACGCGGATAGTTCGGCCATGCTCACCCCAGGTAAGAAGCACCCCGAACGCATCATTTTTATCCGCGGCCTCCGCGGTCAAAACGACTTTGCTCCCCGCCTGCTCGGAAATAAGGACGGATCAACCGCAGATGCACGCAGATAAACGCAGATAGAAGCCGGTTCTTGTCTTATCCGCGTTCATCAGCGTTCATCCGCGGTTCCATCGCCTGGCTTCCATTATCATCACCTCAGTCTTATCCGCAGCCTCCGCGAAATCCGTGGTTAACACGCACCGCTCTGCGCCTCCGCGCCTCCGCGTGAGATTTCTCTTAAGTGATTTGCGGCACAA
>CAYQTE010000159.1:0-3911 GCA_964420285.1 uncultured Tepidisphaeraceae bacterium
CCCTGAGTACATGGGGAGGAGGAAGAGGCGGTTGCCCGGAAAATCGGGCACTCTCACCGGCCGCTGCCCGCGAATTCCTCTCCGCGCCCAGCCACTAACATGGTATAATGACGAATTATGCCCGCAACTCCCATCGTCCTGCATCACGGGCTGCTCGGCCACGGCGAATGGCATTTCGGGCCGTTCACGTGGGAATATTTCCACGAAATCGGCCGGGCCATCGCCGCTCGCGGTTATCCCCTGCTCACGACCTCAGTTCACCCCACCGCCGGCATCGAAACCCGCGCCCGCCAGCTCAAGGACGCCATCCTTGCTCGCTTTCCCATGCCGCCGCAGTCCCAGGATCGCATCGTCATCATCGCCCACTCGATGGGCGGCCTGGATGCCCGACACATGTTGACGCACCTGGGCATGGCGGACTATGTCGCGGCTTTGGTGACAATCTGCACGCCGCATCGCGGTTCGACATACGCCGATTGGGTTCTCCGCCACGTGGGTCAGCGGCTGCGCGGCCTGCGACTGATGGAATATCTCAACGTCGATTTCCAGGCTCTGGCCGATCTCACGACCGACAATTGCCGCCGGTTCAACGATGTCACGCCCGACATGCCCAACATCGCCTATATGTCTGTCGCCGCCAGCCATCCCATGCGCCTCATGCCGCCGTTTGCCATCCACTCCTGGCAGATCATCTACCGCGTCGAAGGCGACAACGACGGCCTGGTCTCGGTCAAGTCCGCCACATGGGCCGATCGCCTGGCGATTTGGCCCGCCGATCATTGGCAGTCGATCAACCGCCGCTTCCTGCCCCCCTGGGTTGACCCGGCCGAAACCAGCATCACGCCCTTCTATATGAGGGTTCTGGACATGCTCGAAGAGCGCGGCAAGCTGAGCCGCAAGCCGGCCCCGTTGCAAGCCGCCAGCGCGTAAAGTCCGCGCCTCGCAACCACTTTTTTCCCATAGCGGCTACAATCGCGCGGATGCCGCTGCTGGATCCCAGTTTGCTCGCCGTCGTTGCCGCCGCCATCGATTCGGACGTGCGAAATGCCGCCCGCATTTCACGGCAGCTTGGATTTGCCGGCCTGTTGCTCGATGTTTCGATGCCCGGGCTGAACCTCACCGACCTTTCCCAAAGCGGTCGGCGTGAAGTTGCGCAGGTGCTGCGATCGGAGAACCAGCGACTGGCCGCCATCCGCTTTGATCTGGGACCAACCGGCATTACGCCGCGCACCGATCTGGACAAGCTGCTCTTCAAGCTGGAAAAAGTTCTTGACGCCGCCGCATCCCTTGGTGCCACTGTGCTGTGCATGGACGCCGGGCCGTTGCCTTTGCCGCAGGATGAACACGCCCCCGCAGCGGCGTCCGCGTCCGCGCCTCCGGCCACGGCGGGGCGCATTATCCTGCCGAGTTCGGATGACCTTCGTGCGCTGGTCGGAATCGCGCCGGCGTCGATTACCGCATCGGCAAATCCCGATCCGGCCGGCTTCGCCGCTGTCGATACCGCATTCACCGAGATCGCCCAGCGTGCCGATCGATTTTCCGTCGCCGTCGCCATATCCAGTGAATTGTCGAGCTTCGCGGCCATTGACCGGGCTCTGAAGCGATTCGACGCGCGGCACATGGCCGTCGATCTCGACGCGGTGGCCATCGTCCGCGACCGCTGGAGTCTGGATGAAATCCTATCGGCCGTCGGCCCGCGCATCCGCCACGTGCGCCTGCGCGACGCCGCCGTCGGCGCCGATCGCCGCACGTCGGCCGTTCCGATCGGCCGGGGATCGGTCCCGCTGGGGGCGATGCTGTCGGGCTTGCTCGACGGCGGCTACACCGGCATGTGTACCATCGACACCATGGAACTTGCCGATCGTTGGGCCGCAGCCCCCGCAGCCCGCAAAATGTTGTCCATGCTCTAATCCCCCTGGCGATGACCCAAGCCCGACACTCCCTGCCTCGTCCCACGCCGCGAGCCACACCCGTGAGCCGCCCCCGTCGCAGCCGCATGCATATCTTCAGCGCCGTGGCCGTCGTCCTGATCCTCCTGAGCATCGTTTACCGCTTCCTCTGGCTGGGCAACACGCCCGCCCTCAACGCCGATGAGCCGTATCCAATCGTTCAGCTCATGAAGGCCCTGGCGGGCCGGCCGCATCTGGTCCGCTCGCCGCACGGACAGTTCTTCAATCCCGTCATGATGGCCACCGAACTGCTTTCGCTTCTGCCGGGCCGCGCATCGATATTCCTTCTGCGACTCCCGGCGGCGATCGCCGGCGTGGTCACGCTGGGATGTTTCGCGTATTGCGGCCGGCGAGTGTTCGAATCCCGCCGCCAGGTTCTTTTCGCCACGCTGCTGCTGGCCGCCATGCCCTTATCGATCGCCACCTCGCGCATCCAATGGGATACCAGCTATCTGCCTCTCTTTGAATGCTTCGTCGTATTCCCCATGCTGGACCTGGCGGCCGGAATTCGCTCGCGGCGGGCAATGGCGATGCTCGTGGGCTTCAGCATTCTGGGAATCTGGACGCACGCGACATTCGCCCTGCTGCTGGTCTGTTTGACGGTCGCGGTGCTCTTCATTCAGCGCCGGCAGATTCTCTCGGCCGTGGCCGGGTATCTGGGCGTGCGGCCCAGCGTGCCTCTGGCCGCGGCGCTGGCGGCGGCGCCACTGGTTTGCGCGACGGCGCTCTTTCTGGCCCTGACCCGCATCGTCGTCAGCAGCGATACCCGCCATACCTTTGGCCAGGTCGTCGGCGGCACGGTTCGGACGGCCGGGTCGCTGCTCTCCTCGCCGATCGACCTGATGCGCTACATCGCCCGCGTCGGCGACGCCATTTCCGGCCTGTCAACCTACGAAGACATCGCCGGCCTGCCGGTCAGCCCGGCCTTGCGGCTGTTTTCCTGGCTCATTGTGATTCTGCTGATCGTCGCGGCCGTCATGCTGGCCCGATCGTCCAAACCGCGCGACCGCGCACTGGCCGTCTTCTGGATCGCCGTCCCATTTATCCTGATCGGCACCGCCTGGCTGCTCGCCCTTGATCAGATCGGCGTCGAGCGCTACCTCGTCTGGCTGCTCCTGCCGGCCGCCGTGACGCTGGCCCGCTGGGCCGCCCTGCTCATGGATTCGCGCCGGCTGGGCGATCTCTCTTGCGCGCTGGTGATGGTGCCGCTTGCGGCCATCATGCTCCTGACGTTTTCGCCGGACTATTTTGATCCGATCCGGAATCTGTCGTGGCGCCAGAACACCTATCCCACGTACTGGAGCGCCGACATCGACCCCAAATCCGCCGCCGCCGATTTCATCCGCCGGCAGTTCCGCCCCACCACCGTCTACGTGCAGAGCTATTGGCTCGACTACCCACTCCAGTACGACCTGGGCCTGGACTGGCAGGTGACAGAAGACCCGCCCCCCGACCCGCTGCCATCGGCCACGATCCTGATCGTCTGCTTCTGTGACACCCCCTATACCTATTCCAACCTCGAGCACGACTACTTCGATCGAACAATGCGCCGCCTCGCCGACGCCGGCCGAAACCCCCAGGTCCACCTCATCCCCGCCGCCGACGGCCTGCCCGCCGTCGCGATCATCGTCGTACCGACGCAGCAGGCCAATTGATAGATCGCCTCAGAAGATGCCGCGCGAGCCGCGCCGGCCCACGCATTCCGCCCCACTCAACATGTTACTTGCATCGCAAAAATGAGTGGATCGACCTCGACCCGCGCTCTCACGCCCGCAGCGCCCGATATCCCGGCCGACTGCACCTCCATGCAGTCCCGCCCCTTGATCCCCTCTCCCTGTACCCAGGGGGAGGGTTGGGGTGGGGGTCGACCGCTACGGCGTTGGTCGCGGTTCCGACTTGCCGGAGCCATTGGCGAAGAACCCCCACCTCAGTCCTCCCCCTGGGTACAGGGAGAGGAGGAAA
>CAYQTE010000160.1:0-3890 GCA_964420285.1 uncultured Tepidisphaeraceae bacterium
GCCAACCTATTGGCAATCCAGACTTAAAGCCGCCGCCTGAAGAATTGGCAGACCCCGTGGGCTGTGGCAAGCCGGGCGCTGTTGCCCTCCGGGCCGCTTTGGCATAAGATGCGGTGCAGACGAATTTGTAGCCGTCTGGAATTTCCCAAGCTGGCATCACAGAGCAACGACTCGTCGAGGAGTTCTCGCGTGCTTTCCATCATCAGCAGTCTGCTTATGCAGCATATTCCGCAGGATGATCCGCTTTGCGTGATCGATGGAGGCGCGCAGGGGGGCGGAGAAGGCGTCAAATGGGGATTTCTCGGCCGTAAGTCGCGCGTCGACGGGTTTGACCCGGACGCGGACGAATGCCAGCGCCTCAACGCGCAGGCGCTGCGGGCGGGACAATCGCACTATTACCATCCGGTCTGCCTGGCGCGCACCGAAGCCAACAAGCGGCTTTACGTCACGCGCCACGCCGATTCCAGTTCCCTGTACAAGCCGGCCGAAAAGCGCCTGGCACGGTGGAAACAGTGCGCGGACGGACAACACATCTTCTGCACGATCGATCACCTGGGATTGAGCAAGACAGTCGATGTGAAGACCACAAGTGTTGACCTGTGGGTCAAGAGCAACAGGATCGCCTGCGTCGATTTCATCAAGGTGGACGTCCAGGGTTCGGAACTGGATATCCTGCGCGGCGCGGTCGACACGCTGGGCCAGGTTCTGGGAATTGAAACCGAAGTGGAGTTCGTCCCCCTCTACGAAGATCAGCCGCTTTTTGCGGATGTGGACTCGTTCGTGCGGCAGCAGGGTTTCACGTTCTTCAATTTTCTCTATTCGCACAGCGGCCATTTCGCGGGGCGCATGGCATCGCCGGTCAGCACCGCGTTCGTGCAAAACCCCCTGCTGAGGCCGCAGGCGGCCGGACAGTTGATCACCGCGGATGCGCTGTACCTGATCAACCCCCTGGACCCGTCGTGGCCGGTGTCGAAAAAGCTGACGCTGGCCAAATACCTCAAGCTTATCGTCATCGCCGAGGTGTGTGGACAGATCGAATATGCCTTCGAGCTTTTGGCGGCCCTGCGTGATCAGGCGGCGCCGATCGACAAACCCATCAACAAGGAAATCATCACGGCGGTGATTCGCGACGCCGCCCGGCAATACCTCGCCCAACCCGCTCCCATGGGAATGTCCGCGTAACGGCATTGACGCAACGATCCGCGTCACGTCGCAATTTGCCACACGACATCGGGCACGCCCGCCGATTGGTTGGCGAGCCGAGCCTCAACAAACAGCCAGTCGCTCAGCCGGTTGAGATAAATCAGGATCGTGGCGGAAACCGGGCATTTTCCGGCAAAGGCGACGACAATGCGTTCGGCCCGCCGGCAGACGGTGCGGGCAACATGCAACCGGGCCGCGGTTTCGCAGCCGCCGGGGAGGATGAACTGTCGCAGCGGCGGCAGGGCGGCCGTGGCCGTGTCGATTTCCATTTCCAGCCGGGCAATGATCGAATTGTCCAAAGGCGGAAGCTGCGCCAGGGCAGTGGCCGAGTCGGGCGATGAAAGGTGCGCGCCGATCGTGAATAACTCGTGCTGGATCGTACGCAATCGTCCGGCCAGCCCGACTGGTGATTTACCTGAATCCGCAGCGGCGGCAACCGCGGCCAGTCCGATCGCGGCGTTAAGTTCATCGACGCCGCCGATGCATTCGATGCGCGGATCGCTCTTGCCGACGCGCTGCCCCCCGACCAACCCCGTCGAGCCGTCGTCGCCCGTCTTGGTGTAAATCTTCATGGGCGGAATCAGTAATTAATAATGAACAATTGACAATGGATAATTGAGGAAGCAGACTTTTCTTCGCTATCCATTATGCATTGTCCATTATCCATTATTCTCATATCGCCTGCAAAATCGCCTTGGCGTCCAGGTGCAGATTGGCCAGCACGTCCTGCGGTTCCCGGCCGCTCTTGGGCAGTTGCGTCACGAACAGCGCCGTGAGCTTGATGCCCGCGCCGGTCGCGGCGATCTGGCCGGCCAGTTCGGCATCCAGGCCGCCGGTGTAATTGTCCTCGACGCTGATGATGCGCCCGCCGTTGCGCGAGGCGATCTCCAGAATGCCGCGGTCCTTGATCGGCAGGCTGTAGGCGTCGATGACCGTCGCCTTCTTACCGGCCTTGGCCAGTTCGTCGGCCACCTTGAGGCATTCCCAGACCATATAACCGGCCGCGACCAGAACCAGATCCTTGCCCTCGCGAACCACCTTATATCCGCCCATTTCGAAGGTTTCCTCGGGTTTGTAGAGGGCCTTCAGATCGGCGCGCAGGGCGCGCTGATAGCAGCAGCCGTCCAGATTCGCCATCAGTTCGGTCGTGCGATAGCAACTGACGGCGTCGGCGGGGAAGAAATACCGGCAGGCAGGCTGGCCGCTGTAGTTCTTCACGTGACAGAAACTGCGGAAGAACGCGACATCCGGGAGCGACATCTGGCTGGGTCCGTCGGCGGCGAGAGTGACGCCGGCGTGCGTGCCGGTGATCTTGATGTTGGCGCCGCTGATGATCGCCATCTCGACCTGGTCATAGGCGCGGACGATGAATTTGGCGAAGGTCGAGCAGAAGGGGATCTTCCCCGCCGCGGCGGCGCCGGCGGCCACGCTGATCATGTTCTGCTCGGCGATCTTGCATTCGAGGAACTGCGCCGGGAACTTCTTGGCGAACCATTCAGCGTTGGTGCTGTTCTTCACATCCGCATCCAACCCGATGACCCGCTTGTCCGCCTCGCCCAGCGCCACCAGCGCCACGCCATAGGCCTTGCGCGGCGCGATCGGCTTGCCGGCCGCCAGGTCTTTATCCAGGCCAACCTTGGCAAGAGCTTCGGTAAACGCCGGGATCTTGATCGGCTTGGGAGCGATGGCCGGCGCCTTGGTGGTGATGGCGGCGATGGTCAATTCGCCCGCAGCGCTGTCGGCATTTGCGCCCGATTCGGCGCCGGTGCGATCCAACTCGGCCAGCACCTCCGGGAGTTTGTCCTTCTTGACGGGGGTTCCGTGCTTGCCCATGCCCTGCTCGGCCGGGGCGCCCCAGCCCTTGATGGTGCGGGCCACGATCGCCATCGGCCGATTGCCGTTCTGCACCACGGGCAATTCACGCAATGCCTGGCGAATCTGCCGGCCGTTGTGGCCGTCGATCGCCCGCACGATGAACCCATACGCCGACAGTTTCTGTTCCAGACCCTGATACGACTGCTGCGGCGAGACGTAATCGCTCTGGGCCAGTTCGTTGCAGTTGAAGATCGGAACCACGTTGGTGAGTGCATGATCGGCGATATAGTCGGCCGCTTCCCAAATCTGGCCCTCGCGGCTTTCGCCGTCGCCGATGATGCAATAGAAATTGCGATCCAGCCGGTCCATCCTGGCGGCCGACGCCAGACCGGCCGCGATGGAAAGCCCCTGCCCCAGCGAACCGGTTGCGGCATCGAAGAACGGCACGCCCACGCGCGGATTGGGATGCCCGTCGATCGGGCTTTCGATGGCGCGAAGGTCCATGGCGTCCTGCCGGGTCATCGGCCGGGCCTCGGCCTTTGTCTTACCGATCACCGCCCCCAGATCGGCCAGTGCGGCGTAAATGATCGGAACCGCGTGCCCCTCGCTGAGAATCAGCCGGTCCGAACCCTGGTTCCACGGGTCTTTCGGATCCCAACGCATCTGGTGATACATCAAAACGGTGACAATGTGCGCCAGCGACAAGGCCGTCGACGGATGCCCGCTTCCGGCCGAGGTGGTCATCTCGACGCTCAGTTTGCCCAGTTCGATCGCTTTTTTCTGTACGGCCGATTCAAAACTCATTTTTCTGTGCTCCGGTAAAGGGATTCAATGGCACAGAAGATAGCCGTACCCGGCGGCGATGGCAACGA
>CAYQTE010000161.1:0-3800 GCA_964420285.1 uncultured Tepidisphaeraceae bacterium
CGATCTTCCGGGCGAGTGTAAACCCCTGCGGAGCCATCTCTTAATCCCCTCTCCCCGTAACCAGGGGGAGGGTTGGGTGGGGGTTAACCGCCGTGGCGTTGGTCGCGGCTTCCACCTGGCATAACCGCTGGCGAAGAACCCCCACCTCGATCCTCCCCCTGCGTACATGGAGAGGAGGAAAAGACGGCCGGTGCGGAAGATCGGGCGCACTCGGACGGCTGGGGCCGGGAAGACGTAAAGCAGGAATCGACTGTATTGATAGCGATCGATTCCGTGGTTATCATGCCGGCTTGGCCGCGGGCATGGCGCAATTCAATGGAGCTGAAATGAAAAACCGGAAGCACATCGCTGGGGCTGGGAGCATCACCGATCGCACGAAACAAAAATCGGAGATCGGCCGTGGCCGACGGTTTGATGTCGAGAGACTTGAACAGCGGGTGCTGCTGGACGGGAACATTTTTATCTCCGATGCGACGCCGCCGGACACGGCCACGCCGAATGTCATGGCGGGCGCGATTGGCGAATACACCACGGCCGGCGCGGCTGTGGCGGCTCCGCTGGTCTCGGGGCTGGACGCCCCCACGGGCATTTGCGTTTCCGGATCGGACGTCTTTGTGGCCGTTCAAGGGACAGGCACGGGGAACGGCCAGATTAACGAATACACGACCAGCGGCGCGACCGTGGCCGCCCCGCTGATCAGCGGGTTGGATAACCCGCAGGGCGTCGCGGTCTCGGGGTCGGACCTGTTTGTCATGATTCCGGGCAGCGCCTTCGACGGCATCGGCGGCTCAATCGGCGAATACACCACCAGCGGCGCAACCGTCAATGCCCAACTGATCCAGCTTCCTTATATCGCGGCGGGAATGGCGGTCTCCGGATCGGACCTTTTTATCGTGCAGGAGGATTCATCCGACACGATCTGCACGATTGGCGAATACACCACGGGCGGCGTCACGGTCAATGGCAATCTGGTCAGCGGCTTGAATAACGCCAGCGGCATCACCGTCTCCGGATCGGACATCTATGTCGCGAACAACACGGCCGGCACGATTGGCGAATACACCACCGGCGGCGTGACGGTCAACGCCTCGCTGATCTCGGGGCTGAGCAGCCCGCTGGGTGTGGCCGTCTCGGGCGACAATCTCTATGTGCTCACCAGCCCGTACGACAGCTATTGGAACGCTTACGACATAGGCGTGATCGGCCAGTACACGACAAACGGCGCGCCGGTGAACGCATCGCTGGTCAGGGGGCTCAGTTACCCGGAGGCGATCGCGTTTCCGCAGGCCGTGCCGCCGGCGCCCTTCGCGACGCTGACCGGCGGTGCGCTGGTCGTCAACGGCACCGGCGGCGACGATACGATCACACTTTCCTCCGACGGCACCAACATCACCGCGAATCTGAACGGCACGGCGTCCGACCCGTTCGCGATTTCCGACGTTACCTCGATCACCGTCAACGGGAACGCCGGTAACGATTCGATCACCGTCGAATCGAATATGCCCGCAGCGCTGGGCGTGAGTGTCCAGGGCGGCCCGGGGGATGACACCATCATGGGCGGACCCGGCAACGATACGCTCGGCGGCGGAGCGGGCAATGACTCCCTCGCCGGCGGACCCGGCGATGACTCGATCAAGGGCGGGGCCGGCGATGATACGCTCGCTGGCGGCAAGGGAAACGACACACTCTTCGGCAGCCTCGGCAACGACATCCTGCGCGGCGGGCTTGGCGACGATTCGCTCAACGGCGGCGCTGGGACCAATCAGATGTATGGTGGTCAGGGCAACAACACGTTTTATGCGGTCAACGGAACGGCGGATCAGATTTTCGCCGGTGCCGCCACGAATGACAGCCTGATCTACGGCACCAACGACAACTACATCATTGAAAGCGGCACCATCCCGCCGGGGAATGTGACGCTGGCTTGATGGCGCTGGTATCCAACGGATAGTGGCCGACGACGCTCGTCGGCGGAGGTTGATATGGGCAACCCCGGTTAAAGGAAACGCTTCGGCGCAGGTGGTGTCGAGGCCAGGACAGTTCAAGGCAATCGCGGCGCGGCCGTCATTTCGTCTGCTGTGGAAAGCACCCGCGCCCAATTCAGGAATGGAGGATTCATGTACAAGCCGACAACGCGCATTCATCGTCGAAGCACCAACGGTCGCGGACGTCATGCCGTCGAGACCCTTGAAAGGCGCGTCTTGCTCAGCGGCCAGATCTTTGTCATCACCGCAGACAACCCCTACTTCGGTTACGTCGCGGAATACAACGAAACCTCCGGCGCCGCCATCAACACCCAACTCGTCGAAGTCCCAACCCCGGGCGGCGTGGCTGTCTCCGGGTCGGACCTCTATGCCGAAACCACCAAAGGCGGCACCGTTGGGGGCGGCTATGTCGCCGAATACACCACATCCGGCGCCACCGTCAACGCATCTCTGGTCACGGGACTGAGCGGTCCCTCCGCCATCGCCATCTCCGGGTCGGATGTTTACACCCTCGGCACCGACTACGGCACCATCGGCGAATACACCACAAGCGGCGCCACCGTCAATGCCAACCTCATCACGAATTTGTATTCGGCCAGAGCCATCACCGTCGTCGGCTCCGACCTCTACGTCCTCAACGCCATCACCGCCGACGAAGGCTCCGTCGCCGTCTACAACGCCACCACCGGCGCCGTCATCAACGCCAACCTCCTTTCATGCACCGACCCCGGCGGCATCGCCTCCTCGTCCTCCGACCTCTACATCATCAACACCGCCGGTGACACCGCCGGACAGGGCTCAATCGGCGAATACACCATCGCCGGCGCCACCGTTAACGCCAATCTCATCACCGGACTCAACTCACCCGTCAGCGTTGCCTTCTCCGGTACCGACCTCTATGTGGGATCTACCGACAACAGCACCGGCCTCGGCATCGTCGGCCAATACACCGCCACCGGCGCCGCCATCAACGCCTCCCTCGTTTCCGTGGCATCCGGGTTCAGCCTGGGGGGCGCGATTGCCGTCACCCCCCAAACCGTCGGAGCCGCCTCGCAACTCGCCTACATCCAACAACCCGCCACGGTCGCGGCCAACAACCCCATCTCGCCGGCCGTCAGTGTCGCTGTCGAGGATTCCAACGGCAACATCGTCACCAGCAACACGTCCAATGTCACGGTGGCGCTGACCAATTCGGCCGGCGCTGTCCTGGGCGGGACATTGACCCAAGCCGCCGTGAACGGCGTCGCCACTTTCAGCGACCTGTCCGTCAATACGCCGGGAACGTACGCACTTACGGGCACCGATGGCTCGCTGACCAGCGCCGTGTCGAGTTCATTCACGATCAAGCAGCCCTTCGCGACCGTAACCAACGGCGTTCTCAACGTCACTTCGCTGAGCGCCCCGTCGACAATCAGTCTCTCCCTGGCCAACGGCACCTATACAGTTACGGAAAACTCGCTTGCCGCAGAGACATTCACCGCGTCGTCGGTCACGCAGATCAACGTTCAAGGCAGCAGTGGCAACGACTCCATCACCATCGAATCGAATATGCCCGCAACGCTCGGCGTCAGCGTCCAGGGCGGCCCCGGCGATGACACCATCATCGGCGGACCCGGCAACGACACGCTCGGCGGCGGGGCCGGCAATGACTCCATCTCCGGCGGACCCGGCGATGATTCGATCAAGGGCGGCGCGGGCGATGACATCCTGGCCGGCGGCAAAGGCAACGACACGCTCTTCGGCGGGCTTGGAAATGACACCCTGCGCGGCGCACTCGGCGACGATTCCCTCAACGGCGGCGCCGGCACCAACCAG
>CAYQTE010000162.1:0-3526 GCA_964420285.1 uncultured Tepidisphaeraceae bacterium
AAATCGGCCCGAAAAATCTCAAAACGTGCTCAAAGTGCGAAGGTTGGGCTAGTTGCTGGGCACATTTGCAGCCTCAATCCCATTCGCCGCGCCGACGAACCGGCGACGGCCTGCGCCGGCCACAAACTTCCGCTCTGCGGCCTGGCGCCAAGCCGGCCGGGGGAGAATTTCCTCACATACCGAGGCCGGACATTATTGCCCGACCGTCACCACGGCGCTGTCGCGATGGTCATCGGTCATGGCCACGGCCTTGAGCACGGCGCCGGCGGGCACCTTCACCGGTGTCGAGTAGAGCGTGGAATGATCCGTCGGGGTCGTGCCGTCCAGTGTGAAATAGATGCGGGCATTGTTGTCGGCGCAGGCGAGCGTCGCCTGACCATTGGTCATGGTGCCGGTCGGCGCGGCCGTTGCGGGCTCGTTCAGCGGCTGGAAGAGCAGTTCAATGCCCTTGCCGCCGGCGCGGTCGAGGTTGCGCGAATAACGCCGCGTGGCGTCGGAATCCCAGTGCTCGGTCGTGCCCAGGCTGGTGATCGGCTTGCCATCCTGCTTGTACACGACGCCCGAGGGCGCCTTGTCCGGCTCGGCCATATCGTGCAGGTAATCGTCGGCGTTCTCGCGGATCAGGATGCGCGGGATGACGTTCCCCTTGGCGTCGGTGAACGTGTTGTTCTTGCTCTGGGAATTCATGATGTCCAGCCCGACCGAATCCAGCGCCACGCCGTCCAGCGACGCCAGCACGCAGGCCGGCCAGTCCGTGTTGTTATACGGCTCGACGCGGTTGTTGAACGGCGGATTGGGCAGGTGAATCGGATACGACTTCCAGCGCCGCCCGCCGTAAAGGCCGTCCAGCATGTACAAAACCGTCTTGGCGCCCAGGTTCGGGCAGGCGGCCAGATCGACGATGGGCGAATAGGCGCCGGGTTTGCCATCCTGCATGGTGTTGATGGCGGCGTGAAGTTCGGGAGTGCCTTGGATCGAGCCGAAATGGTTCTTGCCGGTCATCGTCAGTGCGATCTGCCCGTCGTCGCCCTTTTCCATGTACTGGTATTCGGGCATGGCCGGGTAGGCGTGAAGTTTCAGCAGCGCCAGATTGACGATGTATTTGGCATCCATGATCTGCTGCGGGATGTTCTTGGCCTGATTGTAGGTGCTGTTATTTGCTGAATAGACCACGCCCGCCACCCACCGGGGCGATTCCAGCGGCGGCGTCGCGCCAAAGCCCAGTAGCTTCTGATTTGCGGCCGGCGGATTGTGTTGCAGGAAGCGCACGTCCTTATAGGCGTTCCAGACGTGGGTGAGGATCGCCGGGTAGAAATCGCGCTGGGCATCGTAGACGATGATGTCCTTCTGCGCCACGTGAGCCTTTTCCACAAGCTGCCGCACCATCGCCAGCACCATGTGCGGCGAGGCGTCGATCAGGTTGTCGGTCTTGTTGGCGGCGCTGTTGTTGAGGTTGATCTTGACGGCCACCACTTCGCCGCTTTGATAGCCCTTGACCTCAAACCCGCGAGCCTTCTGATAGAAATTGAACAACGACTGCCAGGCCGCCTCATCGCTGGCCGTGCTCGTCAGCTTCTGGATGGTCATGCTCAGCATGGCATCCACGCGGGATTGGTCGGTGTTGTTTTCAGACCACCACTGGTCGCTGTTCTGCTGCCAGTTACCGGCCCATTTGGTGGCCAGGGGATCGCGTGTCCACACGACCCGGCCGGGATTGATGCCGCGGGCGATGCCGATTGGCTTGTTGACCGCCGCTGGTTTCCAGTGCCAGTGTGTGATATCCGCCACCGGCCCGGCCTGGCTGTTCTCCTGCATGATGTCCAACGCCCACAACGCCGGCACCGACACCGACACAGCCAGCACTCCCAGCGTCAGCCCCCGATGGCCGTTCAATTTCCGGCCAAGATGCCGCACTCCCGCCACCCAACTGGGCGCGCCCAGGAGCCAGATGACAAATGAGCTGGCGATCGGAAACGCCGCCCGCTGGCACGGATAGGTCGCACGGCTGGGCTTGGGAATAACGCGAACCAGGAACCAGATCGCCGCCAAGATGCCCACCAGCGGCGCAACAAACCGGAACCATCGCCAGCCCCCGCGCGGCGATTGTGGGGCCGATTCCGATTCAATCACACGGCCGGCAGGGCCGCTGCATTTTGGAGAATATGGAGCACTTGAGTCTGATTTTTCAGGGAATCCTTGCATGGCTTGATCTCCTCGCCAGAACCAAAACCGAACCGCTTCACTTTCAGTATCATTCCGTGAGCCGATGAGAAGTGCAAGAACCCGCTCGAAGATTCGTCCTACCGGCTACTCAGCCCCGATAGGCGCGGAAGTCGAAGGATGAAGTTCAGGCCGAATCGCAGCCTCAGGCTCCCAACCCGGCTCGTTGCGCAGCCGTTGGAAGCTCTGGTGGGTGGGGGTGGCAGAATGTTACACTTTGCGCGTTTTTGTCACCCTGCACGCCCGCGAAAATATCCCCCGCGGCCGCGAAAACCAGCGCCGACGCGACCGCTATTGGCTTGGTTCCCGCCATTTCGCGTGCCGCACCCCTCACCCATTCGCCAAAGGGTGGGGTTCCCCTTAGTTACCCGGTTATCCTTGTGTCCAGTGCTAGCTCCGTCCCCGTTCTACTCCAGGCTTGAGCGTCTCGTGGTCCTGACTGGGCACGAAACCCGGGCCCGATATGTACGCGATCGTCAATTTGTCCCCCTCCACAAGCGTCCCGCGAATTTCGCCACGGTCGTCGCCGTCCGAATACGGAATCAGGACGGAGTGCCGATCGGTCGGGTCAACGTGCCCGAAATAGAGGCGAAAGATCTTCCGACCATTGCATACGACCGATTCCCCGGCGTCTTTGGCCTGGAACATTCTGGCGAACACCGTTTCCGCACAGCCCGCCGGGCTGATTCGGTCCACCCCCACCCCAAATAAGCTGATGTACGCGTCCATCTGCATCACGCGGCTGTCCCACAAGACCTCGACGAGCCGCTCATCATCCTTGGGGTTCCTTAACGTGCCGGCGAACAGGACCGCCGAACTCGGCAATAGCGCCTCGCCGTGCGCGCTTCTTTCGTAGCGGTCGACCTCCGACGGCGGCTTCGCGTGCCAAATTTGCACCAATGGGGTCGCGTTGGTGATTCCCCCTGTTGGGACGCCGCTGGGCTCAAGATCACGTGGACCCTCCCAATAGACGATCTCTCCCGAATGTGCCGAGAGATCGGCGCACGCTGCGAAATCCTCTCTGAGCGTGCGCTCGCTGCTGGGCGCGTGAGCACATGCCGCCAACAGCAGCAACACGGTCCACGGCGCCGCGCGGATCGCGCAACCTGTGCTCCCCGAGCGAGTCAGCAACCCGCCGAATTTGCTACGTAACATCCGACACTCCGTTCAGGGGTCGGCCGGCTCCCCGCGCACCCCAAAGTAAAATACCTTTACAAGAACGAAATAAAGGTTCCGCGAACCGTTAGATGGCTTTCCCACTCGGACCCGTGCGTTTGCGCCATCCGACCGGGCGGCCGCGGGGTCG
>CAYQTE010000163.1:0-3498 GCA_964420285.1 uncultured Tepidisphaeraceae bacterium
TTGGGGCAGCGAGCATGTCATCACTGTAGCACAGCGGCGGCTTTTGGTTGAGAGGCGAGGGCGCAGAAATTGGAAAGATGACCGCGCCGCTGGCGCCGTCGGCTCGCCCAATTGGCTATTGTGCTATCCCCGCCTTGGTGAAATCCTGCGCGGTGGGCATCGTGCCGCGCAACAGCCATGTGTCGCTGGTGACCATCCATTGGCCCTTCTCTTTCTGCACATGCACCGGGTCCGGCTGGAAATCGACCCATTGGCTCCATCGGCCGCGAGGTCGATCAACGTCGGTATTGGCAATGCCTTCAAGAGCGATGCCAGAATCTCCGGCTTCGCGAACGGGCGTGGCTTTGAAATCGACCTCACCGGCCCATTCGATGCCGTTCATCTTGTCCGAATCGGACAAGTCGTACGCCTGAACGCCGCTCGGTGTAATTTCGTGAATCTGCCGAATGTAGTGATCGGGTGCGTATGGGCTGCCGGACGTTCGGGCGGTAATGTAACCATCGGCGGATTTGACGAAATGTCTGTTGATCTCGGCCATGACGGCGTTTTGTGCGTCAAGCTGCACGCCGGAAACCGTCGCGGCGCCGCCTGCCGACGAGCCGGCGATGGACGATCCGGATTTCCCGCAGCCGGACGATGCGACGGCCACACATAGCGATATCACAATAATGGAAATCCGCATTTTGCGTTGCATACAGACGTCCTTATCATGGCGCGACCAACACCGCCGCCCCGCGATTGCCACAGCGCCATTTCCCGGGCGGGCGTTACGCTGCCGGCGGGGCGACGGATGCCGCGTCAGTTGACGTGATCTTAGGCTCGCCGGCGGCCGAATCCTCCTGCGGATCCGGCGGCAAACCCAACCGGGCGTGTTTGCGAACAATCAACATCGATACCGGACATTGGTTGGCTATCCATTGCTGCCGCCAGCCGAAAAGCTGGGATTCCAGCCCCCATTGCTCCTCGACCCCGATGACGACCAGCCCGTACTCGCTCGATTCGCGCACGACGGCCACCGCCGGCGACGGGTCATGGATTACTTTGAATTGAACGGCCGCGCTGGTCTTTGGATCGGCGAATGTCCTCTGAACGACGCTCTGCGCGTGGAGAGTCTTGTCGGCCGTGGCTCGATCGGGCGGCACGACGTGAAGCACGGTAATAGCGGCCGAATTGCTGCGTGCGATGCTGCCCGCCAACTCAAGAGCCAGCCGATCGTGCTTGCCACCGAGATAGGGAACCAGGATCGGCTTGTGCGATTCGTAACCGCGATTGACGAATATGGCCACATCATTGTCGCTGCCGGTGAGCACGCGATGAACCGTCCCGCCCAGGATCGCCTGCCCGAACACCGGCTTGTGGTATCCCATGAGGATGATGTCCGCCTGGCGAATGCGGGCGACGCGGGCGATGTCGCTGGGGATATCACGGCTGGTGAACGCGATCGGCTCGACCGGCAGCCCGGCAATAACCGATGCCAGCGGCCCCTGGCCAATCGGAACTTCGGCCTCGTCCAAATCCGTGCGATAGATGCGGTCGCTCGGCCGGCGCAGATACAGGGCGATGATCTGTCTGGGCGCATCGGACAGGGGCGCCAGCGACTGCGCCAGTCGGACAAGCGGGCCCGCGCTCTCCGGCAGGGATACCGGCACGAGAACGGTAAATGCTTTCACCCGCGCCTGATCGGCCCTTTTCTCCCATTCCATACTCGCGGGATAGACCCAGTGGAGAACCGGCGTCGTCAGCGCCGTGGTGACGATGGCCATGATGACCATCATCGCGAAGACCGCCACGGTAATGACGCCCAGATTCAGGCCGACGTTGAGAATGACCAGTTCCATCAGTCCGCGTGTGTTCATGAGCGTGCCGATGGCGATGGCTTCGCGCCATTGCAACCCGACCAGCCGCGCCGCGATGGCCGAACCGCCCAGTTTGCCAAGACTGGCGACGGCGATGAACAGCAGGGCGTACGTCCAGAGCAGCGGGCTGTTCAGCACGCCGATCTGTGTGCGCAGGCCGGTGTAGGCGAAGAAGATCGGCAACAAGA
Organism: uncultured Tepidisphaeraceae bacterium; assembly: GCA_964420285.1. GTDB lineage: Bacteria > Planctomycetota > Phycisphaerae > Tepidisphaerales > Tepidisphaeraceae > CAYQTE01. The sequence continues at coordinate 2,045 of CAYQTE010000163.1, forward strand.
AGACGACAGTGAAGTCCTCGATCTTCTCGGTCAAGGCACGAACGAACCGCGTTCCCTTGGGCATGATTGCCCCCATGAGAAACGCGCCGAACAGCGCGTGGATGCCAATCCGCTCGGTGGCGTACGCGCTGGCCAGCACCAGCAGAATTATCCCTGCCAGAAGATGTTGGCTCACGCGCCCCGAGCGATCAAAATAGCCCTGACATCGTCGCAGCAGCGGCCGGATCAAAAGGTACATCACTGCGACATAAACGCCGGCCAGCAGCGAGGTGATCAGCCCACCGCTGACGCCCCTGGCCCGTGCCACGCCGACGACAACGGCCAGCATGCACCACGCCGTGATGTCATCGACCGCCGCGCAGGTGATCGCAACGGCGCCCACCTTGCTCTTGTGAAGATTCCGCTCGGTGAGAATCCGCGCCAGTACAGGGAATGCTGTGATGCTCATCGACGCGCCTATGAACAGTGCCACGGCTGAGAATCGCATCGCCGGCGCATCGTTAAAAAGCTGCGGATACACCAGCAGCACCAGCACCGCGCCCAACAGGAACGGCGCAATGATGCTGGCGTGGGAAATGATGACCGCTTCGTGTCCCCGGCTGCGGATCAGTTTCGGATCAAGGTCCAGCCCGATGAGAAACAGAAAGAAGATGACCCCGACCTGGCTGAGGATATTGAGAATGTTGATTGACGCTTCGGGGAAGACGGCCGACCAAAGCCGCGGCGCCAGCAATCCGAACAGGCTTGGCCCCAACATGATGCCGGCGATCATTTCCCCCATGACCTGCGGCTGTCGAAGCCGGCTGCATAGCCACCCCATGATGCGGCTAAGGGCCATTATCAGCCCGATCTGCAGGAGAAGGACAAGCAACAGGTCGCCAGTGGGCATGTTACGGTTGAGTGGCAGAAGCGGTGGGGGCCGGCGGGTAGGTGCGCCAGGTTCGGTGCGCACGGAACAGGCCGGCAATCGGGCCGGTCAACTGAAATTCATAGTCGTCGCCGCCGGGCGCTCCCGTCGCAGTCAGCGTGGCCGCCTGGCCTTCAAAATAGAGCCGCGCGAGCGTCGCATCATCGCCGGCCGTTCGGCCGTGCAGTGTCAGAGCAACCGGCTCGCGGTCGTCCAGATACAACATCGCAAATCGCCCGGATTGCTTGAACAGGAATGAACCTCTCAATGTACTCTCGGCACCGGGAGCTGATGGCGCGATGACCCACACTCCCGCCAGATCGTTCGGGGCCGTCAATCGCGAGCCCAGCGCCAGGATCGCACAAAGCGCCGCGCCCGCCAGGACGAGCATCAGCACATACGCAGCCATCGCGCGGTACATGGGTAACAAGCCTAGCCCCCTGCCACGAAGGTGTCGATGTTGATTTTTCCGTTGGAGCTAGACTTTTGTCACTTGGCAGGCGGGGCGCTTTTGCCAACAATGGACTTGCGATGGTGTGACGTGCGT
>CAYQTE010000164.1:0-3237 GCA_964420285.1 uncultured Tepidisphaeraceae bacterium
ATCTCCTGGCCGGTACCCCAATTATCACCCGGCGACAGAAAAATTGGCAGACCCCAGCCCACGAGTGTGCCCGATTTTCCGGGAGCCTGTCTTTTCCTCCTCCCCTTGTACTGGAGGGGGAGGACGGAGGTGGGGGTTCTTCGCCAGAGGTGCTGCCATTTCGAAGCCGCGACCGACGCCATGGCGGTCGACCCCCACCCAACCCTCCCCCTGAGTACAAGGGGAGGGGTAAGAGGTTGCTCCGCATCGAGTCACCCTCGCCGGGAAATTCGGGCGCACTCCGTTCGCACCGCCCGGTTTCCGCCCTTTGACGGCCGCAACCGGTCCTCTTACCATGCCCCGCGTCTAACGAAGGGACCTGTGCATGCGCATTCTCGTGGCGGATAAGTTGGCGGATGAGGGGTTGGATTTCCTTAGGCAGGCCAAGGCCGATTTCGACGTCAAGGTCGGGCTCAAGGAAGACGAACTCGCATCGGCCGTCCAGACCGGCGGCTACGATGCCCTGATCGTGCGCTCCGGCGCGAAGGTGACGGCCAAAGTGCTGGCCAATCCGGGGGCGCTGAAGGCGATCGCGCGGGCGGGCGTTGGTGTCGATAACATCGATCTCGACGCGGCCACCGCCAAGGGAATCCTGGTCCTGAATACGGCCGAGGCCTCGACGCTTTCCACCGCCGAACATGCCCTGGCCCTGATGATGAGCCTGGCTCGCAAAATCCCGCAGGCACACGCGCACGTCCGCGGCGGAAACTGGAAAAAGACGCAGTATCAGGGCACTCAGCTTGCCGGAAAGACGCTGGGCGTTGTCGGACTCGGCCGGATCGGGCGAACCGTTGCCGCTCGGGCACTGGCCCTGGAGATGCACGTTCTGGGGTTCGATCCGTTCTTCACCGGAACCGCCGCCCTGGACGGGAAGGTCACTCTCGTCCGCGATTTCGACCAGTTCCTCTCTCAATTGGACGTGATCACATTCCACGTTCCCGGCGGCGAAGGCACCAAACACCTGCTCAATCGCCAGCGCCTCTTCGAAAAATGCCGGCCGAATCTGCTGGTTGTCAATGACTCTCGCGGCGAAGTCGTCGATGAACTGGCCCTGGCCGATGCGCTGAAGGAAAAGAAGATCGCCGGCGCCGCGATCGATGTGTTCGCCGCCGAGCCGCCGGCCAAGGATCATCCGCTGTTTGCACTGGAAAATGTGGTGCTCACGCCGCATCTGGGCGCCAGCACGGACGAGGCGCAGACCGCCGTGTCCGTCGATGCCTGCAAGGCCATCGTCGCCTATCTGACCAGCGGCGAGATTCGCGGCGCGGTCAACGCCGGCGGCTTGAAGCTCGACCTGCCGCCCGATGAACGTCCCTTTGCCGAACTGGCCCGCCGCATCGGCGCCCTCCTGGCCGGTCTGTGCGATGGCGGCGTGCGCACCGTCACCGTGCGCGCCAGCGGCACGCGGGCGCCCAAGCTCATGAACACGCTGTTGCGTCTGGCGACCGTCGAGTTGCTCCGGCCGCACATGGAATCAACCGTCAACGTTATCAACGTCGAGCACCTGGCCCGCAGCCGGGGGATCGAACTGGTGCAGATCAATGAGCCCGCCCCACCGGCCGGTCTGGTCGGCGACATCATCGGCATCCGCGCTGACGGGCCGGATGGGCAGAGCCATCGCGTGCTGGGCACGGTGTATGCCGACGGTCTTCCGCGCGTGCTGCGCATCGACCGATTCAGCATGGACATGATCCCCGAGGGGAACATGGTCCTGATCGAAAACCGCGATCAGCCCGGCGTGATCGGGTTTGTCGGCACGAGCTTCGGCGATGCCGGCGTCAACATCGCCGACATGGTCATCAGCCGCGAAATCCTTCCCGACGGCAGCGCCACGGCGCTGATGGTCCTTAAGACCGACAGCCAGCCCCCGGCCGACCTGCTCGACCGCCTCCGCGCCCGGCCGAATATTCTGCGAGTGAAATCTCTGGTCCTGCCGCCGCGGCCGAAGACGGTTGGGTAACGTGATCAAAGGGGTCGGGAGTCTTTGATGAGCGGGACTTCCATCAAACGCTCCCGACCCCTTTGAATAGGGCAGGCCATGAACGTCGAAATAACCCTCTTAGCCATGATGCTGGCGGCCTATTTGTTGGGGTCGATCCCGTTCGGATTGCTGGTGGGACTGTGGCGCGGCATCGATCCGCGCAAGGCCGGCAGCGGGAATATCGGGGCCACCAACCTGGGGCGATTGCTGGGCGGCCGGTATTTCGCACTGGTGTTCACTCTGGACGCGCTGAAAGGGATGCTGCCGGTGGCGGCGGCCGGGTTCGTCGTGCGCGGCCATGATTCCGGCCCGCAGTACACCATTTACGTCTTCATGTGGATCGCGGTCGGATTCTGCGCCATCCTCGGCCACATGTTCAGCCTGTTCATCGGATTCAAAGGCGGCAAAGGCGTGGCGACCAGCGTGGGCATGGCCTTGGGCGTCTGGCCGTATTTCACCGTCCCCGCGATCTTCGCCCTGACGGTCTTCGTCGTGGTGTTCAAACTGAGCGGCTACGTGAGCCTCGCGTCGATCATCGCGGCGATCGTTTATCCGCTCCTGCTGGTGGCGATCGGGCTTTGGCAACACTGGCCGATCTTCGCCGGCCTCTGGCCCCTGCTGGCGTTCTGCACACTCGTCTCGGCCATGATCGTCTATCGCCACCGCGGCAACATCCGCCGTCTGCGCGACGGCACCGAACACCGCTTCGGCCCGCGCGGCTCGGCGGCGTAAGGCGTCGCACAATCTAAAGATAGAACCAAGAATCCCGCAAACTGCTAAGTCCGTGATACAATGCTCTGGATGTCCCAGGTCGCTCCCAATCCGGTTCGGTTCACCGTCGGCGAATACCTGCGCATGAGCGACGCCGGCATTTTCGGCAGCCGGCGCACGGAACTGGTAGGCGGAAGGATCAGGAAAATGGCGCCGCAAAAAGACCGGCACATGTGGAGCGTGTCGAAAATCACTCGGTTGCTGGTTCACGCCACCACACCGAAGGACACGCTTATTGTGCAGGGCACGCTCTATCTGGACGAGTACAACGCCCCCGAGCCGGATTTTCACCTTTTTGACGTTCCGGTCGGCACGCCGCGAGAAAGGTTGCCGCTGCCCATTCTGGTGATCGAGGTGAGCGACACAACCTACCGCCGTGACAGCGGGAGCAAGCTCCGCCTTTACGCCCGCGCGGGGATCGCCGATTACTGGATCGTCAATCTCCG
>CAYQTE010000165.1:0-3226 GCA_964420285.1 uncultured Tepidisphaeraceae bacterium
GAACAACTAAATGTCGTAAAAGCCCTTGACATCTAACACAGGTGCTTGGCGGTTTGTCCGCATTTGTTTCTGTTCACAATTTTCAAAACTCCCCGCGCCCTTGTCCGCACCAAATCCGCGTCCAACAATCATAGTGAATGACTGCCACCGACCGACTCATGGTTCTCCTCGACGCCCAGTGCCCTCTCTGCACGCGCCTCGGCCGGTTCCTCACCCGCCACGCCCCACCCGGCCGATTTGAGCTGGTTCCCATCCGCTGCGAAACCGGCCAGCGACTCATCGACCAATACGCCATCCCCGACCCCGAAGGCAGTTTCATCCTGATCGACACCGGCCACGCCTACACAAAATCCGCGGCCGTCTTTCGCGTAACCAGACACCTCCCCGCCCCGGCCCGATGGGTGCTGATCCTGAAAATCTTTCCCCGCTCGTGGACGGATGCGATTTACGACGTGATCGCCCGCAACCGCCGCCGAATATTCGAGACGCCGCTGACTTGCGCCCGTTACGACCATCACTAACCGCGGCCATTTTTCGGTGCATAGAAATCGAGGCCCCGGAATCACTTTGCCGGCCTTCGCATCAGATCGCCATGCCGGCCGAAGACCTCGCGCACGTGTCGATCAAGTCGCGGCGCATCAAGGCCGCTGGAAAGGCGCGTGTGCAGGTACAGGATATACGCCGAGAGTGACAAGTTGAGCTTGGCGGCCTCGGCCTCCATCTGCTGGCGGAATTCCGTCGTTGCTTGGATTTGCATTGTCTCGGTTCCTGACATAGGCATCATTATAGCCGAACGCGGTTCGCTGGTGAACCTCTTGGCGAAATACGACGTGACGAGGAAATGGCATCCCGCTCACCGCCGAACAGACAGGCGGCACGACGCGCCGCATATCGGAGCCACCCCATTTCATCGCCCCCGCCCCCCACGGTAAGATGCCCGACGTGGATGCTTCTCCATTGGGATTGATCGCCGGCCAGGGGGTTTTTCCGCTCCTGGTGGCTCGGGGGGCTCGGTCATCCGGGCGGAAGGTGGCTTGCGCGGCGTTTGCGGGGATTGCCTGGCCGGAATTGCGGCGGGAATGCGATCGGTTTTCGTGGGTGGGACTGGCGCGGATCGGACAATGGATTCGCGTGCTGAAGGCCTCCGGCTGCCGGGAGGCGATTCTGGTGGGGCGCGTCCGCAAGTCTTCACTGTATAATCGCTGGCGATGGTTCCAGTTTGTTCCCGATCTGCGGACGCTGCGGCTGGTGTTGGGCGAGATCCGTTTCGACAAACGCGATCACGCGGTCCTGCTTATCATCGCCCGCGAACTGGCTTCCGAGGGCATCACCTTGATTGACTCGACCCGCTATTGCCTGGACCACCTCGCCACCGAAGGCGTCATGACCAAACGCAGCCCCACAGACCGCCAATGGGCCGACATCGAATTCGGCTGGGAACTGTGCCGCACCATCAGCCGATTCGATATCGGCCAGGCGCTGGCGCTGCTGGACAAGGACGTGCTGGCCGTGGAGGCACTGGAGGGCACCAACTCGATGATCGAGCGGGCGGCCCGGCATTGCGGAGCAGGCGGATGGACGCTGATCAAGGTGGCCAACGCGCAGCGGGACATGCGGCTGGACGTGCCGAGCATCGGGACGACGACGATCGAGAAGCTCCACGCCGCACGGGCCGGTTGCCTGGTGCTGGAAGCGTCGCGGACGATCATGCTGGAGAAACCGAAGGTGATCGAACTGGCCGACAGGTATAAGATCGCAATTGTCGGCAAGCACAGCGATGCCCCGGTCGTAAGTCCGCAGATAACAACGTGATGAATGGACTTGACATGAAATCCACTCCCGGCCTTTCTGCTCCGGCCTCCGCGCCTTTGCGCCTCTGCGAGAAATATTCTTCGCTCGCACGTCGTTCGAAGCAAGATTATCCCTCGCAGAGGCGCAAAGGCGCGGAGGAAATGCGGTGTTGTTGAATCCCTAACCCCATGCGCATTCAGATTCGATTTTTCGCCTCGCTTGCCGATCGCGCCGGGGTCAGGGTGCTGGAACTATCGCTGGCCGATGGGGCGAGCATTACGGATGCGGCCGCAGCGCTTGTGGCACAGTTTCCGTCGCTGTCCGGCGATCTGCATCGGGTGGCGTTTGCCATCAATTACGCGACCGCGCCGGCCGGGACGATTCTGTCCGACGGCGATGAGCTGGCGTTTCTGCCGCCGGTGAGCGGAGGATAGCCACCATAATGCTGAAGACCTGATTGACCTATGGCGCCCATCGACGATCCCCGCATTCTGAACCGGTATCACACGTATGCCGCCATGCTCCTGCAACTCGGCTGGCCCGGTTTCATTTTTGGGCTCTTCTATCAGGTCCTCAATCCGGCCTGGGCCAACGCGACGCCGTTGGTCGTGCTGCTGGCGATCCTGTGCCTGCTCACATGGTTCGTCATGATCCGCCTGGCCGATATCCTCGCCGCCAAGGGGCAGGACGACGTCTGGAAATATGTGGCCGTGCTCGGCCTGCTGGGCATTCTGATCGTTCTGGCCCTGCCCGATACGGGAAAGACGGCGACGTCGCGCGGCTTCGAAGTTGTCGGCGTGAACGGCGAACCCATTCCCACCGCCCAGATTGCCGACGCTCGCAGCCCTGACACTGTGCAAATCGCGCGCGAGCCGCTTTCGGCCGCACGGTGCATCAGCCTGGTATCCGACGACCGCGCCGGCGGCGTGGCCGTTTTCATTGGCACGACTCGCGCCCAGACGTCGGGCGATCCGAAGCGACAGTTGATTGCGCTGGATTATGAAGCGTACACGGAAATGGCCGACCGGCAGATGCGTGACCTGGCACAAAAGGCCCGCCAGCAGTGGCCGATATTGCGGCTGGCGATCGCTCATCGCATCGGGCGAGTTTCGCTGGGCCAGCCGTCGGTGATCGTCGCCGTCTCGACGCCCCATCGCGCCGACGCCTTTGCGGCGTGCCGATGGATCATCGACACGCTTAAATCGTCGGCGGCGATTTGGAAAAAAGAAGTCTGGTCCGACGGGACGACGACGTGGGTCGGGGAACGAGAATGTAGTGCGTAGAACGTAGTACGGAGAAGAGGCCGCGGGGCTCAGTCTACTCTCCACATTCTACCAGCCAAGCTCTCTCCTCTCTCGCGCAGCGCGGTGAGTGGCCGATTTTTCGGGGGAGTGTAAATCCATGCGGGACCGCCTTTTAATCCCCTCTCCCTGTA
>CAYQTE010000166.1:0-3049 GCA_964420285.1 uncultured Tepidisphaeraceae bacterium
GCCAGACCGACTTTTCCGCCACCAACCGCATGATCGTCGAATCGTTCGAGATCGTGGTGAAGAACCACAAGGCCGAGCCCATTAACGCCATCGTCAAGGAAAATCTCTTCCGCTGGTCGAGTTGGGAAATCACCACTTCCAGCGATAAATTCGAGAAACAGGATTCCAGCACCATCCATTTCCCCATCACCGTGCCAGCCAACGGCCAGAAGACCGTCACGTACACCGTCCGCTATACCTGGTAGAAGTCCGGATCGAAAAAAATATCCCCGCAAGCTCTACTGTCTACTGCTCCACTGCTCTACTCTCTATTTCGGCCCGGAGGCCGAAATGCAGCCCTTGCCGATCGACTCGCACCTGAGCGGAATCCTCGATGCGCTTCGCCGCCATCGCGCCATCGTCGTCGTCGCCGAGCCGGGAGCGGGCAAGACCACGCGGCTTCCCCCGGCCGTGCTGGCGGCGGGATTGCTGTCGCGACCTCATCCGCACCTTGTGATGCTCCAGCCCCGTCGCGTCGCCGCTCGCGCCGCCGCCATGCGCATCGCCCAGGAGAACAACTGGCACGTCGGCCGGGAGGTCGGCTATCACGTCCGCTTCGATCGCCGCGTCTCTCGTGAAACGCGCCTGCGCGTCCTGACCGAGGGAATCCTCACCCGCCAGCTTCTGGACGACCCCGGCCTGAGCGGCATCGGGGCCGTCGTGCTCGACGAATTTCACGAACGCTCGATCCACACCGACATGGCCATCGCGCTACTCTGCGAGATTCGCAAAAGCCTGCGCCCCGACCTGCTCCTGATCGTGATGTCCGCCACGCTCGACGCCGCCAGCGTATCGCAATTCCTGGGTGATTGCCCCGTCGTCCAGGTTCCCGGCCGGGTGTTCCCGGTAACGGTCACGCACACGCAGCCAGCCGCCCGGCAGATCGAGGATCGCATCGCCGATGCACTGGCCGCATTGCTGGATTCTCCGGCCGACGATCACGGCGATGTACTGATCTTTCTGCCCGGCGCCGGCGAGATCCGCCGGTCCATTGACGCCGCCGCCTCAATGCCGCTCGCCCGCGATTGCCTGCTGCTTCCCCTGCACGGTTCGCTGCCGCCGCATCAGCAGTTGCTCGCACTGGACCCCACGCCGGGAAGGCGAAAGATCATCTTCGCCACCAACATCGCCGAAACCTCGCTGACGATTCCGGGCGTCACCGCCGTTATCGACTCCGGACTGGCTCGCATCCCCGATTACGATCCGCGTCGCGGCCTGGATCGCCTGAGCCTTCTGCCGATCAGCCAGGCGTCCGCCGCCCAGCGAGCCGGCCGGGCTGGTCGAACCGCGCCGGGGCGATGCCTGCGGCTCTGGAGCGCCAAGGAGCATCAATCCCGAGCGGCGTTTGCTGAGCCGGAAATTCTCCGCTGCGATCTGGCCGCGACGGTGCTTTGCCTGCATGCCTGGGGCCACCGCGATCCCCAATCGTTCGCGTTCTTCCAGCCGCCCAGGGCCGAGTCGTTGCTTGCCGCCGAACAACTGCTGCGAACTCTCGGCGCGATCGACGCCGCCGGCCGGCTCACGCCGCTCGGATCGCGCATGGCCGCCGTCGCGGCGCATCCTCGACTGGCGCGTCTGCTTTTGGCCGCCGAGGATGCCGGTTATCTGGATACCGGCGCTGCCGTCGCGGCGTTGCTTCTTGAGCCCGACCTGATGCTCGATTCCCCCGCCGACCGTGCCGCGCCCCGCCGCGACCGTGCGCCCGCGACCCGGAGCAGTTCCGATGTCCTGCTGCGCCTTGCCGCGCTGGATCGGGCCGAGCGGCAGAATTTCTCGTCATCGCTCTTTTCCGACGGCATCGATCCCGCCGCCGCACGTCAAGTGGCCCTGTCGCGCGATCACCTTCTGAACGCCGTCCCCTCGCATCGCCATTCGCCGCGGGAATCCGGATCGTCCGATGATCTAACCCTGCGCCGGCTCCTCTTGCTGGCCTATCCCGACCGCGTCTGTCGTCGCCGCGAATCCGATCCCTCGGCCGCAACAATGGTCGGCGGCAGCGGATTGCGGCTCGATCCTTCCAGCACCGTTCGCGACGGCGAGTTTTTCCTTGCCATTGACGCCCGCAGAGATGACCGCAGTCCGGCCGCTCAAGCCATCGTCCGCATCGCCAGCCGCATCGAACTTACCTGGCTGGCCGAGACATTCCCCGATTTGGTGCATACCGATCGTGAGCTGATCTACGATGAGGCAACCCGCCGCGTCATCACCCGCGCCACCACGCGATTTATCGACTTGGCCGTAAAGACTCACACCGACAGCAACGTCGAACCACACCTTGCCGGCCCGATTCTCGCCGCCGCATTGCGCCCGACGGCTTCATCGCTCTTTGCCGATGACGAATCTTCCGCCAGCCTGATCGCCCGCATCGCGTTTCTGCGTGAGCACATGCCCGAACATCCCTGGCCGGCGCTTTCGGAGGACCAGTTGCCGGAAATACTCGACCAAGCCTGCCAGGGCTGCCGAAGCCTGGCCGAGGTTCAAGGGCGATTGGCCGATGCCCTGCGCAATTCGCTTCCGCACGCCCTGTCGCGTCTGCTCGACACCCAGGCTCCCACGACAATCCAGGTTCCCACCGGCAACCGCATCGCCGTGCAATACGCTCTCGGCAAGCCGCCGGTGCTGGCCGTGCGTTTACAGGAACTCTTCGGCCTGCGTGACACTCCGCGCCTTGCCGCCGGCCGCATGCCGGTTCTGCTGCATCTTCTGGCCCCGAACTATCGCCCCGTGCAGATCACGGATGACTTGTACAGCTTTTTCTCAACGACCTATTTCCAGGTCCGCAAGGATCTCAAAGCCCGCTACCCCAAACATTCCTGGCCGGACGATCCCTTCACCGCCGTCCCCCAATCCAAAGGCAGCCGGCGGCAGCGATAATAATGCGAATACGCCGCAAGACATGCGATGGCGCAGAGCGCCAACCCTGCCGCAGAAATCGTCGCGGGGATTTCGATCGGCGGCGCGACAGTGCCCGATTTTCCGGGAGCCTGTCTTTTCCTCCTCCCCTTGTACT
>CAYQTE010000167.1:0-2875 GCA_964420285.1 uncultured Tepidisphaeraceae bacterium
CCTGGGCGTCCTGGCCTCACAGACCGGCCGGCTCGATCAGGCGATCGCCTGTTACGAGCAGGCGCTGGCTGTCAATCCGAACCTCGCCGCCGCGCACAACCGGCTGGGTCTGGCATGGTATGACAAAGGCCAGTTGGATCGCGCCATCGCCGCTCAGCAGAGGGCGCTGACTCTTGACCCCACTTTTGCCGACGCCCAGTACGATCTCGGCACGGCGTGGCTGAGCATGGGACAAACCGATCGGGCGATAGCCTGCTTCCAAACGGCCATCGGTCTCAAGCCCGATCTGGCGGATGGCCACTTCGGGCTTGGCATGGCCTTCAGCATCAGTGGCCAACTCGACCAGGCCATCGCGTGCTACGAGCGGGCACTGGCACTGAAACCCGATTGGGCCGAGGCGCACTGCAATCTCGGCAACGCATGGCATGCCATTGGGAAGCCGGACAAGGCGCTGGCCAATTGCCAACGGGCAATTGCCCTGGCGCCGCGGAACGTGATCATTCATGACAATTTTCTGACGATCCTGAATTATCAGGAAGGCGTGGACAGGCAAAGTCTCTGTCGCGAAGCCCGCCGGTGGAGCAGCCAACATGCCCAGTCCGTGGCGCAGCGCATCGCGACTGTTTCGGCGGGCTCGGGACAGCGTCACTCGAACCAACGCGATCCGGACCGTCGCCTGCGGATCGGGTATCTCTCGGCCGATTTTCGCGATCACGCGTCGGCGTTCTTTCTGCTGCCGCTGCTGACTCATCATGATCGCCGGCAGGTTGAAGCGATCTGTTACGCGGAAGTGCGCCATCCCGACAAGGTGACCAGGCGGCTTCAGGGTCAGGCCGGGGGTTGGCGGAGTACGGTGGGACTGACGGATTCGCAGGTCGCAGCGCTAGTGCGCCAGGACCGGATCGACATTCTGGTCGATTTGAAGCTTCATACTCTCGGCAACCGCCTTCTGGTCTGCGCCCAAAAGCCGGCGCCGGTTCAGGCGACATGGCTCGGTTATCCCGGCACGACCGGGCTGGACGCGATCGATTATCGGCTGAGCGATCCCTATCTTGATCCGTCCGAGACCGATGATGCGTGGTACGTCGAGCGGACGGTCCGGCTGCCGAACACGTTCTGGTGTTACGATCCACTCACCAGCGAGCCCGCCGTGAACGCGCTGCCCGGTTCGGGATGCAGATTCATCACCTTCGGCTGCCTCAACAACTTCTGCAAAGTGAACGACACCGCGATTTCGCTGTGGGCGAAAGTGCTTGACGGCGTCACCGGATCGCGTCTGCTTCTTTTGACGCCGGAGGGAAGTTCGCGCCATGGCGTTCTGGACCGGTTCGATAAGGCAGGCATCGCCCCGGATCGGATTGAATTTGTGCCCAAACAACCCCGCCAGGCATATCTGCGCACCTACCACCGGATCGACATCGCCTTGGACACCTTCCCCTGCAACGGCCACACAACGAGCCTCGATTCATTCTGGATGGGCGTTCCGGTCATCACTCTGGCGGGCCAAACGGCCGTCGGCCGCGCCGGCGCCAGCCAATTGTCCAACCTTGGACTTCCTGAACTGATCGCGCGAACGCCGGAACAATATGTTCAGATCGCTGCCGGCCTGGCCAACGATCTGCCGCGCCTGGCGAAGCTGCGATCCACACTTCGCGACCGCATGCGAAATTCTCCGCTCATGGACGCCCCGCGGTTTGCGCGTGATATCGAAGCGGCGTATCGAACCATGTGGCGAACGTGGTGTGCGACATGATCGGGAAGTGCTTGTAGGATGCCGCCATGACGCAAGTCCCGATCGAGCAGGCCCTGCAATTCGCTATCGAGCATCACCGCGCCGGACGGCTGCGCGAGGCTGAGTCGATCTATCGGCAGATTCTCTCGGCCCGGCCGGATCACGCCGAGGCGATGAATCGGTTGGGAGCGCTCGCCGCCCAAGTGGGCCGGCCGGATGTGGCCATCGATCTGGCGCGCAAAGCCACGGCCGCGGCGCCGGATGATCCCGTGTGTCACTTCCACCTTGGTACGCTGTTTCAGAACCAGGGCCGACTCGACGAAGCGATCGCCTGCTACCAGCGGGCAGTGGAACTCAAACGTGATTACGCCGACGCCTATAACAACATGGGCAACGCCTGGAAGGACAAGGGGGAGCTGGACAAAGCCATCGGGTGTTATCAGATCGCAGTTATTTTCAACCCGGACTCTGCGCAAACACACTACAACTTCGGCAACGCCATGAGGGAAAAGGGGCGGATCGACGATGCCATCGCCTGCTACGAGAACGCTCTGGCGGTCAAGCCCGACATGGTGGATGCGCGAAATAATCTCGGCGTGGCGTGGTATGCCAGGGGACAATTGGACCGCGCCGTGGATTGCTATCAGCGGGCACTGGCTCTTGATCCGCGGTATGCCCAATCCCATTACAATCTGGGCAACGCGATGAAGGACCAGGGACGGCTCGACGACGCCATCGCCTGCTACGAGAAAGCGCTGGCCGAAAAGCCCGCGCTGGTCAGCGCACATAACAATCTTGGCGTGGCATTCTATGGCAAGGGTGAGTTGGATCGCGCCATCGCCTGTTATCATCGGGCACTGGCTTTTGATCCCGGCCACGCCGAAGCTCACAACAATTTGGGCAACGCATGGATCACGCGTGAACAGCCGGATCAGGCGATTGCCTGTCTCCAGCGGGCATTGGCTCTGAAGCCCGATTGGGCGGACGCGTTATGCAATCTTGGGCGGGCATGGAAAGCCACCGGCCGGCTGGACGAGGCGATCGCCTGTTTACGGCGGGCACTGGCATTGGAGCCCTTGTGCGTCAGCGCTCACGACAATCTGCTGAACACGCTGCATTACGATCCCGCCTGGGACATGCACA
>CAYQTE010000168.1:0-2844 GCA_964420285.1 uncultured Tepidisphaeraceae bacterium
GCCGGCCGCATGCCCGGCCACATGAACGTCCTGCTGGCCGAGGCCGATGTGCCTTACGATCACATGGTCGATATGGACGAGATCAACGGCGAGTTCGCCCAGACGGACGTGGCGCTGATCATCGGGGCCAATGACGTGACCAACCCGGCCGCGAAAACCGACCCGTCCAGCCCCATTTTCGGCATGCCGATTCTTGAGACCGACAAGGCGCGCACCGTCATGGTGATCAAGCGAAGCATGAGCCCCGGCTTCGCCGGCGTGGACAATCCGCTGTATTACCTGGATAAGACCCTGATGCTCTTCGGCGATGCCAAGAGTTTTGTCACGCAGATCGTGTCACAACTTTCATCCAGCGGCGGGGGACACTGATCGCAAAAAACCAGCCGACCCGCTTCGTGCGAGTCGGCTGGATGAGCCTGCGAGTCCTTTCGCAAACGTCCCTGTGCGGGACGGCCGGACGATATTCATCCGGCCAGGATTTCTCGCTTCCCCGGCGGGGGTAGTTCAATGGCGCCGTCAATGATCTTTTCGATGAAAACGGCCAGCCCGTCGTGCGTGTTGGGGCCGATCTGGAGCCTTGCGGCCGCGGCGGCGCGTGGATGGGCATTGCCCATCGCCACGCCAAGGCCGGCCGATTTGATCATCGCCAGATCGTTCACGTCATCGCCGATCGCGATAACGTCGCCTGGCTCAATTCCCTGGCGGGCGGCGACAAAGCGGACACCGTGCCACTTGTTGACGGCGGGGTCGAAGACCTCGACGACTTCCATTCCGTAGGCGCTGACGAAAAGAGTATGCGTGACGATGCGCGATTGGAACGCGGATTCGAGCAGGGCCTTGGTTTCCTGGGCCTGGCGCGGATCGGCAACAATGCCGACGCGGATCGTGTGTTGATGATCGTAATCGCCCAGCGATGGGACGCAGCGGTTCTTCGAGCGGGTGATTTTCAGCCAGTTCACGGTCGCCGGATTCAGCGGGCGATCGGGACGGTGGTCGGGGAGAACATAATCCACCCCGGCCGCAGCGGTGTCCTGCAGCGCCAGGACGGCATGGCCGTGTGATTCGAGAAATGCGCAAACGTCGCGAGCCAGCGCCGGGGCCATCGTCGTGCTCCGCAGCGTCGTGTTGGTCGAAGTGTCGATAACCAAGGCTCCGCCGGCAAAGACTGCTTCGTCGAAATGGCCCACTTCCTGAAGCACTGCGTGGCTCTCCGTAAGGTTTCGGCCGGTCGCGAAGCAGACCCGCAGCCCGGCCGCCAAGGCCCGATGCACGGCCTGCCGTGTCCGTGGCGAGACGTGGCCGACAGGGGTCAGCAGCGTACCGTCAAGATCGATCGCCAATAATCTGTACTGCAACAACATCCGTCTCAGCGGACCCTAGCAATTTTTCCCCCTGATGCAATACTTTTTGTTTACCCGCAAGAGGTTATCCACAAACGGTAGGGAGGTGCAATCGAATCAAACCAACAGGTAGCGTAGATCGTGACAAACGCGATCAACCGCCAGTCGCCGCATTAGGCATGCCGCCGCGTGCTCAAACATGTCGCAGGCAGACGATGGCCAGATCGTCGTGCAGGCCGCCCGAGGCGTATTGGCGAAGGTCGTGAACCACGCCGCGCACGAAGCGCTCCGGCGGGCTTTCGTCATCAAAGGCGCGGCGACAGAGTACGCCTCGCAATCCGCTGGTGTC
The DNA here is from genome assembly GCA_964420285.1 of uncultured Tepidisphaeraceae bacterium. GTDB lineage: Bacteria > Planctomycetota > Phycisphaerae > Tepidisphaerales > Tepidisphaeraceae > CAYQTE01. The sequence goes on from CAYQTE010000168.1 coordinate 1,690, forward strand.
CAGAAACTCGCCGCTGGCGTTGGTGACTTCGATGGCGCCATCGGTATAGGCAATGATGCGATCGCCCGGTTGCAGCTTCATCGAAAAGTCGCTCCCGTATTCCGTATTGCCTTCGATCAGCAGCGGAAGCTGCGGAACGATCGCCAGCGGCGTCGCGATGGCCGTGTCGCCGGCCGTCCGCACCAGGATGGGAGGCGGATGGCCCGCCGCCGCCACATGCGTTGCGCCCGACGCGCCGTCCATCACGATCGCCACGGCCGTGGCAAATCGCCCGTCGCCAGCGCCCGGAGCCAACTCGCGATTGACGGCGGTGAGAAGATCGCCCGGCCGCGCGATCGTCGCCGCGGCCCGCATAAAGACGGTCTTGATCATGGCGCTGGTCAATGCGGCCGATGCGCCGTGGCCGCTGACATCCGCGACCAGAACGACGACCGCTCCGTCGTTGCGGATGAACACATCGAGGAAATCGCCGCCGATGGCATCGAGCGGGTGATAGGCGTGCGTGACGAGAAACCCCGGCCCGGACTGCGAACTGGGCGGAAGCAGGAATCGTTGAACGGACCGCGCGTGAGCCAGATCCTGCTCGATAATGCGAGTGCGCTGAATGACCTGGCGCGAGCTTTCGCGAAGGCGGACCTCACTCATCAGTCCGTCGGCCACCATCTTCAGCAGCCTCTGTTCCCGCGGAGTGATCTTTCGAGGCCGGATGTCGACGATACAGAGCGTCCCGATGGGCTTGCCTTCCGACACCAGTGGCGTGCCGGCGTAAAAACGAATCCCCTTGGCCACCAGCAGGGGATTGTCCTTGAAGCGATCGTCCTGGGAGATATCCGGGACAATCAGCATCTCGTTGGCGTGAACAACATGCCCGCACAGCGATAGCGCCCGCGGGATGGCGCGCGTGGGTTCCAGTTCCGGCGGCAAGCCCACGCCCGATTTGTAAAAACACGTGTCGCGGCTGATCAGCGACATGGTCGCCACCGGCACGTTGAATACCCTGGCCAACTCGGCGGTGACGCGGTCGAATGCGATCTCCGGCCCGCCGATCATCAGCTCTAGCCGTTCGAGTTCGGCCAGGCGATCCTCCTCATGAAGCGGTATTGGGGCAGCGAGCATGTCATCACTGTAGCACAGCGGCGGCTTTTGGTTGAGAGG
>CAYQTE010000169.1:0-2754 GCA_964420285.1 uncultured Tepidisphaeraceae bacterium
GCCGGGCGTAGGAAAGCATCGGCAGGGCCACTGGTATCGCGGGGCCGGACTTTGCGGCGGCGTCGTTGGTCGGGTCGTTTGTCACTACATCTTATATCAACAAAACGCGATCTTGTTTCAAATTTCACCGCTGGGGGGCTTGCCGCGGAGCCAGCCGAAGTGGCCGTCGCCGGGTAACTTGAGCGGCGGCAGGGAATCTCTGAATTTGCGGCCACTATGGCGGAGCCAGATGCCGGTGAGGCGATTCTTGGCGCTGAGCGGCTTATGGAACGCGACGTAGCAGAGCGTGAAAAGGAGGAAACCTCCCAGGAGACATTGCAGGAGTCCTCCGAGAAACGATCCGATCATCAGATCGTCGCGGCCGGGCGGGTACGCGTACATCATGTACAGATCGCCGGCTCCAAGTCCGAGGGCCAGAAGCGCCGTGATAATCCTCGCAATATGCCGCTCGATCGCGCACCGTCGGCACAGGCCGATATGCAAAGTGGCGCCGCGCAGGCTGACGATCTTCACCGGCCATTTCCGGCCCGCCGAGATTTGTAGACCCCACTGGCCACCGATGTGCAGGGGAATCTGCACGGACGTTGCGCCGTTGCATTTGACGCAGCGGTTCGCGAGGTCCGCGCCCGAACTGACGACGACATAGGATCCCGACCGCCAAACGCCCAGGTCATACGCGCTGGGCGTGGCATACGACAGCACGGGCAACGGGGCGGCCGGCGGCTCGATGGGAACATCTGCCTGAGGCGCAGGATCGGGTTTGTCCGGCGGCTTATCTGTCATTGTCGGCCACGTTTCCAAAATCGCACGGGACTTCGAATCGCCATGCCCAGTCTGCGCGGCCAGGTCGGCACAGGCGGAACGGTCGGTTTCTTGGATGGCAGTTCTGGCAGCGAATACCGGAAATCCACCCCGGTGCCGTCCAGCCAACTGGCCGTATCCGTGCAGCGCCTGATCCGAAACGGCGGGAGATTGCGGCCCAAATAAAGAACGGTCGCCAGGATGATGACTGTGAACCAGAACGCCGTAACCACCGTCACGGCGATGGACGGCCAGTGCGTCCGGGCCGAAGTATTCTCGCTCGAATCCGCCAGGGCCAAAGCGCCGATGAAAATGAAGATGACTGACAGCGCGATCAAATTCGCCAGCCAGGCGCTCATGAGATGCGGCCGGGAGAAGAACCTGCCGTGCAAGTGGCAAAGTCCATAATGAAGCGGCGATTTTCGCGTCCGCACGTTGCCGCGATCTGGCTTGGAGCGCCCGATCAGCGGAAAAAGCCGTTCGGCGGGGCGATTGCAAATCACGCAACGATTGGGCAGATCGGCATCGTGCTCGACCACCACGAACCACCGGTCGCGCCAAACACCCTGCGGCCGAAAAGTATCGGGCGTCGCATAGGAGCGCACGGGCAGGGGGGCGGGCGTGGTCGCCGGCCGTCCCGTCGTTTCGGCGTTGATCGCGGAATTGTCGGGCCTATCGGCGGTCATAGAATTTCGCGGGTGAAAATCGACCGCTGATCCGGCTCAACCGGCGAGAGGTGTTCGAGGAACGGTTCCTTGGCGCCGCCGAGCCAGATGGTGGTCATGTTGGTGTGTTGGACCGAAAGGGGCCGATAGGACACGAACGGAAGTGCCACTGCTATGGGAAGAAGGATGACGGCACTCGCCAGCGCTAATTCGGAATCGAACCAATCGAGGCGTGGTCGCAGCAGCTTCTGCAAACCTGCCATTGCACACGACGCGATACCTGCCAGCCCAAGAGCGCCGCTACACGCCCGGCAGGCGATACGATGTCGCCGGGCGTAGTCGTGGCGATGGCACAGTCCGACGCGGAGTGTGATTTGCCTCAGTTGCAGGAAAGGCGTGAAGGTGATCGGGTAATACACCTCGGCCGGCTTGCCACATTTGACGCATTCCGGCGGCAAATCCACGCCGTACGGCAGGGCGATGAAGCGGCCGTCGCGCAAAACGCCGGTTTGGAATTTGCCCGGCGTCGCGTACGACAAGACCGGCAGGGGACCGGCCGGTGGCTGCGCCGCACCGGCGCTTGCGGGATTCGTCTGGGGATTGTCGGGCCGATCGGGCATCATGTTCGCCCCTTGGAAGGACTCGATTCGGGTTCGCTGTCCAGCTCGCGCAGGGAATCCCGAAACGCCCGGCCGGAGGGCCAGAGCCAGACGGTGTTGCCTTTACGTGTCATATGCCCGAGCGGCTTGAGGAAGCGGCTAATGAGGAGCGGGGGGAGAAAGAACATGCCGGACAGAAGTCCAAGGCAGAAGACCACGTTGACGATGTCAGTAGCCTTGAGCTCACTCCAACTCCACAAGACGGACCAGAAAACGGCGCCGAACATCACGAGCACCAGTGCTCCGAAGGTAACGCATATCAATCCAATTGTCCGCCAGAACCACCAATAGACCACATGCTGACGGCACAGTCCGACGTGCAACGGTGCGCGCCACGGCTGCGCGTGCAAGGTGAGTCGGTTCTTGGCCACACCGTTGCATCGCACGCAACGGTTCGGAAGGTCGGCATCGTCACTGACAACGACGTATTTTCCCGAGCGCCAGACCCCCGACTCATAGCCGAAGGGCGTCGCATACGACAGAACCGGCGCAGCCGGTTGCAGTTCGGTCGCTGCACCGGCCGGCAAATTCGTCGCGGGTTCCGCGATAGGGTCGGGCATCATGGATCACCGCTGAGAGAAGGTGTTTCGGGTTCGGTGTCCAACTTGCGCAATGAATTCCGGAACGCC
>CAYQTE010000170.1:0-2731 GCA_964420285.1 uncultured Tepidisphaeraceae bacterium
GCGGTGGCGGAATCCACGTCGGCGATATCCACGTCCATGGATTGGTTATGGGCTCCATGGATGACCTGGTGGACGCGGTTTCGGATGGCCTGATAAAGGGCGCGCGCCGGGCGGGGGCGGACATCTGATGGGATTCTGGCCGACAGCGGGGAACTCGAGCAATCTGCACATCTGTCTTGGATGGGTGAATCTGTCCTGCAACCTGACGGGCGCCGGCGGCAGCGGCTCCGGGAACCTCTGCGACGTGGATACGACGAAGGGATTTTCGTTCGACCCCTCCGACGTGGGCTCGATCGTCATGGTCGCCGGCGCCGGGCCCGGGGGCGCCCCGCTGTGGACTACGATTGCCAGTTATACGGCGGCGAACGCCGCGGTGCTCACCGATTCCGGCGGCCCGGTGCTCACGAGCCAGGCGGTCATTTACCGCGAGATCAATGTCTCCACCGTCAATGGGGACGGCCATGTCTTGTCGGGATCGATCCGGTCCCGATCTTCGCTCACCACCATGGCGTCCCTCAATTTCGCCATCCGCTCGTGCGACGGCTCGCTGGCGCCTCAGGCGGGGCAGCCGGTATTGGCGTACATGCTGAGCGGCGCGTTGCCGGCGGTCTACGCGGCCGGAACGACGTATGCAGCCGGCGCGCCGGTCTCGTACTACGGGCAGATTTTCCTCTCGCTCCAGGGCAGCAACACCGGCAACACGCCGGTGTCTGGAGAGTCCACGGCCTGGTGGAGTTCGCAGGATGTTTTCGGCGGAAAGATCGCCCAGGCGAAGTCCATCAACTATCCCGGCCTCGCCGAGATCCAGACCCAGTGCCAGTGCGTCTCCTGGGACGTGCTGCTCACCGACGCCGTGCTATCGATGCGCAGCTCGGCACAGAGCGCAACCGTCCAAGGGTTCACCGGCGACGGCACCACAACGTCCTGGGACTTGACTTATATTCCTGTGACTGTCACCAGCATCCAGGAAGTAAGCACCAGCAGCGTCACCACTTCGACGACAGGCGGCGTCACCACGGTCAAGTGGGCATCCGGCTACGACTTCTCGGATCTCGGGGCGGGCGATACAGTCATCATTTCCGGCATTCCCTACGTAGTCAATGCCATCGTCAACAATCAAACCCTCACGCTCACCACGGTAGCTCCGACGTTCGTCACCGGCCAACCGGCCGGAATGCAGGGACCGTCACAAATGGCCGGGATCGTGGACACTGAGACGACCCATACCGACTTGAGAGGTACGTTCTCAAATTACGTTCACGTCATAGCAGGGTGCAGCTTCGGGGCCTTATCTGTCGGCTCAACTCTTTATATTAATCGGACCGTCTACACGGTCGCGACTGTAGTTAGCGATGTAGAAGTCACATTGACCACGAACCCAGGGAACCAAAGCGGCGTCGGATGGGTCAGCGATAACCCGCGCGAGGTGCCGTGGGGAGTGGCTGGCACCAGCGGAGCGGAGTATACGTGGGCGCCGGGAACAAGCAAGATCACCCAATCAGGGTTGCCATTTCTGCCGATGGCGCCAGGGCGCACATTGCTGGTTTCCTACACTTACGTCGGGGCAAGCCAGTTCACCAACACGACGGCCGGCGCGATTGTCACAGCGATCTGCGCGGCCATCGCCAACGATAACGTGTCGGTGGATGCGGCCGCCGGGCCGGCCGTAACTTCCCTTGCGTTCGACGTTTCCCAGACCGTGGAGCAGTGCCTCTCCAAGTTGTGTCAGTATGTGAGCCTCGGGACCACGATCTACTGGTATTGGATCGACGCGCGCATCGTCCTTCATTTCGAATTGCAGGGCGTCACCAGCGCGGCCCCGTGGAATATCAGTTCCGCGCTGATGGACCCGCTCGGCGGACCCAGCAATGCGAATGTGCTCATTGAGGTAAGCAACACACAGACCATGGAAAAGATGGTCAACGCGGCGGCGGTGAGCACCAGCAACATACTTGGCTCTCAAATCTTGACCCAGGTATTCGCCTGCGATGGAACTAAGAGGACATTCAACACTGACTTCCCTATCGGGCAACTCCTGACAATGAGCTACACCGATATATTCGGCACGTTCTATCCGCCGTTCGGCGTGCTCAATGCCGGCACAGTGACGGACGGATTCTACTGGGCGCCAAACTCAACGGCCATCACAGAGGATATTTCCGGCAATACGCTTACCGCATGTTCTCTCACTGTAACTTATCTGCCCATCGTCTCCAGTTTGCTGACTTACTACAACACGGCGGCCATCGCAGCGCGCCAGGCAATCGAGGGCGGCTCCGGCGAGCACGATTCATACACCACCAGCAGCGGGACGTTGCCGATCCTGACCAGCGGCATCACGCTGGCGCAGATTATCGCCGAGTACTTCGCGGCGGTCTCGCAGGCGATCAACGTCGTCACGTACCGCTCTGGGCTCCAGACGGGGCAGTCGATCACCGTGGACCTGCCCGGCATCGCCGCGTCGGGATCTTACGTGATCGACTCGGTGAGCATGACGGATGTGGGCAACGTTCTCAAGTGGACGGTCTCGATCCTGGCCGGCGCCGCTATCGGCGACTGGCGCACCGCGTTCAAGAATCTGACAGGCGCGGGCGGCAACTCGATCACGGCTCTCGGCGGGGCTGGAGTGACGGGCGCCGCGGCTGCTACCAACATCACGACGCAATACGTCACGGTGGCCGGCAGTTCGCCCGCGGCGATCACGCCCAACACCGCCGCGGCGGACGGCGCG
>CAYQTE010000171.1:0-2712 GCA_964420285.1 uncultured Tepidisphaeraceae bacterium
ACCACCTCAAAGTCGATCAGTGCCGCATCCTCGCCGTCGGCGTGCATGCCGCCGGGCGCGGTGTGCAGTGTCAGCTTGATCGCCGCGGGAGCACCGGCGGTCTTGAGTTCCTCCTGAGTGACGGCCACGCCGTTCTTGTAACCCACGGCCTTGATCGTGCCGGGCGTGAACGCGATGTTCGGGAAGGCATAGAGATAGCCGTTCTGCGGCGCGCTCACCCTTCCCTTGGAGATGTCGTTCACAAAGAACTCGACGCTATCCACGTTGTTGGCGATGACGTTCATCGTCTTGGTGGTTCCGGCCGGATACGTCCAGTGCCCAATGATGTGAATGTCCGGCTGCTCATTCTGCATGACGCGTTCGGCGAAATAAATTTCCTTGGGCAGGCGGACGGCATCAACCTTGCCGCTGACGCGGCAGACCTCGCTGGAATCCTGCCGGCCGTCGGCGTCGGAATCGTTGAAATAAATCGATGCATACGCCGACCACTTGGCGAGGTTCGGGTCGCTCAGCGAAATGCGGTTGGACCAGAAATTCCAATACCGCCCGACCTGGGCTATGGCGAACGTCTCGGAGTTGTAATTCCACGTATCCTGCGCGCCCTGCTTGAATCCGAAATAAGGCGGCGAAAAATCATCCCAGAACCGCCGGGCGCCTTCATCGCGGAAATCCTCGGTCTCGATCATCGGCGCTTTGTCCCGCTCCGCGTTGGTGATGGGCCGGCCGAGCATCGTGCCGTAATATTCCGCCACCGCCACCGACCCCGGATCGTTCAGCGACCGGCAACCCATGAACCTCCCGCCGTGCGGGTCCAGTTCCTTGCGCATGTCCACCATCTGCTTCATCTGGGCGGCCTGCACGCCGGTGTTTCCGGCCTCCCACATCAGAATGCTCGGGTTGTTGCGGAAATAGATCATCGTGTCGCGCATCACCGCCATGCGCTGATCCCACTGCACGCCCTGGGCATCCACTTCCTTGTCACCGGCCGGGGCGATCTCGACGATGCCGAAGCGGTCATACGCCTCGACATCCACCTTCTGCGGCGCGACGTGCATCCAGCGCATGTAGTTGCCGTAGCAATCGCGAAGCACCTGGGCGCTGAAATCATGCATCCAGTCGGGATAACCAGCGCCGATGCCGGCCCATTCGTCGCTGGATCGCTGGGCAAATCCCTTGAGATAGACGAATTTGTCATTGATATACACGCCGCCGGTCCCGGCCCCGCCCTTGAATTCCACCTTGCGGAAGCCGGTGGTTGTCTTCTTGGCATCGACGACTTTCCCATCCACGCTCAGGACGGTGTAGACGTCATACAGATACGGATCGTCGGTGCTCCAGAACCGGGCGCTGGCCAGCGGGCCGGTGGCCTCGATGACGCTCTGTTCGCTGTCCACCATGTCAAGCGGTTCGCCATCGAACTTGGCGCGAACCACGCCGTCTTTATCAACGATCGCCACCGACAACATGACGGTCTGGCGGTCGCCCGAGGCGTTCTTCACCTGCGATTCAACGGTGACGTCACACGTCTTGGCGGGAATGTTGTAATTCTCGCCGTAGATGTATGTGCCCGTCGTCTGCAGGCCGTAATACAGCGGCAATGTCTGGTAGATCTTCCCGGTGACATGCAGCCAGACCCGGCGGTTGATCCCGCCGTGGTCGGGGTTGAAATCGTTGGCGTTCCATCGGAACGGCGTGTTGGTGGCCCGCTCGGCGTAGCTGGTGCGGTTATCGACCTTCACCGCCAGCACGTTGTCCTGATCGCCGAAATGCACGCCCGCCGTCAGGTCCACTCCGTAACCGGTCACGCCGTTCTCGTACAGGCCGACATCCTTGCCATTGAGATAAATATCCCCGGCCTGGCGCATGCCCTCGAACTCGACGAAGACCTTCGATCCCTCGGCCGACGCCGGGAGCTTGAAATGCTTTCGGTACCAGCTCAGGCCCTTGTATGTTCCGCGATCGCCGCCGCTGTGCGAGATGATCGTGCGGAAGGAATCGACATCGTTGAACGAATGCGGCGTGCTGACCGTCTGCCACGTCGAGTCGTCGAACGCAACCGCCTCGGCCCCGGCCACATCCTGGCGCATAAACTTCCAGTTGGAATTGAAGTTGTATGTCACGCGCGGCGAGGCCGGCACGGAATACTTCTCCTGCCCCATCACGGGGACCGCCATCGCCACCATCGAAAAAACTACGGCCGACAAAGCCATTGACCGGGTCATCTTTTTCCTCCAAGGATAGGATGCCCGGATCATAGCGGATGCGAAATGAGCCCGCAAACGAATTCCGCCCACACGCCAGCGGCGGATGCGTCATGTAATCGGCGAACTGCCTCTTATGCCCTCTTCCGGCACCCCCATTCCCCCTCGCCCTGAACTCAGGAATAGGATTCTTTCTTCACCTGCTCACCTGCTCGCCTGATCTACCGCTCTTTTCGGGATGGTCGGGGTGAGGGTTCCTGCTCCCCTGCTCCACTGCTCCACTGTTCTACTGCTCTACTGTTCTACTGCTCTACTGTTCTATTTTCCCCAGCGCCGACCCCGCCGATTCCAGCCAGTCAACGGCAATCCGCGTATCCGAGAACAGCGACCCGACCAACCCGCCCGCCGACGGCGGACTCGCGGCCGCATGCCCCAAAGCCGCCGGAGTCACAGCCCCCGCCGATGACTGCACCGCCGCAGCCGCCACGCCCGCACTGTCGCCGCTGGCATT
>CAYQTE010000172.1:0-2693 GCA_964420285.1 uncultured Tepidisphaeraceae bacterium
CTCAGGGCAGGGAAACTCACGGCGGGCAAGAAGCCAAAATGCCCAGAGGGCCGGGGGCTGTTTTTTTGGACGCAGATTCCTTACTATCCCGCCAACATCGCGAAGCCATCGCGAAATGAAGTGAGGAAATACGAATGATTCTGGGCGTACCCAGGGAAATTTTTCCGGGCGAGCGGCGCGTGGCCATCACGCCCGCCGTTGTGCCGCCGCTTATCAAGGCCGGTCTCGAAATCGTCATCGAGACCCAGGCCGGCGCCGCGGCGGGTTATCCTGACGAGCAATTCGAATCCCGCGGCGTGAAGATCGCTCCATCCCGACAGGAACTCTTCTCACGCGCCGATATCGTGGCCCAGGTTCTGGCCTGCGGCTCCAACGACAAGAACGGCCGTGATGATCTGCCGCTGATGCGCAAGGATCAGGTTCTGATCGGATTCATGCGGCCGTTGGGCAGCGCGGAATTGACGCAGGCACTGGCCGGCACGGGTGTAACGGCCTTCAGCGTGGAAATGATGCCGCGTACGACGCGGGCACAGGCCATGGATGCGCTGTCGTCGATGGCGACCGTCAGCGGCTACAAGGCCGTGCTGCAGGCGGCGTGTACGTTGCCGAAGCTTTTCCCGATGCTCACGACGGCGGCCGGCACGATCACTCCGGCCCGCGTGCTGGTCATCGGAGCGGGAGTGGCTGGATTGCAGGCGATCGCGACGGCCCGGCGTCTGGGCGCGGTGGTCAGCGCATACGACGTGCGGCCGGCGTCCAAAGAGCAGGTCAACAGCCTGGGCGCCCGATTCGTCGAGCTACCGCTGGAAGCCAAGGACGCTCAGGACGCCCGAGGATACGCCACCGCACAGGATGAATCCTTCTATCGCCGGCAGCGCGAACTGCTCGGCAAAGTCATTGCCGAGAGCGACATTGTCATTACGACCGCACTGATTCCGGGCAAAGCGCCGCCGATCCTGGTCACGGCCGACATGGTCAAGGGAATGGCCCCCGGCTCGGTGATCGTCGATCTGGCCGCGGAGCGTGGCGGCAATTGCGAACTCACCAAGGCCGAACAGGATGTCGTGGTGAACGGCGTGACCATCATGGGGAGCATCAATCTGGCCAGCACGGTGCCATTTCACGCCAGCCTGATGTATTCCAAGAACATCTCCGCGTTCCTTCAGCACCTGGTCAAGAAGGGGGAACTGGTGCTTGATCTGAAGGACGACATCACCCGCGACACTCTGCTGGCGCGGGGCGGCCAGATCGTCAACGAGCGGGTCCGCACGTTCTACAAACTTCCGCCGCTGGAGGCCAAATGACACAAGACATCATGTCCTATCTGTTCGTGTTCACGCTGGCGGCGTTCATCGGATTCGAGGTGATTCGCCGCGTTTCGCCGCTGTTGCATACGCCGCTGATGTCGCTGACCAACGCACTGGACGCCATCGCCGTGCTGGGCGCGCTGACGCTGGTGGGGTCCAAGGGTGCGTCGACGCTGACCACCGTGCTGGGCACCATCGCGATCGTCGCGGCCACCAGCAACATCGTCGGTGGTCTGCTCATCACCGACCGCATGCTCAAGATGTTCAAGACCACACAACGCACCAAGAAGTAAACACCTATGTCCGTTCAAGCCGCGACTATCGAATTCGTCTATCTGCTGGCCTCGGTTTTGTTCATCCTGTCGCTCAAATGGATGAGCGCACCGGCCACCGCGCGGAGGTCCATCCGCGCGGCCGAGCTGGCGATCGTTCTGGCCGTCGTCGGTACCCTGGCCGAAAAGGGCATCGTCAATTATCAGTGGATTGTGATCGGGCTGGTCTTGGGCTCGATCATCGGCGTGCCGCTGGGAATGGTGCAGATGACGGCCGTTCCGCAGCGAACCGCACTGAGCCATGCTTTTGGGGCGTTGTGCGTCACGCTGGTCGGCACGGCCGAGTATTTTGGCAATCTGCACGAAGCCGCCGGCGCTGACAAGTTCCGCATGACGGTTTTGTGCGTCGAGCTCATTCTCGGCGGATTGACCTTCACCGGCAGCTTGATGGCGGCCGGAAAGCTCCAGGAAGTCCTGCCTCAGCGGCCCATCCTCTACAAGGGCCAGAACATCATCAATTTCAGCACCTTTGGCGTGGCGATCCTGCTGGCGGTTCTGCTGATCCTTAACCCCACGTGGTCCTGGGTGCTTCCTCTGATCATTTTGATCGCACTGGCCTTTGGGGTGATGCTGATCATTCCCATCGGCGGGGCGGACATGCCGACGGTCATCTCGTTGCTGAACAGCTACGCCGGCGCCAGCGCCGCGGCGATGGGTTTCGTCGTCGGCAGCAAGCTGCTGATCGTGGCGGGGGCCCTGGACGGATCCAGCGGCTTTATTCTCTCGGTCATCATGTGCAAGGCGATGAACCGCTCGTTCACCAACGTGCTGTTCGGCGCGTTCGGGCAGGTGCAGGCATCCGCCGCCGCGGGGACCGAAGCCCGCACCGTCCGCAGCGCGACCCCCGAAGAGGCCGCCGATATTCTCGGTGCGGCCAGTCGCGTGGTCATTGTTCCCGGCTACGGCATGGCCGTCGCGCAGGCCCAGCACAAGGTCCGCGAGCTTTTCGATTCGCTCACCAAGCGCGGCATCGACGTGAAATTCGCGATCCATCCCGTCGCCGGCCGCATGCCCGGCCACATGAACGTCCTGCTGGCCGAGGCCGATGTGCCTT
>CAYQTE010000173.1:0-2643 GCA_964420285.1 uncultured Tepidisphaeraceae bacterium
AGCGGGGTGGCCGACAATCGGGCGAATGCTTGCTTTAATAACGCGCGTCGGTTCTTATTGGTTTGGTGTGTGATCGTCCTCAATGCTAGCCGTCGTGGACAAATTCCTATGAACAAATACGCCGTATGTCTGGCCGTCGCCGTTTTGGCGGGTTTCACCTGGTTGGCTTCGCGCAGTGCGGCCGTCACCACATCGCACTGGACGGTGAGCAACGGAGCGGATTTCAAGGGTGGGGTGTTTCACAACGTAGTGACGACGAATCTGGGCGACTTGAAGCTCTCCCGGGCCGTGACCACCGTCTTGGAACAGGATGCCCACATAACCAGTGTCTACAGCATGGCGGAAGCGTCGGATGGCACGGTCTATGCGGGAACGGGGCCGGAAGCTCGCCTGCTGGCCATCAAGGGCGACAAGGTGATATCGACCGTCACGATCGATCAGGCGGTCAACATCCTGTCGCTTCTGGTCGAGCCGAACGGGGCGTTGCTGGTGGGGACCGGCGGGGACAAGGGCCGCATCTTGCGAATCGACGGCCCGGGCCAGGCGCCGCACGAGATATTCTCAAGCGAAGGTGTGCAATATGTGTATGCCCTGTGCCGGGCCGGCGACGGGACTGTTTACGCCGCCACCGGGCCGACCGGCACGCTTTTCCGGATCAAGCCGGATGGCTCGCACGATGTTCTGTACAAGAGCACCGAGGACAATCTGCTGTCGATGGCATTTGACGGTAAGGACACGCTGTACGTGGGCACGCATCCGAACGGCCTGGTGATCCGCGTCGATCGCAACAGCGGCAAGCCGTTCATACTGTACGACGCCGCCGAATCGGAAATCACGGCGCTGGCGCTGGACGCGGGCGGCACATTGTACGCCGCAACCGGCCAGGCGACTGCGCACGCAGGGCCGAGCGGATCGGAAAGCTCGCCCAAGAGCAGCGGCAATCCCGGCCATCCGGAATCCACCACCACACAGAGCGATGCCACCGCGCCGCAGCCGCCGACGACATCTCCGGCCGACAAGACTCAGTCGCTGCGATCGGCGCCGGGCACCATCGTTCCGCTAATGATGGACGAGATGCCTGATCCATCCCCGGCGGGCGATCCCGAGGATGCGCCGTCGCCGGAGAGCGCCGATCATCAGCCGCCGGGCGTTTCGGAGGGTTCGGGGCCTTCCAACGCGGTTTACAAGATTGACAAGGACGGCTTCGTCACGTCGATCTTCCGTGGTTCGGTGGTGATTCATTGCATGGCCGTCAAGGATGGACAGGTCTTGATCGGCACGGGAAACAGCGGGCTGATCGAGCAGATTGATCCGGCGGCCCAGGAAACATCGGCCGTCGGGAAAGTCGAATCCAAACAGGTGACAAGCGTGCTGGTTGCGGGCGATGGTCGGGTCTGGCTGGGGCTGGCCAACGCCGGCGCCGTGGCCGTCATGACTCAGGGGTATGCCGCTCAGGGCACGTATATCAGTGCGGCGCTGGATGCCGCGCAAGTGAGCCGGTTTGGCGCGATCCACATGCACGGCCACGCGACGGATAAGTCGCACATCACGGTCAGCACGCGGTCGGGAAACACGCACGACCCGGATTCCGGCGGCTGGTCGGACTGGGCCGAGGAACAATCCGCCAGTGAATATCTCACGGTCAAATCGCCGTCGGCGCGGTTTTTCCAATACCGGTTTACGCTGACCAGCAGCGACGGCAAGGAAAGCCCGGTGGTCAACAGCGTGGACGTGGCGTATCAGATGCCCAACATGGCGCCGGTAATCACCCGCGTGAAGATCGAATCCAGCCCGCTGAACCAGCAACTGCAAATCCCGCAAGGCGGCGGACAACCCCGCGAAGGCGAAGGCGGCCCGCATCAAGCCAAGAGCGAACCCGGCCGGCCGACTCCCACGCCCATTCAGCAGATCACCTTTCAGGCATCGGACCCCAATAGCGACCCGCTCGAATTCTCGTTGTATATCCGGCAGCTCAAGGGCGCCGACCGCGGGCCGTGGGTTCTGGTGAAGGACAAGCTCCGCGATTCGCAATACGACTTGGACACGCGCACACTCGCCGACGGGCGGTATGAACTCAAGGTCGTTGCCTCGGATGCCCCCGGCAATCCGCCGGGCCAGGAGAAATCCGCCAGCCGGGTGAGCGATCCGTTCGTGGTGGATAACACGGCCCCGGTGATAGAGAACGTGAAATCGCGTGTGGAGAAGGGGCAGGTGGCGATCGATTTCGACGTGACGGATTCGACCAGTCCGATCGGATCGGTTGATTTCAGCGTTGATTCGCGGGACGACTGGCGGGCGGTGCTTCCCTCGGATAATATGTGGGACCAGCCGCACCAGTCGGCAACGGCGGTGATCCCGGGTCTGAGCGCCGGGGATCACCAGGTTACGCTTCGCGCGGCCGACGATCACGGCAACACGGCGTATTCGTCAATCGTCGTCCATGTGGACGCGAACAAATGACCGACGGGCTTTGGAGAGCCCCAAGGCGGACAGGAATTTTCTCAGCATGCATTACCCGCACAAAAGCAGCAACATCAAGCGCGTCCGCAACATCGGCTTCCGCGCCCGCATGAAGACCAAAAAAGGCCGTCAGATGATCAACCGCAAGCGCCGGGTGGGGCGGCGCGTGCAGGTGGTGTGAGC
>CAYQTE010000174.1:0-2557 GCA_964420285.1 uncultured Tepidisphaeraceae bacterium
CAACCTATTGGCAATCCAGACTTAAAGCCGCCGCCTGAAGAATTGGCAGACCCATCAAAGACTCCCGACTCCTTTGGTGTTTGACTCGGACCTTTCCGTAGCGTTAGCATGCTCTCACAGGGGTCTTGCGGTGCGGGAGGTTCGCCATGGCGGGAAATGAAGTCATCAAATGTGGCCGTCGATTTGGGTTGGGGATGATAATCGCGTGTGTGCCCGGCATTCTGGCGCTGGTTCCGCGCATCGCGTCGGCCGGGGAGATTGCCGATGTGCATTCGCTTGCCCAACTCAAGGCGGTCGAGCCGATCCACATGGCCAGCGGGTGGGATATTCGGCTGGGCATTTCCGACGGCGGGGCCGAAGCCGGGCCGTGGGATTTGATTTATTGCCTTGTCGACTGGAACGACGGTGACCGGCCGATCGTGGAATATGCACCCAACGATTTTGGGCCGGTGCATGTGCAGGTTGCGTTCGATTCGCCGAGTTTGTCCGAAGCAAACCGCGCTGAGAGAGACATGGCATCGATGACGTCCGCGCATCGACTGTACATCAACGCGTTTCCGGTGGCATGGAAGTGTACCTGCTATGTTCACGCGTATCTCAATGACAGGACGCCGGTCGCACAGAAGAAGATCGACATCTCGTCGGTCAAGCCGTGTTATTGGGCGACGGTGGCGACGTACAAGAATGTTGGCGATCCAGGCGATGTAACCAAGCCGGTCGCGCAGTTCGTTCACGACAGTTACGCGGCCATGCCGGGTTTTCCGTCGATGCTGCCGGCCGTGCTCGATCCCGCGGAGGACTCGGCCGACAATGCAAAACGGCCGGCGGGCAATTATCTTCCGGGGGCGGTGCCGGTGAACGAGCATTGGATCAGTTTCGGCGGTAAGCCATCGCAGGCGACTCGGCCGATTGATGCAACGCGGCCTTCGTATCCGGTCTCGGTCCAGATCGAGGGCGGGGTATTTCGCATCGCGCGCGTCGACGGCCAGGCATTTGGATCGAACCCCCGGAACCTGCTGGCGCGATGGTGGCTGAACGACAAACCCGTCGAAGCGCCGCGGGCAACCCATCAACTCTTCATGGAGCAGGCCACGCAAATGCTTGGCATGTGGCAGAATGGTACGGCGCTCTCTATCGAAGAGGGAATCCCCGCGTGGCTGGGGGCCGTGAAAGCCGGCGACGTGGTCGGCGTGCAATTTCTCTGCTCGGCGGCAAATCCGTCTCTGATCTGCGAAAATGCGACGAGTCAGTTCGGCATGATGCAGCAACTCGAGGCAGTTTGGAACCAGGACAGGCAAGCGCAAATTCCGCTTCTGAGCAACAAGATTACATTCGCAGTGACGCCCCAACTGCTGGCGGCCGCGACGACCACGCCGTCCTCGCGATAGTCCTGGATTCAGCATTGATTCATCCCCCGCCGAGGTGCTGATCCGCCAGGCGGTCTAGCGGGCGGATCAAAGGGCTTGGATACCAATGTGTGCATTATGTAGCTGCGTCCCTGTTTCATTCCCACGGAAGAAGAAATAGCCATTGGACGGCCATGTGATTGACGGGATGGCACGCTGTCAGCTCGCGATGTTGGAATCCGTGGGCTTATGGGAGCCGGCGGGCTGCTGATCCAGAAGTTGCTGGCGGCGGCGTTCGTAGATGCGGCGTTCCTCGTCCAATTGGGACGCGGCCAAGGCGGTCTTGATGCCCATGGCAACCCCCGCGATCACGACGAGAACGCCGAACAACGGGAAGACGGTGTGTGCGATGCTGAAGGCGGGATCGCCGCCGATGGGCATTCCCGGAAAACCCTGGCCGGGCATCGAGGGAAAGCCCGGCATCTCGTGGGGGGCGGTGATGTAGTACGCCATGATCGTCCAGAGGATTCCACCGCCGCCCAAGATGACCGCTCCGATAAGGCCGCCGGTGGCCGTCGGCATTGTTGTGTTGCCGTACCGGTCTTTGATCATAAGCCTCGATTGTTGCTCGCGCCATTCGCGGTCAAGGCGTTCGACCTCAGCGTCGCGGCGGAGCACGTGCAGATCGTCGACCATCGCGGCGGCGTTCTGGTTGATCTGCTCAAGAACCTCGGTGGTGACGGCCGTGTCCGTACGCTTGATTTGAAGTTGTGAATTGCAGTAGCGGCAGGTCACGAAGCGTGCCGACTCGGGAACCTGGAGGGCGGCGCCACAGTTGTTGCAAGTGACGGGGATAACGTCCACAGGCAGGCTCCTTTCCAGAATACCGGGTATTTTACGATGATCGGCACTTTAACGCCACAGCACCGCCTCAGTTTCAGAACTGACTGAAGCTGGATTGGACGCGATCTTTGGCGTAAGCCTCGATATTTGGCTGGAAATGAGGGTGGAGCGAGGTGGGGATTGCGGCGAGTTTTCGGCGTAAACATAGTGCTGGAATCAACTTAGGAGAAATCTCACGCGGAGGCGCGGAGGCGCAGAGCAATGCGTGTTGACCACGGATTTCACGGATGCCGCGGATAAGAATGATGTGTTCAGTGTTCTCCTATCCGTGCCCATCAGTGGCCATCCGTGGTTGATTTGTATTTGCC
>CAYQTE010000175.1:0-2546 GCA_964420285.1 uncultured Tepidisphaeraceae bacterium
GGAACAACTAAATGTCGTAAAAGCCCTTGACATCTAACACAGGTGCTTGGCGGTTGGTATCCCGTTTCTGGCGCGCCCGGATCGGACTCGGCCGGACGAAGTTCCAACTCCTGCGGGCAAAGTTCCAACTTTTTCGAGACATTTGGGGCACGTTTTGGACGCGATCTTCGGCGTAAACCGCGATATCCGGCGGAAAACGAGGGTGGGCGGCAATGGGAATCGTGGCGTGTTTGTGGCGTAACCATAGTGCAGAAAATCACTTAGGAGAAATCTCACGCGGAGA
Organism: uncultured Tepidisphaeraceae bacterium; assembly: GCA_964420285.1. Classification (GTDB taxonomy): domain Bacteria; phylum Planctomycetota; class Phycisphaerae; order Tepidisphaerales; family Tepidisphaeraceae; genus CAYQTE01. Next base: position 284 of record CAYQTE010000175.1, read on the forward strand.
ACCTGAAAATGGAACCGCGGATGAACGCGGATGAGCGCTGATAAGACAAGAACCAGAATCCATCTGCGTTTATCCGCGTTCATCTGCGGTTGATCCGTCCCTCTTTCGGAGCAGGCCGCGGAGCAAATGCATGTTGACCACGGATTTCACGGATACCACGGATAAGAATGATGCGTTTGGGTGGGCGCTCAGATCGGACTCGGCCGGACGAAGTTCCAACTCCTGCGGGCGAAGTTCCAACTTTTTCGGGACATTCAGGGCACGTTTTGGACGCGATGTTTGGCGTAAACCGCGATTTCCGGCTGAAAGGCGAGGTGCTGGCGATGCACAACTTGCGCGAATTGTGATCGCAGTCACAGTCGAATAGGCTAAGGATGTCAGATCGCAGGTGGTGGTCTATGCAGAGGATCGTCATTGATAAGCCGTATGTTCCGGTGCCGCCTTATCGGGGGCGGGCGTGGGCGAGGGTGCTGGCGTGGTATATGCCACGGCTGTTGCACAAGAAATTTGGGGTGGCGAGAATTGATTGCTTACACGCGGATCGGCTGGCCGGGTCCATTGCGGCGGGGCATGGGGTGATCTTGGCGCCGAATCACTGCCGGGACGAGGATGCGCTGGTGCTGGGGTCGTTGTCGCGGGCGGTGGGGCGGCCGTTCTTTATCATGGCGAGTTGGCACGTGTTCATGCAGGACCGGCTGCAGGCGTTTTTGCTGCGACGCGGCGGGGCGTTCAGCGTCTATCGCGAGGGAATCGACCGCGGGGCGGTGAATACGGCCGTGGAGATACTGCATACAGCCGAGCGGCCGCTGGTGATCTTTCCCGAGGGGATGATCTCGCGGGCGAACGACCGGATCAATCCGCTGCTGGATGGGACGGCGCTGATCGCGCGAACGGCGGCGAAGAAGCGTGCCAAGGACAATCCGCCGGGCAAGGTGGTGGTGCATCCTCTGGCAGTGCGGTATCGGCTGCAAGGGGATATCGAGGCGTCGGCGACAAAGCTGCTGGATGAGATCGAGACGCGGCTGACCTGGCGGAAACAGAGCCAATTGCCACTGCTGGAGCGGGTGAGGAAAGTGGCCTGGGCGCTGCTGACGCTCAAGGAGCAGGAATATCTGAACGAGGCGCAGACGGGCGACGCGGCCGGGCGGCTGGCTCGCTTGCAGAATGCGATATTGGAGCCACTGGAAAACGAATGGACGGGCGGGAGGCACGATCAGGATGCGGCGGCGCGGGTGAAGCGATTGCGGGCGGCGATCGTGCCGGATTTGGCGTCGGGTGAATTGAGCGAGGCGGAGCGGCAGCGGCGCTGGAGGCATTTGGAGGATGCCTATCTGGTGATGCAGTTGTGGAACTATCCGCCGGATTATGTGGCCGACAACCCGACGCCCGAGCGGATCATGGAGACGATCGAGCGGTTCGAGGAGGATTTGACGGACAAGTGCCGGGTGCATGGCGAACTGCACGCGACGCTGACGGTGGGAACGGCGATCGAGGTGGCGACGGGGCGAGAATCGCGGGATGCGGCCGATCCGCTGATGGTGGAAATCGAATCGCAATTGGCCGGGATGCTGGGATTGAAGGCGGAATAAAGCGGACGATGTTCACCGTAAACACGATTTCCGGACGGTTGGAGCAGGTGAACAAGACGGCGATCGTTCGCCTGGCGTGCATCGCGGCGGGGTTGGGGTTGTGGTACGTTTCGCAACGGCTGCTGGCCCGGCGCGACAGCGGCACATCAAGCGGCACGGCGGGCGGCGGCGTTTTGATCGACGATCCGATCCATCGCCACACGGCCGGTTTGAATCGGTATCTGCGCGACCATCCGCCAGTGGCCGATCGGCTGCTGGTGTGCAGTTCGCTGGTGATCGACCTGCTGGGGATTTACGTATTTGTGCTGGCGATCGCGGGGCCGTCGTTTGAGCCGTTCGTTGGTCTATTGATCCTTTTCGGAATGCGGCAGGTATGTCAGGCGCTATGTCCATTGCCGCCGCCGCCGGGGATGATCTGGCGCCATCCGGGATTTCCATCGCTTTTGGTGACATACGGGACGGCCAACGACATGTTCTTTTCGGGGCACACATCGCTGGCGGTATTCGGCGCGGCGACATTGGCGGCCCATGCGGGGATGCCGGTGATGGCGATTGGATGGACGGTGGTGGTGTTCGAGATATCGACAGTCTTGGTTCTGCGCGCCCATTACACGATGGACGTGCTGGCCGGCGTGATTGCGGCGCTATACGCGCGGCGGCTGGGGCTGGATATC
>CAYQTE010000176.1:0-2483 GCA_964420285.1 uncultured Tepidisphaeraceae bacterium
CGCCGCCTCGCCTGAATTGCATCGCCGTTTTCATGGGGTATGATTCGCGTGTTGGACCGCGTTTCGCTTGTCTAGTGGAGAAGAATGTCCGGGGAGAGTCTCCCATCCGCATCGCATACTCAACCTTGGCTGATTGTCGGAAGTGCCGCCTGCCGGGAGCAGCCGCTTCGGGCCGTTCGCCAGATGGGGATTCCCTGCGCTGAGGCCGACGACCCGTATACTGCGATGCTGATGATCTGCCAGCGGCCGGACCACTATGCCGCCGTGGTGTTATCGCTTTACAGCCTTTATCGCGAGGAGTTACAGATCATCCCCGCACTGACCGGCCGGTTTCGGCAGCTTCCGATCTGGCTGGCGCACGGCCAGGGGCGGCAGGCGGCCTGCGACGAGGCGATCCGGCTGGGCGCCAAGGGACTGCTGGATATGAATGGGTCGCATCCGGTGGCCCAGGGCGGCGCGCCGGCTGCGGCGATGGCCTCGCTTGAGACGGGGCGTTCGATCGCCCGGCCGTCTGGCGAACAGCCCGCCGCATCCGCCGGGGACAATGGAGGCGGTCTGGACGAGCCGGTTCTTTCCGCCGACGAATTGCGCGCCCTCTTAGACGATGAGCCGGCCGATGCGCCGCCGGCGACGGAGATGTAACATGGTGCGCATGAATCCGGATCGCGTTCTGCTGATCGGCGACACCGATGCCACGGTGCGAGCGGCCTTAGCGCAGGCAGCGCCGTCGGCGCTGGTCACAAGCGTGCCTACGGTTTTTGAAGGCATTGCCGAACTGGTGGATGGCCGGTTTTCCGCGATCATGTTGGACGCCAGCCCGCTGCAGCGACGCCCCGACGCGGCCGTGCGAACTCTGCGACGGCTGTGCGGGAATTCCCGCCTCCTGCTGTTCGGGCACGCCGGTTCGGAGCCACTGGCTCGGCGGCTCATCGAACTGGGTTGCGATGATTATCTGCTGGCCCCGCCGTCGGCGGACGATCTGGCCCGGGCAATCAGTCCGGCGCCGGCGCGTGTTACTGCTCCGCCCCCAGCCACAGCGCCGACGACAACTTCCGCTGCATTCTGGCCGCTTCCATCGGGCGCTTATATCCTGGACACAGTGCTCGACGCGATCGTGCGTCAGCCTGGAAACTCGCTCAGCGAAGCTGTCCGGCAAATCGACACAGCGTTGACCGATGGCTATCGCCTGTCCCTGGAATCCAAATCTCCCGCCGAGTCCGCCCAGCCGGCAACACTGGACGCATCGGATCCACCCGCCGCGCCGGCCGACACGCAATCCATCGTGCGACCGATCGACGGTGAATCGGATCGGCTGCGCCTGACGTTACCGGCACACATCGATCGTCCGATCGATCGCCCGGCGGTAGAGCGTTTCCTGGCCGATCTGGCCGCTGCACTTGCCAAAATTCGTCAGATTGATCAGCGCCACGCCCGATTGCAGCGGATGGCCGTCACCGATGAGCTCACGGGTGCGCGCAACGCCCGATTCTTCCGCCATTTCCTTTCACAGATCATCGAAAAGGCCCGGGCCATGCACTTCCCGGTTACGCTCTTTATTTTCGACATCGACAATTTCAAGAGCTACAACGACCGGTTCGGCCACGCAGCCGGCGACGAAATCCTCAAGCAAACGGCCGCCCTGATGAACCGATGCACACGCGCTCATGATCTTGTAGCGCGCATTGGCGGCGATGAGTTTGCCGTTGTGTTCTGGGAGAAAGACCCGCCCCGTCAGGCCCACGATCCGCCGGAGTCGGCTTCGCCATCGACCTCGACCTTGCGCCTTCCACAGGAACCCGCCCAAATCCTGCGACGCTTCCAACGCCTCCTGGCCAGCGAACAATTCGCCTCGCTGGGGCCGGGCGGCAAAGGCACGCTCACCATTTCCGGCGGCGTCGCGGTATTTCCATGGGATGCCCAGGACGTGAACGGCCTGATCGAATTCGCCGACCACAAGCTCGTTTTCGGCGCCAAGCGCGCCGGAAAGAATACCGTCCACCTCGTCGGCGTCGCCGATCCCCCGCCGAATCAGCCGGGAAAGCCCGCTTAGGCGTTGATCCCCGTAATCTTTACCGCCATGTAATCCTGGCGATGTCCCACCTTCTTGTGGTAGCCCTTGCGGCGGCGGTACTTGATGGTGATAACCTTCCGCGCCCGCACCGGCCCGATCACATCCGCGGCCACGGTCGCTCCCGCCACCAGCGGCTGACCGATCTTCGGCGAGCCTTCGCCGCCCACCAGAAGCACGCGGTCAAAAGTGATCGTCTTTTCCGCATAGTCGGGCCGATCGATGCGAATCGTGTCGCCTGTCGTCACCTTGAACTGCCGGCCGCTTTCTTCAATCACTGCGTACATCGCTGGTCTCCGCTTGGTAAAGAGGGGGCTATTGTGGCGGCCGATCGGTCCGTGTCAAGAACCCGGCGCGAGCGTGCCCGAATTTCCGGGCGAGGGTAACTCGATGCGGAGCAACCTCTTACCCCTCC
>CAYQTE010000177.1:0-2452 GCA_964420285.1 uncultured Tepidisphaeraceae bacterium
ACCTTCCAATCCACGTCCTTCCCGGTCGGCGCCGTGAAATCGACGGTCAGCAGATTCCCGTCGGTCTTCATGGTGCTGGTGATGCCATCGCTCAAATCGACGCGCTTTGCCGCGAAGCCGTCGGGGACATAGATGCGCAGCTCGTACGGATCGTTGGCCACGGCCCGCGATGTGCCGCCGAGCATCTTCTGCCCGGCGTCGTAAGCCATCGTCTTGATGTCGAACGCCAGTTGGCGGACGTGGCGGCTGGTGGAGATCAGAACCGGATGGTCCTGTTTCTCGACGATGCTGTAGATGTCGCAATCGACCGGAGCCAGCGGGCGGGTCTTGAACGTGCCCTTGAACGTGCCGATCAGCTTCTTGCTCCAGAATTCGTAGGCGATGTAGTCCTTGGCGGGATCCAGGCGCAGATCCTTGGCCGCGTCGATCGTCGTGCTGAACGGGCGATTGGCCGGGCCGGTGAAGTTGAAGACCGCCAAAAGCGACCAGTTCCCGAACGGCCGTTGGATCGGCATGCACCACACCTGGGCCGGCTTGCGGATGAACAGATCGACCGGATAGGACGTGTCCATCGTCGGCGGACTGATGCGCTTGAGCAGTTCGATGCGATCGGCCGGATAAGGCACATTGAAGGCTTCGGACACGAAAAGCGTGTTCCCGCAGAAGGCGTGGAAATTGGCATCCACCTTCGCCTGGGCGGCGGTGAAAAGCGTGTTGTCGCCGGAGTTGAACTTGTAGATATGGAACCCATCCCCGTCGTTCCAGAACACCCGGCCGTTGTAGAAGAAGCGGTTGGAGCACCCGAACACGGATTCATCGAGCAATCCGGAGAACTTCTTTTGTTCGGTGGTGTCGGTCTTGATGAGGGTTGACGGCCCGGCGTCGTAGCCGTGATCGGCGTCTTCCGAAACCCGGCAGATATCGACGATGCCGTAGGAGTGATCGACCGGCTCCATGTTCGAGCGGATCACCATGCGCGGCGCCTTCTGGTCGATCGCCTCGCGCCACGGCAGGCCGCCGGCGTGATAGGTCTCCAGCGCGGTCATGTACGGATCAAACTGCCCCGGCCACTTGTCCCACCAATCGGCGAAATCCATCTCGGCCCGGCCGGTGTCCTTTTCGTGGCCGACAACCCATTGAAACGCGCGGTCGTGTTCGAGTTGGATGGTCTTGGGATTGGAGAAGTCGATGACTTTTTCGCCGTCATAGCGCACGGTGGCGACGGGGAGATAACAATCGGCGGGATAATTGATCCGGCTGGGCCGTCCCTGCGTGCCGCCGCCCATGCCGTAGTAGCCGAAACTGCCCTGCGGGCCGGGTCCGCCCATGCCCCAGTAGAAATCGGTCAGGCCGTTGTCCGCGAAGAACTTGCGGGCGCTGGCGTCGCTGCCGCCGGACATCCAGCCGTGGAACCGGCTGTAGTCGTTGGCGACCCACTCGCGGTCATCGAGATTGATCGGCCGGCGCGTTTTGAGGCGGATATCGCTGGCGATGGCGATGAGATCGGCCTGGTGTTGCATGGAGCCCAGGGCGTCATGGCCGAAGTCGATGAGCAGTTTTTCGCCGGCGAAACTCTTCCCCGCCGGCATGGTGACTTTATAGCTGCAATAACCGCGAACCTGCATGCGGTCGGGGATTTTTCCCTGCCAGCCTGAGGCGACATCAAACCGCGACAGGCCTTTTGATGTGGTGACATGTCCAACCAGGAGGCTGTTGCCCGATGTACTGTCCTGGATCACGTGGTTGACCTCATAGGTCTTGGCGACGATCAGATTTGTGACCGCCCAGAGTTCGTAATAATCGCGATTGCGCGAATGCGTCCCCAGGTCGATCCATTTGTCCGTCGTCCCGCCCAGCCGGGCATCGCTGGATACGAAATAGTCCATGTCCCCGATGTCAACGGCCTTGCCGGTGTTATTCGTCCGGCCGAGGCTAACGAGAATATCGCTGCTGGTTTTGCTGGCGGAGATTTGATAATCAAAATCGAGCTGGCCGCTCTTGGTTCCGTGGAGCGTGACGGTGGTGAACGATCCGTAGATATTGGAATCGTTCTCATTGACCGTAGAAACGACGGTCCACCCCGACGGATCATCACCCGGCAGGAAGTAGACATTGTTCATTTGCATCGGCGTCCCCTTGGCCTGCACCGACCAGCGGCAATTGTCCGCATCCACGGAAAGGGAGAGACTCGGCGTACTCACCGCAATTGGCGCTGCCGCCCCGGCGGTTGCCGTTGCGATCAGCATGAAGATGCAGGACGCGACAAAACTGGCCACGACGACAACGCTGCTGGCGGTGGTGGTTCTCATGGAGTTCCTTTCTGTTCCGTAAGGTGCGGCATTGTCATTCGCCATGCCATCCGGCGTCAATAACCGCCGGGCCAAGTGACGTCGCGACTTGTCACTGCTGGCTCGCGAAACTGGAAACCCGGCCGGGCTTTTGATAGGCTTCT
>CAYQTE010000178.1:0-2367 GCA_964420285.1 uncultured Tepidisphaeraceae bacterium
ACATGAGCCTCCCAAGAGTCGAGGGTAGCAAGTACCAGAGCCCGGTTGCCGTGGACCCGGCGAAGATCAAGACGCTTCGCGTGTTCGGCGTCGTCGGCACAGTCGTCGGCGTGACGCCCGCGAACGCCGAGCCCCAGGAAATCGCGTACCCGGTCGCGTCCTGAAGCACGATGACCACCAGCAGCGCGCCGTCCGCCGCGGCGAACGTCGGCGTGATCGCCGCGGGCGAAGATCCCGCCACCGTGACGTACTGCGTCGTGATATTGCCCGTTCCGCCGCCGCCCCCGCTGGCGCCGGAGCCCCCCGAAGATCCGCCGCCTCCCCCTCCTCTTAGCAAATTGAGCCAGAAATTGAGGTAGTTAACCACGGTCACATTGACCACGTACACCTGGTACTGCCAAATCTGTGAGCCCGGAATCAGCGTTGCCGTTACCTCTTGCACCAGCCAATTTCCCGTAACCAGCGCAGCCAGGCTGGGCGATGCACCGGAGTAGCTGAGCGCAAGCCACTGGCCCGGCAGCAATCCGTCCGTGTTGGTGTAGAAGTAGAACGTGATCGGCAGATCGTCGTAGGTGGTCAGGGCCGCGCGGGCAAACGTGAGTCCACTTTGGACATTCGTCTCACTCGAATCGTCGGTGAGCATCTCGTACTTGCCCGTGCCGTGCTCAATGGCCGCCCGCGCCGCGATCAGCGCATCGTCGCGGACCGCGATGCAATCGCCGCCGATGCGCCAGTAGACCACCGAGAGATAGCCGGTGGGCGCCACGGCCAGCGTGATTACGTTCGAGCCCTGGGTGTAAATCAGGTCGCTACTGCTGCTGTCTGAGCTGGTGCCTGTCCCGACGTTGAGCGATGTGCTGGTCCCGTCCACGCCTCCGGTGGCCGTGGCCGTGGCCCAGGAGAGGCTACCTGTGTTGCTGCTGGCCACGCCGTAGGAATTGCCCGCCGCGCCAGGGACCTTAACCCAGGCCGTCGTAGACGAACTGCTGGGATCCGTGCCGCCGTTGAATAGGCCGTTTTCCCACGTCGGCAGCGAGAACTCCACCCCGGCCGTTCCGGGGTCCGCACAGATCGCGTGCTGAAGATGGAAGCTGCAATCTCCGGTGGACGCCCCGATCAGGATCTCGAACTCCTGGGTATTGTCGAGCGTGGCTACCCATGTGTAGGCCGCATCGCCCACCGTAACAGTGTCGCCCGCGGTCGGGATTGAGTGCATCGTCCAGTCCACGTGTGCCCGAAGCGCGCTGGTGACGAACGCCTCTTTGATGTTGTCTACCGGCCAGTTGAGGTTATACGTCAGTGAGCCAGGCGCAAGCAGATCGTTCGAAGGCGGGAAGGCGTCGAAGCTCAACTTTGCAACCTGCATGTTGCGGTAATTCTGGCGACTCCAGAGCCAGTCCATCGACTCCCAGATCGTGTTGTCCCCCGTGACAGTGAAGGGCGCCGCGATGGCGGATGGCACGCAAAAGTTGAGCTCGCTCGTCGTCGGGTCTACGGACCAGACGAAGCCGGCTAAGGTGCAAAGGTCATCGAGCGCAGACGACACCGAATCGTATGCGTAGAATTGCAGCGGAATCGTGGGCCCGGGCTGAATCGTCCCGGCGGTCACTGGCACGCCAGAGCAGACCGAGGAGAGCAGATCCGCGACGATGTACCCGGCGGTCTGCGCGGTGTACGCCCGCGGCGGGATCAGCAGATTGTCAAAGCACCCCTCCAGGGAAACGCAAGTCAGGATCGAGGTGAAGTCACCCGCGTTGCCCAGCCAGTTGCTTTCCACGCTGTCAATCGTACCGGCGAAGCGGCACGCGCTGCCCTGGTAGATGTAGATCGGACTGCCCACGGTGGGTTGATACGTGTCGCCCGCGCGGACAATGAACGTGATCTGCGCCGTCCCGCGCTGCCCAAGTTGCAGATCGAAGGTCTGCGACGATCCGGCATCTCCGATGTTCACCCGCGCCGTCTGATCGGTCAGGCCGCCCACCGGCTCGTTGATTTTGACGGACCAACTCACACGCCCGCCCCCAGCGGAGAAAACACCGGCGAAAGTCTGGTCAGGTGTCGCGCGAGTTGCCGCGCGGTCTCTTGCGGGTTGCGATCTGCCTGCACGATGATTTGCACCGTTACGGGGTTGCTGTTATTCGTGGTGGATGAATTCTCGGCCGCGGTGACGATGCGCTCCCCCTGGTGGATCTGCGCCACCATATCGTAGGGGACGTAGTCAATGCCGCCGGCAAAAGACGCCATTGGCACGAAAGCCCCCAGGACCTCTGCGGCTGACGCGGCAGCCACTGCGGGCGCAACCGCGACGTTGGCCGGGAACGGGAGCGCCTCCATCACGGACGCGAACCCAAACGCTCCAGCAATACC
>CAYQTE010000179.1:0-2237 GCA_964420285.1 uncultured Tepidisphaeraceae bacterium
GAACAACTAAATGTCGTAAAAGCCCTTGACATCTAACACAGGTGCTCGGCGGTTCGATCGCTTCTCTTCTCCCGCTTGTTTACATTGTGACGGATTCGTACAATCCCGAACCCAAACCGACGGCGGGCGCGACGGTCGCTCCCGCGGCGGTGTGTTTGCGAGGACATCATGCCGGCTACCGGAAAGATCACCCAAGTCATCGGCTCCACCTTCGACGCCGAGTTCCCCGATGGGCAGCTTCCCAGAATCTATAATGCCGTCAGCGTCGACAACTCCCGCGATGGCGTCAAATCGCAGCTCATCGGCGAAGTCTCCAAACACATGGGCGGCGGACACGTCCGCGCCGTCGCGCTCGGTTCGACCGACGGCCTGCGCCGCGGCATGGATTGCGTCGATACCGGCTCGCCCGTCACCGTGCCGGTGGGCAAGGAAACGCTCGGCCGGGTGTTCAATCTCCTGGGCGAGCCGATCGACAATCGCGGCCCGATCCAGGTCGGCCAGCGCCGCCCGATCCATCACGAACCGCCGGAATTCGTCGATCTGACCCCTAAGGCCGAGGTTTTCGAGACCGGCATCAAGGTCATCGATCTGCTCACGCCGTTCCTTCGCGGCGGCAAGGCCGGTTTGTTCGGCGGGGCGGGACTGGGCAAAACCGTCGTCATTCAGGAACTCATCGCCCGCATCGCCCAGCAGCACGGCGGGTTCTCCGTCTTCGCCGGCGTCGGCGAACGCACACGCGAGGGAACCGACCTCTGGCTGGAAATGCAGGAAGCCCAGATCGGAACCACCGGAAAGCACGTCATCGACCAGACCGTCATGGTTTTCGGCCAGATGAACGAACCGCCGGGCGCGCGACTTCGCGTGGCCCTGTCGGCCCTCACGATGGCCGAGTATTTCCGCGATGAAACCGGAGCCGATACCCTCCTGTTCATTGATAACATATTCCGTTTCACGCAGGCCGGTTCGGAAGTCTCGGCGCTGCTGGGCCGCATGCCCAGCGCCGTCGGTTATCAGCCGACCCTCGCCACCGAAATGGGCGAACTCCAGGAACGCATCACCAGCACCAAGAAAGGCGCCATCACCAGCGTGCAGGCCGTTTACGTTCCGGCCGACGATCCCACCGATCCCGCACCCGCCAACGCCTTCGCGCACCTGGACGCGTTCATCTATCTGGAGCGCAACATCGCGGCCAAGGGGATTTATCCGGCCGTCGATCCGCTGGCGTCCGCCAGCCGTGCGCTGGACCCGCAGATCGTCGGCGAGGAGCATTACCGCATCGCCCGCAAGGTTCAGAACATGCTCCAGCGTTACCGCGACTTGCAGGACATCATCGCGATTCTGGGCGTCGATGAACTGAGCGAGGAAGACAAGCTGATCGTCTCCCGCGCCCGCAAGATCGAGCGATTCTTCAGCCAGCCGTTCTTCGTGGCCGAACAATTCACCGGCAAGAAGGGCACGTACACAAAGATCGGCGACACGCTGCGCAGCTTCGACGACATCTGCACCGGCAAGGTCGACGACATCAACGAAAACGCCTTCCTTTACGTCGGCACCATCGACGATGTGCGCGAAAAAGCAAAAGCCGGCTGACGGTTGTCCTTTCTCCTGCTCTACTGCTCAAATGCTCGACTATCTCGCGGCCCCAGCCGCGCCGTATAATCCACGGCATGAGCCAGCCGGGTCCGCAAGACGGTCCCTCCGCCACGCCGCAGGCCGTCCTGCCGGTGCTCTCGTATGCAACGCCATACGGCTATGAACCGGGCATTTGGCGTTTTGGAGCGCACGTGATCGTCAGCGACGATGCGGACCTTCCGAACCGTTGCGTACGATGCAACAGGCCTGCCGATGGTCTGATTATGGTGCGTGAATGTCCAGGGCGCGGTCCGGTGCACGTCGGATTATGCCGCCGCCATAGGGACATTTGGTGGCTCTGGCGAATCGCGGGACTGATATGCACTACCGTGGGCACATTTGTATTTATTCTGCTCGGCGCCGCTTTCTGCGTTGAAGCGAAATCGAGCGGAAGTGAGCCCATGGCTGCCGGCATTTTCGACGCGGTTTTTTGCCTAGTGCTCCTGTCCGGCCCCTTCTTTCTGCTCGGGCTCATCATCAGCCGCGTCCTCAAGCCTATGGGGCATATGGTACGTGAAGGCAGCACGCTCTTTCTGTGGCCCTCCGGCCAGGCGTTCCGGAATTCATTGCGCAAGTTGGACACCGAACCCGAAACACCTTCTCTC
>CAYQTE010000180.1:0-2166 GCA_964420285.1 uncultured Tepidisphaeraceae bacterium
CTTGGCAGGCGGGGCGCTTTTGCCAACAATGGACTTGCGATGGTGTGACGTGCGTATAATCCCGCGGACGCCAGCGACCGACGGATTTGCCACGGCCGCCGCTGCGACGATGATGGACGAAATCATGGGCATGGAACTGGTTGAAAAGCAGGTCTTGTATACGGGTCGAAAGATTCGCCTGGAAATTCATCATCTCAGGGACGAGGAGGGCAATCGCTATCAGCACGAGGTCTGCGCCCACAACGGCGCGGTCGTCATCCTGCCCTGGATGGATTCACAGACGATCGTGCTGATCAAGAACTTCCGCTACGCCGTCGGCGGGCCGCTTGTCGAATTGCCCGCTGGAACACTGGAGAAGAAGGAAGACCCGATGAACTGTGCCGGCCGCGAATTGCTTGAGGAAACGGGTTTTCTGGCCGGTCGATTGACCCGCCTGGCCAGCTTCTTTTCCTCGCCCGGCGTTTTGAGCGAGCGCATGTACGCCTTCGCGGCGTTTGACCTTGAGCGGTCGCAGACGGCCCTGGAGATCGGCGAGCAGATCGAACCGCTGCCCACGCTTTTCGATGAGGCTGTGCAGATGTGCGGCGACGGCCGTATCGTGGACGGCAAGACCATCGCCACCATTCTGCTGTACGAACGTTTTTTCCGGAATAAGGTATAAGGCTCCAGAGGTTTGCTGATCGGACACCGCGGTATTTTTGCCCGAGGATGTGTGGATGGCTTGGGATGATCGGTCATATTCGTCGAGCGACAACTATCGATCCTGGGGCAGCGGCTTGCTCGCCGTGCTCAACGGATCTGTGCCCCTCTATCAGGCCTTCGGCATCGCCGTCCGCGCGCATGTCACACTGCTGATTCTCATCGGCGGCGAATTGTTCCTGGACTGGAAGTCCGATTTCCCGCTCCGCGAACGAGCCCTCTCCATGGGATTGCTGTTCGGCATCGTGCTGCTGCACGAATACGGCCACTGCGTCATGGCTCGCTGGACCGGCGGATCGGCCGATCGAATTCTCCTTTGGCCGCTCGGCGGCCTGGCCTATACCGACGCTCCGCACCGGCCGCTGGCACGGTTCCTCACCAGTGCCGCCGGGCCGATGGTCAATGTGGCCATCTGCCTGTTTGCCGCCCTGGCTGTGTATGCGCTGTCGCCGATCCCGGCAAGCTCTGGTGGCGGCCGGGTCATCGTGTCGCTGAATCCCTTTGATCTATGGCCGCCGACTATTCTTTCGGCAACGGCACATTTCTTCTACTGGATCTTTGAACTCAGCTATCTTCTGTTGCTCTTCAATTTGCTGCCGATTTATCCCCTGGACGGCGGACAGATGGTCCAGGCTCTCATTTGGCCCTACACCGGATATGTCCGTTCGATGAACTTCGCGACGATGACGGGCATGGTCGGCGCCGCGATTCTTTTCGTGTCCGGCTTTATCGTGCCGGGCGGCAATCTCTTCCTGATGATGCTGGCGATCTGCGGCTTCATGACCTGTTACAACATGCACAACGAGATGAAGGAAACCGCCGACGAAAGCATGTACGGCGACCAATTCGACTACGGCATGACCCTACATTCGCCGCCACCGCCGCCGCGCAAACGATTGAGCCGGCGTGCCGTCCGGCGCACGCGCAAAATCGCCCGGCAGGAGAAGGCTGAACTGGATCGCATTGACAGGATTCTGTCGAAGGTGTCATCGCTGGGCATGCAGGGCCTCACCTGGAGCGAACGTCGCGCCCTGCGCAAAGCGACCGACCGCCAGCGTAAGCGCGACGAGGAGTTATCGGAGCTTGGTATGGATTAGACGCCCCCAACGGGGCACTTGGTGTTTCAAGTCATCTTCGGCACGCCGGTTGCTGTATCTCCTGCAACCAGCCGTTTTTTACAGGAACGGTGCCCAATGTTTACGCTCGAATCCGGGAACGTGCTTCTGAAACGCTCACACCGACGCCAGCTCAACGCCTGGCTCAAGCGGGCGCTGCGCCTTGGCCATCGCCTAGCAGCGTTCAGTCTCCGCCTGACCATGAGCCGATCCGGCAGTCATTACGCTATGCAGGCCGCGGTACAACATGCGGGCGGCCGGTTCGACTGCCACGTCCGAGCCCACGATTGGTCCGAAGCCGCCCGCCAGATCATCAGACTGGTAACGATGCAGCTTCACGACCAGCTAACCA
>CAYQTE010000181.1:0-2087 GCA_964420285.1 uncultured Tepidisphaeraceae bacterium
GTCACGATCACCAACGGCCTGTCGGATTGGGTGCCGCCGCAACTGCCGGCGCCGCTGAAGTGAAAAGTGAAAAGGTGAAGACGTAGATTTGCGTCCTTGTTCCACGGCCGATATCATCCGGCCATCCTATCTGTGGAGGAAAAAGATGACCCGGTCAAAGGCTTTGTCGGCCGTAGTTTTGTCGATCCTGGTGATGTCGGTTCCCGCGATGGGGCAGGAGAAATACTCCGTGCCGGCTTCGCCTCGCACCACCTACAACTTCAATTCCAACTGGAAATTCATCCGTCAGGATGTGGCCGGGGCCGAGGCCATGTCGTTTGACGATTCCAAATGGCAGACCGTCAGCACGCCGCATTCGTTCAACGACGTGGACTCGTTCCGCGAGATCATTTCGCACGGCGGGGGCGATCGCGGAACGTACAAAGGGCTGAGCTGGTATCGCAAGCATTTCAATCTCCCGGCCGAGGCTGCGGGATCGAAGGTCTTCATCGAATTCGAGGGCATGCGCCAGGCCGGAGTGATTTATCTCAATGGCAAGCAGGTTGGACTGTATGAGAACGGCGTGACGGGATACGGCGTGGACATCAGCAGCGCAAATTTTGGCGTGGCCGAGAACGTGCTGGCCGTCAAGGTGGATAACCGCACCAACTACCAGGAAGTCGCCACGCGCACGTCGTTTGAATGGAACGCCAACGACTTCAACCCTGACCACGGCGGGATCAATCGCCGGGTGTGGCTGCATATCACCGGCAAGATCTACCAGACCCTGCCGCTTTATTACGGCCTGGGAACCAGCGGCACGTACATCTACGGGCAGAATTACAACATCCCCGCCAAGACCTGCGACGTCAGCGTCGAATCGCAGGTCATGAACACCACGACGGCCGGGGCGAGCGTTACGCTGTCGGCGGCGATCGTGGACAAAGACGGAGTGCTTTGTGCCAGGCTCAACGGTCAGCCGGCGGACGTTGCTCCCGGCGTGGCCAGCACGCTGACCGCCTCGGGCGCACTGGCCAATGCCCGGTTCTGGAGCACGGATGATCCATATCTTTATGATGTCTACTCGATCCTGACGGTCAACGGGCAGGTTGTGGACGTGAACAAGGTGACGACCGGTTTCCGCAAGACGGAATTCAAGGGCGGCGCCGGCAAGGGCGGCGTCTATATCAACGACAAGTTCGTCTATCTCAAGGGATTCGCCCAGCGATCCAGCGATGAATGGGCTGGCATTGGCGCTGGCTATCCAGACTGGATGCACGATTTCAGCGCCCAGATGCTTCGCGATTGCAACGGCAACTATCAGCGCTGGATGCACGTTTCGCCGCAGAAGGTCGACGTCGAGGCGTATGACCGCTTCGGCATCGTCGAAGTCTGCCCGGCCGGCGACAAGGAAGGCGACCGCACCGGCGTGCAGTGGGATCAGCGCGTGGCGGTCATGCGCGACAGCATGATCTATTTCCGCAACAACCCCAGCGTACTGTTCTGGGAAACCGGCAACACGTGGGTGCTGCCGGAGCAGATGCAGCAGATGGTGGCCCTGCGCAAGCAATATGATCCGCACGGCGGTCGCGTGGTGGGCGGGCGAGGCGACTCGAACAACGCCGCCAACACCGCCCTGACGCCGCTTTCCGAATATTACGGCGTCATGATCGGCCAGGACCGGCAGACCGATGCCCTCAGTCCGACCAACCCGACGGCGATGTTCCGCGCCTACAGCGCCCAGCGACGCGACCTCGCTCCCATTGTCGAGACAGAGGATTTCCGCGATGAAGGCGCCCGGCGATTCTGGGATAACTATTCGCCGCCCTATTTCGGATTCAAGCAGGGGCCGCAGGATACCTGGAACTACAATTCCGAAACCTTCGCCCTGGCACAGGTCGTGCGCTATTGGGCGTATTGGTCGAACCGCATTTCCAACCCCGACCCGGCCCATTCAAGGTGGTCGGCCTATGCATCGATCTATTTCATCGACTCCGACGCCGACGGCCGGCAGGATTCCAGCGAGGTCTGCCGCGTCAGTGGCAAGATCGACGCCGTCCGCCTGCCCAAGGAAATTTATTTCGCCGAACGCGTCATGCAGAATGAGC
>CAYQTE010000182.1:0-1981 GCA_964420285.1 uncultured Tepidisphaeraceae bacterium
AATCAGGAGACTCACTATGGCGACCGTGACTATTCCCGATGTGACTTACCGGCGGCTACAGGCCGTTGCCGCGGCGCACAGGTTGTCCCTGGAGGCATATCTCGCCGAAGTGGCAACGACGCAGTCGGGCCCGGCTGCATCCGACGCGGCAAAACAAATTGCGGCCTTGGAGTCCTTCGCCGCGGGCATGACCGCCTGGACATCCGCTCACCTTCCCGCCGGGCATATTGTCGATGACAGCCGCGAGACCATCTACGACGGACGCGGCGGATGAAAATCTTGCTGGATACCAATATTCTGCTCCGCCTGAGCGAGAAGAACCATCCGCACTATCAGCACGCGCTGGAATCAGTTCGCCGTTTGGCGGCCGATGGCAATACGTTTTGCATCGGCTCACAGACTGTTTCGGAGTTTCTCGCGGTCGCCACGCGTTCCATCGCCGACCGCGGCTTGGGTATGGACCAGACAACCGCCGACGCGGAACTGGGAAAGGTGACGTCAGCCATTGAGATTTTGTATGACTCGCCCGCCGTCTTGTCCGAGTTGCGCAGGCTCGTCGTTGCCCATCGAGTCATCGGGAAGAGCGTGCATGACACCCGACTTGTCGCCACGATGAATGTTCACGGGATTAAGGATATTCTGACGTTCAACATGCCGGATTTTGCGCGTTTCGTGGGCATAAATGTACGGAACCCGGCGACCGTCGCAAGCGGGCTTTCTGCTACATAGTCATCGATGCGCTGTCATGCACAATGGCGCCGCTCATTTTGACGGGTGCGAGAGTGACCGATGCGCTGCGCGTCAGCCGGCTATTTGAAGTGACACGCAGCCCGCATCGTCCGAACTCATTGGAAGAGACTCTCAATGATCCTCATCGACGGCTCCATCGGCGAAGGCGGCGGGCAGATATTACGGACGGCCCTGGGGCTGTCCATGGTCACCGGCCGGGCGTTTCGGATTGAAAAGATCCGGGCCGGGCGGGACAAGGCGGGGTTGTTGCGGCAGCATTTGACGGCGGTGAATGCGGCGGCGGCGGTTTGCTCGGCGAGCGTCGACGGGGCGGCGATTTCGTCTCGCGAGCTTTCCTTTTCGCCGGGGAAAGTGGCGGCCGGTGAGTACACGTTTTCAATCGGATCGGCCGGAAGCACGACGCTGGTGTTGCAGACGGTGCTGCCTGCGCTGTTGACGGCGGCGGGCGAGTCGTCGCTGACGCTCGAGGGCGGGACGCATAATCCGCACGCGCCGCCGATCGATTTTCTGGAGAAGGCGTTCCTGCCGCTGATCAATCGGATGGGGCCAAACGTCACGGTGACGCTGGAGCGTGCGGGCTTTTATCCGGCCGGCGGCGGGCGAATTCGTGTGAGCGTGCGGCCGGCGGAAAAGTTGCTGCCGCTGGAGGTGCCGGAGCGCGGCCAGATCAAGCGGCGCACGGCTAAGGCGGTGGTGGCGGCGTTGCCGGGAGACATCGCCCGGCGCGAGCTGGCGAGGGTTGAGAAAATGCTCGGCTGGACCGGCGAGCAGTTACAGGTTCGGCAATTGCCCAGCGAATGGGGACCGGGAAATCTGCTGACGCTGGAGATCCAGAGCGAGCATGTGACGGAAGTATTCACCGGTTTCGGCATGAAAGGCGTGACGGCCGAGGCGGCGGCGGATGAAGCTGTGCAGGATGCGCGGCGGTATCTGGCGGCCGGCGTGCCGGTTGGGGGATGCCTGGCGGATCAGCTTCTTTTGCCATTGGCACTGGCCGGGGGCGGATCCTATATGACGCTATCGCCGTCACGGCACACCAGGACGAACATCGACGTCATCACGCGATTTCTCAACGTGCGCATCGCGATGGAGGAAGTTGCCAGGGACGCATGGCGAGTTGAGATTCGCGGTTAGATTCGCACCCGCGCATGGCATGATGATATTCGTTTTGGCCGTTGATCGGCAGCCCGACGGCACTGGGCACGATCGCGCCATCGGCCTCGGACCTGTT
>CAYQTE010000183.1:0-1904 GCA_964420285.1 uncultured Tepidisphaeraceae bacterium
AGAGGAGCGATACGATGAAAAAGGCGATGGCACTGGCGTCAGTGGTGTGCGTGGTGGTTCTGTCGGCGGTGACGGCGGCATGGGGTCAGGCGGCCGCATCGTCCATGCCGCAGATTGTCGAAAAGGACGGGCGGCATGCCCTGCTCGTCGACGGCAAGCCGTTCTTCATGCTGGGCGGGCAGATTCACAATTCCAGTTCCTGGCCGGGCATGTTGCCGGCCGTGTGGTCGGCCGTGGGGGCCATGCACGCCAATACCGTCGAGATGCCGATCTACTGGGAACAGATTGAACCACGGCAGGGCCAGTTCGATTTCACGCTGGTGGACACGCTGCTCCAGCAGGCGCGCGATCATCACGTCCACGTGGTGTTCCTGTGGTTCGCCACGTGGAAGAACGGCAGCGACCATTACCTGCCGCAGTGGGTGAAGCTCGATCCGACCAAGCATCCAAACATCGTCGGCCGCAACGGCCAGCCGGTCGATTCGCCCTCGCCCATCAACCCGGCCGGCATGGAATTGGACGCCAAGGCGTTCGCCGCGGTCATGGCGCATCTGAAAGACGCCGACCCGCAGCACACACTGCTGATGGTGCAGGTCGAGAACGAAACCGGCGCCTGGGGAAGCGTCCGCGATTATTCGCCCACGGCCCAGAAAGTGTTTGAAGGCCCGGTTCCGGCGGAATTGCTCACGCCCACGGTGCTCAAGCAATTGAACCGCCCGGTGGATGCCAAGGGAACATGGACAGAGGTCTTTGGCGCCGATGCCGATGAGTATTTCCAGGCTTATTCCGTGGCCCATTACGTCGGCCAGGTGGCGGCCGCGGGCAAGGCCGTCAATCCGCTGCCGATGTACGTCAACGCCGCCCTGCGCGATCCGATTACCAACCCCAAGGCATCGACCTACGAAAGCGGCGGCCCGACCGACAATGTGATCCCCATCTGGAAGGCCGCCGCGCCGGCCCTGGACCTGGTGGCGCCCGACATCTACATCTCCGACAGCACCAAGGCCGTGAAGGTGATGGATTTGTACACCCGGCCGGACAACGCGCTGATGATTCCGGAAATTGGCAGCAGCGCCGAATACACGCGGTATATCTACGCCGATCTGGCCCACGGCGGGATCGGTTTCTCGCCGTTCGGGATTGACGACAACGGCCGGGGCGCCGGCGCCGAGGCCGATGCGGCACGCCTGGCGCCGCTGGCGCAGGAATATGCGGTCCTGGGTCCGATGGACCGCGAACTGGCCCAGTGGGCATTTGACGGCAAGATCAAGGCAATCGTGGAAAAGGAAGACCATGCCAATCAGACGCTCGATTTGGGCTCGTGGCAGATGACGGCGTCGTTTGGCGGCGCGGGCGGGCGCGGCGGACGGGCCGGAGCAACCGCCAACCCGGCAGGCGCCGCCGCCACCCCGGCCACCGGCCGGTTGCTGGTGGCCACGCTCGGCGACAGCGAATTCGTGCTGCTCGGCACCAACTGCCGCATCACGGTCGCCCCCGCCGGCCCCAACAAGGGCAAGGCCTGGCATTTCCTCAAAGTCGAAGAGGGCCATTACGACAACGGCACGTTCAACCTCCTGCGCATCCGCAACGGCGATGAAACGGATGGTCAAGGCGTCCGCTTCGACGCCGGCATGACGGCGGTGCTGCATATGACGCTGTATACGAGGTGAATGGGCGGACGGGCGGGTACAGACGAGACGGTCTCGTGATTCCATTTGCCCGTCACCGAAGTGGCCGGCAAATTGGGCGTCTATGTCGCCTTCGGCGATTTCGCATTCTTGGCCGTGTGACAGTCGCATCCCGACTCTATTTGTTTCCCAATCAGTGCGATATGTACATCAATATCTCCGACATGGACTTGGATCGCCCGCAGTCGATATTGCTCTTCGGTTGTCGCCGCCTTA
>CAYQTE010000184.1:0-1819 GCA_964420285.1 uncultured Tepidisphaeraceae bacterium
TAGAAATGGTCGCTGCCGGTCAGCCGCCGCCA
Source organism: uncultured Tepidisphaeraceae bacterium (assembly GCA_964420285.1). Taxonomy (GTDB): domain Bacteria; phylum Planctomycetota; class Phycisphaerae; order Tepidisphaerales; family Tepidisphaeraceae; genus CAYQTE01. Next base: position 33 of record CAYQTE010000184.1, read on the forward strand.
GTCGTTCAGCAAAACCTGGTCGCCTTTTTCCTTCAGCGGGCCTTCCAGCTTGTACAGCTCGTGCAGTGCGTTGGATTGCATCGCATTGCCCAGCCACGCCGACAGGTCGCGCTCGGTGTCGGCCCAGGAAATCATGTGGGCCACGTCCAGTTCGCCCAGCGGCTCGAACCGGTCGCAGATCTGGCTGGGGGTCAGGAAACTGTTGTCGCCGTTGCGGAGAATCTCGCCGGGCAAGTGCCGGAAAAAATCGAAAATCCCCGTCTCCTCCCACTGGTGCTCGCCCAGCGTTTCGTAATCCATGAACAGGTTGCACACGAAACCGTTGCCGTTGATCTGGTTCACCCACTGGGCGAATTTCTCGGCTGTCAGCGGCCACTGTTCCCATTTGCGATTCGAGAACCGGAACGCGATGTCGTCGCTGAGCCGGTAATTCTTCAGCAGCAGCTTCAATCGCGGCGCGTGCGGCGGGCGATACACGTAATTGGGGCTGCGCGACCCCAACACCTGATCCGCCCCCTCGGTCAACGCGGCGTCAAATCCCATGTGCGTCACGAAATGCGCCAGGTCGTTGTTGTAGATCAGCTCCGTATTGCGAAAGACGCGCGGCTCCTGCCCGAAAAGATCCTTCACGGCCCGGCGGTGCTGCTCGACCTGGGCGCGGAATTCCTCCCGCGAATAAAGGAACGACAGCGAGTGGTAATAGGTTTCCGCCAGGAACTCCACGCACCCCGTGGCCGCCAATTCCCGAAAGGAATCGATGACCTCCGGCGCATGTTCCCGAAGCTGTTCCATCGCCGTGCCGGTGATGGAATAGCTGATGCGGAAGCGCCCCTCGTGGGCCTTGATCGTCTCGAGCATCAACTGATTGGCCGGCAGGTAACACTTCCGGGCGACCTTGCGGATGATCTCGGCATTGATCCGATCGTCGAAATAGTGCTTGTCCGTGTCGAAGACGCTGTATCGGCGCAGCCGGTACGGCTGGTGGATTTCAAAGTAAAAACAAACGCAAGCCATTCGTGATCCCTCGGCTTGGCCAAACCGTGAAAAGAAGGCATTGTACGCGCCGGCCGCAATGAATCCACCCCGCGGCAGGATCGATTTGATCGCAACGTCCGCTCGCCGCCACCGGCTCCTGCCCGCAAATGGCTTTCACGATCGCCCGCAGCCCTCCACGGACCGGATCGGCAACCGCGTCACCGGCGATCCATCGCCGGCATCCCGCCGTCGCTCGATATGGTGAGCCAATTGCGTCAATTCCGTCCGCCGCAACCGCCCGATCGACCGTGCGCCATCCAGCGACAGCCGGACCAGCGCGCGATCGACTTCATCGCCCGCCATTCCCAGCCTCGCCGCGCTACCGGCCAGGCACAGCCGCAACGCCCGGTGCGGGTGCAGATGCTGCATGTCCGTCAACTGTTCCAATACGCCGGCCGACATTCTCTCGCCCGCGGGGCGCGTCAGGTTCCGCATCCGGAATGATCCTCCAGTGTTCACGGCCAACTCTATGCGCGCCGCCCGCAAATGGAAAGGCCGGGCCAATACCCGACGCATCATTTCTTTCAAGACTGGTTTCAAGACCGATAGGCGTGCGCGTGGCATGACCGGCGGATTGGCCCTTGTTCCCCCACCCCGCACCGATCACCCCGGCGGCAACGGCTCCGGCGGCGGGTCGGTTGGCGGCGGTTTCAAATCCTTCCCCGGCAGCCTGTGGCGAGTCTTGTCGAGCGGAATTGGCGTCCCGCATTCGGGGCAACGCTCCTTGCTGGCGCGGAGGTCGTAGCCACACT
>CAYQTE010000185.1:0-1756 GCA_964420285.1 uncultured Tepidisphaeraceae bacterium
ACGCTTGAGAGATAGGGCTTGATGTCGAGAATCGGGGTCCCCTCCAGCATGTCGATTCCGCGAACGTGGAGGACCGGCCCATTGCGATAGAGCAGCTCGACCACAGTTAACCCAATCGGGGTCGGACGCCGCGGCGAGCGGGTCGCGAACACGCCGTGCGGCTGATCGTCACTCGGCGGCGTTCCGGCGTTCCCACCAGGTTGAACCCTTCGGAGCGATCAAACGCCCAGATGACAAACAGGTGAGAAAAGCCTTCAATATCCGTGAGGCCAGGCTCAAATTCTGCCCGTATTTCGAGAACCCCTTCCGCATCGTGCTTGGCGCCTAATCCCTTCGGAATCTCGCCGGTATCGCGGTAAGGGCTTCTCACATACCCGATCGGCTCCATCGACAGCATAGGGGACCTGCCTCCGTTCCTTGGTTCCTATTTACCGTCCACGCTCCTATCCTATAGCCGTGCACGCAGACGCGCTGCGTAGGATCGGGAACGACAATGCGAGGCCGGCATCCGGCAGGCCCCCATGACGCCCTTAGTCTTCGCTTGCGGCAGAGCTGCCCGCGGGGCGGCGCGTCGGTGTGCACCGCCCGAGGATCACCTTCCAACCGTTCCGAGCAGCCGCGGCCGCCCGGACAATGCCGGCGACCTCGGCGATGTCCACGCGTTCGTCGGAGATGCGCGCCGCGCGGCCGTACTCCTCCGACAGCGCTCGGCGCTCCGCAGGATTCTTTCCGTGCTCAAGGATGCCGTCGCACTCCTTGCGAACTTCAATCCCGCCGCTCCGCCCGTTACGGTGCAGGATCTGTTGCACATTCTCCCAAGTTTCGGCCTCCAGGATGGCTTCGTGCTCGCCATCGTAGACCTGGCCTTTGAACTCGACGTTGCCGGTGTAAATCAGGTTTGTCAGCAACCGGTACAGCCTGCCCTTGGTGAATGGCTTGCCGCCCTGGGTTCCACCTCTCTTTGTGACCCACTGCTTGGTATGCCAGCCGCGGCGGTCGATTTCACGTACCACCGGCAGCATGGCGTTGTAGTCGAGATACAGCTTGAATATGGCCCGCACTCGGTGGGCTTCGTCGGCGTTGAGGATCAGCCGTCCGCCACGCGGGTCGATGTCGTACCCGAGCACCGGGTGGCCCCCGGTCCATTTGCCCTTGCGGCGCGACGCCGACATCTTGTCGCGCGTCCGCTCACCGATAATCTCTCTTTCGAACTGGGCGAACGATAAGAGAATGTTAAGGGTAAGGCGTCCGAGTGAGTTCGTGGTGTTGAACTGCTGCGTTACGGACACGAAGCTGACGCGACACTTGTCGAAGACTTCGATGATCCGGGCAAAGTCGATCAGGGATCTGCTCAGGCGGTCAACCTTGTAAACCACGACGCAATCGACCGCGCTGGCGCGGATGTCCGCGAGAAGCCGTTGCAGCGCGGGGCGCTCCAGGTTGCCGCCACTGAAGCCACCGTCGTCATAGCGCTCCGGCAAGGCGATAAGCCCCTCGCCCCGCTGGCTCAGGATGTAGGCTTCGGCCGCTTCGCGTTGCGCGTCGAGCGAGTTAAACTCCTGGTCAAGTCCCTCTTCGGTGGACTTGCGGGTATAGATGGCGCAACGGGCCATCCGGGCGGGAACCAATGCCGGCGGGCCGGCCGCCAATGTATGTCTACCGTTGCGCAACGGCGGCCTCCTCGGGTAGCACCAAGCCGAAGAGCATTTTCCAATCGAAGGATGATCCTGAAATCCGATTCGGTTTCCAATACAAG
>CAYQTE010000186.1:0-1643 GCA_964420285.1 uncultured Tepidisphaeraceae bacterium
CTGCTCGATGAGTTGCTCGACCGTCTTGTCGGACATCGTGCCCATCCTACCGTCAAGCGGCCGGGGGCACTATTTGCACATCAACGCACTTTACCCCGCGCACCAGGTTTGCCACATGGTTCGGTAGGCATTTTCGATGTCACGGGCCAAACTTTCGCCATCCGTCAGACAGGACGCAAGCATGCGATCCCGAAGCGACCGGCGCACGGCGGCCAATCGCACTAAGTCACCGGCCAGACCGATGGCGATCTGAACGTATTGCTCTGGCGACTGCGCGATCAGTTCCGGCAGGCCGACATTGGTCAGCAGGCTCACGCCGACGCGGGCCACGTGTATCGGGCCGGCGAGTGTGACCACCGGAACTCCCATCCACATCGCCTCGCACGTGGTTGTCGTGCCGTGATAGGGATACGTGTCCAAAGCGATGTCGATCTGGTTGTAGCGGGGCAGGTGCTCAGCCCAGGGCACCTGGCCGGAGAAATCGAGCCGATCCGGTGCGACGCCGTGTTTGCTCATCACTTGCCGGACCATGTCTTGCGCCGACATACTGGCCAGACCCCTGGCTTTGAGGCTAAGCCGCGAGGTGGGCAAAGAGCGCAGAATCTCCGCCCACAGTTTCAGCAGCGGTTCATTGACCTTGGCCAGATTGTTGAAACTGCCGAACGTGACATGGCCGTTTCTGATTGCCGGCAACGCCGTGACGGCCGGGGCATCTTCGGAGGGATGAAAGCACCAATCGGTTCGCGGCAGTCGAATCAACTGCTCGGAGTAATACGGCTCGTTCAATCCCGGCGGATCGGACAGGATGTCGGTCAGGCGATAGTCGATGGCGGTCAATCCGGTCGTCGCGGGATAGCCCTGATAGTTCACCTGCACCGGCGCCGGCTTGCGGGCAAAAACCAGCAGGCGATTGTCGGCCGAGTGGCCAGCCAGATCGACCAGGATATCAATCCGATCCTCACGGATCATGTCCGCAACTTGTTCATCGGAGAGCCGCACAATGCTCCGCCAGGCATGGGCATGTGCCTGCAGTTTGGCTGTCATGTCATCCGGGTTGGGAACCTGTGCGTAACAGTAAACCTGATAGGCGCCACGGTCATGTGCGGCCAGCAGCGGCAGGACAAATCGGCTGACCGAATGATGCCGGAAGTCCGGGGAAACATACCCGATGCGCAAGGGCCGGTCGCAGTCGCGGTCGTTCGCATGCGGCCGGACGAACTGTTCCCACGGCCGGGCGTGCTGGTCGTTCCATCGCTGGCTTTCGACGTAGAGGGATTGCGGGTCGGGCGTGGCGAGAAAGAGCATCGCGTAGATGAGGCCATCGTGCGCCAGGACGAGTTCTGGCTTGATTGACAGGGCTTTGCGATAGGCGGCGATGGCCTGATCGATCTGCCCGGTTTCGATCCACAACTTGCCGAGATTGACGTAGGCCTCGGCGAATTCGGGCTTGATGACCAATACCTGTCGATGGCAAGCGATAGCCTGATCGATCAAGCCTCTGGCGCTTAGCGCGACCCCGAGATTCGACCGCGCTTCGACCAGGTCGCCCTTCAACTCCAGTGCCCGCTCATAACAGGCGATGGCCTGGTCGATCTGGCGCATCTCTTTCAGTGCGATCCCCAGATTGTTATGAGCTTCAGCGA
>CAYQTE010000187.1:0-1555 GCA_964420285.1 uncultured Tepidisphaeraceae bacterium
CCGGTCGATGTCATCGTCAAGGAAAACCTCTTCCGCTGGTCAAGTTGGGAAATCACCGCCAAGAGCGATAATTACGACAAGATGGATTCGCGCACCATCCACTTCCCGATCACCGTCCCCGCCAACGGCCAGAAGACCGTGACCTACACCGTGCGTTACATGCTGCCGTGAATAATCTCCAAAGCCTGTTGAGGAATCCCATGAAGATTTCGTTGCTCGCCGTCGCATTGATGTTCGCCACCTTCGCGTCGCTCGCCAGAGCCGCCGATCCGCCGACCACCGCCCCCAGCCGATTTGTCCTGACCATCTACAACCCGCCCGAGGACCAGTCACAGCCGTATTATTACGATGAGAATCCCAATGCCGATCGAACGGCCGACGGATTTGCCGTCGTGCGGGAAGTGCGCCCCATCGACCTGCTGGCCGGGGATAACATGGTCCGGTTCACCGATGTCGCCACCGGCATCGATCCCACGACCGTCGCGTTCAAATCACTGACCGCCCCGGACAGCACAGCCGTGCTCGAGCAGAATTACGAATACGATCTGGTGAGCGGCGATAAGTTGCTCCAGAAATATCTTGGAAAGGCCGTCACCGTTCACGCGGGCCATCAGGGCGCCAACGCGGCCGCGCCCAGTGTGATCCAAGGCGATCTTCTTTCCTTTGATGAGAACAGCCTCGTCATCCAGACCAACGGTTCCGTCGAAGTGGTTTCGCGCTCCGAGGTGACGCAGGTCAGCCTCGCCGCCATGGATGCCAATCTCACGGTCAAGCCGACGCTCGTCTGGAAAATTCACGCCGAGCAGGCCGGAAAGCATCAGGCGCAAGTGACCTACCAGACCGACAACATCGGTTGGCGCGCTGATTACAACCTCACCCTCAACGCGGCCGAATCCGCCAGCGATGTCGGCGCGTGGGTGACCATCCGCAATCAATCCGGCCTGGTCTATCCCGACGCCAATCTCAAACTCGTCGCCGGAAATGTGCGGCGAATTTCCGGCCCACCTGCCGACGATCTCTTACGACAGATGAAGCTGAGACGGGCAGACGAGTTGGCCGACGCGGTAGCCCCCCAATTCCAGGAACAAGCCTTCTTCGACTACCACCTCTACACTCTCCAACGAACCACATCCCTGGCCAACAACTCCACCAAGCAGATCGAACTCTTCCCCTCCAAGACCGCCGTCCCCGTGAGTAAGACCTACGTCTATTACGGCCTGCCCGACCAGTTCCGAGGCATCGTCTACAATGATTCCGCCTACTCCAATCGCGACCTCGGCACCGAAATGAACAAGCAGGTCGACGTCTACATCCAACTGGACAACACCGAAAAGAACGGCATGGGCATGCCCCTCCCGGCCGGGCACGTGCGCGTCTACAAGAAAGACCCCGCCGACAATTCGCTGGAGTTCATCGGCGAAGACACGATCGATCACACGCCCAAGGACGAAAAGCTCAGCCTGCGCATCGGCACCGCCTTCGACATCGTCGGCGAACGCCGCCAGACCGACTTTTCCGCCACCAACCGCATGATCGTCGAATCGTTCGAGATCGT